>JAUZRK010000009.1 GCA_030950485.1 Candidatus Dojkabacteria bacterium | reverse complement strand
GAATCCTCATATGCAATGGGTTGATAATTATAAAGCTTGGGAAGAGTGGAAAGAGCTAGCTAGCAATTCAGGCTTTATGCTAGAAAACGAATATAACCTGCTTGTAAGAAAAAATAAAAAACTTTCTCATGGATTTCATATTGTTGGGGTATTTATAAAACAATAACCTTTGTTATTTCGTCTTGACAAAACTACACTGTGAGGACTAAACTCCTGCATATTAACTCTTACATAAATAAAAGTGAGCGATAGACAAGATCATATTGATGAGGGTTCTGAGAATTTATTAGTTGAGGAAGCAATGCTAGATAGCACTAGCAATATTAAGTTTGAAAATGAGAAGCCATTAAAAATTATAGTATTAGACGATATAGAAAGACATGCGAATGACATGCAGGCTAAAGTTAAATCTATTTGTATTGAGCAGAGAGTTAGAGCGGATGTATTAAATCCTATTAGTCCAGAAGAGATATCTTCAGCTGAAGGGAATATAGATGTAATTCTGAAGTTAACTGATATAGTTTTGTCCGATAGTGAACATGACTACGTAGTCATGTTAGACAATCGACTAGGTAATTGTAGTGGTCACGTAATTGCTACAATGATGGCAAGAGATCCAAGATTAGATTGTAAACTTATAATAATATCAGACTATGATGTTAGCAATGCTTTGCAACCAGGTATAATTAGTTATCTGAAATCGTATGTTCTAACCGATGATCATGATAAAAAACTTGGGGAAGAGTTAAGAGAAGCTGCTGGTTTAAGCTCAATAGAAGATTTAGCAGAAGAGGCTTAATAAATTTGGCATACTAAGATAAAATACATTAAGCTCCAGAACTCAAAAACAAATATTATGGAAATAGATCAAGCAGACAATCCAACTTTTGATGATGAAATTATTTTAGAAACTTCTGAAACACCTAAAAATTTAAAACTTATTACTTTGCAAGGAGATGCTAGTAGATCCCTACTTGATATGACCTTGCAATCAATAGGTGAAGAATTGACAGTTGAGATAGATGATTCGTTAGATCCATCTGATGGAACAGCGCTTAGTACAAATATGGATGCAGTCAAAAAGATAAGTGAAATGCTTTTGCAAAATGGAAACGCTACACCTGTTTTAGTTATGGATATGGCAGCGGGGTACCTGAATGCGCAAGCAATTTGTCATCTTATAAATTTGCGTGTTGTACAACTTCCTTCGGATATGAGGGTAATCGTAATCCATACTTCAGAAGAACCGCCAAGGCTAGAGTTGAAAGATGTAAAGTGTGTCAGAATGAAAGCAAAGGGAATGTATGAAACAACATGGAAATCTAGGGATGATCTAATTAAGGCTATAAAAGGTAAAATAGACCCTGAGCCCGAAGAAGTAGAGGCTTAGTAAGATTTTGAAACTTCATCATGGTATTATTATTTTATGAAAAATAATAATACACTACTACTAATAGATTCATTTGCACTAATATTTCGAGCGTATTACGCTTACCCACCAAGTTTAACAACACCTGATGGAGAACTAATAAATGCTGCTTACGGTTTTACATCATTAATGCTTGATGTACTTAAGAAGTTTGAACCTTCTCACGTAATTGCATTATTTGATCCAGGAACTCCAATTAAAAGACAAAATGATTATGTACTATATAAGTCTAATAGGAAGGAAATGGACCCTGAATTGTCTCAACAAATATCTAAAGTTAAAGAGATATTAGAAACATTTAATATTCCAGTTTTAAGAATTGATGGATATGAAGCGGATGATTTAATTGGAACTATAGATAAAAAATATTCTGGCAAATGGGCTAAAACGATTATTGTAACGGGAGACCAGGATTTATTTCAGTTAGTTGATGAAGATACTAATGTATATCTTGCTGGAAGGAAGTTCTCTGAATCAAAACTATTTGATACTGATGCAGTTATAGAAAAACTAGATATTAGGCCTGATCAGGTCGTAGATTTTAAGGCAATCTCTGGAGATGCTTCAGATAATATTCCGGGTATTAAAGGAATAGGTAAAAAAGGAGCTGCAGACCTAATTAAAGAATTTGATACGTTAGATAATATTTATCTTAACTTAGATAATGTTCCAAACAGGTACTTGAAAAAGCTTCAAGATGGCTATGAAATGGCAATTAAGTCTCAAAAATTAGCAACTATTGAAAGAGATGTCCCTTTAAGTTTTGATTTTAATGAGGCTGAATTCAAAGATTTAAAACTTGGAGAAATAATCTCATTGATGAGAAAGTGGCAGTTTAAATCATTAATTACCAAAGTAGAGAAATTAGCAGAGAACTATAAAGAAGATGACAACTTAGGGCTGTTTGATACAGCAGTTCAGACAAGTGCAGCAACTATTAAAGAAGAGACTTTTGAATTAAATAATATAGATAAACTAGGAAAAGAAATATTTATCCTGCCTGAAATAGAAAATAGCGATAAAAATCCACTAGAATGGAGACTAAGCAAGATATCAATAATAGATCGGAATTTCGAAGAGTATAAGTTAATTGAAGAAAAGGATTATGAAAAATGCTTTCAAGATATACAAAAAGCTAAGTCAAAAATCATTACATTTGGAGCAAAGTCTTTAATCCATTTGCTATTAAACATAGGAATAGATATACGTGAACTGAATATATTCGATGTTGGTGTTGCTGGTTTCTTACTTGGAATGGGATATGTAGACTATAGAATTGAAACCTTATACGAGTTTTTCAACATTGAAGTTAATTACAATAACTTTTTACAAAACATTTTGAACATATCAAAATGCCACAAATCTATTGAAGCTAGGTTTTCTGAGAATAAAGAAATTGAAAAAGTATTTGATCTAGAGATGAACATATTGAATGTAGTTATAGATATGGAAAGGAACGGAATAATTCTTGATTCAGATTATCTTAAAGATATAGAAGGTTTCTTAGAAGAGACTAAAAGTAATATAAAGAAAGAAATATTCGAAGATGTAGGGCATGAGTTTAATATAAATTCTCCAAAGCAAGTTGGGGAAGTATTATTTAGCGAAAGAGATTTGCCAGGAGGTAAAAAGACAAAGTCAGGTAGCTATTCTACAAATGAACGCATACTTTCAAAGCTAGTAGGGATAGATCCAGTAGTAAGTAATATTTTGAAATATAGGGAAATAGAAAAGTTACTTTCTACGTATGTTAAATCTTTGCCTGAATATATATTTAATGAAGATGGTAGGATACACTCAACATTTGATCAGTTAGGAGCAGTGTCAGGTAGATTTTCGTCTAAAAATCCTAATTTACAAAATATTCCAACAACTAACTCGTTGGATATGAATATTAGAGAAGCATTCAAAGCGCCTGAAGGCTCTATTTTTGTCGCCTTTGATTATTCTCAGCAAGAGTTAAGAATACTCTCCGCTTTAGCGAAAGAGGAAAGCTTGATAGAGAGTTTTAATATGAATAAAGATATTCATAAACTTACTGCATCTAGGATGTTTGGCAAAGAGATGGATGATGTAACTAAAGAGGAAAGAGATATCGGTAAGACTATTAACTTCAGTGTAGTATATGGAATTTCAGCATTTGGACTTGCAGATAGAATGAATTTAGATAGAGGCTCTGCTCAAGAATTTATAGATAAGTATTTTGAAAACTATCCAAATATTTATCAGTATTTTGAGGACATGAAAAAGAAGATTGATATAGATAAGACAGCAAAGACCTTGTTAGGTAGAATGAGAAAAGTAAATATGGCGGGAATTAAAAATAGATTTGCAATAGGCGCAATGGAAAGGGAGCTTATTAATTTTAGAATACAAGGAACTGCTGCAGACATTATGAAGATTGCAATGATGAATATTGGAAAGGTTTTGGATAAGCACCCAGCTAAGCTACTGCTTCAAATACATGACGAATTTTTATTTGAGTATAAGATTAAGTCAAAAGTTAAAAGTCAGAAGTTAGAAGGCTATGATAAGGGTTTTATTGATTTTGTAAATGAAATTAGAGAAATTATGAATGGAGCCTTAGATATTGGGGTTATGTATGATGTTGATGTTGCAGTTGGAGAAAGGTGGGGTAGTCTTAGTGAGATAGATATAAATTAGTAAAAAAATATATATGTCTAATTATCTAGATGACATTAAAGGACTACAAATTACTACAGAGGCATTAGTTTTATGGAAAGATAAGCTTCTAATGCAAAAGCGTTCTAGCTCAGCTAAGCATTTTCCTGATAGCTGGAGTATACCTGGGGGACATGTTGATATCGGTGAAGATCTAGTAACTACAGCAAGGAGAGAAGTTCTTGAAGAGAGTGCTGTAGATCTAAAAGACTATGATTTAAAATTAGTAGGAAATTTTATAAATTATCATTCTGATAAAGAAAAGACTTGGTTAGTAAGTGTTTTCTTTACTAGAATTATTGAATTTCAGGATTGTATAGACACTGATGAGGGCGAAACAAAATGGATAGATATAGCTGAACTAACTAATTTCGAAATTTTTCCACCTATAGAGCATTTTCTATTTGATGTCTTGAAAGATCAATCAAAAATAATTTATATGGTGGGTAAGTGGAGAGATAAGCAGTTAATTGAAGTGTTATCAAAGTCATTAGTTTGAATTTAGCTGAATGTAAAAAAAAAAGGAGTGATTTAAATCACTCCTTTTTTAATATTGACTTTATTGTTTAGGTTATTGAGCTGTAGTGTCTCCTCCTAAGTCTCCTGTTGTAGCCTCAGGTTGTAATCCTAGATCACCAACGATTATAACTGCGTCAGTACCAGCTGTAGCTGGAGCTTCTCCTTCAGGCATATCGCTACTGATTCTATTAGTTCCTACATGAGCAACAATATTCTGTGACATTCCAGGTTTATCTTCTTGGCTTAATAAAACTAAGCTAAATCCGTTGTAATCATCACTAGCTAATTTTGCTGTGCTTACTACATTGTAATTTGGACTTAATTGAACTAATGCGTCTGTTAATTGTCCGATTGCTTCTTCAGTTACAGCTGAAGAGTATCTTATTTCAATGTTTAATGGTTTCTCTTCTGCTGGAATTTCTTCCTCAGGTATTAATTCAACTCTAATTGTATAAGAAGAAAAATTTACTACTTTTGTTTTATTGAAGTCATATAATACAACTCTTTGGCTAGTTGGTAATACAACTAAGTATTGTCCTGCTTGAGCTTTTTCATAAAATGCTGGGTCTTGTGCTCTTAGTTCTTCAATATTACTATCTGTAATTGGTTGTAAATTAACTTGCTCATCTTCACCTATTTCTATTACTGATTTAAGTGAATCAACAATTACTTGTGCTTGACCATCTGATGTTCCTCCTGCTGCTTTAAGTTGAGTTTCTAGCTGCTGAAGTTTTTCTTCAGTATCTTTTTGTTCATTTGTTGCATCTACATATAGGTATCCTAAAACACCTGCAATCACTGCTAATAGTAATGCGCTCGCTCCTAAAGATATGTTTTTGATTTTATTGCTACTGTTCTTGCTTGGACTTGTATGAGTATGGTTTTGATTCATCATACTGCCAATACTTTGACTAGTGTTTTGATTCATCTGAAAGTGTATAAAGTTAACTAAATTATCTAAGTTATTGTAGTATAGATAAAAATAATCTATGAATCAATACTGCTTTTGGTATTTTTAACAAATGTTTTTCATTTCACTCAATGTATAGGGGAAAGCATTTATAAAAAAATAGATCATTATTAAATTATATTTATGCTTAAAAAATGATTTTTATGTAATATAGAGTAGCGCTGAAAACTACGTACTCTATCAATAAAAATACTAAACTCTGTGTGTTCAAATAAACTATCTATAGAGCGAATTCAGATAGTAATATATTAGGAGATCAATATATTAAATTTTCTTTATTTTCTGCTTGCTTTTTTCTCTGAGCTTCCGCTATAATTACTCCACTCGGTTATTAATCCTTAAATAGGAAATAATCAAAAAGATCCTCAATAAAAGTATTTATTACTTCTTAATGAGGGCGTTCTTTGAAACTTTCAAAGTGATAAGGTTTTAGTCAAACCTAAAAGTTTTAGCTAAGGTCAAATTTTAAATTGATTTTATTTAAACTATTTATAGTTTAAATATTTATCTGAATATTAAACTCTTAATACCCGTATTAAGAGATATTTTTTGTGAGTTTACTCACATTTTATGGAGAGTTTGATCCTGGCTCAGGATTAACGCTAGCGGCGTGCCTAAGGTATGCAAGTTGAATGCTGATTTACAAGCATGGCAGACGGCTGAGTAACGCGTAAGAATCTACCCTAAACTCGGGGATAGCCCACCGAAAGGTGGTGTAATACCCGATAGTCCTTCCGAGGTAAAGCTCCGGCGGTTTAGGATGAGCTTGCGTTCTATCAGGTAGTTGGTGGGGTAAATGCCTACCAAGCCTATGACGGATAGCTGGTCTGAGAGGACGAACAGCCAGACTGGGACTGCGATACGGCCCAGACTCCTACGGGAGGCAGCAACTAGGAATCATGCGCAATGGACGAAAGTCTGACGCTGCGACGCCGCGTGAAGGATGAAGATCTTAGGATTGTAAACTTCTTTTATAGGTGAACAAGTTCTGAGTGTAACCTATGAATAAGTGCCTGCTAACCACGTGCCAGAAGCATCGGTAATGCGTGGGGCACAAGCGTTATCCGGATTTATTGGGCGTAAAGAGATGCGTAGGCGTCTTAGAAAGTTTTGTGTTAAATCTTCCGGCTCAACCGGAAAATCGCATAGAAAACTTCTAGGATTGAGTTAGGTAGAGAAGAGGGGAATTCCAGGTGGAGCGGTTAAATGCGTTGATATCTGGAGGAATACCAATGGCGAAGGCACCTCTTTGGACCTATACTGACGCTAAGGCTCGAAAGCGTGGGTAGCAAAACGGATTAGATACCCGTGTAGTCCACGCCGTAAACGATCCCTGTTAGGTGTTTGGTTGTACACTAAGATTCTCCTCCGGGAGTGTTAAGGTGTCAATTGAGTGCCGCAGTTAACGCGTTAAGCAGGGCGCCTGGGGATTACGGCCGCAAGGCTAAAACTCAAAGGAATTGACGGGGACCCGCACAAGCAGTGGAGCGCCTGGTTTAATTCGATGATCAGCGAAGAACCTCACCTGGGCTTGAACTATAGCTGCATGTTTCCAGAAACGGATCCAGCCTTCGAGGGTGCTATAGAGGTGCTGCATGGCTGTCGTCAGCTCGTGTCGTGAGATGTAGGGTTAAGTCCCACAACGAGCGCAACCCCTATCTAGTGTTATAATTACTCTAGAGACTGCCTCGCCACAACGAGGAGGAAGGAGGGGACGACGTCCAGTCATCATATCCCTTATGTCCAGGGCTACACAGACGCTACAATGGCTATTACAATGGGTTGCCAAACCGCGAGGTGGAGCTAATCCCATCAAAAATAGTCTCAGTTCGGATTGCAGGCTGCAACTCGCCTGCATGAAGTCGGAATTGCTAGTAATCGCGTATCAGCAGGGCGCGGTGAATACGTTCTCGGGTCTTGTACACACCGCCCATCAGGGCACGGGAGTTGCTCTTGCTCGAAGTCTCAGTTTATCTGGGCCGAAAGCTAAGGGCGGCGACTAGGCTTAAGTTGTAACAAGGTAACCGTAGGGGAATCTGCGGTTGGATTAATCTTTTAAAGATTATTTTAACCCTGACCTTTTGACTAAAATACTCTAGGTTTGTCTAAACCTTATCACTTTAAAGGATTTAAATATTAGCTGTTAGCTATTAGCATTTAGCTCTTAGAAAACTATTTACTATGGCGATAAGCTAAGAGCTGATAGCCTTAAAGGCGATTAGCTCAGGTGGTTAGAGCGCACCTCTGATAAGGGTGAGGTCCCAGGTTCGAGTCCTGGATCGCCTACCATGTTCTTTATAAGATATGGGGCCTTAGTTCAGCTGGCTAGAACGCATCATTTGCAATGATGAGGTCGTGGGTTCGACTCCCACAGGCTCCACAATTAAATTAAAAATTTTGTACCTAGTGTTTGATTTTTAAAATATTAAAAATTAGAAACTAGTAACAAAAATGTACTAGATGTTCTTTAAAAACTGAATAGAAAAAAATAAAAGCTTGATTTTAGTAAACTAAAATCAAAGGTCTTTTTGTTTTTTGGGTAAAAAGTTATTTTCATGGCTAAAAAAATAAATAAGTGTATATGGTGAATGCCTTGGTACAAGAAGCCGAAGAAGGACGTGCAAAACTGCGATAAGTGTAGGTAAGCTGTTAAGAAGCGTTATAACCTGCAATTTCCGAATGGGGAAACCCGGTCACTTTAAGTGATCACTTTATAGTGAATACATAACTATAATTGAGGTAAGCTAGCGAATTGAAACATCTTAGTAGCTAGAAGAAAAGAGACAGAGTATGTGATTCCCTTAGTAGCGGCGAGCGAAGAGGGAGTAGCCCAAACTCCGTAGATAGGAATGGCATTCAAATCGGGCTTCGGTCTAGAGGAGAGTGTTTTTCACTGTTTTGGCAGCGGTTATCCGCGGAGAGTTGTAGGACTTAAACTTACTGGCACCAAAAAGCCGGTAGACGAGTTAAAAACCACGTTTATACTAGAACCTAGTTGGAAAGCTAGACCATAGTGCGTAATAGTCGCGTATAGAAAATTTTCGTGGCTCGTTTGTTTTTGTTTCCTGAGTACCACCAACTAAGTGGAATTTGGTGGGAATCATCCTAAACCACTAGGAAAGGCTAAATACTTCTTGTAACCGATAGTGAACAAGTACCGTGAGGGAAAGGTGAAAAGTACCCCTGCTAGGGGAATGAAATAGTTTCTGAAACCATATACATACAAGCAGTTGGAGCATTGAACTTGTTTCAGTGTGACAGCGTGCCTATTGAAGAATGAGTCTGCGAGTTATTCTGACTGGCTTGGCTAAACTCGTCTCGAGTGTAACCAAAGCGAAAGCAAGTCTTAACGGGCGTTTTGTCTGTCAGAATAGACCCGAAGCCGTGTGATCTAACCATGGGCAGGTTGAAGTCTTGAGAAATCAAGATGGAGGACCGAACCGGTACTCGGCGAAAGGAGTTCGGATGACCTGTGGTTAGCGGTAACACGCCAATCGAACACGGCAATATCTGGCTCTCCCCGAAACAGCTATAGGGCTGGCCTTCGGTTAGAAGTCTATGGAGGTAGAGCACTGATTAAGTAGAGGGCGGGCTTACCTGTACCTCACTTTGTCAAACTCCGAATGCCATAGATGAATCCCGAAGAGTTAGGCCATGGGAGATAAGTTCCATCGGTCGAAAGGGAAACAACCCAGAATAACGGATAAGGTCCCTAAATTTATACTAAGTGGTAAAGGAGGTAAGATTTCTTAAACAGCCAGGAGGTTCGCTTGGAGGCAGCTATCCTTTAAAGAGTGCGTAACAGCTCACTGGTCGAGAGATCTTGCGCCTAAGATGATCGGGGCTCAAGTATAATACCGAAGCCGTATCTTGTACACATTTATGTGTACAGGGGTAGGGGAGTGTTGTATACTGCGTTGAAGCTGTACTGTGAGGTATGGTGGAGTGTATACAAGTAAGAATGCAGACATGAGTAGCGCGATCTTGGTGAAAAACCGGGACGCCGAATGCTCAAGGTTTCCACAGCAATGCTAGTCAACTGTGGGTTAGTCGGTCCTAAGTCGAGGTCGAAAGGCGTAGACGATGGATAACAGGTTAATATTCCTGTACTATTTTATATTCGTTATTAGCTATGGATTTCCGCTTTGGAAATAATTTGGAGTGCCGATAGGTCGGCATGCAAGTAGTAAAGTAGAGAGATTTGGTAAATCCGGTCTCTTGTTTTCCCTTACGGGGGAATGAACCTGAGCTATGATGCAGAGTTTAGCTCTACGGAGCTAGGTGATTCCAATGATTCAGGGTGCTGGAAAATGTTCTATGCGAGAATACATAATAACCGTACCGTAAACCGACACAGGTGAGCGGGTAGAGTATACCTAGGTGGACGGGTGATTCCTTGTTAAGGAACTCGGCAAATTTGCCCCGTAACTTCGGGAGAAGGGGTCCCTACTGCTTTATGCAGAGGGCGCAGTGAAAAGACTTAATCGACTGTTTAACAAAAACACAGGTGCATGCTAACACGTAAGTGGACGTATATGTACTGACGTCTGCCCAATGCCAGAATATTACGGAAGGGGGTGATCATCTTTAAGATGTTAGCTTCTGACTTAAGTACTGGTCAATGGCGGCTGTAACCCTGACGGTCCTAAGGTAGCGAAGTTCCTCGGCGCTTAATAGGCGTCCTGCACGAAAGACGTAACGAGTTAGGTACTGTCTTGACAAGGAGCCCGGCGAAAATGAAATGGCTGTGAAGATGCGGCCTACCCACATCAGGACAAAAAGACCCCGGCAGCTTTACTGTAGCTAAGCATTGTTGTAAAGATTCTATTGCAGAGTGTAGGAAGGAGACTTTGAAGTCAAGGCTTTGGCCTTGGTGGAGTCGTCAATGGAACACTTCCCTTTAGATTCTTTGCATCTGATTGGAGCCGTTATCCGGCAACCAAGACATTGCTTGGTGGGCAGTTTGACTGGGGCGGTCTCTTACAAAAGAGTAACGTAAGATTCCAAAGGTCACCTCAGGTTGTATGGAAATCAACCGAAGAGTATAAAGGCATAAGGTGGCTTTACTGTAAGACTTACAAGTCAAGCAGTTACGAAAGTAGGGCTTAGTGACCTTCTCGTGGCGAGTGGAAGCGCGATTGGTCATAGGACAAAAGTTACGCCGGGGATAACAGGCTAGTTCCGCCCAAGCGTTCATAGCGACGGCGGAGTTCGGCACCTCGATGTCGGCTCGTCTCATCCTGGGGGTGTATAAGCTCCCAAGGGTTGGGCTGTTCGCCCATTAAAGAGGCACGCGAGCTGGGTTCAGACCGATGTAAGTCAGGTCGGCCTCTATCCGATGTGGGCGCTCGAATTTTGAAGAGATTGACTCTTAGTACGCGAGGACCAGAGTCAGGTAACCTCTAGTGTATCAGTTGTTCCACCAGGAGCATTGCTGAGTAGCTACGTTGCTATTTGGATAACCACTGAAGGCATCTAAGTGGGAAGCCAGCTTTAAGATTAAAATTCGTTATAGGTTCCCAGTAGACCACTGGGTTGATAGGTACTAGGTGTAAGTGCAGTAATGTATTTAGCCGAGGTATACTAATAAACCGAACATTTTTTTACCTAATTAGTACATATTACTGTCTGGATTTATCCAGCAGGAATATGTACTAATAATAGCTTTTTACCCTTTTTCTATTCAGTTTCTAGAGTATAATATTCTAGATCTTTAAAAACCGGATGTTTTTTCATCATCAGATATTTAGTTAGGAGTTTACTCGTAATTAAGAATCCGGTGATGGTATCGTCTTGGCACCACCTGATCCCATTCCGAACTCAGAAGTGAAACAAGATTGAGCCGAAGATACTTGGACCGAAGGGTCCTGGGAAAATAGGTAATCGCCGGTTTTTTTAGAAATTTAAAAAACACCCTTTTGGGTGTTTTTTTGTTTTTTTCATTAACCTTATTGATTTATTTAATTAAAGATTCAATTAATTCCTCTTCCTGTATAGTTAATTTATGATTTGCTTTTTTAAAAATGAAATCAGAAGAGTTATTTTTCAGATTTCTAAATATAACTAGTCCATCTAGGAGTTTCATTTTATTATCTATGAAAATCCCATCATTTGATCTGACATACCGAGAGTTATTATTTTTACTCACAAGTCTTTGTTTTCCTAGTATGGAATCCCAAATATCATCATTCTCAATTATAAAATTTGGTATGTAAACTAGTAGTAGAAATCTATACTTATCAGTTTTAGAACCAATCACTTCTTTTTTTGAATTGTATTTTTGTATTATTTTTTTTCTTTATATTTTCAATAAACCTATTTATATCTGTTTCGTCATATACTAATGTACTTCCTCCACCATATTTCCGACGATTTATGGCGCTATTGGAGAATATAAACTCAAGATCATAGCAACCATTATTAAAATTCAAGTAAAATACTTTTTTATTATCCGCCTTAGTAAAATGATAGTGATTAATGTGTTTCACTTTATGATATGATTTTTTAGTATCTATAGTTCCTTTACTTATCCAGAAGTATCCAGGAATATCTGTGTTCAATTCACTATTTAGCTTATCAATCATAATTAACTCGTCTTTACGGGATAACTCTTCAATATTAATTATTGTACACTCTAGAAATAGATTTATATCTTTACCAACTATAAAGAAGTCTATATCCTTACTTGTGAGTGTTGATTCCAGAGTGTAGTTGGGGAATATATCAATTTTACAAATGTCTTTTAGTCTGTATAGCTTATTAGCGATATATAATTCAAAGCTTGAGCTAGTAAAGTTTGTGTTATTCTTACCCGTAAAACTTTAAAGAATATCATTTCTTTTTTCTGGTCTTTTTTCTAAACTAGCATATGATTTAAACCACGTCTGGTATTTTTTTCGCAAAGCTTCGATCTCGGGTCTTGCTGATTTATTGAGAAATTCATAATGTGAACTATAAAATTTTGCTGGTCCTTCAAATTCTCTTATAGTATTACTAAATAAACAGTCTTTCATATAGAAAATTTTAACACTGTTAAAATCATTTTGAGAGTTTTACCTAAAGATTTCAATATGAATAAACATAATTATTTAGGTCAAAGTATTAATTACCTCATTATCAACCACTTCATCAAATTAAACTCCCTCCATGAATTATCTTTATTATCATCTTTAAAACTCTTAACTTTTTCAGAAAGAAACTCTCTTTCATCCCTACTTAATCTAATCCTATCTCCATCTACTCCTTTGCAACTAATAACCCATCATAATCTTTTACAAAATTTATAGGCTTACCAATAGGATTGTTACTATACTTAATTTGTACAGAGTATGAAGGATCTAAGACTTGAATGCTTCCTGATTCAGCTCTTTGCTGATTAATGTAATTAATAATATAACCTGTAGGCAACATATTCATCAGAGAAAAGTAGAGTATAAGAATTGAAATACTTAAATTAAACATTTTATTTCCTCTTTCTTTTAATACTCCAATCATTACCAATAACGTAATAATTAACACGACCGGTAGAAATGTAAAAGCAGAGAATCTTTTGTAACTAAATCCATATGTAGAAATGAAAAGATCAAGTCTTTGATAAACTGAGACTAATAACAGTATTGAATTAATTAGAAAAAGCCCAAGGTTAATTTTTACTATGTAATTTAATAACTTACTTGAAGAGCTAACACTTTTAATGGAGCTGCTACCAATTATTAGAATTGCTATATTAATGCAGCTAACCATAATTAACTCTTTAAACCTAGATACAGCGAACATTGAGAAAGAATCTATACTATCATTATTTCTAATATACTTTGCTATATCTCCAAAATCAGTTTTTAATTCGGACATACTAAAAATGATATAGAAAATATTTAGTAAGAATACTGTTAGTAAAAGAGATATACCGAGATTAAAACTACTATTAATCTTTTTAGTTAATCTAGAATCGCTTGGAGTTTGTCTCTGAACTAACGTATGTTCATTAATTATAAATATGCTCAATACACCAATGAATATAATCTTCAGATAAAGATACTTAGAGAATAAAAAGTCCCCTTTGAATGAATTCAAAACTTCCTTTAGAATTCCATTGCTTATTAAGTTTTTAAAAGAATCACTAGCAATAGAAAGTAGAAATAGAACTAATAATAGGATTGGAATACCTATCAAAGTAAACTTTATAGAAATATCTATAAATTGTTTGAATTTATTAGTATCTACTCGTTTAGATTGTATTGCTATATCCTTTCCAATTGTTACATTCTCTTTAGCTAGTTTACCTAGACTTAATGGAAGTGAAGTAAATCTATTAGGAATATAATTAAATAAAATTGAGAAATACTTCTTTACTGAGAAATCATTAAAAGTTTCTGATGTTAAAGAAATATTGATTATTGAAATAAGAAATATTAGGGCTAGTGAATTTAATATATGGGTTTTAGTGTTAGTAATGTAGCTATATGAAAATAGAATGTAAGAGATTAGAAATGTTATTGATAATAAGTTTAAGTTGAGTTTCTTACCCCCAAGTTTTAATAGATAAATATTAACTACTAGGGAAGTCTGAGAAAATAAAAATAGAGCAAAGCTTGGCTCATTATTGAAGCTATTTACTAACAATAAGGATGATAAAATTGAAAAGAGTAGTACTGTAATTAACTGAATTCTAAATTTGTTCATTTTAAAAATAGTCTAATAATATTTTATTTATATTAATTAGGACTAGATATTAAATAGAAAGTGACAAGAAAGTATACGCAGTGGGCTATTAGGCAAGACCTATAAGGCTAAACAAAAAGTAATTAATATAAGCAATAACTATTACTCCTCCGATTACGATAGGTAAAGCTATAATTCCTTGGAGGATAGCAATAGGGTAGCTAAAGTAATAATATCCACTTTCTCTATTCTTAACCCATAGCAAACCTCTTCTTGCGCTAGGAAAATGCATTAGAATAGTTGGAATATAATTATCTTCAGGAGATAGTGTTCTTTTATACTCAACTTTAAATATCTTTTTAAAGATTACATCTATTTTAGGCACGAGCACTTCAGAATAATAAACTGCCCAGATAAATATAAGGATGATTAGCGAGATTATTGATATAGGTGTCGGTTCAAATTTGGTAGGCATCTTTGTTTGTACTTTAGTTATCTTTATCTAATACAGATTATACTATAATGTTAAAAATAGGACAGAATTAATTAATTTCAATAAAAAGTATCTATGAAATTACATTTAATAAGACATAGTAAGACCCAATATAATTTAGAAAATAGGCGACAGGGTAGCACGGATATTAATCTTGTGGCGGAAGGGATTGAGTATGCAAAAGAGTTGAAAGATGAATTAGGAAATATTAGTTTTGATATTATATTATCCTCACCACTTAAGAGAGCAATAGAAACAGCTGAGTTTATTTTCCCAGATAAATCTATCGAAAAGATTAAGCTTCTTCGTGAGTTCGACTTTGGGGAGTTAGAAGGTTTAGCTTTTGGCAGTGAAGATAAATTTAGCTCAAATAAGAAGATTACAATTAATGATATAGATTTTCTTATGCCTAATGAGGGTGATAGTTTTGAATCAGTTAAACACAGATGTATAGATTTATTAATGCTTCTATCTAATAAGTATAAGGATGCAAATACAGTTGCCATAGTAACACATAGCACAGTTATTGAGATTCTAAGAGCTCTAATAGAAAAAGAAGAATGGACTAACTATCTTGGTAAAGCTCGTGATTTCCATAATTACATAGAGCTTGAGTTAGATACTTCAGAATATAAAATGCCTGAGAATGGAAGGTTTCAAGTTGCTGTAGGAGGTCTAATTCAGAATAGTAAGACAAATAAAATTTTATTATTAAGACGAAAAAAAACTAATGTTCCCGATGAAGGTTGGGAAGATTTAACAGGAAGAATTAATCAATATGAAGACCCTGAAACAGCTTTGAGAAGAGAGGTTCGAGAAGAGACTGGAATTGAAAGTCTTGAAATCATCAAGCCCTTAACAACATTTCATTTTTTTCGAGGTGATGAAACAAAGGAAAAGGAACTCATCGGAATTATTTATTGGATGAAAACTGATGAGATAGAAGTTGAAATATCAGAGGAACATTCAGAGTATAGATGGGTAAATATTGAAGATGCATTAAAACTAGTAAGGCATCCTGGAATTTTAGAAGAGATAGAGATACTAAAGCTAGAATTAGATAGAGAATTGTCTATTAATTAGCTGAGTAAATAAATTATCGTCTTTTTAATATATCTCTCAAACTTGGGTTTTCTAAAGCAGCTATCACTTTTCCTTGAATTATAAAATCAGCAAACTGATCTAGATAAATAGGGAAGAAATTCATATCTGTAGAATCTGGCATAAGAATTATCTTATTCTTACTCTTAGAAATCACCTTTATAGTTGCTGCATCATCAATTATTGCTAACACTACATCTCCCTCAGTAATATTATCTGTTAATTCAACAATTACAAAATTTCCATCTTCTAGTCTAGTACCTTTAATCTCATGGTTATTCATTGAATTACCTTCTATTTTTAGAGCTATCAATCTTTTATTATCTGGAAACTTATCAAAAATCCTCCTGTCTAATTGTAAAACACCAGCGCCCCTATCTTCAGTTGCAATTTGCGTAGCAACTCCAGCACTTGTATTTCCTAAGATTGGAACTTTAATAAATACCTCAGTAGTATCTTTATTAAAGATTTTTATCTTTCCAGTGCCTTTTTCTTTATCGATATATCCTTTCTTCTCAAGAGCTAGTAAATGTTTACGCACAGCGTTAACATTATTCTCAGGTTTTTCATAACCTAGATGTGTTCCTATCTCTACATAAGTCGGTGAATTACCATACTTATTAATATAAGAAGATATGAATTTAAAAACATTCTCTTGAATTTTTGTTAGACTTTTTTCCATACTTTAAGGATAGTAATTTATCTTTAATATACAGAAATAGGTGTAAGAAGTCAAATTATGGTGTATAACTAACTATTGAAGTGATTAATGATAGTATTTACATATAATTCTGAAGTTTTTAGTAGTGAGTCAATTTCTACGAATTCATCATAACCATGAACATTACCTCCAATAGGTCCTCTGACTATAACTGGAACATTACTTTCAAATAATAAGTTACCTATATGGGCTGGTCCATTAGCTACTAAGAGAGTATCTGATTTGTAAAGATTATTCCTAGCATTTGTAATTGATTTTACGATTTTATACTCTGGGCTTAGATAATAACCTTCTTTCCCATCTAAGTATTCGTAGTCCAAGTCAATATCTACTACTTCATTCTTTATTTCTATTATTTTTGATTCGATTAGTCTATCTATATCTTTTTTTGTTACTTCTGGTACGGTTCTAATATCTACAAATATACTGCATTCATCAGGAACTATATTTATTGCTTTTCCACCTTGGATCATTGATACAGTCATTCTAGAGCCAAAAGGAAATAAAGGATTATCTCCGTTTGGGATTTTTATACTTTCTATATAACCAACTACTTTAGCTGCATGAGATATTGCATTTATACCTTTTTTATTTCTACTTCCAGTATGGTGTGCAAAACCTTTAGTTGTAAATTTATATCTATGATAGCCTCTTGCTCCTATTGCCACTTCATTATCAGTATTATCTGCGTAACCTATTATTCCAGCTTCAACATCAAGAGCATGCCTTTTAATTAACTGTTTCATTCCTGAATATTCTCCTGTTTGTTCTCCACCATCAAATACAAGTTCTATTCTAAATTCATCTTCGGATATGAATTTTTTTAAAGCATAAGCTGCATAAATCATTGAAACCATTCCAGCTTTAGCATCAGCAGTTTCCCTACCATACATTTTACCACCTCTAATTGTCCCATCATAAGGGGCATATTTCCATTTGTCTGGGTCGCCCTCAGGAGTAGTATCTAAAGGGCAATTAAAAAGAATACCTTTTTCTGCAAATCCAACAGTTCCTTTAACTGATATCCCTGTAGATTTATCACCTAATATTGTATTTCTAATATTAAATCCATTAAAGGTATCTTTTATTTCTTTAGCTAGATTAAGCTCATCATTACCATCATTATTGTTTGAAACTGAAGGAAGTGAGACGTACTTTTGAAGCAAGGAAATCATATTATGCTTCTCATTTTTCAGAAACATCTTGATTTCTTTTTTTGACCAAATCTATATTGTCTATTGTTGATTTAATCATAATTTCTGTTACGTTAATGTTAGCATATTACATCCTATAAAAACAAAGAGAAGTCTCAATTAAGAGACTTCTCTTTGTTTTTTATTACAAATTTTTGTAATTTAGAATTGACCTCTTTTACCTTCTGAAGGAATAGATCTCATGTTCCTATTTTCTCCCATTGGTCTATCTTCCGAGTTTTCTCTAGGGCCTTTATCCATAGCATCATTTAGTCTATTTTCAATTCTACTTTCCATATTTTCAATTGCAGAGTCATATTTATCTTGATCTATATGACCATTTTCTAGTTCCTCGTTTAGATGAGTTAGCATCTCCTGCTTAATAAGTTCCCTAACTTTATCTATATCTGAGTTATTTTCACTTACATATTCAGAAAGAGTCTTCTCGCTATCTCTTAATTCAGTCATCCCATCAAAATCAAGGCCAAGATAATCAGACAGCTCTGAGGAATTATACTTATCTTGCATTTCTGTTCTTTTAGCCTCTCTTTCTTCTAACATTACTTGATATCTTTCGTTAAAAGTATCTTCATTAAAGCTCTCTCCCCAGAATTTACCTTCTCGTTCTTTAAACATTTCATAGTGATTGTCAGAAGTATTTCTCTCATCAGCCGAAGCATTTTGAGCAATCATTATTCCGCTTAAAGCTGCGAATGTAGCAATTGAAGCAACACCAGCAACAACTAAAGTATTTTTCTTCATTTAAATAAACTTAAAAACTTAATTATTAGCAATTTAAATTCCGGAATATTTAAACTGTTAACTCAGTATAGTTTTTAGATATGAAATTAGTATGAAGTAGCGAAGAAGTTTATCTTTTATAAGTACTTCTAAATTTTAGAGTTAAACCTAAAACTATAAGTAGAGTAGCAGAAGTATAGATAATTATGCTTTTATTTTTATTACCGCTACCAGATGTATTAGGTAGTGTATTTGTTGAAGTAGTTGTAGTGGTTTGATTCGTATTTGTATTGCTAGTGTTTGTATTGCTCGTATTGGTATTGGTGTTTGTGTTATTAGTATTAGTATTTGTTGTTTGTGGATTACAAACTTGATCTAAAACTTCAGCTGAAGTCCAAACTTTAGTTGGATTGGATGAATTAAATAAGAAGTTATTACCAACATCAGATGTAGTACAGATTCTTCTTTCAAATGTAGTTCCAGGAATTGTTCCTCTAGCATTAGATGTAGCAGGAGTTGGTACGCAAATAGTTCCAGACGTACCGCAAGATGAATCAGAAACATAAGTACATGAAAACCCTAGTTCGCATTGTCTAGTATCACCATTACAGTTAGTATCACCACAAGATAAAAATGTCTGCTGTGCGCTTACATTTATTACTCCTATAGTAAATACGCTGAAAAATGTTGATATTAAGATTATTGGAATATACTTCATAAATTTAGTATATTTTATTTTCTACTAAGTTTCCATCTAAACCAATTGAAAATTCATACTGAATTTAGTATTTATACTTTTATATGATATAATTCCTCAGCTTAATTTGGGCAGTTAAGCGTTTTAAATTTAAATGACCCAATTATGTTAAGTGATTTAACTTAACTTTTTTCATATGGCAAAGATTACAGAGAAACAAGTGTCAAAAGAGTTTGCTGATCTTGTAGAAGGATTAGAAGCTCCAAAAACTTTTACAAAAGGTCAAATCATCGAAGGTATCATTATTTCAAAATCATCTGGAGAGATGATTATTGACGTTAATGGTAGAGCAGAAGGAGTAGTTTACGGAAGAGAAATGAAACTTGATGGTGAAACTTTTGATAAAGCAGAAGGAGAAACAGTGTTAGTTTATGTTGTAAACCCAGAAAATGATGAAGGACAAGTAGAGCTTTCAATTAGAAAAACTGGTACAGCAAGAAAGTGGTTCGAATTAAGAGAGGCAAAAGAAAAGGATAAGACGATTAAAGTTAATGTTATTGAGGCAAATACAGGAGGTGTAATTGTAGAAATAGGAGGAGGACTAAGAGGATTTGTTCCAAGTTCTCAATTAAAGAACACAAGAATCTACACACAGGATAATGATTACAGCAACAAGAAAGATGCTACAAAACAATTACAATCAAAATTAGCTGAACTAATAGATGAGGCTCTTGAGGTGAAAGTAATGGAAATTAATGAAGATCAATCAAGAGTAATTCTTTCTGAAAAATTAGTTTACTCTGATGCTGATATTGAAAAGAGAAACGAAACTCTTGAAAATCTAAAAGTAGGAGATACTCTAAAAGGAAAAGTTACAGGAATCGCTCCATTTGGATTATTCGTTAATGCAGAAGGACTTGAAGGACTTGTACATATTTCGGAAGTATCTTGGGATAAAGTTAAAAACCCAGCTGATTTCTATAAAGTTGATGATGAAGTTGAAGTACAAGTTATTGGTTTAAGTGATAGCGGAAAGAGAGTAGCTTACAGTATTAAAAGATTACAAGATGATCCATGGAAGAAAATTGTTCAAAATTATAAAGTTGGTCAAGTTGTTAAAGGAAAAGTACAAAGTATTGCTGACTATGGAGCATTCGTTAAAGTTGATGATGGACTAAACGGACTAATCCATATCTCAGAACTATCAAATAAACTTGTTAAAAATCCAGCAGATATAGTATCTGAAGGAGAAGATATTGGGGTAATGATTATCTCTATTTCTGATGAGGATAGGCACTTAGGATTGAGTCTTAAAAGACTAAAGGCTAATGAGGCAACATCTTCTGATGATAAGCAAGAAGCTAGCACTGAATCTGAAGATGAATCAACAGAAGAAGGATCTGAAACTTCTAGAGAAATGGAAGGGTTAGATGAGCTTTTATCTGATGAAGCAGAAGAAGTTAAAGAATAAATTATTCTTTAAAAGAGTTTAAATAAAAAAGAGTCAGGAGAAATTCTGGCTCTTTTTAGCACTTTGATCTTACCTCTGCTAAAATTTGTGTTAAAATTAATTTGATAAAATTAATAATAAATTCACATGTCGGATACTGATTTAACAAGTGGGTTAGAAAGATTCACTTTAAACGCAAGGAAAGTAATTAATGACGGTTACTATTTTGCAAAAAGAAACCAATCTAAAGAATATTTACCAATACACCTTTTTTATAGTTTAATTCAGGATAAAGGAAATATTGTAGAAGACATATTGCAAAGAATTGGTGTTGATATCGAGAATACGGTTAGGCAAATACAGCTTAGGGTTAAATTTAAAAGTACTGATTCTAAAGATGATAAGTTAAAGATAACTAATCCAGTTTTTTCAATCAGATTAAAAGAGATTTTGAATGAAAGTTTTTTGATTGCTTCTGATATGAACCATGTATATGTTGGTTCAGAGCATTTACTGCTTTCTTTTTTCAGAGTTAAGAATATAGAGTTTATTGAAGATCTTAAGAAATTAGGAGTAGATTATAATTCACTAAAGAAAATCCTTAAATCATTAAGCGGGAGCTTAGAAACTCTAGGAATCAAAGATCAGTTAGAAGATAAAGGTAAGGGACAATCTTCTTTACCATTCTTCTGTAAAGACATGAATGAGATATCTGAAAAGGGAGAGTATCCTGTTATTACAGGAAGAGATAGTGAAATACAAAGATTAATACATATACTTTCAAGGAAAACTAAAAATAACCCAATATTAGTAGGTGAAGCAGGTGTTGGAAAAACTGCAATTGTTGAAGGATTTGTAAATAAAATAATTGCAGGAGATGTACCTAGCTCTTTTTTAGAGAAGAAAATACTAAATCTAGAGATTGCCGCTATATTATCTGGTGCAAGGTTAAGAGGTGATGTAGAGGAAAGAATATCTGCTGTTATTGAAGATGCTCTTGAAGATGGTGACACTATAGTTTTTATTGATGAAATACATAATATAGTTGGAGCTGGATCATCAGGAGGTAAAGATTCCTTAGATATAGCTAATCTTCTTAAACCCTATTTAACGGGCTCTAAGCTTAGTGTTATTGGGGCTACAACTAGTGATGAGTATAATAGATATTTTGAGACAGACTCTGCATTAGCTAGAAGATTTCAGCCAATAAAAGTAGAAGAGTTAGATGTAGAAAGCTCAAAAAAAGTTATTTATAACTTGAAAAATGAATTTGAAAACTATCACAGAGTAAAGATTAAACCAGAATCTATAGATACTGCAGTAGAAATGTCTAAGAAATTTATTCAAGATAGATTCTTACCAGATAAAGCTATTGATCTTATAGACGAGGCTGCGGCAAGTCTTAAAATTGGTAGAGAAGTTGCTATTGATCCTGAGCTTAATAAACTTGGAGAGAAGCTTATTAAAATTCAACACTCTAAAACTAAAGCGATAGAATCTAAGAACTTAGATAAGGCAGAGAAATATAAGAGTGACGAAGATAAAGTAATTTCTGAAATTGAGGACGTTATTGACGGTAAGAAATCTGTAAAGAAAAAGTATGCAAAAGTAGTAACTAGTAATTTAATAAAAGATATTATTGTTAGATGGACAGGTATTCCAATAGTAGCTAGTAATATTTCAGATAAAACTTTAAAAGATCTACCAGAAAATCTAAGGGCACGAGTAGTAGGTCAGGATCATGTTATAGAAAATTCAGCAAGGATTATTCAAAAATCTCATCTTGGATTAAATGATCCTAGAAGGCCTCTTGGTTCATTTTTGTTCTTAGGTCCAACTGGTGTCGGTAAGACAGAACTTGCAAAGATGATGGCTAAGGAGCTTTTCGGTTCTGCAGATCTGATTTATCAAATTAACATGAGTGAGTTTATGGAGGTTCATAGCGTTGCTAAATTAATAGGAGCGCCACCAGGTTATGTAGGCCATCAAGAAGGTGGACAATTAACATCTTATGTTAGGAGAAAGCCTTATTCAGTAATACTTTTTGATGAGATAGAGAAGGCACATCCAGATACTTTAAATATTTTATTACAAATACTTGAAGAGGGATCGCTTTCTGACGGTAAGGGAAGTGATGTTAGTTTTAAAAATTGTATTATTGTAATGACTTCAAATATTGGAGCAGACGCTGTGTCGAACGATAATAGACTTGGTTTTGATATAGCGGCAGATAATGAAGCTGAGGCCCTAAAGGAGGCATATAATGAGATGAGAGATAGGATAATGGATGATCTTAAGAGGAGCGTAAGGCCTGAATTTTTAAATAGAATAGATTTGATAGATGTATTTAGGGGACTTAATAAAGAGGATACCTTGAAGGTTACTCGAACTCAGGTTGATGACCTGATTTTGAGGCTTATAACAAATGGGATCATCTTAAATGTCTCTGATGAGGTAGTGGACTATATAAATAATGAAGGTTACAATAAAGATTTTGGTGGAAGAAACATAAGGCGAAAGGTGCAAGAAGTTCTTGAGGACGGATTGGCAGGATTTCTTTTAAGTCAGAATTATAAAAAGGGATCTAAAAAAGATAAGGTATTGAGGGTCAAGGTTAGTTTTGTTGAAAATAAAGTAGAATTTAAACTGGATAATTAGGGTAGTTATCAATCAAATATTGAAAAAATAGTCATGAAAATTTATTCATGGCTATTTTTTTTACAGTTTTATCCCCGATCCACACAAAATGTTACGCAAAATTACCTCTGTGAAACATCGCGCTAATGGTGGATACATCCTGTGGTAGCGATATCCCTGTGGGCGTTGTCTAGGCGCCTCTTTTTCTTAAATATTTACATTATAGGACTTGACAAAATTATATTATCGGGTAGAATGTATTTAGACCATTAAAAAGTTTGTTAGTTAGTTCCAGAGTCTGGTTCGCGTACAATCTTTTACTTTTTAGAAGATACTTACTGGACTCTAGGATTAGCAAACAATCTTGCCATTTAAAAACTTATTTATTTTTCCCAGAGTCTGGTTCGCGTACACCATGCATTTCCCCAAATATATGGACTTACTGGACTTTCGGAATAGTAAATAAGTTCTTTCTAAACATTTTCTTGACTTTTATTTTTTGAATACCTAGAATTACTTATATAAAACTCTTCGATTTTTATTACAAACATATTCACTTTTATTTCTTACAATTAATTACAAATGCAAAAGAAGAAGGACACAATAGTTGAAGCAACTAGTCTAAAAGAACTTGAGGCAACTACACTAGCGGAACTGAGAAAGATTGCCGTTAAATACAAAATTAAAGGCTATAAAGAGTTACCTAAAAAAGAACTTATATTAAAGCTTTTAGCTGAACAAACTAAAAAGGGTGGAAATATATTCGCTGAGGGTTTTCTTGAAATTATAAAAGATTCTCATGGAGTATTAAGATCTTTAACGATGCTTCCCGGACAAAATGATGTATACGTTTCAAGCTCTCAAATTAAAAGATTCAATTTAAGACAAGGAGATTATATTGCGGGACAAGCTAGATCACCAAAAGAAGGAGAAAGATATTTAAGTCTTTTAAAAATTGAGGCTATTAATAATGATACTCCTGAAATAGCTATATCAAGACCTACGTTTAACAGATTGACTCCAATTTTCCCTGAAGATCAAATCAAATTAGAAATCGGACCAAATAAAATTGCGAATAGAATCATTGATTTATTAGCACCTATTGGTAAGGGACAAAGAGGAATGATTGTAGCTCCTCCTAAAGTTGGTAAAACTTGGCTTATGAAAGACATTGCTGAGGGAATATCAGAAAACCATCCTGAAATTCACTTGATGGTTGTTTTAGTGGGAGAAAGACCAGAGGAGGTTACTGATATGCAAAGATTTGTAAAAGGAGAGGTAATTGCTGCGAATTTTGATGAACCGCCTGAGAATCACACTAAAATAGCTGAAATGGCTGTTGAGAGAGCAAAAAGATTAGTAGAATACGGTAAAGATGTTGTAATTTTAATGGATAGTATTACAAGACTTGCAAGAGCTTATAATATTATTGCACCACCTTCAGGAAGAACATTTTCTGGTGGTCTAGATCCAGTTGCAATTTACCCACCTAAAAGATTCTTTGGAGCTGCTAGAAATATGGAAGGCGGAGGAAGTCTAACAATTATAGCTACTGCACTTGTAGATACAGGATCTAAAATGGATGATGTTATTTTTGAGGAATTCAAAGGTACTGGTAATATGGAAGTAAAACTAGATAGAAAATTAGCAGGAAGAAGAATTTTCCCAGCAATAGACGTTACAATGTCTCATACTAGAAATGAAGATAAATTATTAAAACCTGAAGTTCTAGCACAAACTTGGAGAATTGTAAGAATGCTTGATACATTAAAGAATGAGACAAATTCTAATCCAACTCAGACTTTGATTGAAAGAATAAAGAAAACTAAAAATAATGATGAATTTTTGGCTACACTACACGAAAGTATGTAGCAACTAAATTTTGAGTCACTCTAAATCTGATATAATAGATTAAGATCTCAAACCTAACTAATGAAGGATTACGAAATAGAATTAGGAAAAGAAAAACGACGTGTAAAAACGTTAAAAAATAGAGTGACTCAATTTAGTCTTCTTGATTTATCTAAAGATATTTTCAACTCATCTAAACGAACTTTCGTAAACAGATTGTTTTGGGGTAGAGGTAATTTATATAGACAGTTTCTTCATTTACTATTCATCATTTTAACTACACTGATCATATTCACAGGAATATCTAGTTCTTTAATAGAAGAGTCTGATAGAAATATTCTTGCTTCTGATTTAAGTAATCCAGGAGATATCGATATTTTAGAGCAGGGTAGTGATATCACGATGGTACTAGTAGATAATAGTAACGTGAATTTTGAAATTATTACATATACTATATTAGAAGACGATACTTTGGATAGTATTTCTGAAAAGTTCGGTATTTCCACTGATGCAATTAAATCTTCAAACTTAGAATCAATTGATTATTTTTCAGAAGATGTAACTGCTGGTGATACTATATTGATACCTGAAATAGAGGGTGTATTTGTTACAGTAAGTAAGGGAGAGACTATACAGGACCTAATGGATAAGATTACTTCTGGAAATATTATTGACATAATTGAGATTAATAGACTAGATGGAGGAGAAGAACATATTTTTACTGCTGATGGTAAGATATTCGTTCCGGATGGGACTATTGTTCCTCCTGAACGTCCAAAAACTATACCATATTCAAGTGGATCATATGCATTTGTCCCAGCTCCACCACCAGGTCCCCCACCAACTGAGACTTTAAATGCTCTAAATGGTGTTCAATTTTTTAACCCTTTATCTCATCCAAGTTGTGCTGGATACGGCTGGTCTAGAGGTTTCTCTAGCTGGCATAATGGTGTCGATTTACCAAGGCCAGGTGGATGTGAAACTAGAGCAGCAGCTGCAGGTACTGTAACTTTCTCTGGTTGGGAGCCATATGGAGGAGGTTATGCTTTAACAATTGATCATGGTAATGGAGTTCAGACTTTGTATTTCCATCATACTGCACTTTATGTTCGAACTGGTCAAACTGTTTATGCAGGACAGGAAATTGGTTATATGGGATCTACAGGTAATAGTACTGGTACACACCTTCACCTAGGGCTGAGAGTTAACTATGTTTACTATGACCCTTCTCCATATATACCGTATTAAATGTTATAATTTCAAAGGATTTTTATGCACCGGTAGCTCAGTAGGATAGAGCATCCCCCTCCTAAGGGGAAGGCCACAGGTTCGATTCCTGTCCGGTGTATTTCTTAATAGTTAATAGTGGTTAGTGTATAGTTTTTAGTGAGGAGGGAATTTAATTTTTACCTCATTTTTGATTTGACTAATGACCTAAGAGATTAACATGGTCCTTTATCTAGATTAAAAATTAAAACAAATATATCAATTTTCTTTTTCCTCAATTCTTAGTCGTGTAATTGTAATAATTACATTTACTTTGGTAAGGTTTATAATATAAGAGGCCAATCAACTATAATCTAAAGTATTCTACCTATTTGTTTAAGAAATGCATCAAGCCTATAACCAATACCCACAATATACTGACGACATTCCAGAGGATGAATCACTAAAGGATACACACAATGAGCGATCTTTAACTGCTCTAGCTAATCATCTTGAAGGTAAAAATGAACATACGGTTATATTTTTAGATATAGAGAGAACACTTGTGTATATTGAAGCATGTACTCCGGAAGAATATAGAGCTATGAGGAAATCTCTAGAAAGTAGATTACCAAGAATTTATG
The DNA here is from genome assembly GCA_030950485.1 of Candidatus Dojkabacteria bacterium. GTDB lineage: Bacteria > Patescibacteriota > Dojkabacteria > J137 > J137 > JAUZRK01. Next base: position 21,537 of record JAUZRK010000009.1, on the reverse strand, counting down.
AAGGTATAAGGCTTGAATCTCCCGGGCAGAAAAATAAGAATATAGTATTCTATGTTAGATTAATGGATGATCTAATAGGCGATTTTTTACAAAGAGCAGATGCACTAGAAGATGTAACACTAGTTTTAGTATCTAATGCAGGTTATAAGCGTTGCCACAGAGTTAGAAGTTATATTAAGAAAGAGTTGGGATTAGAAGATCCAATTTATTTTCTTGACTCGCAAAGTTCTTCAAAAGAAAGTCTTGTTAATCGTGCTCTTCTAGGGTTCTCTGGAGAATCATATTTTGTTGATGATAGACTTGAAGAAGTCAGGGCAGTTGGTAATATACCTAACGAGAAACTAATTTCTAGGATATATAGTCCAGAGCATACTGACGTATGGCCTGATATCTTATTAGATATTGAGTCGCAATGCTTCTATTAAGCTTCTTTTAATTTATCAGCAAGTTTAGAAGGATAGGCGCTTACTAGATAATGGGTCAATATATCAAAATCAATTATATTGACTAGATCAGGGTATTCTTTAGCTAATTCCCCAAAATGAACTAACCCACTAGGAGAAAGTACTGTATCTAGATCACCTCTTACAACTGTAATAGTTATTCCTTTCTTTAAAGCATTCTCAATTATTTCTGTACCATCTAATAATGCTGCTTCAACACCTACTCTCCATAATCCCACAGGACCAGTGCTTGAAAATTCACTTGCAGCTGTAGAAGCCTTTGTAGCAAGTTCAGGATTACCTTTAGGTTTATTTATATTTGTAAAAGGCGCACCAATGAGACCAAATATACTGTACTGCTAAGTTATGATCTGTATTTAAAAGTTTAAGAAATGTTCCTTTTGTAAAGGCTACTGGAGAAATTAACAATACATCTTCGATCTTATATCCTTCTTCTTTTAACTGATTTGCTACTTCTGTAGTTGTATGGCAACCAGCTGAATGTCCTGATAGTGTTATTACCTTAGTCTTGTCTTCTACTAATTGCTTTATAATTGCTACTTGGATTTCTACATTTTGATCAAATCTTGCTTTAATTGCTTCGTCTGAATCATCTTCGAGAAATTTCATTGTTTTTAGAAGAGCATTAGGCAATATCAGCGAGCAGTCAAATTGTTCAATATCTATAAGGGATTTAAGTTGTTTACCACCAGATACTGGTCCACTATTTCCTCCAGGAAAGTGTAAATTTATAGTCCCCGCTTTTTCTAAATCACCAATAATACCAATCTCATATGTTATTCCGTTAACTTCAACATCTCTTTTTATTATTTCTGATACTCCTTCATTAACGTGATCTACGTCATCAGTAATTGCTTCTTTAATTTCGTCTCCTATTCTAGACATATATTTGTGTTTAAAAAATAATTCTAAAGATTATTTACATAATTAATAATGTGTAATTATAGCATGGGTATTGTATCTGTAGCTGTATAACGGGGGATTTGAGAAGTCTAATATTCTTAAAAAAATAAGGTATAAGAAAAATCTTATACCTTATCTCTTAAATCTTTACTATTTATCCCAAGAATTACTCATAGCTCTATGAGTATAAAGAGTGTAATCAATTACCTCTTCATCTCCGAACCAAAGTTTAATTTCGAATTCTGCTTCTTCTTCATTACCTGAAGCGTGAAGTATATTATAAACTGATCTCATTTCTTGATTAGCAGCCTCATAATTATCCCAACTGAAATCTCCTCTAATAGTTCCAGGAGCGGCATCTTTAGGACTAGTTTTACCTGCTAATTTTCTAATTAAAGCTATTGTATCAGGACCTTCCCAAACCATAGCGAGTACTGGACCTCTAGTAATTAACTCAACATTCCAATTTTTAATCATTTTTCCAATTTCTAATGCATCGTCTGTTCCATATTTTTCAACTGGATCTATACCTTTTTCTTTACATTCAGTTAGAGTATTATTTCCAAACCTTTGTAGATTTTCATCTGAACTTGCATAATGTTTATCTCCCATATCTTCAGTAGCAGCTAAGAATTCAAATGCTACTAGTTTTAATCCAACTCTTTCAAATCTAGTAATAACCTCGCCCATTAAACCTCTCATTACACAGTCATGTTTAAGAACTACTAATGTTTTTTGTGTTTTAAGTTTCATCTATTTATCAGTAACTTTTAAATTAATTAAAATGCTTCGTATGATCCCATATAATCTATTCGATCATACTTACCAAGATATTTATATTTTTCTCCAAACCAATGTTTGATTTCTCTATCAGCTTCTTCCTGTGAATCAGAAATATGAATTAGATTTTGAACAACAACTCTTCCTGATTTAACAGCAAGTTTTGGAGAATCAAATCCAACATCACCTCTAATAGTTCCAGGAGCTGCAATGTCTGGACTCATAACTCCAGCAATTTTTCTAATAACTGCTGTTGCATGATTTCCTTCCCAAACCATTAAAACTACTGGTCCTGAAGTTAAATAAGTTACTAAACCATCATAAATCATATTTCCTATTTCTAAAGCATCTGTAGTTCCAAGATCTTTTTCAATCTTTGCCATGTCGTTATCATAGTTAGCATGAGTTTTCTTTCCCATTCTTGTTAACCAATCTTCTGTTCCTGGATAATTGCCTCTAGCTTGTTCGTCTGTTGGTTGAATCATTCTAGATGCTACAAGTTTTAGACCAAGATTCTCTAATCTAGTAAAAATTCTTCCGACCATACCTCTTTTTACACCGTCAGGTTTGATCATTACGAATGTTCTTTCTAGACTCTCTAAATGTGAAATATCTGAAGGAGTTTTCTTCATATAGGAAAGTAGTTTAAAAGTAAAATTTCTTGTAGGAATGATACCATGGAACAAGGTTAAAAGTAATAAGTCAAAAGTAAAAAATAATAGGCAATTGTGTCTATTAGCAACTGCCTATTAAGTCTTTCTAAACATGTTTACCTCCTTTTCTATATTAGTTGTTTCTCCTCTAAGGCTTTAATAATATCATTAGTAACTTCCTCAATTGTTCCATTTCCATCAACTCTTATCCAATTGCAATAAATATCTTCTGTACTCATTCTTGTAAAAATCTCTCTAAGCCTCTTTTGTTTCTCTAAGCTTTTTTCAAACATATCTAGACCCTCATCATGGCCCTCTTCTTTTTCTTTTCTACTCATTGCTATCTCAGGATCAGCGTCAATAAACACAGCAAGATCAGGCTTAGGAATCTTAAATTCTTCAGCATACTTCAATAATCTTTCTAAAGTAACTTGATTCATTAAAAGAGACTGATACGCAATTGTTGTAGTAAAGTAGCCATCAGCAATCAACAGATTATTCTCGGTTGTCACATATGGCTCAATCTTTGGCGCCTCTAACGTTTTATCTAAAAGGTAGGACAGTACCCAGGAACTACCATTCATTGTCGTTTCTTCTTGTAAGGCTGGGTGAATTATACTTTCATAAAAAACATTATGAATTGGAAATTCTTTTCCTTTTAATTCTAACTCAGTATTTTTACCTAAGTAGCTTAAAACTTCTTCCCTTTGTTTACCTTTTCCTGCGCCATCAATTGAATCGAATACTATAAACATAATAGATTATTAAGAACTTAGTTTATTTATAATGATCTTTTTCAGCTTATCATAAATTTATTCTTGAATTGAAAAATTTCTTAAAAAATATATGATCTAGATCCAATATGGCAATTGTATAGATCCATTGCCAACAAACAGACAATAAATTGATGCTTTAGATTTGTTATAATGATTCATTAAATAAATAATATGAAAAATATTCTAATTCTAAAATCATCAAAAGCAAGTTATGACGATAGTCTTGCTGAAGCTCTTAATTCTTATAAAAATGAAGATACAAGAATAACATGGAAGTATTTTGATCAGGTTACATTTGAGTTAGTGGATGGTGCTATATCTGTTGATGTAGATGGTCTAGATATTAAAACTTTTAACTTTGTGTACTTTAAGATATGGCAGAAAAATTATTTAATAGCGAATGCACTATCGTTAGTACTAGATCATTTAGGCATTAATTTTATAGATGAAAGAGTAAGAAATACTCATTCAAATAATAAACTGAAACAGATGGTGCTTTTCTCTTTGAATAAGCTTCAAATACCAAATACAATTTTTCCATCAATTCAGAATCGAACATTTGCTTATCTTGAAGAAAAATTAGGATCACCCTTTATTATGAAAGATGCTTCAGGTGCTGAGGGGAGAAATAATTTTTTAGTCAATACCGAGCTAGAATTTGAAAGTATTTACTCTGCAAATACTAAAGTACATTTTATCTACCAGAAATTTATTGAAAATACTGGAGACTTTAGGTTTGGTGTAATAGGGGATAAAGTTTGTTATATAAAGAACAGAATTAGAAAAGATGATAATACACATCTTAATAATCTATCTGAAGGCGCTAGTGTTGAATATAAAACTATAAGTGAATATGAATTTTATAATAATTTATCTATAAGAGTTGCAGAACTTCTAAAGCTTAATATTGCTGGTGTAGATCTTATTATTAACGAAGATGGAAAATACTATATACTAGAAGTTAATGCGAGCCCAGCTTTTAAAAATGATCCAAGTACAATTAAACACGTTATTAACTATATTGAAAGTTTAATTTAATTGGTAATAACTTTTACATAATCTTTGATGAACTTCTCATCTAGTTCTAATTGCTGTTTGTCCTCGTTTACAAGAAGAATATTACAACAAGACTTGAACCCTTCACTTGCCTTGCCAACTTTATCTCCCTTTTTTGCATGAATGCTTAATGATTTTAATGAATCTAATTTATTAAGTTTCCTGATATTTTTTATGTATATGAAATTTGCAATTTTATTAGGAAATAATTCTATTGCAGAAACAAAGTTGTTAAAATTTACTTGGTTGAATTTTAAATTTGACGATAGAGTAGAGTCAATCTCAGCTTGAACCATATCAGTACCAGAAGAGTTCAGATACATAAGGTTTCTATATCCACCTATTCTAGCCCCAATTTCTATAATCTTAGGACCATTTTCAGTTAGAAATAACTCAATATGCCCAGGGCTTGATTTCAAATCTAGTGCTTTCATTCCTTTGATTGCTGTTTTAATTAACTCTTGTTGCAAATTTTTTGAAAGACTAGAAGGAATTGATCTTTTGTATAAATAACTATCTTCAATATCAATGTCTCTTGCAGTAACATTATCTACGACCTCTGGATGGGCAATTACATTTCCGTCCTTATCACTAAAACAAGCAACCGTATGCATACTTCCTTCCATATATTCTTCAACTATTATCTCAGGCTCTACAAATGTATTATATTTTTGATAAACACTTTTGATTTTCTTTGAGATTTCTTTATATTTTGAAACTGTCATACTATAGTCATCACATTTTTCTATCAATAAGCTTTTTACTAGGCTTGCAGGCTTAATCATTACTGGATATGAAAAACCTTTTAAGTTTTTCTTTAATGATTCTAAATTATCTACTTTGAAAAACTTAGGACTTATCGATTTATCATATTCATTGAAAGCCCTTCTCATTAAATACTTATTGGAAGCTAGTTTTGCTGACTCTATACTTAAAGCACTAATCCCTAGAATTTCCCCTATTATTGCTTTTGGTAGTACATAGTTTTCATAAATAGATACTAATACGTCTATCTTAAAATCTAAATTTATACTTTGAAGGCTTTTTGTTAGTGATTCTCTATTTGAGTAATCAAGTTCAATAACTAAATCAAATATATTATTTTTTCTTGATTTATTAGTAGAAGAATCTTTAAGATATATTAGCTTATATCTATTTCTATCAATTAATGAAGTATAAGAAGAGAATGTCTTGCCAACTATAGCAATAGTTTGCTTCATTATTTTCGACTAACATCTATTAAAAAGTTTTTCAGATCTCTACTACCAACTAATACTTTATAGTTAAGATTTGATCTATCAAAGACGGTAGCTTTTGCTGAAACTTTTCTATCTGAGATCTCAAGTTCTATGTTTATTAATATCCTATATGTAATACCTCCACTTTGTTTAATAATAGCCGTATCAGCGATGTCAGGGTGCTCTGTTAGCTTCTTTTCTAGCTGCTGCTCTTTAGCATATTTTTTAACCTCAGATAAGTCTTGAATTGACTGCGGTACACTTTTTAAGTTCTCATCAGCAAAATCAATAGCTTCTGAATAACCTAATTCTCTAGCCAACCCTGTATCGATTGAGGTTATTGTAGCTCCTGTATCTATCTTTGCTTTTAATTTTTCGTATTTACTTTCATCATCTTTTGAGAAAACTTTAATACTTTCTATTAATCCGATTACATTTTTACCTGAAATAGCTTCGATTCCTTCTTCAATCTCACCTCCAAATAGATCTTTTGACAGTCTTATCCCATGTTCAACATTTTTAACTTTAATACCTCCAGCTTTTTTAAGACGTTCTCTTAATCCTGTATCATTAGCTAATTGTATAGATAGACCAGCACGTGCATTTAGTTCAACTATAACAGGGCCAAGGTCTCTATCAATTAAAAAGTCTATAGCAGCAAATCCAAGACCAGCAGCTTTACTTGCTTCGATAGAATATTTAAGTATTCTATGCCAATAAGGCATTCTTAAACCAGATACTGGTAATCTTGTGTGTGGAATTTTTTCTATTGCACCAGCTTTTCCATATATAGAATGAGTAGTTTTTCCCACTGCCATGTCTATACCTGAGCCGATTGCGCCCTGATCTAAATTTGCTTTACCTTTAGATCGTTCTGTAGGTAAACGTAACATTGCCATCACAGGAATATTGTTAAAGACAATGATTCTAATATCTGGAGCCCCTTTAAATGTATGATATCTAAATCCTTTATGTGTTTTTACTCTTTCTTCAATTAAAACTATATCTTGCTCATTGTTAAGCGAATACTTACCATCAATAATATCTCTACATAATGTTTTAAGCCTGCTTATTGATACTTTTGATTTATCAGCACGAATCCATTGACCTTCAGAATCTCTATTATAAAAAATATCAACACCACCACCTCTAACTCCATGTACTGGCTTAATTACAAATGAGCTAGGTAATTCATTAAAATCAATGCTTTCTAATTCCTCATAGCTATTGATGACACGTATCATTTTTGGGACAGGGATATCATGTTTAGCTAGAAGTCTTTTAGTAATAACTTTATCATCAGCTATTTTAAAAGCGTTACGTCTATTATGTGGTCGTATATATTCTAGGTATCTTTCATTTCTACCTAGAACTTTTTTACTATTTTTTCTTATTTTGCTTATGCTTACCATCTCCGTTTTCCTCTTCGGTATCTCTAAAAATTAATTCTTTAAATCTTATATATTCAGTAAGTCTTAACCCAATAAATTTTCCAACAAAGAAATTTATAAATAATAATCCTAGTATTAATAAAAGCGAATAATTTAATGCAAAGTCTTTTGTAGCATTTAATGAAATTATTGAATATGAAATTACAGATGTTGTCAGTGTTTGTGTCGCTACTATCAATGTATGATTTAATGATTTTCTTGATAATAAAGATACAAATTGATCAGAAAGTGTCATTATCATTATTACTGAAAATGCATCTAGATAAATCAAACCTTTCTTTTCAAATAATAATGTTCCAAAACACATTGCCATAATTACTGATATCGATACTGCCATTAGTACTATAGTTGCTTTAGGTGTATAGTGCATTCTTACGCGCCTAATTAATTTATAGGTCAATGTACTTACTAATAGAACAATCATAAATAAAACAAGACCAAATTTTAGTCCTTGAATTACATTAGTAGATTTATCTGCTTCGATATAACCTAGCTCATAAAATGCAAAAGTTAAAACTATCGGAGCATAAACACTTAGACTTTTTAATCCAATAATATACCTAGCTATTCCTGAAATAGTAGTTACAATAGGTAATGTCATTAGTAGTAAAAAAGAATTCTCTAGAAGTCCAATCTCTTCTTTTGTTAAGTTTCTATTCCTCAAAATTTCTATCAGTGTATCCATTATTTTTCCTTTAATTAATGTGTAATTATACTAAAAATACAGTTAAATTGCGAGTTATTGGATTGATGTAATACCTTATTGGTAAAGATTTAAGAAGGGTAGTGTTGGTTTTGGTAGCTAAAAAAAGAGCAAGTTCAAAATAATGAACTTGCTCTGATTTTTAGAATTCTGAAGTTAGAAGAATTATTTTAATTCTACTTTTCCTCCAGCTGCTTCGATTTCTGCTTTGATTTTTTCAGCATCCTCTTTTTTAGCTCCTTCCTTAATTGGTTTTGGAGCAGATTCTACTAAATCTTTAGCTTCTTTTAGACCTAATCCAGTAATTGTTTTAATAACTTTGATTACATTGATTTTATTAGATCCTGCATCAGTTAGAACTACGTCGAATTCAGATTTCTCTTCTACATCGTCTCCTGCTGCTGCACCTCCTGCCATTGGCATTACACCCATAGCCATTGGAGCTGATGCTTTTACATCAAATTTTTCTTCTAAAGCTTTTTTAAGCTCAAACGCTTCAACTACTGTTAATTTTTCAATAGCTGCAACGATATCTGCTACTGGTTTACTTACCTTTGTAGCTTCTTTTGTTGTTTCTTCTGACATTGTATTTTTTTAAAATTTATTATTAATTAAATTTAAGAACAATTAACTATTCTTTAAAAGCTTGATCTAAAATAGATGCATAACTTTGTACTGGATTTTGTAACACATTAGCCACTCCAGCAATAGCTTGGTCTAGAACACCTGGAATCATAGAAATACTTCCTTCCTTATCAGGCATTTCTGCTAATTCTATAACTTGATCTTTTGAAAGTTTTGATGCATCTAGATAACCAGATACAACTTCAGCCTTAGGCTTACCTTCTTTGTTTTTTGTTTCTTTAAGAAACGCATTAAGAATTTTAGAGGGTCCAACTATATCTTCTCCCATAAAAACAACTGCATGTTCGTAGTTGTTAAGACTATCTTCTTCTTCAAATTCGCTCTCTTTTAAAGCAAGCTTAAATAGAGTGTTTTTAACAACTCTAAAGCTTGAGTCAAAATCATAAAGCTTTTTTCGAAGATTAGTAGACTCACCAGGAGTTAGTCCTTTAGCTCTAATAATTACTAAACTTTTTGAGTCAGTAATTGTCTTCTTATATGTTTCTAAAAGATCCTTTTTTTGATCTCTTGATTTAGCCATATATATAAGTAAATTAAATAAAAAAAAGCGCTTTCTTACCGAAAGCGCCTTATTAATACTTTTTAAAATACAAATGTATTCTCTTAAAGTTTAAAACGTCTCGGTAGGAAATTAACTACTACTAAAAAATAGATAGACCTACTGTCTTTGACTATTCAATTGTTAAATCTGCTAAATTATAGCATTAAAATCAACTCTTGATCCAGCACCCATTGTTGTTCTTAGAATAACTCTTTTAATTGGGTTAGTGCTTAGTCTTTTTGCTTCATTACTAACATCCTGAACTAGAGTAACAACATTTTCGTTTATTTGAGCATCAGTCATATCTACCTTTGCAATCTTTGATCTAATGATTCCATGACCTTGTTCCATCTTATAATTCATCTTACCACCAATGAAACTTTTGATAGCATCTTCAAAATTATCAGTAATAGTACCATTACTTGGATTAGGCATTAATCCTTTTGGACCTAACACTTTTCCTAGTTTAGCAATTTTTGGCATAATACTTGGTTTTGTAATCACTACATCGAAATCAGACCAACCTCCCATTATTTTTTCTTCAAGATCTGCTAATCCTGCTTCTATAGCACCAGCTTCTTTAGCTGCTTTTACATCAACATCATCACAGAAAACTATAATCTTTTTATCTTCACCAAATTTATTAGGTAAAGTTACACTTCCTTTAAGACTTTCTTTTTTCTGCTTTTCTTTAAGATTAATAATGATTTCAATATCAACTGTCTCATTAAAATTTCTCTTCTTTCCTTCTTTAAGAGCTTTAATTGCATCTTCTAAGCTTACTTCTTTCTTTATATTTTCCATATTCTCTTAAGATTAATTAATATTTATTCTATTACTTCTATTCCCATGCTCGTTGCAGCACCTGCAACGATTCTTGTAGCAGCCTCAATATCTTTAGTATTAAGGTCTTCAAGTTTCATTTCTGCAAGTTTTGTAAGATCTGAGAGGTTAACTTTTTTAATTTTTACCTTATTAGGTTCTGCTGAACCTTTTTGAATGTTAAATTCTTTTTTGATTAAAGAAGTAACAGTTGGCTTTTTAATATCCATTATGAATGTTCTATCATCATAAACTGTAACACCTACTGGAATATCATATCCCCTCATGTCTCTAGTCTTATCATTGAACTGAGTACAGAACTCTTGAATATTAATACCATTTTGACCTAAAATTGGACCGTATGGTGGTGCTGGAGTTGCTTTACCAGCTGGAATTACCATTTTGAATTTTGAATTAATCTTCTTTGCCATAGTTTAAATTTTTGTAACCTGTAAAAAATCTAATTGAACAGGAGTTTCTCTTCCAAAAATTGAAAGAAGAACTGTAACCTGTCCCTTGTTTTCATTGATCTCTTGAACAGTTCCAACAAAGTCTTTAAATGGTCCGTCAGTAACTTTGACAGGATCATTAACAATGAATGCTGATGCATAAGTAGGCATTTGTTTTACTTTCATAAATGCCATAACCGCATCAACTTCCTTTTGACTTAGAGGCGTTGGTTTTTTACTGTACGAAGAAGATCCAATAAATCCTAAAACTCCATCTGTGTTTCTAACTACATGCAATGTATCAGGTGTAACTTCCATTCTCACTAATATATATCCAGGGAAAATTCTCTCATCAACAGTTTTCTTTTTTCCTCTCTGAATAACAATCTTTTCTTGTGTAGGAACAATTACTTCAGTTATTTTATCATCTAGATCATTTGCTTTTACTCTTTGTCTAAGTTGTTCTGCGATGCTTTTTTCTTTGCTTGAATGACTTTTTACGATGTACCACTTTAATTTTCTATTTTTCTTTTCTTTTTTTTCTTCATTTTCAACTTCAGATACAGGTTTAGTTTCTTCAGCTGTTTCTTTTTCAGCTACTTCTTCTTTAACCTTATCTTCTTTTTTTACTTCTTCAGTTTCTTTCTTAGCCATTTGTATTTGTTTACTTAATTAAGATGTTTCTAATACTTAAAAATCCTTGATCGAAACCAAGTATTAAAAGAGTAGTGAATGTGATAATTATAACTACTATTATAGAATATTCTCTTAGACTTTTTTTATCTAGCCATTCAACCTTTCTTAATTCAAGTAGAGTACCTGATATAAATTTTTTAAGTTTCTTAGCATTTTTTATTGCTAGGAAAATACCTGCAAAAATTGCAATTAATAAGATCATTTTTACTCCAAATGCTATGAAGTGCCATGTGTTATCAAAATTATTCTCTGCTGGGTTAAACCAATCTACTATACTTAATATTTTGTCTATAAATTTATTCATATTTTTATTGTGTTAATAGAGAGCACGAGTGCTCAGACTCGAACTGAGAGTCCTGGTTTTGGAGACCAGTGGTTTACCAATTAACCGACACTCGCTTACTATTTTTTTAATTTAACTAGTTCGAAATCTGCGTGTTTTTTAAGCTTCTTACTAAACTTTCTTATTTTCTTATCGTTTAGCTTATCATAAGCTTCTCGAGAAAGTTTAATAGTGTAATGCTCACCAGTTTCCTTTAACATGAACCTATAAGTTAATACTTTCTTGTTTTTTTTTGCCATACTCTTATTGTGTAAAATAACGTCCAATTATATATCCTACTTGCTATATCTTCAAGTAAGAAATTTGTGTTTTTAATTATACTTCAATTTTAGCTCCATTTCTTAAGAAAATAAATTCTCCATTTGAGCTGATTTTGATATTCCCTAATGAATCTGTTCGTAGCATTGTAGCACCTATTTTCTGAATATTTATCAATATTTCATTATTTGGGTGCCCATATTGATTACCTTCTCCTACCTGAACTACACAAATTTCTGGAGATATTTTTTCAAGAAACTCAAACGAAGTAGAAGCTTTGCTTCCGTGATGGCCTACTTTAAGAATATCTATGTCTTGAATCTCTAACTGGCTTATAGATTCTAATTCATATTGGCTTGATAAATCTCCAGCAGAGTACATGGACAGGTTTCCAAATGTTATTAAAATTGCCGTTGAAGAATCATTAATATTATCAAATATGTACGTCTCTTCTAAACTAATTGGCCAAAGTATATCAAAGTCAACACTATCTAAAGTAAAATCAGTAGATGAGTATAATAGAAATGTTTTTATATCTTTTAGATGTAACTTTCTGATTACCTCTAAATATAAATCACCGTCTTTTTTAGTTTTGTTTAAAAATAACTTTCTAATATCATAGTATTCTGTTAGCTCAAGTATTCCCTCGTAATGATCTGCATCGGGATGAGTAATTATTACAAACTCAAATTTATCTATTTTAAGATTAATTTCGTTTAGGGCTGTCAATATGTTTGACTCTCTTCCTGTATCAATTAATCCAAAAGAGCCATTTGGCGTCTTTATTAATATCGAATCTCCTTGTCCTACATCTAAAAAGTATATTTCTAACAGATCATTCTGGTTTAGATCATATCTGATACCTTCAAATATAATGAAATTTATTGTTACAAGCATTGCTAGTAATAAGTTTTGTATCTTCATACTATGTGGGTTTCAATTCTTTATACTTAAAATACATGTAAATTAAGATAATAATTGAAAGTAGGCAAATACCTAATGTAGTACTTTCTGTACTAGCAAAACTTTGTTTGCCAAGGAAGTTAATTATATTTACAGTAAATTTCAATAGAAAATCTAAAATCCTAAAAATTAGTTTGTTTAATAAGTTGATTCCAAGTGAGCTTATTAATATAGAATAGAGTCCAAAGACAGTTATAATAGGTATTAATGGAAGTATAAGGACATTACTAATAAGGGAGACTAATGATGTTGATCCAAATGTAAATATTGTAATCGGTAGAGTAGTTATAAGCACAGATAATGTCGTAGAAACAATTTCGTTTATATTATCAAGTTTTATAAATCTTTTTAGTCCATTTTTAAATGTATTTGTAAATAAAAGCAATCCCAAAGTTGCAAAAAAAGGATAGTTGAAAGCTTACATTTTTCCATGAAAGAGGATTTATTATAAGAATTATTACTACAGAAAGTGATAGCACTAGAGGAATATCTGGTTTTCTACCAATTAATTTATAAAAAATTAAAATTAAAATCATTAATGTAGCCCTTAAAGCAGGCAAGTTGTATGGTCCAATAATGTACAGATATAAAAGAATAATTATTGCAGACAGGAGATAAATTGCTTTTCTATTGATTAAAGAACTGAAGGAAGATAATACTATATAGATAATTACTACATTAAATCCTGATGCTGAAATTATATGACTAGTACCTGTATTTTTGAGGGTTCCCTCAAGCTCTGTTGGTATTTTAGTTTTTGTTCCAAGTGTAATACCATTTAATAAACTATTACTAGGTTCTTTTAAATAATTTTTTGTATTTTGTTCAAGTCTTCTTTTTACAGTATTTAAATCAGATGAGGCTAAATATTTAAAATTTTTTACTTGGATTTCTAAGAAAACTTTCTTACTGTTTAAATAACTTATATAGCCTGAATTATTATTGTCTTTCTCAAGTACTTTAACAGTACCTTCTATAAAAAGAGTGTCACCATAATTCAGTTTTGGGTATTTTGGTAAATCAGCAATAAATAAAGCGTCTATCCCTGGGATTTTTAAAATTGCCTTTGTATTATATTGGGTCGTTGATGGAGGTTCTACAATTGAAGCGTTAGCTTCTATACTCGTATTCTTTAAATTATTTATCTGATTATTTATATTATTTGTAAATTACAGGTAAGACCTATTCCAACAATAAAAGATGTAAGTATAAGGCAAAAAGACTTTTTACTAGCTGTTATTCTTGAAGATAAAATAACAAGTGGTAGTATGAATAAAAAATTATCTCTTATAATTATTCCTATTATAAGAGCTAATAAGAGAAGCGTTATACGATGAGATCGTCGGGTTAATGAACGTAACTTTTGAATAACTAATGAGTTTGATTTTTTCATATAGAAATCAAATTACTGATTTCATTAAATTTCGAATCACCTATTCCTGAGATATCTAATAAATCATTTATATTGCTATATGGTCTATTATCAATAATTTTTTCAGCTGTAGATTTTCCTATCCCCGGTAAGGTATCTAGATCTTCTAGAGTACTTGTATTTATATTTATGAGATCTGATCCTTTATTGTAAGTTTCAGGAATTAAGGAGACTTTTTTCGTCTGATATTGCTCTTTACTTGGGATGAATACATGCTCTTCATCATTTACTAATGTTGCTAAATTGAGTTCTTTATTAATATATTGAGTATCGGCATTTAAATTAAAGCCACCAGCATATTCGACTAGCTCGTAAATTCTTGTATGATCAGTAATCTCATATACTCCTGGAGTATTAACTTCACCTGAGATATATGCAACTTTTTTAAAAATATAGCCTTCTTCAGGTATTTCTTTAGTAAATTCTAACTTTCCATTTTCTTCTAAACTTAAGTAACTTGAGTACGCGAAGCCTAATAGTGCAGATATTAGTAAGCAAAATGCAATAAACATTTTTATCTTATCTATATTAATTTGTTTAATATTAATCATTATTAGCTTTATAAACTATTAATGATTTTATTATGGAATTTGTATTTTTCGATTATCAATAAGGAGTTGTTGTTAGAATCTTGAAAGAATTTATAAGCCACCGCGCAGGGTCGAACTGCGGACCTCACCCTTACCATGGGTGCGCTCTACCAACTGAGCTACGGTGGCATAACAATCGATTTATTATACTATAAAGTAATTAAAAAATTCTAAGTCTAATTAGTGTAAATTACAATAGAATTAAAAAATAAAGCGAGAGATAGAAATAATAATCTCGTAGATGTATTACAAGTAATTATTAAATGTAGATGTTGTATCTAGCTTCTTCTTTAAATCCAAGTTTATTTAGAGTAGTGTAGGGTACCCCATCTTTTTCTACAATAGCGAGTATGTTGTTAACGCCATATTTAATAAGTTTATTTATTAGTAGTTTTTTAAATTTGTGAAGTTACCTTTCTGTCTGTAGTCTGGATGTGTTCCTGAATTATGAAAATAGCCTAGATTCATTTTGTTTGAAGCTATAAAGCTACCAAATGATATAAATGTATTATCTTGCTTATTTTTTAAAAGATAAGTTTCATTTATTACGTTATCAATCTTCTCATTACTCAATACTTGTTTAGAATAAGTCTCGTTATTTTCCCAATCAGGGAAGCAAAGCTTTACTAAATTAATATAGTTTGGGAAATTATCTTGGGTAACTCTTTCTAATTCGAATTCACTTATAGGTTTTTGTATTTCTGCACCTCTAATTACAATATAAGTATCATCACCTTCGTGTGTATATTTATTTTTAAAGTAATTATTTATATTTGATAACGTAGAATCAACATAAAAGAGTATTTTTTCTCTATTAACTTTTCCGTAACATGCCTTAAAGACTCGATGCTTTTAATTTCTTCATTAGTTATCTGCTTATTTATTATGAAAAAGTTATACCAAACGTCAGAAAATACTGAATTAGCAATAGAATATTTTTCTTTAGATTGAAAATCTAAATACAGTATTTTGTTGGTAAGTTGAAAGAAATTTGTGACTATGGGTTGAAGCATCTTTAGAAATTTTTAAATATATCCGGAGAGAAGGATTCGAACCTCCGAAAGCCTAAGGCTGCCTGATTTACAGTCAGGTGCGATTGACCGCTCCGCCATCTCCGGAAAATAAAGAAAGCTGGAAGAGGGATTCGAACCCTCGACCGACGGTTTACAAAACCGTTGCTCTACCAGCTGAGCTATTCCAGCGAACATAATTAATTTTTAAAGACACTGAATTTTTGACTTAGAAAGTATAACAATACATTTTAATCTTTGCAAAATTTTTGTTTTTGAATTAAAATTAGGCGCGATATTAATTGATTCTTAAAACTCTAGCTATGGCAAGAAAATGTGAGATCACAGGAAAGAGTACATCTTTCGGTAATAGTAAAAAACATAGAAGAGGTAAATCTGGAGCCGGAGGTACTTGGAGGTTTAAAGCCCCAAAGACTAGAAGGACTTGGAGACCTAACTTACGAAAAGTAAAGTTAGAGATCAATGGAGTAACTAAGAGAGTAAAAATCTCTATGAAGGCTTACAAGAAGTTGAGAAAACTTCAAGAAGCTCAATAATCCAACAGATAATACCTAACAAATGATATTCTACGGTAGAAATGTAGTTAAAGAGGCGCTTACATCAAAGTTTAAGTCGCACAAACTTTACATTCAAAATAATATCAATAAAGATAATAAAATTAGCGAAATAATAGCTCTAGCTAAGTCTAGGGCTATTCATGTAGAAGATATTAATCCAAAAAAACTTTCTAAACTAACTAACTCAAATGAACATCAAGGTATAGCAATAGAAATTGACTATTCTGTTGAGAAATTATCTTCTATTAATATACCTGACTTTAATGATTCATTCATTTATATTTCTGATGTTACCTATGAACATAATATTGGGGCTATTATTAGAAGTGCTGAATGTTCAGGACTAAAAGGTGTAATAATTCCAAATAATACTAATATAACTGGTACAGTAGCTAAAATTTCTACAGGTGCTTTATTTCATATACCAGTCTATAGAGAAGCAATTTTTAATTCTATTAAATTCTTTAAAGACTTAGGCTTTAAAATTGTAGGTATAGAAAGAGATGGCGAAAAATATTTTGAAAGTGATCTTTCAGGAAATAATTTATTGATCATTGGTGGAGAAGATAAATCATTATCTGATAGAGTTAGAAAGAAATCTGATCTAATAGTAGAAATTCCTCAATTCGGAAAGGTTAACTCATTAAATATGAGTGTAGCAGCTAGTATAATTATGTTTGATAGAGTTAGGCAAGTATCGTAGACTTAAGATATATTAAGTTAGTTTTTTTATGTTCAAAGACGAAGGAAAAATCTGGTTGTATTTAATAGGTATAGTAATACTTATGGGGCTATACGTCTTTACTATGAGGCAAGTACTTTTCCCATTTTTTAATGGAGATCCAATATTGGATGATATTGGAGCTGATAAGCAACCACCTGCAATTCTTAATCCTGGTCAAGATTATCTAGCAAGTCTTAATACTAATTATGGACCAATACTTATTGATTTGTATGAAAGAAATGCTCCTGTAAATGTAAATAATTTTGTTTATCTTTCTAGTAAGGGATACTACAATGGTACCTCATTTCATAGGTTAGTTCCAAAGCTGCTTATACAAGGTGGAGATAGAAACACATTAAATGATGATCCTATAGATGATGGTAAGGGTAATCCTGGTTATTTGATCAATGATGAAATAAATTGGGACAGCTTAGGTCTATCCGATGAAAGGAAAGAAGAATTAGCAGATGACGGTTATTCTTCCGATAGTGATATAGTTTCTGTGGGCTTTAAAAAATATACTGTAGCAATGGCAAATACGGAAGCAGATACAAATGGATCGCAGTTTTTTATTATGTTTGCAGATGAAGGAAGTCCAGTCTACGATGAATTTAATGGTAAATTTACTGTAATCGGTGAAGTAATTGGAGATAAATCAGCGATAGGTGCAATATCTATTGTAGAACTTCTGTCTGAAAATCCAACTAAAGCACTAGATATAATCACAAACGAATATAGAACGGCCACTCCTATAATTATAGAAAGTGTCACAATCTATAACCAATAAAAAAACTTTTACTTCATTCTTTCAAGATTCTCTCAATTAGTTTAATTTCCATGTGTTTCTTTATGTAATCAATGTAAAATTTAAAATATATAATTGTAACTAGCTAGTAAGAATTCAATTTACTACTACTGTTATTGTTATTTAAAAGGTATTAAAAACATTGATGGAAAAAGAAGCTAAGATAGCAATTCTTAATAAAGTACTGATTCTTGAACTACTTAGAAATAAAGGAATTGGTGACATATCAGCTCGTAGAATAATGCACTGCCATTTTGCTCAGACTAAAGTGGGATATACACAAGAAATAAGTAATAAAGAATCTGATCTTTTAACTAATGCAATAAGAACTGCTAATAAGAAACTAGAATTACTTAAGTCATACGAATTAACCGATAGTCTTGTTCCTTTCTTTGATGAAAATTACCCTGGTTTATTAAATGAAGTTCAAGAGGCACCGGCATTAATATTTACAAATGGTAATAAGAATCTATTAAGTAAGAGATGTATTTCTATAGTTGGGACTAGAAATGCAACAGCATTTGGAAAATCTTTTGCTAGCGAATTATCTTATGAATTAGCTAAAGCAGGTTTAGTTATTGTAAGTGGTCTTGCTGTAGGAATAGACTCACATGTTCATCATGGAGCACTTAAGGCTGGAGGACATACTATTTCTGTATTACCCTCTGAAGTAGAGAAAGCAACACCTGTCTCCAATACTAATTTGTATAACAATATATTAAATCAGAATGGATTAATAATATCTGAGTATTCTAAATATCGACCAATTAATCTAACAAAAGGCCTATTCCCTGCTAGAAACAGAATTATTGCTGGTCTTTCCGAATATACAATCATTGTTGAAGCGAAAGAGAAGAGTGGAGCTATAATAACTGCTAATCTTGCCTTTGAAAATAATAGAGATGTTCTTTCTTTACCAGGTAGTGTTAATTTTAATACCAGCTCAGGTTGTAATCAGTTGATTAGAGAAAATAAGGCTAGGTTAATAAGATCAGTTAGCGATGTATTTGAGGATATAGGAATTAAAAACTATAATAAAAATAAATTAAGAAATTTAAGCACTTTGACAGAAAGTGAAAGAATAGTTTATGATACACTATTATCTGGCGGTAAATTTATAGAAGAATTAAATTTAATATTACAGATTGGGTTTACAAATTTAATTAGTCTATGCTCATCTTTAGAATTAAAAGAATTCATAATGAAAGATGACATTGGAAAATACGTTATACAAGTTAGCTAAAATAAGAGAAATATGAAATTAGTAATAGTAGAATCACCTTCAAAAGCAAAGACAATAAAAAAATATCTAGGTAAAGATTACATAGTTAAAGCTTCAAAGGGGCACGTTATCGATTTACCTAAATCAAAGATTGGTGTTGATATCGAAAAGAACTTTGAACCTGCGTATGAAGTAACTAAACCAAAAGTTGTAAAAGAGCTAAAAGATGCTTATAAGGGGGCGGATGGATTAGTATTAGCAGTCGATCTTGATAGGGAGGGAGAAGCTATAGCTTGGCATATTGCAAGAAAGCTCGGAGCTATTGGTAAAGATGGAAAAATTACTAAGGGGCACAATGTTTCAAGAATTGTTTTTAGTGAAATTACAAAAGATGCTGTTACTGAGGCTATTAATAATCCTAGAGAATTAAATCTAGATTTAGTTGATGCTCAGCAAGCAAGAAGAGTTCTAGATAGATTAGTAGGATATAAACTTTCTCCTATTTTATGGAAAAAAATAGCATTTGGATTATCAGCTGGTAGAGTACAATCAGTTGCTTTAAGATTAGTTGTAGAAAAGGAGGATGAGCGAAGAGCATTTAACATAGATGAATACTGGTCATTAGATTCATATGCTCAAAATAAAGAAATAGCTAACTTAGACATAAAATATTTTGATCAAGAAACTGATACAGAAGCTAAGAAAGAGTACTTAGAGAAGTTAGATAAGAGTCTAGTTAGATTTGAATTAAGTAAATTAGACGGGAAAAAGATTGAATTAGATAATAAAGAAAAAATAGAAAAAATTGTTAATGATGTTAAGGGGAAAGAACTAAAGATTTCTGACGTTGAAATCAAACCTATAAATAAAAATCCTAAGCCACCGCTAATTACAAGTACTCTTCAAAGAAGTGCGGTAAACAAGCTTGGTTTTACAGCAAAAAGAACAATGTCTATTGCCCAGAAGTTATATGAAAAAGGTTATATAACTTACATGAGAACTGACTCAACAAATATGGCGAAATCTGCGGTAGATAGCGCTAGGAAATATATTTCTCAAACTTTTGGAAAAGAGTATTTGCCAACGGCTCCAAATTCATATAGTAAAAAATCAAAGAATGCACAGGAAGCTCATGAATGTATAAGACCTGTAGATTTTTACTTAAATATATCTGGAAATAAAGATTTTACTCCTGAAATGGTGAAAATTTATTCTTTGATTAAAAATATTGCCCTTGCTTCACAAATGAAGTCTGCGAAATTAGAGAGCAAATCCATTAAGGCACAGGTAGATAATTACGAATTTAAAGCTACTGGAAGTATTGTGATTTTTGATGGTTATTTAGCTGCAACTAATGATAAGGTAAGCGAAAATTTATTACCAGATACGAAAATTGGAGACAGCTGGTATCAATCAAATTTAATAGCAGATCAACATTTTACTCAACCACCTGCTAGATATTCAGAGGCAAGTTTGATTAAAAAGCTAGAAGAGCTAGGAATAGGTAGACCTTCAACTTATTCAACTATAATAAGTACTATTCAGACTAGAAAATATGCACTTAAAGAAGGACGATACTTAATACCAACTGATACAGGGGAAGTAGTAAATAAGCTTTTAACAAGATACTTTAATAACGTTGTAGACTACAGTTTTACGTCAGATTTGGAAAACAAATTAGACCAAATTGCTGATGGAAAGCTTAAGTGGAAAGACATGCTAGGCAAATTTTATGAACCATTTGAAATAAATGTAACTGAGTCGGATGCAAAAATTCCTAGAGACGAATTTACAGTATTAGGAGATGCACCTGAAAACATTAAATGTCCTGAAGATGGAGCTCCTATGATTATAAAATTAGGGAGATATGGTAAATTTTATAGCTGTAGCAATTATCCAGATTGTAAGGGGATTCTATCGATTGATGGTAAGTCGAAAGAAGATATTGAAAAGGAAGCTTTGACTGATGAATTTAAAGAAAGTTATGAGTCTGCTCCAAAAACAGAAGATGGAAGAGATTATACATATAAGAAAGGAAAGTTCGGTGGATTTTGGGCACACCCCGATTATCCAAAGGTCAAAGATGCAAAACCTCTCGTATATAAACGAGCTAAAATGATTGAGTTGTTTGGAGAACCACCTAAAACGGAAGATGGTAAACAAGAACTTATCTTAAGAAGTGGTAAATTTGGATACTTCTGGGCACATCCTGATTATCCAAAAACTAAAAAAATTATAAAAGTAAAAAAAGTCGAATAGAATCTTCGAATTATCCGACTATTATAGTTTTTCCAGTTGAAATGTATAACTATTTTCCCTAATATAGGTTAGGGGAAAATTTAATGCATGGAAATACAAGGATTCTGGAAATCCACAAAGCAAATCGCAGTAATATTAATACTAGCGATAATAGTATTAATACTAGGAATACTAGT
>JAUZRK010000008.1 GCA_030950485.1 Candidatus Dojkabacteria bacterium | reverse complement strand
CAAGCAGGTTATATTCGTTTTCTAGCATAAAGCCTGAATTGCTAGCTAGCTCTTTCCACTCTTCCCAAGCTTTATAATTATCAACCCATTGCATATGAGGATTCCTAGCATTAATGAATAAGTCATTAAGCTCTACTAATCCTCATATGAAATAACATCTGGATTAAAAACTACCTCTACGGATTCAGCATGTCCTGTCATTCCTCTCGCAACGTCATGGTAACTCGGGTGATCTTCCTCACCTCCAGAATAACCTGGCGTAACGCTTTCGACTCCTATAAACATTTTAAATATAGTTTCATAACACCAAAAACAACCTGCAGCAAAAACTGCTATCTCTCTTTTTTCATTCATATATTATTAAAGCATTTAACTTGTAGAATGTAAAAGCTTAAGAATCTAGTAGATTATTTTCCAGTTTTTCGTTAAAATTACAAAGCTTATTAAAAATACTGGCTAGAATTTATGGGGGTGTAGCTCAACTGGTTAGAGCATTCGCCTGTCACGCGAAAGGTTGCGAGTTCGAATCTCGTCACTCCCGCCAGTAAAAAACAATAAGAAAACAAATTTCCTTGAATAAAGTAATCATAAAAACATTCGCCACTCGAGCGAAAGGTTGTCCCGAAGGAATTCGGGAAATCTCGCCACTCCCATAAGTCTCTATTCCCCTTATTACATAGTCTAAATGAAGAATAGTATAATATCTGATATAATTCTCCAACAGAAAAAAATTTTATGATAGGTGATTTTCAACTAAAAAATATTGAAGCTATATGTAACTCCTATGTGTCAGTAAAAGAAATAACACCGATAGATGCTGGGGTATCAAGTTATACATATCAAATAAAAGCAAAAGAAGGAGTTTTTTATTTTTCCACACTAGTAAAGGAATATAAGAAAAAAAAGCTTTCCCCAAGAATGCTTTTACTTTCTCATATAGCTAAAATGGGGATGGTTGTTCCTAATCCAGTAGCATATAAAGATTTTGATACTGAGCTTGAAAATTATTCATGGGCGCTTGTTACTGAAGTTCTTGGAAAAGCATTACTAGAAATGAGTCCATTAGATTTACGCGTTCTTAAAGATGCTGGTGCAGATTTAGCAAAATTGCACACAATTAGTGCTGATGGATTCGGTTACGTTAGAGAGTTTGGTACTGAGGGTAAACCTATTGGTGAAGATCCGAGCTACTCTTACCATTTAATGGAAAGTCTGCGCTATAAGGCACCTTTTTCAGATAAACTAGATGTATTGAAAAAATTTAACCTACTAAAAGAAAAAGAGATTTACGCTATTGTTGATTTTATCGACTCAAATAAAAAGTATATTGAGATTGAGCATGGTGTTTTAATGCATGGAGATTATTCCAAGGATCACATCTTTTACAAAAACAATAAGTATTCTGGTGTAATTGATTGGGACGGAATTGGAGTAGGGACAGGGATATATGACTTAGCACAATTTTCTATACAAAATACAAAAAAAGAATTAGATGCCTTACTTGAGGGTTATCTTATAGACTCTAAGTATAAAGACGATTCAGAATTTAGAGAAAGACTTTTTATAGAAGAGCTTTTATTTGTAATTCCGAAACTAGCAAAGATAAAAATTAAGGAAGCTTCCGGGCAAAGATATATGGACAATAGTATGAGTGGCATAACTTTAAACAATTTCGAAAGAGTTATTAAAAGATTCAGAAGAGATTAATTAGTTCTTAGCTCAAATACTTCTTTAAATACCAAAAATAGCTTTTCAAAACTCAACCCATCACTCCCGCCAGATAATACTCAAGACTGACTAGCATCATCTTTTATACTTGATACCCAATTAATTTCGAAAGAAATAAACTTACAGTAGCAGACTCCAAAAAAAGTCTTAAGCTCATTGTTTTCTTTTTCTGACTTTTCAACAATGGTATTATATTAATATATATTCAACTTAAATATGAGAAAATTCAAATTTGAAAAATTGGTCAGAGATAATATAGTTAGTGACATGGTAAGACTTGGTGCTCAGCCTAAAACAAGAAAGCTAAATAAAAATGAGCATGTTAAAGAATTACTTAGGAAACTGATTGAAGAATCTAAAGAGGTATTAAGTATGGATGGCGATGTTGTGAGTGAAGAATTTTTTAAAGAGGTTGGAGATCTATACGATATAATAGAAACACCTATTAAAGTGCTTAACTTAGATGTAAATAAAGTTGAAGAACTACAACGAGCTAAAACTAACAAATGGGGTAGTTTTTTAAATGGTGATTACGTTGAATTTATAGAAGTAGATGATAATTATCCAAAAATTCCATATTATCTAGAAAATTCAGATAGATATCCCGAGCTGACAAAGTAAAAAATAAAGATTTTATATCATAATGTCAGACCTACAAAAATTTACGTATGTAAAAAATTAGATATTTATCAATGATTGAATTAGAAATACTAGTAAAACTAAATAATATTAAAGTTAATGAAGCAAAAGAAGTATTATTAAATTTCGAGCAATCTAAAACATCTCATATTATAGATACATACTACTTTGACCCATTAAGAGATAAATTATCGCCTGATGAAAATTTAAGATTAAATAACTCATTTAGAGTTAGAACAATTAATGATAATCTTTCAAAGCTTACTTATAAACTAGATAAGTTTGATGAAGAAGGGAAATGGTTATATTCAGATGAAATTGAACTTAAGGTTTCTTCTTCAGAAGATATGAAGCATATTCTGAATCATTTAGGTTTAGAAGTACTTATTATTATCGATAACAGCAAAACTTATTTTAAACATCCAGAATACGAAATTGTATTAGAGGAAGTGAAAAATTTAGGACTTTTTCTAGAAGTTGAACTTTTAAATGATATAAGTGAGGATGAAGCTATTTTGAAAAAGAAAGAAATTTATAAATTTATAGATTCATTAGGTTTTAAAGACTTTGAAGAAATGGATGCTGGAAAACCTGAGCTTATATTGAAGAAGACAACTAGCTAAGAATTACACATTAATTATTTAAAAATAAACCTAATTACAGTTAATAATGACAATATATTGCATTAACTTGATTATGTATTAAATATCCCTGTATACTAATATTGTAATTAAAGAATAAATAAAATGGCAGAAGAAAATAAAAATAGCTTAAGAACAAAACCAGTAATTCTACTAATTGAAGACGAAGGATTACTAACAAGAATGTATTCTAAGAAATTAGAACATGACGGTTTCGAATGTATAACTTCAACAAACGGAAAAAATGGTTTAGAAGTCGCTTTAAGTGAACAACCTGAGCTAATTGTATGTGACGTCATGATGCCTGAGATGGATGGACTAACAGTACTATCTCAATTAAAAGAACATGAAGAAACAAAACATATTCCAGTAATTATGCTTTCTAATGTATCTAATCAAGAATATGTAGAAAGAGCATTAGAGCTAGGAGCTGTAAGCTATTTAATTAAAAGTGAATTAGTTCCAGCAGACGTAGTTTCAGAGATTAAGGAAAAACTAGAAGCTACAGGTAAAAAATCACTTGTAATTGGTTAAGAAAATAGAGTTAAACAAATTTAAAGAACTTATCTTCTTAATTGAAGATAAGTTCTTTTATATTTAGTTAAATAATCCTAGTTTGGAATACAATATCCTTTTACTCCTAAATCATCACTTTTTGGATCTAATTCTTTAGAACCATCGCAGCATTTATAATTATAATTATCGTCTATGCTAATAGGAATAATTGAATTAGCAGGATAACATGAATTCTCTGTATCATATGATTCTGTATACGAATAATCATCTGGGTTTTCTGATTTATCATTTAAGAAGAAAACATAAACCGCAGCTCCTATTATTGCTAAACAGATTAATATTGTTAGGCTAATTTTATTCATAGTTTCTACGAAGATAAGTTCTTTTCTAAATTTTTTGCTAGGAAATAACTTGGAATTGTCGCAAGAATACTTATAGCAATAGCTAATAGAAATGTTCTCTCTAGTGACTTCTGAGTAGACTCTATTAAAGTTGTTTGCTTAGTAGCTACAACAATATCATGATTAATGTCTGAGCTATCTTCATCTACATAACTTAGCTTAAGACTAGCAATATAATAAGGCGTATTTAAAATATTAGCTTTTCCAAATTCTATTGTTTGTCCCTCACTTTTTTCAGTTCTTTCTATCTCAAAATTTAACTTAGGAAGATTTTCTAATCTACTTATTCCATCAGATTCTAATATAGTGCTAGCAGTTCGCTTATCGTTTACATAAATGATTAATTCCTGATCAGTTTCTTCTTTAAGATTATCTAAATATATATCATCAAATCTCTTTACTGAAGTTATAGTTCCAATTAAAGTATCATTTCTTATTACAGGATATGAAAGATATTGAGTGAGTCTTTCAGAATTAACTCTTAATTTTTCAACATAGTATTTTGAATTTGGAGTTCCAGTTTCAATTACATTACTAATAGTCTCAATATCAGACTTAATCTCTCCAAAAGCATTCGTTCTCTCACTATCAAAAACAAGAATACCTGAACTATCGGTTACTATAACTTTATCAATATTAGAATTTTTATTTATAAAGTTACTAAATTCTTTATTAAGCTTTACAGTATCTTTAGAACTTATAGCCGTTTGAATGCTTTCACTGTCTGAAAGAACAGTAAGAACATCACTAGTTGTATTAATAAGCTCGCTAAAGTTAAACGAAATAAGTTCTGAGTTATCTCCAAGAAGTCTATAAATCTGATCTTCGCTAGATTTAATATTTATAAAAGTAAATACTGTTGCAATAGCAATACTTAAAAAAAGAGTTAACTGCCAAATACTTAAATAAATCTTTGAAAAAGCTCTAAAAGATATAAACCTAAAAATCCAATAAAAGAGCAGTATTATCGATACTACTAATATTAAATTAGCTATAATTGAATAAATTGTATAAGCTGCAATATTAACTTCGATCCAAGTAGAAATATGCTCTCCAAAATATTGTAAACTTAAAAAAAGAAATACAATAGATAATAAGCTCCAAATTAAAATTAAAGGCTTAAACTCATTACTTTTTCCATGTTTAACTTTATAGTAATTTTGTAAGGTAAGAAGTAAAGCCATTAAAAAACTAATTGGCGAGAATAGTACAATCAATAGATATTGAAGAATTTTTCTCTTTTTATGATCATAATGCTTCTTTTTAGTCTTCTTTAGATCCGGTAACCCAGGCACAATTTGTAATAAATTTGAAAGTGCTAATAGTACTAATCCTAAGCTTAATAAAGCTATTGTCAGAAATGGTACATCAACATAAATCTCTTCTTTTCTAATATTTTCCACAATAGGAACTAGAAAGGATATTGCAATCAAGATACTTCCAATAGTTTTAACTAAATTAAACCTTTGCTCTTTTTGCTTTAAGAATAGATCGAAATATAACCAAGCAAACGTAAAGAAACCTAAAGCTGCTAAGGAATTAGCAGCAAGATACAAATTCAAATATAATAGATTATCAAACATTCTATAAATCAATAAAATTTAAGTTACTTAATTCTTCACTGTAATTCTCTAAGTTACTATATCCATTTGTAACTAAAATACTTTTTAATCCATTATCATAAATACTAAAGCTTGATGGATCTCGACTTAGATTATTTAATATTTCAGGATTAGTGATTTGAATAACCCTTAGATCTAAATCTAATAGATCAAGACTTCTTTCTAATTCATCAAAATTCTTTTCATCTACAAAAATTACTACTTCTCGATTTCCTATTGACTCATCATTTATTTTATTTTTTATTTTACCAAGCAATGAGAGCCTCTCTGTTGAGTAGGGATCCCATCTTGTCCAGTAACTGACTAATATCATTTCATCGTCCGCACTCTCAAATAAGACATTATTAAGAGCAGTTCTATATGTCTCAGCTAATTTCCCAGTTTCTCTATTGTAACTAAAGTCATCAGAAACATATGAATCACCAGAATAAATTTCTATTTCTAGATTAGTTAATAATGATTGAAAGAAACCAAAAATACTTGGCAAGTTTTTTTTATTCTTTATGTTAACTATTGAAGTCTTTTCAAGAATAAATTTATCACTATATTTCTTACTACCATTTTCATTTACTTCAACAAAGTATTCACCAGGAAATAGAGTTAATCTTATTGAGCTTTTCTTGTTTTGATCTAGATTATATTCATTATATTCAAGCTTTTCCCATTCATATTCATTGAAATAATAAACCTCAAAATTTAAATTATTATCAGCTTGTTCTTCTTCTGCAATAATTGATGTTTCAATATTTGCTTTCTTAAGTGATTTGAAAATAGTATTATCAGCAACTAATACAGGATAAACGTATCCATCCCTGAAATTCTTAGGATCAATTTTAGAAGACCATAGTTCTGTAGCAAAATCAAAGTCCAAATTAACTGTTTTATAATCAATATTATCTATTTCACTAGTGTTATACAACCGTAGTTCTAAGTTTTCGACACCACCTAATGTTTCAACATGTAGAATTAAAGGCAATGATTGATTTATTATCAATTCTCCTTCTTTATTTATTATTGCTGGGGTAAATCCATTCTCAAAATAATGAGCTAATATTTTTTTCTCACCATTACATTGATGTAAGAAATCTAGACCGCTAAAGCTAGTCTCAGAACCATTGCTAGTTCTCGCTCTAAAAGTAATATTGTATAGCTTGTCTTCCTTTCTATTTGTTTTAAAGTTAATTTCTACATTCTTAGTTCCTAAACCTTTTAGATCTGCGTTTGGAAACCAATTATTTCCACCATCTATAGAATAATCAACACCAAGTATATTAGTATTTGAATTGATCAAACCATTTTTAAGTTCAAATGATTTGTCTATACAGTTTGATTCAACTACTGCATTTTCTAGCGAAACATTTATTAATTCATTTCTAACAAATTCAACATCTGTAACAATCTGATTATTACTTATTGGAGTTTCTGAAGTTACTCGTACATTAATAGGGAACAGTACTAGAGAAGGTGTTTGAACTATTATATTGGGCTCATTTTCTGATTCGTTTTCTTGCTCGTCATCTTGTTGATCATCGTTATTATCTTCATCTTGCTCGTCATCTTGTTGATCATCATTATTATCTTCATCTTGCTCGTCATCTTGTTGATCATCATTATTATCTTCATCTTGCTCGTCATCTTGTTGATCATCATTATTATCTTCATCTTGCTCGTCATCTTGGTGATCATCATTATTATCTTCATCTTGCTCGTCATCTTGTTGATCATCGTTATTATCTTCATCTTGCTCGTCATCTTGTTGATCATCGTTATTATCTTCATCTTGTTCATCATCTTGCTGGTCATCATCGCTTTGGCAAGAATCAAAAGTATTATTAATGCTTACAGATTTACTATAATCATTTATCTCGGCAACCCAAGATAATGAATCATTCTTACTTAACGTTATTGGGTCATCTAGATCATTTACGCCTGCTAATAATTCTAATGGTACATTGCCTTCTGCATTATCTCCAGATCCTGTAATAATATTACTAGATGTTAGAGTTTGCGTAGAGTTTAACCTATTGTTATATCCAAAATATACGTCCATTTTATCTCCGCTAATTTCAATACACTTCGCGAATAATGAATAATTAGCAGTATTTTCTTTTTCTATTAATGTTAAATCACTCGTACTAAACTCCTGACTTTCGTTAGTTAATGAAAGAGGAGCTAATATTTGGCCTGAAGTAACTTCATTTGCAATGTTAGCAACAGTTTCTATTTTGTAGTTGATTACCTCGTCTTTATTTAACTCATTAATACTCCAACTAATTTGATTACCATTAATCACAGCATCTTCAATATCAGAGCTTATTATTTCAATATAGTCTGGGAAACTAACACTAGCAGTTACATTTCTACTAGTACTTTTCCCTATATTTTCTACAGATACGTCATATGTAAGATTTGTAGTCTTACTAATCTTTTCAGTATTATCTGTTATAGATCCTTCTAACCAAGGACTTGTTGCTGTAATTGTTAATTCATTAGATGAATAAATCTCTGAAGTAGAATTCGTTGCTTTAATTATATTTTTTCTAATATATTCATCGGATAAATTACTATTAAAGTCAAAAGTATAGCTTAATTGTACAGAAGCTCCACATTCAACATCTCCTAAGTCCCAAATTACTTGACCATTTTCTAGTCTTCCATTTCCACTTATACTAACAAGCTCTGCAACTCCTAATAAACTAGAGACATCATCCCAAGCTACAGTTGCAGAAGAACTACCTGATAGACTGCTAGCTAAATTTTGATATATTTGAGTAATTTGATAATCACTAGGAGCCCAGTAAAATTGACCTGGAGAACTTAGATTGGTAAAGAACGATGTATCTGTATCTTCAGCAAGTCCAGTCCCTATTGTTATAACTTCAACTCCAGTTGATTTAAGTGCATAAGCTACGTTTGATGCTAAAGTTTTATTTTCATTTAAATCATTTGAGGGCTCAGTCGGATTACCTCCAGCAACAATGAACACTATCTGTTCAACAGAAGCCCTAGCCCTTGGAGATGTTAATTCATCTTGAGCTAATAGTAATGCTTCGTATAAATTTGATCCTCCGTTAGAATCTCTCTTATCAATAAGCTGTTTAATCGCAGTTACATCACTTGGTAGAGGCGAATGTCTTTTAACCCTATTCCCATAACCAACTAAAGCTAGATGATCATCATGTCTTATAAAACTGTCTACAAATAATTTTGCACTTTCTTTTGATCTTGTAGACGGTTGAAGAGGATCACCACCTCCTTTTGCCATATAATCAGATTCATCGAAAACAAAAACTACGTCATAATTATTTACGCACTCGTTATTATTAGTAATATCTATAGAGTATGTAACACTATTATTATCAATATCAGTCTCAAAGACTTCTTGATTAACACTTTGTGTGATTGTTAGACCATTATAAACTTGCTCTTCATTTTTTTTATTCTGTCCGAACGAATTTTGATTTTGTGCAAAAACCCCTGTTAATCCACTACTAATTAATATAAGTACTAGAATAAAAGTAGGGATGAATAAACTATATGACTTAATCTTGTTTTTCATTTTATTTATACGTTAACGGTAATTCTATATAAAAAGTTGATCCATTATTAACTTGAGATTCGAAATAAACTTTACCTCCTAAATCCTCAATTGATTTCTTAACATAATATAAACCTAAACCAGTCCCATCAAAATTCTCTGTCAACACATTAGTAGCCCTGTAGAATTTCTGAAATATGTGATCTTGCTGATCTTCTGGAATTCCTATACCTTGATCTTTTACTGAAATTCTAATTCTTTCATTTCCCAGTTTCTCTAATTTAATTTCTACCTTTGTTTTCTCAGGGCTATATTTAATAGCATTATCAATAATATTTTTAATAGATTCAGTTACTCTTATTTGTTCAGACTCTACTTCAACTTCTAATTGAATCTTATCCATAAAATCTAAAGTCGTATTTTTTTCTAAGGCTTTAGTTGAGAGTTCATCAATAGCCTTACTAATTACCTCTTTTATACTGAATTTTACAATCTTGATTTCCTGATCTGTTCGTTCTAATCTACTAATATTAAGTAAATCATTAATAAGCTCTCCCATCTCAGAACTAGCTACTTTTATTGCGTCTAATGGTTCATTTAATTCCTCATTTACCTCACCAAAATCACCTGAGATAATCATGTCGGTATATCCTCTAATAGAAGTAAGTGGAGTTCGAAGTTGATGTGAGGCTATAGAAATAAATTCTGTTTTCATAGTATCCATCGTCTCTCGTTCAGTTACATTTCTAAACTGCCAAATCCTTCCAAGATGTCCTTTTTTTGAATCGTATATAGGTGAAGTCGAAATTTCATAAAATTTCTCTCCTCTTTGGTTCAATTTGATTAAAATAGTACTAGTAATAAAGTTTATCTCGTTACTTGTACTTTTAATTAAATCATCTAATTCATCTGAATTCTCAACTTTAAGTCTCTTCTTTAAATCAGCTATCATTTGTAAAAAATTCTCGTTAGATTTCTGTTCATAGTTTCTAAACAGATTAATACTAGCCTCAACATTCATATACATCATCTCTAGATCATTAGATACTATAATCACATCGTGACCTATCGAGTCGAGTACAGAGTGAAAGAATGAGTCTGTAATATGAAAAATGTTTTCAGTCATATTTACATAATATTTGTAAACAACAGAGAAATCAATTGCTAAATTAGGTATATTGATTAATAGGGTTAGTTTTGATTAAATGATATAGATATTATTATGGCAGATTCAAACGATACTGGGCTACAACACCCAGTCCCACAAAATGTAATAGAAATAGACTTTAAACTATTCGGAAGCTTTTCTCTAAAGCAATTCAGTAAGGTTTTATTTGGAGCACTATCTGCACTTGGGTTATATTTACTTCCTCTCCCTTTGTATCTTAAGTTTCCGTTTATGATTGGGAGTGTCGTATTAGGTGTAGGATCTGCTTTAGTACCTAAGTTTTCGACTTGGGTTTCTCAGTATTTGAAGGCTTTATTTATATCTCCAAGGTATGTTTGGAAAAAAAAGAGTAGAGCACCTGAGGTATTAACAGCAAACCCAAAAGCTAATTTACGAAATGAAATAAATGTTAATTCAGCAAAGAATAACGATAAAATAGATTTGTCTGAGATTTCACTTGGTAAACTTCTTTCATCTGTCAGCACAACTAAAAAAAACACAAAAGATCCAAATGTAGAAAATGATTTAAGAGAATTAGCTGGGAAAAGTAGTTCCGGCTCAAGCAGGTCTTCTAACTTATCTAGAATTTTAGGAGAAACGTATACTGAGGATGTTCAAAAAGCTGCAGAAGTAAAGTCTGAGCAAAACAAGAAAACTATAACTCCAAAGAAATTAATAACAGCAAATGATTATGTAAATGAAATAAATTTATTAAAAAAACAGTTAAATAACTTATATAGAAATAAACATACAAAAGAGCAAGAAGAAGAATTGATTAATAAGATAAACTTTCTTTATAAACAATTTCAGGTTCTACAAGGAGCTAACCCTGAGAATAGAGATAGTTCAACACCTACTAAAAAAGCTATCCCTGAACCAGCTGGAATGGTTGAGGATGAAGAGGGGCGTAGAATAGCTCCTGCGCAGAATGTATTTGGAATAGTTGTAGATACTAATAACAATCTTGTTGAAGGGGCTAAAATATCTTTTAAAGAATTAAAGACAGGTAATATTGTAGAAACAGTTTCGGGTGACGATGGTAGATTTAGTACTAAGGAAAAACTATATGAGGGTGAATATGATGTAACTATATCTCATCCTGCATTAAGATTTCATACTTATAAAATAAATGTAGGCAATTCAAAATTACCCGCATATAAGTTTAGGAGTAGGTGATTATCACTATAAATTATGCTTGATAAAATCTGCTAGTTTTTTTCCAAGTAATACATTTTCTTTAGCACCTAAATGTACACCATCTTCACTAGTGTTTTTTATAAATGAACCAGCCTTAAAATGATGTAGTGTATGTTTAGATGTCATATTTTCTATAAGTTCAGGTAGCTTACTAATTTTTTCTGAAGCACCACTAAACATACTACCTTCTTTAAGCTTAGATGAATCTATATTATGAGGTGACACAAAGATTATACTTTCTGATTTAGAAAAGCTTAAATCTTTAGACAATTCTGAAACTAGTTGTATATAGGATTCTAAGTCTTGCACAATCTGTTCAGAAGATTTATTAGCCTTATTATTTGTATCATTAATTCCTAGAAAAATTACAAGTATATCAATTGGTAAATGCGATGAGAATATGGGTATGAATTGCTCATATCCATTTTTATATGCAGAATAAGGGTTCTCCCCCTTAGCCATTCTACTTTTTAAACCCTCTTCAATTACCTCAAAATTATTGCCTAATTCATTTTGTAAAACTGATGTGTATCTTGTCTGTGCGTCAAATCTTTCTGTTTTTTTTGCTATTCTTCCCCACGTAACTGAGTCGCCATACACCAAGACTCTTTTCGCACTAATAT
This sequence comes from Candidatus Dojkabacteria bacterium, assembly GCA_030950485.1. Taxonomy (GTDB): domain Bacteria; phylum Patescibacteriota; class Dojkabacteria; order J137; family J137; genus JAUZRK01. The sequence goes on along the minus strand of JAUZRK010000008.1, from coordinate 39,908 downwards.
TAGTATTCATTAATTCATTAGTAAATTTATTTTATTATACTAAAAATTTTTATTTACTTTTAACTTTCTATCTAAATATTGTATAATCCTTAAGCTCTTTATAAATATTGTTTTACGTAGTACATTTTAAGTTTTACGTAAGATATATGCTGAGGTGATAGAGAAGCTCAAGAATATAAAGTTGAGTGATAAAATCATACAAAGCTAAAAACATGCCGAGGTGGTGGAATTGGTAGACACGCCGGACTTAAAATCCGGTTGGGGTTATTCTCAGTGCGGGTTCAAGTCCCGCCCTCGGTATTTAAAAACTTCCTAAATAACAAAATCTTATAATTATATTTACTCTAAACCTGTTAATCAGTGTTGTCTCTAAGTAATTTGAACTAGATTATAGAAATCTAACTTCTGATTCCAATACAACGGTGAAGTTCACCAAAAAGTTATTAATTTACTGTCTTCATATATCAAAAACTTAGTATATACTTGAAAATTATCGATAACACGGTAGAATAGTCTTATCTAAATACATTTAATAACACCCAAATACATGAACTTAATTATTGATTTTGACAGCACAATTTGTAAACTTGAAGGACTAGATGAACTTGCTACAATTGTTCAGAAAAATAATTGGGATAAGAATATCTCAGAAGAGATTGAGGAGATTACTAATCTTGGAATGAGCGGGCAAATAAACTTTGAAGAATCTCTAACAAGGAGATTGAAATTACTAGAGTTTGATAAAAATGATCTAGATGAACTTATAAAAGTCTTAAAGTTAAACTTAACGAGTAGCTTTATAGAAAAGGCTGCTGAATTACTAAAGATATCTGATAACTTTTTTGTAATTTCAGGAGGATTTTTAGACTTTATTTATCCAGTTTTAGAAGACTTTGAAATTAAAAAAGAAAACATTTTTGCTAATGAATTTATTTTTAACGAGAATGGAAAATTTGTAAAACACAATAGAGATAACCCTCTTGCACACCCAGGTGGGAAGATAACAGTTGTTGATAATTTAGTAAAATCAGGCTCAAATATTGTTGTTGGAGATGGCTTTCCAGATCATGAGATAAAAATATCCGGAGCAGCAGATTATTTTATTGCATTTGTAGGAAATCAGAAAAGAGATAACGTTGTCGAGAATGCTGATTATGTTTGTAATAATTTCGATGAAGTTTTAGAAGTACTAAAGAAAATAAATCAGTAAAATTGCGTTAATCTTCGTTAAAGATATATAATAAGTTCTAAATAACTATAGAGAATGATCCAATTAACAAAAGAATCGCTTTTAAATCTAATTCCAAACTATGTTGTTGAAATTTCTGAAAAGCTACAATCTAAGGGCTTTGAAGCTTTTTTAGTAGGAGGTAGTGTTAGAGATATAATGCTTGGGAAAAGACCAGATGATTATGATATTGCTACTAATGCATTACCAGAAGATGTAGAGAATGTTTTTGATAAATCAATTCCAGTTGGAGCACAATTTGGAACAATTATAGTTGTGACTGAAGATGAAAAAGGAGAGAGATTTGATGTAGAGGTAACTACTTATAGATCTGAAGCAGATTATGTTGGTGGAAGATGGCCAGCGAAAGTAGATTATGCAAAGACAATAAACGAAGATTTAAAAAGAAGAGACTTTACTATAAACGCTATAGCTTTAAATCTACAAGAATTTGATAATAGCGAAATGAGTCTTAAACAAATGATAATTGATCCATTTGGAGGAAAAGAAGATTTAAAGTCTCGGATTATTAAAGCAGTCGGAGACCCTTTAGAAAGATTTACGGAAGATGGGTTAAGAGCAGTTAGAGCTTGTAGGCTAGTAGCAAACTTAGATAGTGCGCTTAATTCCGATGATAATGATTTATTTAAAATTGAAGATAATACATTTTCAGCAATCAATAAAACTTTACATATTACAAAAAGGGTTTCGGTAGAAAGATTTAGAGATGAATTAATGAAGCTTTTATTGAAATCTCCTAAACCATCAAAAGGTTTAAGATTAATGAGAGATTGCGGTATTCTAGAACTTTTTATACCTGAATTACTGGAGGGTGAACATGTTCATCAACCTCAATTTCATGTTGATGATGTTTTTGAGCATTCATTGAAAACTTGTGATTTAGCAGAAGATAGAATAAAGGTAGCAGCTTTACTACACGATATAGGTAAACCAAGATGTTATAGCAAAGATGATAAGGGAGTACATTTCTATGGACATGATGTAGAAGGTGAAAAAATGTCAAAAGAGATAATGAAAAGATTAAAATTTCCTAATATTGAAATTGAAAGAGCTTCTAAATTAATTAGATGGCACATGTTCTATTATCCAAGTTCAGATTGGAGAAAATCGGTTCCGGGTGACGAGTACCGAGTTATGAGTGAAGAGTTGGAGCAAAGAATAAACCAGCAAATTCCAGAAAACTCGCAACCCTCAAGTCGTAACTCAAAACTACATGGGTGGTCGGATTCTGCTATTAGAAGACTTATTATAAATGTTGGTGGAGAAGATGCTATTGATGATCTAATGAGACTTCGAATAGCTGATGCTACTGCTAATCCAAAAAGTGAATGGGATCCAGTTGAGCTTGATGCGCTTTCAGAAAGAATTTCAGAGGTTAGATCGAAAGATATGGCTTTGAAGATTACGGATTTAGATATCACAGGTAAAGATTTAATGGAAAATTTTGAAATTGAGACAGGTCCACAAATAGGAGAGATTCTTAATTTTCTTCTAGATAAGATTATTGAAGAGCCAATTTATAATAAAAAAGAAGACTTGTTAAAGTTTGCAAAAGAATATTTGGAAGAGGAAAAGTAAGAAATCACAAGGAAAAAAGAAAAAGAAAAAAAAGTAAGAAGTCAAAAGTACAAAACAGCATATGAATAATGAAAAATTTCGAAACTTTGTTGGAGCTATATTACTAGATTCAGAAAAAAGAATATATTTAGTTAAAGAAGTAGATTTAAATAAGATAAGCGAAGATAGATGGAATCTACCTGGTGGAGGAGTAGAAGATGGTGAGACATTAAATCAAGCGATTTCAAGAGAAGTAGAAGAGGAGACTGGATATAAAACTGATTCTGAGAAAATTATAGCTATGTACTATTGTACAAAAGAAGATGAACATTGGAACTATATAGTTTTTTATACAAAAGCAATACTTTGGAATAAAAATGATTCTACTGACCCTGCTATACAGACTGGTAAATGGTTTACTAAAGACGAACTTGATAAACTTAATGAATCAGAAATAGTACATGAAGACATTAGAACATTGTATACTCAGATTTATAATGATGAGCCAATCTCAATGAGATATAGTAGAAAGATTGATTATTAACTGAGCTTTCTCAATTTATCATAAATATTTTCTTCTAGTCTCTTTTACTGTATTCTATCTATATGTATAGAAAAATCATTTTAAAACTTTCATTTATTCTAGCGGCATTAGTAGTTATATTTCCAGCTATTTCAATAACTGTTAGCGCGCAAAGCTCTTGTGATTTTGTAACAACAAAGGTAAGAGCACAGCTGACTGGGAGTACTCCTTGGACAGAGAATTTAAATGCTGATGCGTCTCAAAATCCTAGTATTAGAATAACGGCGTTTCAATGTACTGCTGCTCAGACTGCAGCTTGTGATGTTGTATCTAATAATGTTGTACTAACTTTAAATGGAGCTGGATTTAACGGAGAGACATTTAATATAACTGGAGCAGGTTCTATTCCTACTGTAAATCTAATTCAAAATGGTACCCTAACGATTACAGCTACAACGCCAAATAAATCAGGGGCAGGATGTACTGGAACATCAACGGTTAATGTAACAGGAATTACCAATACACCTACAAATACATGTGATTTTGTAGCAACAAAATTTAGAGCACAACTTAATAGTAATAGTAACTGGACTGAAAATCTAAGCGTTGATAAAGTAAAGAACCCAACTATAAGAATTGTAGCTTTTCAATGTACTGCGGCTCAAACTGCTGCTTGTGAAAATGTAGCTTCAAATGCAGATATTACACTTAATGGAGGTGGATTTGTAAACGCAAAGTTTAACCTAGCTGGTATTAGTTTAATACCAACAGTTTCATTACTACAAGCTGGAATTGTAAATGTAACAGTTACAACTCCTGGACAAGCTGGTAGCGGATGCGAAGACACAGATACTATAATTGTTAGCGACTCATCTATAGGATCAAACAATAATAATGGAGGAGGTACTACATTGCCAAATACTTCGGAGTCAGATTCAAATATTCCTACTTATAGAATTAGTTTTATAGGTCTTTCTCTAGTAGCACTCGGAACTATGTTAAAGAAGAATAGTAATAGAACTAAATAGCCCCATACGTTACTAAATTATGTTTGGAAAGTAAATTTTTTAGTTCATCACTTACTAACATTGTATAATCATCTTTTCTAAGCTTTTCTTCAAATCCTGGATGCCAGAATAACTCAATACTTTCACCGTCATTAATGCAACTAATCTCGTATTCTATTAGCTCTAGGTAATTCTTATATCTATGAAAGAATTCAGTTGATTGATAGCTTGGAATAATAATCTCTGACTTTATAAAAGTTTCTTTTAAATCATTTCTTCTCATCACCTTACTCATTGCATGTTGTTCTATATTTTGATTTTCTGCCCAGTCCATACTGATAGGATATCTAGATCTGAGATTATATTTTTTTGCTAGTTCTAAATATGCTGGAAGAGTCTTTTTATACATGCCGCTGTAATGATGAGCATCAATATGGGTAGGTTCTTTATCAAATATTTTAACGAACTGTTTATATTGGGCTTCGTACTCTTTGAATACTATTTCAGTATTTATATCTTTAAAGAAATCGATCCAATTTTGTCTATCAAATTCACCTTGTTTACCTCTTAGTGGTCTTGTAAATGATCCATATTCATCTTTCCATTCATTCGTTAGCGGGTTCCCTGAAGTAATGTTTAAGTGTAGTCCGAAACCTAGTGTATTAACTTGTTTAGCTTTTTCTACATACTCATCAGTTATGAAATTAACTAAGACAGTCGTACTTGTTAAAACTCCTTTAATATGAGAATCCAAAATTGCTTGAGATACATCATCTCTATAACCAAAATCATCCGCGTTTAATATTATTTTCTTCATTTATTTAACTTGCCAATGATTATAGGAAATGAAGAAGTATTTTTAAGCGCAAGTCAGTTTCAAGGTCAAGTATTATTGGGTTCAAATTTAAATGGTTGGGGGAGTGATAGACAACTAGTTTTTAGATCAATAAATGAAGACGGTACTATTAAAAACTTTAATATAGACTTACCTATACATAGAGTTAGTAATACTGCATTCTATGAAAATCAACTCATTACTTTGGCGAGATTAAATGAAGATAATAGCTATATAATTCGGAGGAGTATCTTTGAAGAAGGTGAATTAATACAACTTCCACCTTTGAGCTTACAACTAGATTCTAGATATCAGAATATTAACCTATATACTCAATCTCTTACAGTTCAACAAAGCGATGTTTTTAGAATTTTTGAAGTAGTTATTCAGGATGATAATAGCGATGCGCTTTTAAGGCCTTTAGATATTGAGGTTCCTGCAATTTACAATATGTCAGACTAATTCTTTCAACTTTCTTTCGATTAAATAAATTCACAAAATAAATTTGTCTAAATTCATACTAAAATTTAAGTATGAAAAAACGAATACTATTATGTTTATTTACATTCTTTATATTTAGCCATAAGCTAAATGCTCAATCAACTGAAATTAATGATAAAGTATTCATTAATGAATTTTTACCTAATCCTGTAGGTACTGACGCTGGTCTTGAATGGATAGAACTATATAACGTAAGTGATAACACTATAAATTTAAATAACTGGAAAATTGAAACAGTTTCAGATTCGGGATCAGTTAGAACAACCATAATTATAGAAGGTGAAATTGGATCAAATGAATTCATTATTATAACTGAGGATGCTACAGATTATAAATTTACTAACTATATTGATGTGGGTGCGGGAGGTTTAAATATGTATAATAGCGGTTCAATTATTAGGCTTATAAATGAAAATGATGAAATCATTGATTATCTAGAATATTCGAATGCAGTTTCAGGAAAAAGTTTTGAAAGAAAAGGGCCTATAGATTCTATAGAGTGCAACGAATTATTAGTTCACCCTGACTCTAATTCTTTAAATATTGAAAATCTGAATAAAGATGAGACATGTTGGGATGGAGAAATAATAACTCAACCTGAAGTTAAAATTGAATTTAGTACTGATGAAATAAATTGGAACGAGTCATTAGATTCCTACGGCGAAACTGAGTTGTTTTTTAGATATATTACCGATCCGCTTGTAAATGACTATAAATTTGAAAAATGGCTCTTAGATGTTAATTCTGAAATTAGCTCTCCAATTATCATAGATAATTATATTGGGAGAAAAATTAAACTTAACTTAATTGATAACGATGATCAAATAGTAGAGTTTGAAAGTTCAGAAGTTCATATTTATGATGATAAACTACAATTCAGTGAAGTTTTCCAAGTCCAGATACAAAACAAGGTGGAAGAGAGTGGATAGAGATTTATAACTTAGGCCTGGAAGATATTGATTTAGACGGATGGTATTTTCTTAACTCATCTTCAAGCAAGGGAGTAATTAAAGATCTATTTATTCCTGCTGAAACTCACTATGTAATTTATGATGTTTACTTACCGGCATTAAAGAATAATGGAGATACTATTAGTCTTTTTGATCCTAACGATAAACTTGTTGATTCAATTACTTATTTACAAACTGTAAAAGGAAACTCTATGATTCGAGAGTGGGGTAGTGATAGTTATCTAGAATATAGCGGCACTCTAAATGAAACAATTGAAGTTACTGCTGGAGAAAGAAATGTTTTAATTACTAAAGAAAAAAGTCTTGACGATGTTGGAACTATTCTTGTAGATAAGAGCCTTGAGGATAAAGAAACTAATGAAACTGATAGTAAAGATAACACTAAGAGTATTTTGGACTTTAATTATGAAACTGGTGCTGGCTTAAATGATACATATAAAGAATATTTATTACCGATATTAGAATTACAAGAATTGACAGAAAACCCTAATCTGTCTGAGAAATCTAAAGATATTAATTCTTCAAATTCACATAATGTATATTTATGGCCATTTTTCTTAATAAGCACAGGGGCGATGTTACTTTATGTTAATAAAGATTTTTTAATGAATTTGGCAATATCTTCCGCTTAAAAAATTCTAGCCTTACCAACCGCCTGCAGAACCTCCTCCACCTCCTCCTCCAGAGAATCCTCCAAAGCTTCCACCTGAACTCCATCCTCCGCTACTCCAACCGCGTCCTCCGCTACTCCCACTGCTTTTGGTCAATGAACTAATTTTATTAGTAGTAGAATTAGAAAAGTTTCTTGCAAATCGACTTAAGAAATAAGCATCTGTTATATTTCCGCTACCTTCATACCAGTCTGGAGTGCTGATATATATATCTTTAAATTTGTCTGCCCACTTCTTTTCTATCTCAAATACTATTGCATATGATAAATATCTTTCGAAATCTTTTGGTTCGAGATTTTGAACTCTATATTTCTCTGCAGTCTCCATGTACATTTTAAAGCCAAGTATTTCACCAAAAATTTTAGATCCTTTTTCAGATTTTGATGGCATATACTTTGCAGTTAAAAGAATTCCAAGTCCTAAAATTAACATTGCAATTCCAATAGTGAATAAATTAAGTATTCCCATCAGTGTAACTATAAAAACTGTTAATCCAACAGTTAAAACAACTCCAAATACTGAAAGAGTTATACCAATACCTGTATTTTTTGCTCTAACTGTATCCGGCTGCTCTTTAAAGTACCCATCCGTCTCTAATTTTTTATAAATATCCTTTTCTAGGATTTTAAGCTTCGAAACAAATGTATAACTTAAATCTTTTGTTTCTACTTTATCTTTACTACCGAATATTGCTTCTAAAAGATCTTTTTCTATACTATCTAATTCTACAGTTGCTTTAGCATTCTCTAGTTTAGTTAACTCGTAGTTTTTTCCTTTTTTAAGTTCTTTAATTTTAATATATCCTCTAAACGCTAAATCGATAATTGATCCTGTAATATCAACTTTATCAACTTTTTCATCTTTTATTGAACCTAAAAGATAAGGACTTATACCAGTTGGTGGCTTGCAAGCTGGAACAACCGTTTTTATATCAATTGCATCTTTACCTTTTTTTAAGTATCTCTTTCTTACGTAGAATATTGCATAAAAACTTAATCCGATCCCTACAAAAAATGAAACATTAGTTAATCCAATCAAAAATGACATCCAAGCCTTAGCTTCTAAATATATAGTTTCATTTGTTACTTCGCCTGATTTAATTTCGGCTTCGACAGTTTTTGTTTTATATCCAATATGTTTAATCTCGAACTCATACTTTCCGGTTGGTAAAAAGTAGATAGTTTCACTTGTTGTTGATGCATCTACTAAAGTAATTTCATTAAATAATATAGTTGATAGAGATAAAGGCCTTTCGAAATCAAAGTCTATTTGGCCTGGTTTTAATTTCTTAAAGTTAGGCAATTTTAAATCATTGTTATCAAAGAAATATGCAACAGTAAAATTTTTATCGTAATAAGGGAAATCACCAAGTTGAAATTCTATTGTATTGTCTGATCTATTAATTCTATATTCAAATCCAACTGGAGATAGAAAATCAAATTTCTCATAATCTAAATCTACTGATTTAGGAAATTCAATAGTAATTTTAGTATTATCAAAAGTTCCAAAAGAATCAGCGGGAAGAGTATTCCAATAGAACAAAGGAGTATTGTCTTCTCCTCCAGCAACAATACTTCCTAAAATCTCATATTCTACTATCCATTTATATTCTTCATAATTTACCTCCTTTCCTTCAGGGTAAAGTTCCCATTCTAATCTCGCAAACTCTTGTCCGTAATCATCGATATAGAAGTAAAATCTAGTTGTACCATCTTCTGGCTTATCTCCAAACTGGTTATAAATGCCTAAAGGTATAATACTTTCAAAACCGCCACATGTAAGTTCCAAATTTCCTTCACACTGATTATTTGAGAGTGGAATATCTCTTCTTAAACCATGGAAATTTCCCGTTACTTCATTTGTTATTTCTTCTCTTATTATAAGACTTGTATCTTTTTGAATTTCTATATCAACTTCGTATTCTGGAAAGTTTATTGTTACTTGTGCCGATGATTTGTTATTAACGCTCAGCACAAAAGCTGAGATTATAAAGAATAATAGTGAAATTGAAAGATTTTTTATAAGTTTATTCATAGTTTATTTTAGCGTAAACATAATAATAATGAAATTTAATCTTTTTACTTTTAGTATTTCACTTTGCTAAGATATTATATGAAATTCTTAGATCATGGAAAAACACTAAATCTTCTAGGCGAACCTGTAAAGATTAATTATAAAAATACTAAATTCATCAAAGAAAGTGTTCTTAACAGAAATGGTGAATTAGAGGTATATCTTTCAGAAACTAAAAGAAACAACCATAAAGATATTTTGTATGCTTGGCTTAGAAAACAAGCTAAATCTGAGATATCTAAAAGAACTGAAGTGATAGCTTCCTCTTACGGATTTCTATATAATAGAATTAGTGTAAAAGATCAAAAAAGTAGATGGGGTAGTTGTTCTTCAAAAAAGAACTTAAACTTTAATTGGAAATTGATACTGGTAGATAAAATTGAAATGGATTATGTAATAGTTCATGAACTGGCTCATTTAAGACAAATGAATCACTCTTCTAAATTCTGGGATATTGTTGAATCAATAATGCCAAGATATAAAGAGATAAAAAGAAATTTAAGATCAAAAGAAAAAAATTTAATGCAATAACATGGATGATTTTGTAGAACCAATGCCAACTGATAGTAATAAAAATGAAAATGACTTAGGTGATTCGGTAGGGAAACTTGCTGCTAATACATTATCAAAAATTGAACCATACACACCACCGACAGAGAGTATTGCACCTTCTATACCTGGTCAACCTTTGAATTCACCTGAGAACTTAAGAGGTAATAATTCAAATGCTACTAGTAATGAGGTTAAAACAAATGTAAAAAGTAGTTTTTCTATGATGAAGATATTAATAGTGTTTGGAATTATTATGATAGCTTTATTAGGAGTTTATTACGTATTAGGAAGCAGTAATAATGAAGGTCCAGCAGCACAAAATGATCAGATAGATAGTAATCAAAATAATGGAACTAGTGAAAATGTAGATAATTCTACAAATGATACAGACAATAACACTGAAAATATTATCAATGATAATACGGATGAAAATACAGATCAAAATGAAGAAGATGTGCCTGTAGAAAATATTATTGATAGTACTACAGTAGAAATAAAAAGTGATGTTAATGGTGAAATAATAAATCCTAAAGCTAATGAAGTAATTAATGGAGAATTTAGCATTTTAGGGAGGTTAGACAGTGAGACTGATTTATTAATAGAAGTATATGATTTTTATAATAATTTATTAGTATCTAAAAATATAACAAATATAACTACTTCTGATTTAGATATATTATTTGAAGAAAATATAAATCTTAAGATAGCACCTTCTGAAAAAATAGGAATAATAAAACTTTATGATGTATCTAATGGTAAAGCCTTAATTGATTCAAACCCTATAAAATTCACAGTAAGTAAAAGCAATAATTCAACATTGGAGATTCTCTCTCCTCAGCCAAATCAAAAAATAGATAATGATACATTTTTATTAACTGGAGAGTTAGATAAAACAAAACCTGCTCAGTATAGAATTACTATTGATAATGACTCTAGCGAGCAAATATTTAGTTTAGATATTGATCTGAATTTGAGATCTAACAAAGATGGAGAGTTTAATGAACTAATAGATATCTCAGAGATTACGGATACTTCTGGAGAAATTATTATGGAAATTTATGAAATTGACACTGTAAAAGGAAGCATAAGTATTCCTGTTAGAATTCCACTATCACTATCTGAATCAAATTCACAAACACAACCGAGTAGAGGCGGTAGGAATAGTCTTGATCAAGATCAGATAGATGAAACTAATTTAGAACTTAACAGTGAAACAGGAATAGTAACTGATTTGCTATAAGTAGTTAAATTAGGAATGTGTATATGAGTTCTTCCTCCCATTTCAGCTAAATTAACGTACTGAGTATTTATATCGGCATAACGCTCAATAGTATATAATACACAATCAAAGATAAGATTAGATAATCCTTCTACATGTTGTTTAATTTGCACAGCTCTTTTATAACTACTCATGGCTGGTCTATTCATTATAGAAGGTTTTTCTGAAGTAATATTTTCTAATTGAGTTAGTTGTTCTAAAAGGGCATTCCTTCTTTTTAAGCTAGATTTGTAATATGTGACTCTATCCTCCAATTCCAAAAGAGATACTTCTTCTTCAAGACCTATCGGTCCCTTTGCAGTAAATGGCTCATTCTTAACAGAGGTTTGAGAATTACTAAATCTTTTTTTCTCTTCTATTAAATTCTCAATATATTGTTCAGTAGCGCTATCATCTTTTAAAACTTCCATGATATTATTTGAATCATTGCCTGCGTCCCATACCTCTGCCATATAATAATCTTTAAAAATATAAAATATTATCTCAAAACTATTAAACATAGGCAAATTGATTAAAGTATTTTTTTCTAGATGATATAATTTACTTAATGAACGGATTATCAATTGAATTAATAAATAGAATTTCTGACTTTAAGAATGAGCCAGATTGGATGCGGGAATATAGACTTAAGGCCTATAAGCATTACATCGATCGACCAGTTCCAAAATGGGGAGTGGATCTTTCAGGTTTTAAAGAAGACGAAATAAATTTTTTTGTTGAACCTGGTAGTGCAAAGAAAAGTAAATGGGAAGATGTACCAAAAGAAATGCTAGATACTTTTGAGAAATTAAAGATACCTGAAGCTGAGAGAAAATTTCTTGCAGGTGTTGAAACACAATTTGATTCGAATGTAGTTTACGGAAGAGTCAAAGAAAAGTGGGAATCTAAGGGAGTAATTTTTACAGATACAGATACTGGATTAAAAGAATATCCTGAGATTTTTAAAAAATGGTTTGGGAAAGTGATCCCTTATAACGATAATAAATATGCTGCATTAAACGCAGCTTGTTGGAGTGGTGGTAGTTTTGTTTACGTTCCAAAAGGAGTTAAAGTTGATATTCCACTACAAGCATATTTTTATATAAAAACTAAAAATCTAGGTCAGTTTGAAAGAACTATAATAATTGCTGACGAGGGTGCAGAAGTTCAGTACGTCGAAGGTTGTTCAGCGCCAACATATAGCTCTTCAATTTTACATTCAGGAGTAATTGAATTAATTGCACTAAAAAATGCCAGAATTAGATATACAACTGTTCAGAATTGGTCTAAGAACGTATACAACTTAGTGACTCAAAGAGGTCTCTCGATGGAGAATTCAATTATAGAATGGGTAGATTGTAATTTAGGATCAAGAGCTACAATGAAATATCCATCAGTAATTCTCGCTGGTAGAAAAGCTCACGGCGAGGTACTTTCAGTTTCTGTTGCAGATAAGGACCAACATCAAGATACTGGAGCTAAAATGATCCATAAAGCGCCTGATACATCTTCTGTTATTACTACAAAATCGATTTGTAAGAATGGAGGAAGAGTTAGTTATCGTGGATTAGTAAAAATTGAGAAGGGTGCTAAAAGAGCGAAGTCTAGAATTGAGTGTGATTCTTTAATAATGGATAATAGTTCTCAAACAGACACTTATCCGTATAACGAAATAGACACAAATGATTCATACGTTGAACATGAAGCTTCCGTTAGTAAAGTTTCTGACAGCCAACTTTATTATTTGACGTCTAGAGGTCTAACTGAAGAAGAGGCTAGAGGATTAATAGTAGCAGGTTTCGTTGAACCAATAGCGAAAGAATTGCCTATGGAGTACGCGATGGAAATGAATGATTTGATTAGGATGAGTATGGAGGGGAGTGTTGGGTAGAAGGGGTTTTGAACAGTGGGTTATGGGTTCTGAGTTTTATCTCCTACTTGGGAGGAGCACCCGAGTCTTCGAGGGGGAGGAGTGTTGTGTTGGATCAGCTTACCTAAAGAAAAGTTTTTAATTTGTGTAAATCTGTCAGATCAGTTCAATCTGTGTTCTATTTGATTTAAAATTATATTAATATTTCAATTCTAAAATGAAACTATACCTCTCATCATATCAACTAGGAGATAATCCAGAAAGATTAGCTGAATTATTTAGTAAAAATAAAAAGGTAGGCGTAATCATGAATGCTCTAGATTGGAGTACAGATTTAGATCGAGTTGAAAAAAAATAGACTTTTGCAATTTAAAGGTCTAATTGAATTAGGTTTACAGCCTGTAAGTATTGATCTAAAAAAATATTTTGGTAAAAAAGATGAGCTTTTACATATTATTAATGATCTTGGAGGAATCTGGGTTACTGGCGGAAATGCTTTTGTTTTAAGAACGGCATATAAATTAAGTGGTCTTGATGAAATAATAGAAGATCTAACAGCTTCACAGCAAGACTTCGTTTATTCTGGTTTTAGCGCGGGTTGCTGTGTTCTTCAGAAAAGTTTTAGAGGGCTAGAATTTGTAGATGACCCTGCGGATGTAAAAGTTTCGTATGGGAAGGATAAAGAAGTAATCTGGAATGGACTAGGACTTATAGACTATGTCTTTGTACCCCATTTCGAATCTGACCATGAAGAATCAGAAGTTACAAATGATGAAATTAAATATTATGATGAAAATAATATTGTCTATAAGACATTAAGAGATGGAGAGGTTATAATTGATGAAATAAACAAGATTTAATGAATCTTTTAATAAATATAGGAGCAACAGACACAAAGATAACCAGATATGAATCAACAAACATTGATTCAGAAAACTTCTCGGATAACTTTAAAACACACCAACTCTTTTCAGAAACATATAAATCTATTGTTAAAATCATTAATGAAAATAATCTAACTAAGAATCTAGAAAATATAATTATTCTTTCAAAAGGAATGGTTTCAAGAGATAGATCAGATATTTCAAAATGTGCACTTTTCCCAGATCATGCTGGTAAGAATATCAAATCTAAATTTGAACAAGAATTTAATGTAAAAGCTATTCTTGAACAAAATGTATTATCTGGAAGTTTAACTGAACTAGAAGAAAATAAAGATATTAAATCATATTTATATGTTCATATGCTAGAAGAGAGCGGAGCAGCCTTCGTAGAACCAAGAGAGAACTCTATCTATTAATCGAAAAGAATGGAAGACTTTGTAAATGTGGCCAGAGAGGTTGCGCTGAAATGTATATAAGTAAAAACAATATTAAAGAAAGATTTTTAGAGAATTTAAAAGTAATTGATGATAAAAGGATTTTAGAAGAGACTACAGATTATCTAGCATTATCTTTAGCAAACGCTTCTGCTATGTTTAAACCTGAGAGAATAATTTTAGCTGGAGAGCTTTTTGAAGAAGAAAGCTATATAAAAGAAATGATCAAAACAAAATTACAACAAACATTAAAAGTTGTTAATTTACCAGAAATTAAATTTGGAATTAATGCCGAAGTTGCAATGGAAAAAGGAGCATTAAGATTACTTAATTTTTCAAAGATTGATAAGAATGTATATTTCAATTGATTTAGGAGGAACAGGGACAAGAATCATCGCGTCGACAGATCTATCTACCGAAGGGATAATTGAGGAAGTTAAATATGATACTCCGCAAGATTTTGAACCTGCATTTGATAAAATAGTCTCTAGTATAAAAGTTGTATTAAAAAATGAGAGCATTGATGCTATAGCTGTAGCACTTGCAGGAATAGTTAATGAAGAAAGAAGTGAGCTTATAGTCGCAGCTAATATTCCAGACTACGCTAATAAAAATCTTAAAGCAAAACTAGAGAAAGATTTTAATTGTAAAGTTTATCTTGAAAATGACACAGTCTGTGCCGCTCTTGCTGAGCTAGAATTTGGAGAGGCAAAAGATATAAATTCAATTTCTTATATAACTGTTTCTACAGGAATTGGAGGAGCTTTTATTACCAAGGAAGATGGCTTGAAAATTTTCGAAGCTCAAGTTGGCCATCAGATGATTGGGCTTCATGGAAAACAATGTGCTTGCGATCAGAGAGGCTGTATTGAAACGTACGCTGGCGGTAAATCTTTATCTGAGAGATTTTTAAGAGATGCATCAAATATTGATGATCTTAGGATTTGGGAAGACACTGTTGAGTATCTTGCAATCGCTTGTACAAACTTTCTAAATTTATTTCTTCCAGATGTTTTAGTTCTAGGAGGTGGAATGATTCAAAATAATGAGTATGTTAAAAATAAGATTGAAAAAGAGATAAGAAACCAGATGAGAATTTCAGAAGTTCCTCCTATCTTAATTTCGAACTTTGTAGATGAGGTAGGTGTATATGGCGGATTGGCTTTGATAAAGAATTCTATTTAAACACCCATTTTCTTTACTCTAAATTTACATATTCCTTGCATAATCCTATATTGATGGTAAGATCGTCACCATATTATGGAGAATATATGTCAATTATAGAAACACGAGCAGAACTTGAAGATATCGATATAATTTATTCAGAAGGTAAAAAACCTGAGGTTGAAGAGGATCTTAATGAAAAGCTAATAGGGTATATATGTAACCACTTCCAGCTTGCAACTCAAGATGAACCAATCCTAAGTGATAAGAGATTTAGGTTTAATACAATCAGAAACGTTTTTTCTCCCAATTCAAATCATAACTATGGAAACTTACTTGGAGCATTTTGGTCAAGCGCAACAGAAGAATCTTATGAAATAAGAAATCAACTACCCGACATAGGTCACCTAACAGATATATTAAATTTAGTTATAGTGGCAACTCCTAAAATAAATACAGAGAAAGGATGTACAACTCTAAGTCTTTCAATTTCAGGAACTTTAAAGTTTGGAAGACATGGATTTGTAGATATCAAAGACTTTGAAATTAATATTACATTTAGACAAGGTAAGAATAATAAAGGTGGTGAATTTGTAAAAGAGGTTGAGACAAAACAGAGATCTAGATTTAAAGCTAGGGAGGGGTTTCAATCACCGAACAAAAGATTATCAGATTCTCCTGAAGGTATGAATAAGGATTTAGAGATGTAAAATATTACAGAGACAAATCTAAGAACTTTCAATTGTAACCCTAGACATATTTTCTGGATCGTACTTTACAAAAATCTCCTCTCCAGGTTGAAACTTTGATATCGATTGTTCCGAAATAACAGAAATAGTACTTGCTTTAAACGCCGGTTGATTGTCTGGAATAATTTGTAATACAAACTCTACTGCTGGATTGTTACCATTTATATTTGCCCCCATAGGTTTATACTCTAAGACAATAGCCTTTGCAGATATGCCGTTTAATAATAAATCCCTATATTCTTCGTTTGAATCTTTAAGTTTATCTTCAATTTCAGAAGAGGTTACTGTTAGATTATTATTTGAATTATATCCACTAGGTGCAATTACAACCTAAAATTTATCTCGTTTACTTACTTTCAGTTCTACTATCTGTCCTGGAGAATAAATATTTGGATTAATTCTGGAAACAAAAGTTTTACATCAGTCTCGTATTGAGTACCAAATTTAGGAGTTACTTTTAGTTTAATTTTAATTTGAGGTGCATTATTTAAAGTTACTCCAGTATCTATTATTTCCAATATTTCGCCTTTTGCGGGTGATCAATTAATAACTTCTTTTGCTCCATTATAGGTTTGAAGATAGAGTAGAAGATTACTCCAAATATTCCAAAAGTTATAAATGCCGCTATTAAAGTAATTACAGCTCCTCCCCAATCACCTTGTAAAAGAGGTACAATTAGTGCAACTAATGTTCCAATAATTGGTCCAAGCACTCCTAAGAAAATACCTATTTTAGCTCACTTTCCAAACTCTATCATATGAAATTAATATTTATGTAAATAGTATATTGCGTTAAATGAGATAGTCAAAACTACTCATTAATAACTACAGATAAATTAGCTCTAATAATATCTCTCAATCTAACTAAATCATTATACTCATAGAAAAAACTCACCTTCTCTATACTTGGCTCGTCCTCAATAATAAAGTAAGCGAAGCTTTCAGCAATATCTTCTCCAACATTAGTAGAAGCATATTCATTTACAAACCTATCCTCATACTTAGTATAGAAATCTTCTAAAGCAAATATATACTCATCTTCGTCCTCAATATATTGAATATCTTCGAATTCAGGATAGACATCACTCCAGAAATCAGAGTAAAACTCATTTATATATGAATCATTATAACTACAACCCTCCATTGTAAAAAAACTATCGCAATCTAACTCTTTATTACTGTAGACATCGCCATACTCATCCTCATTAGATAGAAATAAATCGCTGTCAGGTTTAATCTCTTCATCATTTAAAGTTAAAACATGAGCAAATTCATGAATTAAAGTAAAACTAAAGTCATATTTATTCATTTCTCCCTTAATATTGTAGACATCGTCTAAATCTACAGCCAGTATCCATTCAGCAATATCATCAGGATTCTGCTCAACAAGTGCTAAAGTTCCTCCAACTCCATCACTTATTATTTGATAGCCGGAAACATACTCTGTATATTCTTCGGGAAATAATTCGACAAATAAATCCCAAGCCTCGCTATCTCTTCTATCTGCTATCTCGCCAACAATTGAATCATTATTAATTACATATTCTCTTAAAACTTTCTCTTCTTCTAATATTTCTTCCTCAATAGCCTCTGATTGCTCTTCTTCTAAGACCTTAAAGAATTCATTTGAATTTATATCGCAATCCTGATCTTGATTACATTCAAGAATACAAACATCTACCTCATCATCATAATATTCTCCTTCAAAACACTCACCTGAAGAGTCAATTGAATCATTTTGTGAATCGTTCTCTGTGCCATTATTATTTTCTGAAGGATAGAATAGAACGGCAAGAATTATTATAAATACTAGAGTAAAAGTTAATTTTTTCATTTAATGCATATATTTTAAAATTTTGATAAATATACTCAGTAATATCCTGAATCATATACATACCTTCAGGAAAGGGCGGAGCACTGCTATTAGTAATAACAAGAAGTAAGGTTCTATCCTCTGAGAATATAAAAGCTGCATCTGAATAGATATCACCTTCATTTCCTCCATAAAGGAATCCAACTTTATTTGCTACTTCTACATCTTCATTAATAAGAGCATATGGAATCCCATCTCTAAGACTAGGTACTGTGCTTTTCATAAGATCTAATAAAAAATCTCTAGTCTCAGGTTTTAAAGTCTCGCCTAAATAAATTTCCTTTAAGACTTTTCCTACATTATTAGCAGTAGTTATTAAAGGATCTTCAAAATAAGGATTTACACCTAATTCATTTATTACTCGTTCATTTTAAACACCTGTACCACCAAGTCTTTCTCTCAAATGATACTGAGCTGTATTACTGCTAATAGTTATCACGTACTTAAGATAATCAGAAATAGGTAATTCAGTTCCTCCAGGATATTCACTTATTACACCTGGTACTCCATGTTTAAGATCATCCCTTACAGCAAGGGGAGTATCAAAGCTAATAATACCTGAATCTATATCTTTTAAGGTAAGAGTAACTATTGGTAATTTTACAAAACTTGCTGTAGGCATTGGAGTGTCTCCATTCCAGCTAAACAATCTATTATCTGAAAAATCATATAGAAAAATACCGTAATCTTCCTTTTTACTATTTAATACGTCCAAAAGTCCGACCATAAGATTAATATTTTCAATCGAATTTGTAGAGTTTGAATAAGAATTTGTAAGTTCCCTATTAATAAATTCATTTTGATCAGAACGTAATTTAGTAGATTCTATAGGTTCTAATTGAATTGCTTTAACCAGAAAAGAAGTGGGTATAAGAAATATCCCAGACATGATTAAAAGTATTGCTGCAGATTTAAGTTTATTTATTAATTTCACTAAGATTTATAAAACATTATCTTAGTAAATATTACTATGTTTGTTGAAGATAAGCTATGTCTTCAAAAATCTGCGTAGATTTGTCAGATGGAGTTGGAGGGAAGTCTGTAAGTAGTATTCTTATATGTCCAAATTGTAAGATACCTCCAAGTAATATTCTCCTAGTTCCTAATTCTACAGCTAAGATTTTAGCTTTACCTATTATAAACTCGAGTGGGTCTTCAGCTAAATTGCCAGTTGCTAGCCTTACATTTAAATTTGAAATATCATTTAATTTATTCAAATATACTAGAGGAGTTTGAGCTCTCTTTAATGTAGTTTCGATTAAAAATCTTCTGCCATTATTTATAATTAAATATTGGCTACTTAGTGCAATCAAAGATGACATTCCAGTTTCTAATTCACTATTATTTACAACTTCATACATCTCATTAGCATTTCCTAGTTTAATCTGATCAAGCTTGATTATTGCTGTCTTGCCAACTCCGGCTAAATTGCAAAGCTCTATATCTGAACAGATTCTTTGCATTCCAACTTGAACTATACCTTTCGCGTCACTTAATCTAGCTGACCTTTCTACTCTACCTCAGTCTTTTCTATAACATGAAGTCTAGTACTAAATGCTTTTGTCTGACTGAGTCTTTGACGTGAGCTTAAAATCAGTGATTTATCGACGATTTCTACAGCTTGTACCGATCTCCTAGTTTTATCAACTAAAACTTTAGGATTCTCTCCATCTAGTTCTTCTTCGAATATATCTAGAATATCACTATCTTTTTCAGGCATATCTATACATTAAACGAAAAGATAATACTATACTTTTTGATTATTTTGTATATAGCTTGATATAAAGCTTTTATGAATTGAGATCTTGTTTTTCTAATACTTTCCAAATCATAATTCCTCGCCAAACTAAGGTAATTACAATAGAAATTAGTAAGATAATTAATGAAGCAAATAATATTTTATTATCATCTTTTGAGAAAAAATAATTCAAAATAGACCCAACAAAGAGTATTAGAATTCTATCTCCTCTTTGTCCAATTCCTACTGAAAATTGATTTTTCCCTACTTTAGAAGTACCGCTTGCAGCTTCCGCTTTGGCTTTTATATAACTGATTGAAATAGAGCCAATAAATATTGTGAAAACAAGTTCCCATGGTGCTAATCTACCAGCACCAATAGAAAGTAAAACCATACCCTCAGTAATTCTATCAATAGTCGCATCTAAAACACCTCCAAATTGGGAAAATTTTCCTGTAAGTCTAGCAACTGTTCCATCAATTGCATCAAATAGCGCTCCAACTACAAATAAAGAACCAAGAAGTGAATTACCTTGAGAATAAAAGTACATTCCAGGTAAAAAAACAAATATGCCTAGAATAGAAAGAATATTTGGATGAATCCATAAAAATGGCCAGGCCATTATATTAGTTAGTGGTTGTAATGTATTTCGTAATTTCTCTAACACTTTTTTTAAGAATAAAAATTTAAAAATTGTAAATTAAGATTTAGTTGAGTGTTCTTAATGTGTTTAAAATTTTTAAGTAAAGCTTTACAATTGAATTCTTCGCCTACTTTAACTATATAATTAGATAATTAAATTTCAGTATTTACCCTATAGCTCCTTAATTTACGACTTACCTTCAGAGGTATCTTCTATTAAACCTAAATCCACTAATTTTGAAATTAATTCTTCTCTTGATGGTTCTGTTAAAGTACTATTGTCAGAGAAAACAATCGTAGGTACACTTCTAGCTCCAGCGTTAATTCCCTCAACTTCCTGGGCTGCATCCTCATCTTCGTCTATGTTAATTTCTTGATATACAACATTTAACTCATCCATAAACATTTTTACTCTTCTACAATCACTAGACCAGCCTGTCGAATAAATGACTATATTTCCTGCACTACTAAAACTTCTATCCATTAAATCAAAATAATAAGTTAATCTTTAATCTCAAATGTACTAATCATATAATCAAATATCTCAACTGAATCTTCATAACTATCTTTTTTATCACCAAAAGTTAATAAATAAGTTTTCCCGTCTTCGATAATAAAAACTCCATCAAAAATCAATTCTTGTCCAAAAACATCTGCTTCATATCTTATTCTACCTGCTTTCTTGTTATTTATCTCTACTTCATTCTGGTCTATAACTTTAGTACCTTTTAAAAACTCTCCAGAGTCAATCTGATCAACAGATAATTTCATATATTGGTCAAAACCAATAGCATTATTTTGTACAATAATATTAGAGCTAGGATATCCAGACTCATCTACAAAATAGTATGTAGTAAATAAGTCTTCACTCTTCCATTCAGACGGATATTCTATCTTGAAGGCATCACCATCATAAGAAGTGAAATCTATATTTGAAGGTTTTTTTACTTTCTCATAACTACTTAAAACTTCATGTTCTAGTTTTGTACCTTGGTTTAAGTAAAAAGCTAATGCAATACCTAAAATGATTGTTAGAACTAGAAGTATAATACTAACTACGAATACAGGTGATTTAGGATTTATTCTTATTGCTTTTTTTTCTAAGACTTCTGTTTCTGATTTGGTAACTTTTTCTTGCTCTTCCATATTTATTATAAAGATTTAAACATCAATAAATTCGTGATCCCCGTTACCAATAAAGCCAAACTTATCTATTGGCCAGAATCTAAAAATCACTCTTCCTTTTATCCAATCTCTCTTTATCCAACCTAATTCTCTAGAATCAAAACTTACATCTCTGTGATCTCCTGAAACAAAGTAATAATCAGCAGGAACAGTTTTTGCAGGTCCTCCATCTACCATAAAACTCCCATCTCTTTTCTGGTCATTATCTAATTCATAGTTTTCTTTATAAAGTTTTCCATTTACATAGTACTTACCATCCTCTAATCGAATAGTATCTCCAGGCTCTGCTATTATTCTTTTAATAAAATCAGATAAACCAGGCTTTTGAAAGACAATAACATCACCTCTATTGTATTCAAGTCCTGTTGCCTCTCCTATACTAGTACCATCAAACCATTGATGTAATTTACTTGTGAAAAGTAGTTGACCAGTATAAAAATTAGGCTCCATTGACGGACCGTCTACTTGATTCGGAGTTAATATGAATAAATATAGAAAAATTGAAAGTGATAAAGCTATTACAACAGATTGTAAGATATCTACCAAGACATTTTTCTTCTTCTTGTCTTCAGGCTCTTGAAAAAAGGGATTTTCTGATTGATCTATATATTCCAGCTTCTCATCATTAGATTCTTTCTTCCTCATATCATTATTTTGCGGCTGTACTATATTACTCTCAGTCTGATTATTAGTAGATAAACTACCAATAGTAGGCATAGTTGTTTGATTATTCACCCCAGTCGGATTTGCTCCGCTCTGATTATTAGGATTATTTAAAATAGTATCCATTTAATCTTGTTATCTACAAAATATCTTACGCCAATTATTAGAGCTTATCAATTTTATTCTACAATGCCTTATCAATACTGATTAATTCAATATCAAATATTAGATCTTTTCCATTAAGAGGACTAGTTGGATCAAAATCATATGCTAGCGATGAAGGAATATACACTCTTCTAACTTCACCTTCTTTCATACCTATAACACCTTCGCTCCAACCTTGTATTACGCCTTTACCAGCGATAAAAGGGAATCCGTATGTATAAATGTCGTGATTAAATGATTCATCAAAAACAACTCCAGTCTGAGCTTCCCAACCTCTATAAAATACTTTTAATGAATCCCCAGTTTCAACTGATTCACCATTCTCATCTCCAGGTAATCTTGTTGTTGTTGTTAACTCTGCAATTCTACCTTCAACCGTTTCAGGATTTTCTACAAATTCAAGAGCAAGAAAACTATCAGGAACACTTATTTCTTCAGTATTATCTTCTTTCTCTCTGGTATTAGAATTATCTTTACTACTAATTAGAACTATAAATAAAACAGCAATAAAAGGAATTAAAATTGTTAAGTACTTTCTATATTTCATTTTGTCTATTAAACTTAATAATAAAATTACATTCAAGTTTAGCATAATAGGAATTAAGAATTAAAAATATAAATTCTAAAATTTATAAAAAAACTAAAAATATTTAATCATATGTGTAGATGAATATAGATGTGAGTTTATAAAATTACTATATAATCTTTCATTGGAGACTTTTAACTTTTAACTTTATACTTAGATTAATGAGACTACATTTAACATCGGGTATAGTCTATAGACTCTACAATTCAAAGGATACAGACAAAGTAGTTGTAATTATAAATAACAATGGTGAAAAAGAGTCGCTTCTAGCAAAAGGTATAAAAAAAAGTACTAGTAGAAAGTCACATGCTATAGATTTAGGAAATCATATTAGTATGAATATTACAAAAGGTTACGCAGTACCTATTATTGGAGAGGTGAAAATTCTTAATGAATTCGTTCAATGGAAGAAGGACTATAATAGTCTAGTTTTTCTACAATTTGTTTGTGAAGTTTTAAATTTTTTCATATTTGAAGAAAATAAGGATCCTGAAGTTTTTACCCTTGTTTATGACCTTTTAAATGTAGATGTAACTAATAAAGCATTTTCTGTAAGTGTTTTTTTGCTTAAACTTTTACAGCTTTCGGGAAATATTTCTAATTTAGACATTAGTATAGAATCTGAAAGAGAATTAAATTCTGATAACGCATATATAATTCCAGGAAGAATCGGATATAGCGAAAAATCTGAGATTATTAACTTAGAAAAAATTAGTTCAAGAATTTACAAGACTCAACGATTTATCTTAAATGAGAAGTTTACAAAGTTATTATTAATAAATTTAAGTCAACAAGAAATAGTAAAGATGCTAAAATTACATCTAGATTGGATTGAACTGGTAACGGAAAGAGAACTTAAAAGTAAAAAGATTCTTTACCAAATCCTCGCTTAAAACTAAATTACATATCAAATATTAAAAATGAATGTTTTATACTCTCAACTAAAAAAATATCTTCCAGATCTTAAAGATGATGCAAGAAAAGCTGCGGATATTTATACTGAAATAGGATTTATGATCGATAAATTTTTAGAGGTTGAGTATAACGGGGAGAAGGATAACTTTTTAGATTTAGAAGTTAGACAAAATAGAGCAGACCTTTTCGGAATAATTGGTCTTGCAAAAGAACTATCTGCTTATTACGACATTAAGTTAGATGACTCAATTGAAAGAAATTGGAATCTAGAATCTCATAAAAATGAATCATTAAAAAATTTACCAATAGAAGTTAAAGCAAAGGACGCTGTAAAAAGAGTACTTGCAATAAAGATCGAAGGAATAACAGTAAAGGAGTCTCCAGCCTGGTTAAAAGAATATCTTGAGCTTTATGAAATAAATTCTATTAATAATCTTGTAGATATAACTAATTATGTAATGCTTCAAACAGCTTTTCCTTCGCATGCATTTGACATAGATAAAATGGGTTCAGAGGGGTTAACATGGGAAATAGATCCAGCAAAGTATAAGAAGATTAAGACTTTAAATGGAGAAGAAGTTGAATTAAATAATGAATCATTATTAATCTCAGAAGGCGGAGAAGCAATGTCTTTAGGTATTATCGGAGGTACTAAGCCTGCAATTGATATGAATTCAAAAAATATAATTATCGAAATTGGAGTGTATGATCCAGGTTTAATTAGAAGAAATGGTAGAAGATTAAACATTAGAACTGAAGCTGGTGCAAGACTAGAAAAATATTTAGACCCTGAAGGAATTGATTATGCTTTCGAAATGTTAACAAATTTAATTCTAAAACATTGTGGAGGTAGTGTAACTTCAAATTTATATGAATGGAGGGGAGAAGGAGTTAATAGTGAAAGAGACATTATTCAAGTTGATCTTGATAAAGTGCAGCAAATTGCAGGTATTAAGATTACCTATGATGAATCTAAAACTTACCTAACTAGACTTGGATTTGAGATAGTTAATGAAGAAAATAATCTTATAAAAGTTAAGAGACCTCTAAACAGATTAGATGTTGAGCAGGAAGAAGATGTTTTTGAAGAAATCATCAGATTAAAAGGCTTTTACAAAATTCCAACTGATGATCTTACATTAAGAGTAGTAAAAGAAACTACACCTTCACATATTAAACTTATGGATTCAATTTATAGCCATTTAACATCAAATGGTTTTGATGAGGTGAGATCTTGGGTATTAGTTGATGAGGAAAAAAATAGTAATTCTAACTATCGAGAAGGTAGTTCTATAAAAGTTCAAAATTCAATTAATGAAGGTGTTCCAATTCTAAGACAGACTATAATTTCAAATCTATTTGGTCAGCTTGAAGAATATTCTAAAAATAATATAAATCCAGCCTACATCTTTGAAATAGGTAAGGCTTTTAGAGAAATTAATTCTGAGTTTAAGGAGAATTATTCTTTAGCAATTGCAATTTCAAGCGATAATGTAGATGAATTAAGGTTAGAAGTTGAAACTCTATTAAGGTCATTAGGGATAGCAAAGGTAAGTTATTCTGAGAAAACTGAACTCATACCAAACACTGCTCATCCTAAATCAATTTGGGAAATAAATGTCTTGGCTGATAGTAAGAAAGTAGCTATAGGTATTATTTATTTATCAAATGAGAAATTAGTTTCAAAATCAAGCGTAGCAGAGATAGATTTAGATCTTATAGATAATATATTATCTAACTCTGATGCTATTAATTCTTCAATTGAAATAAATCAGAAATTAGTAAGTCTAGATACAAATATAGTATTAAATGAAAATAATAATATTAATTCATACGTAGAAGAAATATTAAAAACTGAAGATAATATTTGGTCTTGGGAAGTTGCAGATATATATAAAGAAGAAGGTAAGGATACAAAATATACAGTAAGAGTTACATACTTTGGGTTAACAGATCCAGAAGCAAAAGAAATACATAAAAATATATTTAAGTAGAGAGTTACTTATAAAAAAAAAAGACCGCATTAAAAGCGGTCTTTTTTTTTATAAGTTAATACTTTTTATACTAACCAATTAACATTGCAATCCATAGAGCTAACGGATTTGTTGGCATTGATTTACCATCTTTTAATTCAAATTTATCAATAGCGAATTCAATTGTAACATCTGAAAGAGTAATTGTTGCTACTGGTTCAGGGATGTCACCATCAAATGATTGAAGTAAAGCTAGAACATATTCTGTTTGTGCATCTATTTCAGCATTTGGATCAATTGCTCCTTGTTCAATAGCTGCATTTATTTGCTCAAATGCTGCGTAAGTCTGATCAATTCCAGGTCCTTCGTATTCAATCTCGAATCTAACATCATCTGTCATTGCTCCATTCACTTGTTTTAATACATAGTCATCCTTTCCAACATATATGTCGAAAATAAATGATCCTTCGTATACTGGAGTTGCAGATGCAATTTGAACACCATCGATTCCTAAATCAAATGAGTCTGTTGCTTCTGAAAATCCTTTAAGCAATGGTGGTAAATATTCTTCTGTTAATGTTTCATCTTCCATTTGGAAAGCCCAAACATCCTCTCCATTAAATTTAGTCTCTTTTAATTCGTATTTTCCATCGTTGATAAGATTTTCCCATGTAGCGTAGCTCTTGATTGGGCTGTCTTCTTCAACAAATGTAGCAATATCATCTTCTTTCTTGCTACCACTTATTTCATCACCATTTTCATCTATACTAACTTTTGAAGCTTTATCAGCTTCGATGTGAGCTACATATTTTGTAGTAGAAACAGTTTCCTCGCTTATTGCCTCGGGTAAAAATAAAGGAAAACTTACTGAAGTTTCTGCTGTTACAGTTTGTGTTGCTTCTAAAATTGATGTGTACTCTGATGTTTCTAACTCTTTAAGGTTAGCTTTAAGTGCATTTGTCTCTACGTTAGATGAAGCGTAGAAATATGCTCCAGTTGTTGCCGCTCCTAAGATTACGACTAAGACTATTACTACTATTAGTAATTTTTTCATTAAACTTATATTAAATATATAAAATAGTAACTATTCAGTTATACATGTCAGCTTAAATTAGTTTAGATATAAATGCAATATAAAACTAAGCTGAAAGTCTTGACAATAATAATTAGCAGACTTATACTTTAAGTGCTAATTAAGTATAAAAAAGTCTAGCTTTTATAGTTTAGATAAATAATTTAAATTTTTAAATTAATTAATATGGGAAAAGTTATTGGTATCGATCTTGGTACAACCAACTCTGTAGTTTCTTTTGTTCAAGCAGGAAAACCAGAGGTAATTACAAGTAAAGAGGGAAGTCGAATTATTCCTTCAGTAGTTGCTTTAGATGTAGATAATAAATCTGAGATAGTTGGAATTACAGCTAAAAATCAGATGGTTACTAATCCAGAGCAGACTTTTTATTCAATTAAAAGATTAATAGGTAGAAAGTTCGAAGATGATTCAGTTCAAAGAGATGTTTCACTTTTACCTTTTAATATTCAAAGAAGTGAAAAGGGAGGAGTTGAGATACAGATGGGAGATAAATGGATCACTCCAGAAGTCATTTCTGCTAAGATTTTAGCAAAAATTAAATCTGACGCAGAGGCTTTCCTTGGCGAGTCAGTTACAGAAGCCGTAATTACAGTTCCTGCTTACTTTGACGATGCACAAAGACAAGCTACAAAAAATGCAGGAAGAATTGCAGGTTTAGACGTAAAAAGAATTATTAATGAGCCGACAGCAGCAGCTATCGCTTATGGATTAGATAAAAAGGGAGGTCAAACTATTGCTGTTTATGACCTAGGTGGTGGTACATTCGATGTATCTATTCTAGAAATAGGTGACGGAGTTTATGAAGTTTTATCTACTGCTGGTGATACTCACCTTGGTGGAGATGATTTCGATCAAGCTATTATTGATCACCTAGTTTCTGAATTTAAGAATGAGCAAGGAATCGACCTGAAAAATGATCCGGCTGCATTACAAAGATTAAAAGAAGCTGCTGAAAAGGCTAAAATTGCTTTATCTAGTAGTGAACAAACTGAAATTAACCTTCCGTATATTACAGCTGACAGTAAGGGACCAAAGCACTTAAAAAAAACTATGACTAAATCAGATTTAGAAAAGTTAGTTGGTCATTTAGTAGACAAAACATTTGAAGCTGTAAGTAAAGCTATTAAAGATGCAAACGTATCAAAATCTGACATTCACGAAATTGTAATGGTCGGAGGAATGACTAGAATGCCTTTAGTTATTTCAAAGGTTAATGAATATTTTGGAAAGAAATCTAATCAAAGTGTAAATCCTGACGAAGTTGTATCAGTTGGAGCTGCTCTTCAAGGAGCTGTTTTATCTGGAGATTCAAGTGTGGATGATATTACTCTATTAGACGTAACTCCACTTTCTTTAGGAATTGAAGTAAACGCAGGACAAATGCATGTATTAATTCCAAGAAACACAACAATTCCAACAGAGAAAAATGAAGATAGATTTACAACAGCTGTTGATAATCAACCGGCAATAGATGTAAAAGTTCTTCAAGGAGAAAGACCTTTAGCAAAAGACAATAAAGTTCTTGGAACATTTAGATTAGAAGATATTCCACCAGCAGCAAGGGGTATTCCTCAATTTGAAATTACTTTCAAACTTGATGCTAACGGAATTTTAAACGTAAAGGCTAAAGATAAAGGTACTGGAAAGGAAAAAGATCTTACAATTACTGCTTCAACACAAATGGAGCGAGATGAAATAGATAAACTTGTAAAAGAAGCTGCCGAAAATGAGGCTAAAGACAAAGAAGAGGTAGAAAAATTAAAAATTAGAAATGAAGCTGATACTTTAGTCTTCCAAACTGAAAAACTAATTAGAGATAATGGTGAAAAATTAGAAGAAGCTGATAAAAATGATCTAGAGGCTAAATCAAAAGAACTTAAGGAAGAATTGGCTAAGGAAGAGCTTGATAATGATTCATTAAAGTCAAAGACAGAAGAGTTAATGACTAAGATGCAAGAGGTTAGTGGAAAATTGTATCAATCTGAAGAAGCTAATGATACATCAGCTGATGGGTCAGGTGAGAAAAATGATTCAGATTCTAATGAAGATAAATCTAAAGATGCCGAAGAAGGCGAAGTTGTAGATGATGCTGATAAAGATAAATAGTAAGCATATATGAATTTTTTCTAAGGGCAGGTTTAACCTGCCCTTATTTTCGTATAGCTTAGATTTCTACTTCTTGCTAGCTTTTTTTGCTTTCTTTGCTTTTCTTGCTTCCTTTGCAGCTTTTGCACCTTTAGGTGCTTTTGCAGCTGTATCTTTTGGACTTTTCTTTTTGTCCTTTGTGGCCATATGTTTTGGACCGATAAAAAATAAGATAAATATATTATGATTATTTAGTTAAAAGATTGCAATAGGAAAACATATTGACAAGTTAACAGTTAACATGTAAATTATTTCGCTATGAATAAAGAATGGGAATTTATACACAAGGTACATAAGTTAGTCTATGAGTTAGATAGAACAGCTGATGAAATCCTCAGATCTAGACTTAATCTAACTTACTCTCAATTTCTAATATTAAGCATGCTTAAAGATAAGTGTCTTAAATATGCAAATGAAATAGCACTAGCTCTAGGTGTTTCTCAACCAGCAGTAAGTAGACAGATCGAGCTTTAAAAGCAATCTGGCTATATTACTAAGTTAGAAAATAAAGAAAACAGAAGATCTTACATTTTAACTCTTACTAGTAAGGGGGTAGATATTTTATCTGACTCAATGAAACTACTTTCTACAAGTTTAAAAGACATTTTTAAAAATGCAGAAGAAGTTGAATTTGAAATGGCAATAAAATTAATTGATAAATTGAAAATCGATTAATCTAAAAAAATAATTTATATTTTTATAATTTAAATATGTCAAAGGAAATTAAGCAGAGTAGACTAAGATCCTCTTTAGCAGGATTTAGTTCAGCCTTTGCGAATAAAGCAAGAGTGACATTGCTTTTGTTTATAGCTATTTTAGCTGGAGGTTATATTTCGTATACTAGCGGTTTGACTAGGGAAGGTTTTCCATCAGTTGAAATTCCAATTGGAATTGTTACTGCTGATTATAAGATTAACGACGAATCTGTAGTATTAGAAGAAGTAACGAGGCCTTTAGAAGTAGCATTAAGTTCAGTTGATGAAATAAATCAACTATTTACTTATACAACTGGAGATGGAATGAGTTTAGTAGCTTATTTAGATACAGATATTTCTAATAAAGATGGAATTAAACTTATAAGAGATGAATTAGCTGGAGTGAATTTACCAGATAATGTAGAACTAGAATTTGAAACATTAAAAGCAAGTGCTGTTGCTGAAAAATATGACTTATTATTTACTATAAATGCTAATAAGAAAACACCGGTTGAAGAACAAGTAGAAGTTGCAAAAACTATTGCACTAGAAATTGAAAAGCGAGAAGAGGTATCTTTAGCTGAAGCAAGATCTATTTTTGAAGATAAATTGGATTTCCAGACTGGAGAAGTTAATTCTGAACAAGTAACATTTCAAAGAGTTGGAAACAGAGTGAATGATGGAAGTTTCAGTTTTAAAGATGGAGTAGCAATCGGGGTTATAAAAAGCTCTGATGATATTGGTACAATAGATATTTCTGAGGCTGTAAGAGAAACTCTTGATAATTTAGATACAGACATTAAAGATAATTATACTTTTACAATTGGCTCAGGAGATTTTGCAAAAGAATTAAATAGAAATATTGATTCATTAGAATCAAATGCATTTTCTGGAATCATTGCAGTTGTAATCATTTCATTACTTTTTGTAAGCTGGAGAGCCTCAATAATAACAGCTATATTTATACCTACAGTTTTAGCTTCAACATTTATAACGCTAAACCTGTTAGGAATGACATTAAATATAATCTCATTATTCGCACTAATCTTAGTACTGGGATTATTAGTAGATGATGCAATTGTAGTGATTGAAGCAATTGATAAAAAATTAAAATCAGGAAAGAGCAAAATAGTAGCTATTAAAGAGTCTGTATATGAAATTGGACCAGCAGATGTTTCTGGAACAATAACAACTGTATTAGTATTTACTCCGTTCTTATTCATCTCAGGAATATACGGAGATTTCATAGTTCCAATTCCAATGACTGTTGTATTAACTTTATTATTATCATTAGTAATTGCCTTATCGATTATTCCATTTCTTTCAGTTTTAATTCTATCTTCTAAGACAGAGAGTAAGGATAATAATGGAGTACTATCAAAGATTGATGCATTTATTAATGCACCAAGTAGATTTGTAATTACTTTAAGTGATAAGGTTAGTAAATTTGTAGATATGTATCTATCTAAAAAGATATATACATTTATTGTAATGATCTTAACTATAATAGCAATTGGGCTAGGAATGAGTTCAGTTTCAAAGATTGATAATGCACAATTTCCACCACCCAAAGATGGTGATTACATCAATATAGTAATTGATTATCCAAATGATATTGAATTTAGTGAGGTAGAAGAAATTACTGAGGAAGTAGAGAATATAATTACAACAACTATAGATACTAGTTTAGTTGAATCAGCTTCTTACATAATAGCTAATAAAGACATGGCATTTTTAGACTTTCTTCTAGTAAGTTACAACGATAGAAATGTAACTCATCTTGAGCTTACAGATCAATTGACACAAGTTTTTGAGTCTTATCCAAGAGCAACAGTTCAAGCTACTGCTAGTTCTGCAGATGGCTCAGGTTTAGGTTATGATTTTATAGCTCAAGTTTATGCTGATGAAGGAGCAAACATAGAAATTGGTTATGATGCCTTAGTTGAATATATAGAAAATTATGATTTTGGCGAGTCAGTAGATATTTTAGACATAAGTAAATCAGCAACTGGTTTAATTGCAAGAAAAGATGGAAGAAGATTTGGTGAAATTTCTATAGCCTTTAAATATGATGATGAGAATATAGATATAGCCCCTCTTGTAGATAATCTTGAAGCAAGTATTAAGAAAGATTTTGATGAAAGTAAATTAGAAACTCTTGGACTAAGTAAGGATGCTATTGATTTTGATCAAGGTTTTAATGATGATGCAGAAGAAGCATTTGCAGCTATGACAGTTGCACTATTTATTGCATTAATTTTAATGTTTGCTTTATTAGTTCTACAATTTAACTCATACATACAAACATTCTTAGTAATGCTTGCGATCCCTTTGAGTTTCCCATTATTATTCCCTGGATTATTACTTACTGATAATTCGTTTAGTTTCTTTGTACAACTAGGAATAGCAGGCTTAATAGGTATTGTTGTAAATAATACGATTATGCTATTAGATTTTGCTAACCAAGAAAGAGATAAGGGGAAAAGTATTAGAGAAGCTATTGTAGGTGCATTAAACTCTAGATTTAGAGCTCTTATAACAACTTCAGCAACAACTGTACTTGGATTATTACCGTTAGCTTTAAGTGATCCATTCTGGGAAGGATTAGCGTACACTATTGTATTTGGAATTATTTCTAGTACTGTATTAGTAATTTTTGCTTTCCCAGCATTTTACTATTCAATAGAAAGCTTAAAGGCGAAAATGTATTCAAAGATTGGAACGATCTTAA
The DNA here is from genome assembly GCA_030950485.1 of Candidatus Dojkabacteria bacterium. Lineage (GTDB taxonomy): Bacteria > Patescibacteriota > Dojkabacteria > J137 > J137 > JAUZRK01. The sequence goes on along the minus strand of JAUZRK010000008.1, from coordinate 7,207 downwards.
AAGAGGTAAATTGAATATAAGTAGAGGCCTAAGATTTTAGGCCTCTACTTAGTTATTAGAAATTATAAAAAATACTTTTTCATATACGCATTCTGCGCCTCGAAATATTTAGCCGGATCTCCTGTTGTATAGAACTCTCCTTCTAACTCTAAGAATCTCATATCATAGTTTCTAGCAATTTGATCATTAGCATCTTGTAACCATAACTCTCCGTCTCTACCAGTAGCGTCTGCTTTAAGATAATCAAAAAGTTTTGGAGTAAGAAGGTATCTTCCAAATGAATAAAGATTAGCGTATGAAGTATCTTTTCTAAGCTCATCTAAACTTGGTTTCTCCTTTATTAGCTCAACCTTATTCTCATCATAACTTTTTATTTTTAAAACTCCTCCCTTAGTAAGTAGCTCTGGCCCAGCTTTTATCACTCCAAGAACTCCATCAGAATTCACATTATTATGATAGTCTATTAATTGTTTTATACCTGGAACTTCAGACAAAAATAAATCATCTCCCCAACAGACTATAAAGGCCTCTTCATTTTCAAGGTCTTTTTTAGCCGTTAATACTGGCCTTCCATTTCCATATGGAAGTTTTCTAGTTTCAGGAATAACTTTGATTTTAGGTAGATTAAATATTTCTTCAACATTCTCCCATCTATCCTTTTTACCTTATTCTAACATTAATTGTTTAATGTTTTCTGCTTTCCCATAAAAATAATCTTCGAAGGTTTTAACCTCATCTGGAGAAGCTACTATAATTACTTCTTCAATACCAGCAGCCATACACTCTTCAACTATCCAGTGCACTATAGGCTTATTTACTATTGGAAGCATTTCTTTTGGAATAGTTTTTGTTATTGGCAAAACCCTTGATCCAAAGCCTGCTGCAGTTATTAGAGCCTTTTTTATTTTCATATTTAGTTTTTTAGTTATAACTTATAAAATAATAGCAGATAATATAAAAATTGACTTAAGATGAAGTAAATCTTTATATTTTTGCCACCTAGTTTTATGGAAATGACAGCTGATGATCGTGTCGCCTAAAATAGACGTCTATGGTATAATTACTAAAATAAATTATATATGGATCAGCTAGATAGAAGCTTGCAGGAAGAAATACAAGAGAAAACTGAGTTAGCTAGAGATGTTAGAAAAAATGCTAGATCTATTGCAGTTGAATACGGAGGAAATCAGCTCGATGTCATCAATTCTGCAATTCCTGCGTATCTTGATAATCAGATTGTTCAAGGTGAAAGATTACTAACTCTAGTTCGTTTTGAGGAACAAGGGATTGATGTTTTAATACATCCAACAGTTAATACAAGAAGTTATTCCAAGGGGAGTTTTGAAATTCATTTTTTAACAACTGAAGGATATCGCTATTTAGCTAATTCTAATGCGGGCTGCCTTAATCTGCTTAAAAATGCAAAGGAAGGGAGGACTCAAGAAGCTATGATGAAAGCCTTTAGTATGGAGAATGAGGGAAATCTAACTATGAAAGAATTGGAGCCAATAATGAACTTTATTATAAAAGTTACAGAATATATAAATGAGACTTACTCCGCACCCGTTGTAATCTTGGTGCCTGATTCAACTGAATATTGGAATAAAAGAAGAAATCTTTATAAAAAGATGGAAATGAGATTCGTACCTAAGAATCATTATCTTTATGTAATAAATCAGTATAACCATCTTAATGTTGATAGCGTTATCGTTGTAGATGGTCTAAGGTATACTTATAATGTAGACACCGACTCTTTGTATATACTAGATGATGATGATAGTAAGACGCTAGTAATGCAAAACAATCAGCTGTCTGGATAGATTCTCCATTCAAGCTATCTTTATCTTCTTGGAATCATTTGATCATTCTAATATACTGTATTAATGATTAATATAATATATTTAGCTATTGGCCTAGCTTTAGTAGTTAAGGGAGCTGATTTCCTAATAGATGGCGCTTCATCAATTGCAAAAAAATACAATATCTCTGATCTAGTAGTAGGTCTAACTATAATCGCATTTGGTACTTCTTTACCTGAAATGGCGGTTAGTATTGTAGCTGGAATTGAGGGGAAAGGTGAGATTACTCTAGGAAATATTATAGGTAGTAATATTAGTAATATTTTATTGATTTTAGGTGCCACTTCTTTAGTATCGGATTTAAAAGTAAAAGTTAATACAATCTGGAAGGAAATACCTTTTAGTTTTCTTGGTGTTTTAGTTCTTATTGTTCTAGCAAGCGATGTAAGTTTAACTGGTCTATCTCATTCTTCAATTTCTAGAGCTGACGGACTGATACTACTGTCTTTCTTCTCAATTTATCTCTACTACACTTTTGGAGTAGCGAATATTGGTGGAGAATCTACAAGTGCTGTGAAAAAATAAGCAAGAGAAAGACTTATTTATATATAGCTCTTGGTATTATAGCTTTAATGGTAGGTGGACAACTAAGTATAATAGGAGCATCTAATCTTGCGACACAATTTGGATTAAGTGAGGCTGTTGTTGGACTCACTGTTGTTGCGATAGGAACTTCTTTACCTGAACTAATAACCAGTTTAGTAGTTGCAAGAAAAGGTAAAGCAGATCTAGCTGTTGGTAATATTGTAGGTTCGAATATTTTCAATATTTTTTGGATTTTGGGATTAAGTTCAGTGATTAATCCTATTCAGATAGAGACAGATCTGACAATTGATTTCTTGATTTTAATTTTAGCAAGTCTTCTTATGTACATAACTCTGTTTGCTGGAAAAAAACATTCAGTAGAGAGGTATGAAGGATTAATTCTTCTTAGTGTATTTCTAACCTATATGGCATTTAATGTTTTGAGGATTTAAGTATAACTATATAGTTTGTGTTATCAGACCATAGAGTTTTGTTGTAAGCTTTTCTAATCGGCTAGATTTATTAATTTGGTTGCCTGTAATTAGATTTATAAAAATTTCAGTAATATCATCTTCGAGTTCTACAGGCAATGATTCGAAGGCTTTATCTGGATAAAAGAATTCACGAAATGTATATAATGTACCTATTATGTTTGTGGCTATTGCCCTTATTTCACTATCATCATCAAAACCTCCATAGTAATTATTTCGTAGTTCTTCTATAGTAATTCTTTGAAAATCTACATCAATATCGAAAAATATTAATTCAAAGTCTTCATTATCAATATCTCTAATCGCAATATTAGCTGGTCTAATATCTGAAATTATTGCTCCATTTACTAAAGCAAATAACATTGTATCTATTGCTGCAATTAATATTTCCTTTTTTCTTGTATCGCTTATTTGTTCGATATTTTCTATATCTGTTAATATTTGAATCTTTGGATCATTTAACAAGTTTCTTACTATAAGTGAGTTTCTAGGATGCCCAGTATTATCAGCTGCAGGATATAAATCTGAGTGTACACCTTTATTAGCCTTTGAAAGTTTAGGCTTACGATAATTTTCTATATTTTCTGCAAGTGCAGTATTAACGTCTTCGTGTCTTTCTTGAGTTAATGGACCTATAAACAAAGTTGGAAAAGTTCTAGCTATCTTTTCTCTTTCATCAGCATCGTCTATTCCATCTATCAGATCATGTACCCAATCTATAGCTTGTAATCTCTTTTGTCCTCTTCTGTCAGCTAATTCATCTTCAGTCTGTATATGCCTAAGAGGGTCATCTTCTGGAAACTGATCAGTATTGTTATCGTAGTTTGTTGTATAAAAAGCATCCTCTGCCATTTTCTTTATTAGTTTAATTAATAATACCAGATGAGGTATGTAATATGAATAGTCATTGGTAATCTGCGAGACTTAGGCATTTAATGCTATAATACTCTGATTACGCAAATTTAATGTCCGATAGAAAAAATTATATAAAAGTCAGAGGAGCCAGAACACATAGCCTTAAGAACATAGATGTCGATATACCTAAAGATAAACTAACAGTTATTACAGGGCTTTCAGGTTCAGGTAAATCATCTCTTGCATTTGATACGATTTACGCAGAAGGGCAGAGAAAATATGTAGAATCTTTATCTGCATATGCAAGACAATTTCTAGGATTAATGGATAAACCTGATGTTGATTTAATTGAGGGATTATCCCCTGCAATATCTATAGATCAGAAAAGCACAGGACACTCTCCAAGATCAACAGTTGGAACAGTAACCGAAATATATGATTACTTACGACTCTTATTTGCAAGAGTAGGTCATCCAAGAAGTCCAATAAACGGAGCTCATCTACAAAAACAAACTGTAGGAGAGATAGTTGATAGAATACTAGACGGTGTAGAGGCTAATAAACTAAATGAAAAAGGATTAAAGCTTTTAATCTTATCTCCATTAATTAAAAGTAGAAAAGGAACTTATGAAGAGTTATTTTCAAGATTGTTAACACAAGGATATGTAAGAGCTAGAGTGGATGGTCAGATATATAACCTAGAAGAAGATATAAAATTAGATAAATTTGTAAAACATAATATAGAGCTAGTTGTAGATAGGCTAGTTATAAAAAATGATTCAAAAGAAGATAAAGCATTTATTAAAAGAGTTACTGATTCAATAGAACTTGCCCTGAATATGGGAGATGGAGAGCTTTATGTAAATTTAGTAGATGAATCTAGAGATGTTTTCTTTTCAGAAAATCTAGTAGATCCAGAAACAGGAGATTCGTTTCCAGAAATTGAACCACATTCTTTTTCATTCAATTCACCTTTCGGTGCTTGCCAGAAATGTAATGGTTTAGGAATGATAAAAGAGATAGATCCTAAAATGATCTATAATTCGAGACTTACTGTAATGGAAGGAGGAATATATCCGTGGGCTAGAGTTATTGAGGGAGGTGATTCATACACTTTGAATTTAATAAAAGAGGTCTCTAAACTTCATAAAATTCCTCTAAGAACCGCACTTTCAAAATTATCAGAAAAGCAATTAGAAATTCTATTCTACGGAACTGGCGATAAGACTTATACAGTAGAGTATGTAAATAGTGATGGTAAGAAAAATAAATGGAATTCAAAATTTGAAGGAGTTATTAATAGTCTTCAGAGAAGATATCTTGAGACTGATTCTGACTTTGTAAGAAAAGAAATTGAACAGTATATGACAGAACTAAAATGTCCTGTTTGTCTTGGCTATAGACTAAAGAGAGAAGTACTTGCTGTAACTATTCATGGTAAAAATATTGTAGATGTTTCATCTACAAGCATTGAAGATTCGGTCAACTGGATAAATGAAATAAGTAAAAATGAATCTAAGAAGAATAAATCAAAAGAAAATAACAAAGACAACGAAAATTCTACTTTTGAAGAACTATTTGGAATAAAATCGCCTACTGTAGATGAGGATACATTATCAAAACAAGAACTTGAAATTGGAGATCAAATTTTCAAAGAGATTGCTATGAGATTAAATTTCCTAAGTTCAGTAGGATTAGATTACCTAACTTTAAATAGAACAGCAAGAACACTATCTGGAGGAGAATCTCAACGAATACGTTTGGCTTCTCAAATAGGTACAGGTTTAACTGGAGTTCTATATGTACTAGATGAACCTTCAATTGGATTGCATCAAAGAGACAATGAACGATTGATAAAGACTTTGGAAAATTTACGAGATATTGGAAACACAGTTATTGTTGTTGAACATGACGAAGATACAATTAGAAAGGCTGATTTTGTATTAGATATCGGACCTAAAGCAGGGATTCATGGCGGAGAAGTAGTAGCACAGGGAACTGCAGAGGAAGTAGAGGACACTAAAGAATCAATTACAGGACAATATTTATCTGGAAAGAAAAAAGTAGATAAAGATGAAATCTATAAAGAAATTGAAAGTTTTGATCCCGTTAAAAGAGCTAAGATAGTTAAACCTAAGAAAAATAAGCAAATTAGAATTACAAATGTACGACACAATAACTTAAAAGGCTTTGATGTAGATATACCATTAGGTCAGTTTGTCTGCGTTACAGGTGTTTCTGGTTCAGGAAAATCATCTCTAGTTAATGAAGTTTTATATAAAGCTATTGCTAGACATTTATATAAATCTAAAGCAATACCAGGTCAATATTCTGAAATTATAGGATTAGAGCATATCGATAAAGTTATAGACATTGATCAATCACCGATAGGAAGAACACCAAGATCAAATCCTTCTACTTATACAGGAGTATTTACAGATATTAGAGACATTTTTGCTTCTACTAAAGAGGCAAAAAGTAGGGGTTATAAATCTGGAAGATTCAGTTTTAATGTAAAAGGTGGACGATGTGAAAAATGCCAAGGTGCTGGAGTTATACAAATATCTATGCAATTTTTACCAGATGTATATGTAACTTGCGAGGAGTGTGATGGTCAAAGATACAATAGAGAAACTTTACAGATTGACTATAAGGGTAAAAGTATTGCTGGTGTTCTTGAAATGACTATAGATGAGTCAACTGATTTCTTTAAGAATATTCCAAAAATTTATACTAAACTAGTAACTCTACAAGATGTCGGACTCGGATACATTAAATTAGGACAGGCTGCAACAACTCTTTCAGGAGGTGAGTCTCAAAGGGTTAAGCTTTCTTCTGAACTTGCAAAAAGATCTACGGGTAAAACGTTCTATATATTAGATGAGCCAACTACTGGATTACATTTCGAAGATGTAAGGAAGCTATTAGTTGTATTACATAGTCTTGTCGCTAAAGGAAATACAGTATTAGTAATTGAACATAATCTGGATGTTATTAAAACTGCAGATCATATTATTGATCTTGGTCCAGAGGGAGGTGATGGAGGAGGAACAATTGTTGCTTTAGGAACGCCTAAAGATATTGCAGAAACTAAGGAAAGCTATACTGGTAAATGGTTGAAGGAATTGCTTTAATAAAGTAGCTATAATTGCCGAACTGAATGCAAAAAGCTGTTTTTTAATGTTCAATAATTTTTTTTGATCTTTTATTCCCAAGCAATAAATCTAGATATATATTAACTGATTTTCTCCCAATATTAATGCATTTATGATGCCCTGGATCTAATCTAGCTTCTCTATATTGTTTTCTTAATATTTCATTTAATTTAGTTTGGATGGATGATGTATTTGTATCTTCTAAATATAATCTAGCAAGTAAAACATCTAAAGTTGTTAGTTGTTCAAATATCCCATTAAATGTCTTTTTAAGACGTTCTAAAGTAGAATCTACAACTCCTTGCGAATCATGTCTTAATTT
>JAUZRK010000007.1 GCA_030950485.1 Candidatus Dojkabacteria bacterium | reverse complement strand
AAACAACAATCTCAAAGAGTAAAGCAGAGTAGAAGTGAGGAAAGCGAGACCTGACATGGATAGGTCTGAGCCAGGTGAGACCAGGGCGTGCGCATTAAGCGTCTCTTGCGTCGCACGCTCGCTACTCGCGGGGGACCTCATGACTACTTGATCACTCTTCGGAACGTTGTGCGATGCTGAGTTCGGTTCTGTCTACTGGTTTACAACCGTGATAGTTCGGAAATGTCCTCCTGCGGGCTGATTTGCAGGCAGGTGTGTCGTGTCTGGGAATCGTCTGAAATAATGACGGGGCACGTTAGAGCAGTCAACTGCGGGTGCTTGGCGACTCATAGGTAAGCTGAACGACTCATAAATGAGTTGGACGACTCGTAAGTGAGCTTGGTAACTTCGTTTGCTGTTGCTAGCCATCTTGTCTCGAAGTGTAGTAGAAGTACTACTACACGCGTTTTGCTCACGGTGGTCTGGCCGGTACGTCCCAGGTATCCCAGTAGAAGAGTAGAAGCACCAACAAAACACTTTTCTATTTTGGAGTCAGTGGGCGATTGTATGGGCATGTTTGGTACGACTCACATAACAGATTTCCATCATCTAAATTCATTCTTGCTCCACATTTGCATTGTATGCGTCTTGTGCGAGCCTTCGCGGCGGGCTTTGTAGCGGGTTTGGTTGCAGGTTTCGTAGTTGGCTTTGTAGAAGGCTTCGTGGCGGGCTTCGTGGCGGGTTTCGCAGCAGGCTTTGTAGAAGGTTTCGCAGCAGGTTTTACAGCGGGCTTGGGTACAGGTTTGTGCGCGGGTTTGGGCACAGGCTGCTGTAAAGACGGTGTTGTTGAACCGAAGGGGGCAGTGTTGAATATCTTGGGTGAAGCTTTGGGCAAAGCTTTAGTTAAAGCTTTGGCGGTCGGCTTGGGAGCTATTGGCGTAGGGGTGCTGGTTTCGTTTGCTTCGGTTGCTCGGGCGAGTTCTCCTGTGATCGTTTGCTGAACAGTCGTATGCGCCAGGGGAGGGTAGGTGTCGGAGTCTATTGGGGCAGGGACTGGTGCTACTTGAATGCGTGAAGGAGAAGATGGCTTTTGCGATGGGGAATACGTGGTACTTCGCAAGCCAGATGCAGACGGCAGAGCAGGGAATGCGACTGGATTGTCCAGTCGTGAGGGTGAGGGGCTAGATGGCTCTGCGCTAAACAGCGAGGCAAGGTCATTCTTGACAAGGTGATCTTCGATTTGGTTTCTTCGTAGAGGGGAGGTCCTTTTGGCGTTGAACACTGTTGCTTGAAGACGAGAAACAATGTTGGAAAGCACGAAGACGCCACAATCCGTGGAATTCGTTTGAATAGGGCTAGATCCGATGAGCACGGTGGGTTGGGAGCTGTGCGTGCGGAGAAGCCACTTGGAGAAATTGTCAAGGGCCTTGATACGTAGGGAGGGAACATAACTTGGAGCAGAATCATACCACAGTATGCTGTTTAAGGGCTGTGCGTAGTGCAGCATAATCCAGTGCGCTTGGGCGTTGAGAGGTTTTAGGTGTACTGGTAAGAAGATGTCACCCAGTGGCGGTGTCCTCATGGACCGTTGCTGCTGCTGGGAAATGTGGGTGTCGTAGAACTGCGTGTACGCGATGTAAACGTCCTTTTTAGCAGAAGAGAGAAGCTGGGTCAAAAGGAAGATGAAAGAATTTATAACTTTGTCATTGAGTTCTTTTTCTTCCTTGAGCGCGAGCAAGTCAGTCCGGGAAGCGCGGATATCGGCAGGGAGATGCGCTAGACTTGGAACATCGGAAAGCGGAGGAGTAGAAATGTTCTCGGGTGACAAGAGTAAAGAAACTTCAGTTCGTGTAAGCTTTTCAGTATCCTGTGGCACCTCTGAGCCCGCGAAGGAAACATCTAGGGGTGTTACGGTGAGGTCAGAGGGGTCGGAGAGTGTGTTCCGTGGGGGGCTCATTTGTCTGCTCGAGGGTTCTGGTGAACGATCGCGGTGTGATGAAGATAGATTAGATGATTGTTGAATAGTACTGTCTTGGGTTACGGCGTTAGGAGCCAGCGGGATAGTTACTGTGGCTGGCAAATGTGCCGACTTGCCTAGGGGGTCTTTTTTGAAGGGCCAAATGGACAAAACTGGACGGAAGACGATGTCATACAGCTGGCGTCGGGATTGGTCGTCTACGTGGCGCTGCATGAACTTCGAAATTCCACTTTGAATGGTATGTAACAGAAAGCGTCGGGTGAAAAGGTTACTAAGGAGTCGGTAGACAGCTTGTGTGAATTTTTGGAGATCTTGACTGAAACGGAAGGGGACTACGAGACCGGAGATAACGCAGCCGATCTTGTTCGATTCAGGCATGGTACTGGCATGAGATGGAAATCGCACTAGCTGGAATGGGAAAGCATTTTGTTTATCTCTCATCGTAAAGTGCAGCTGATTGGCGATGGTATGGAAATGGAACAAGAGGAAAGGAGCGCCGTCAGGTGAGGTGGAGTTGCCGGTTTCATGGAGCTGAAGCTTGTAGTCCTCAGAAGCTGGGAGATCTTTGGCGTTAAGATTGGAAGCTCTATCATCGATGTAACGGCAAGCGTGCTTGAAGTTATTGAATGAAGAACTTACATGCGCGGGTCCATGCTTCGCGAGGGCTCTATCTACGAAGGCTAATTCATGTGCTGCGAGTGTAAGATTGGCAAGTGGGGCAGATGGTTCTTGTCCCATGCCTAAACCTTTCGCTTGACGGACGAATTTGTCACCTTGCATGATATAAGCGTTCGAAACGATGAAACGAATGGCCTCCATGGTAGGGGTGAAATGCCATTGACTGCTGCCATCAAGTTGCCATGAGTTGAAGATGGTAACTTTGTCCTTTTTGTGCAGGGGTACGAACTTCAGGCGATCGATGTCTAGAGTTGACGATTGATGAACGTGTGAAGCAACGAACTGAAGGGCCCGCTTTATCATACGCTCTACGCATGTAAAGATCATCTCGTGCGGTAATTGTGTATACATAGTAGAGAAATCGTCGCAGCGCACTTGCTGGGCACCTGACAAGACAGTGAGGCTTTCGGCGGCATCGCGAATGATCCAGATGCGTCTTGGATCGCCGTTTTCCATACGTATCTTGTCTTCGAAGAGAAGGATATCGATGATAGCGTCAAGGAACAGTGTGACGTGTTTTCCTAGTGCTGTGAGAGTTGTTTCACCTGGGTATCGACCGTTCTTTCTGCGATTGTGTTCGGTGATACCATTAACTTTGACTACGTTTAACTCAGAATGGCCGGCGATATACCTGTCAAAGGGCCTGCAAGGCTCCTTGTGCAACTTCAAGATAATGTACAGGTATGGGAGAACATTTGGTGTCTTCAGCTTGTACTTGTCGTTGAACTCCTTGTGCCGAAGAAACACGGTCTCGGGGGTGACTGTCGGTGTTTCGTATGTTTCTGTAGAAGAGATGTGGCTTCGAAGGCGGGTTGCGTATGCTCTGGCGCAGCTCAATGTCAAAGATTGTGGATTTTTGTCCATGTTTCCAATAACAAAGGATGCTGAGATTTCTTTGAAGCAGTTGTAGATCTCTGGTGGAATGAAGAAATTGCGTTCGTCGTTGCAGGATTTGGTGTACTCGTTGACGCAATTACGTTTCCATATGTCGATGTTGTCCTTGAGCGGGAAGTTGTCAATGGGGCAGGCATCGTGCAATTGTGCACTGTATCGCTCTATATCTTCTGTAAAGATTTGAATGGCTTTTTCTTTTGTTGTGGCCCCTCTAAATTTTGCCCCTTGATCCCAGATGAAGAGGAAGAGTTCACGGAGTTCGCCAGCCGGTAGCATAGGGGAAATGGCAAGGGGGTCATTTGTGGCAAGATGACCGTCGCGGAAATGCCGTTGACCTTCAGCTCCAAGCGCAAGAAGAAGTGCATCACAGGTGCACGGAACGTCACTTGGTAAGGGTAACGAACGGGAGAACCGACTGAAGTTTCGAACAGTGGCTCCTAGGGTGCGCTGAAGTTTGAAGTTAAAGCAAGTTTTCTGTAACAGTTTGCTGCCGTAGGGGAATAAGGGGCTGATGATTGACCGTAGGGCAGGACGTGACAAACGGTGTGAGAAGTTGAACGTCGGGCGAATCCGCTCTTCGGCGGTGTCAATTGGTCGGTTTGTTTTGTTGCGTTCTAATCTGAGTCTCATCCTCAGGTTTTCGTCGTCGCAGGCGTGGAATAGGTCGCGCAGGGAGCTTTTGCTATAACGAGCTAAAGACTTACCTAAATCCTCAGGAGAACAGGAGGCGAGGCGGGAAAGTTTGTTGCTCATTTGCCGCTCTCTGCGGCTGGGTATAGATTGCGATGGCAGACGATTGGGGCTCCGGTGCTGTCGGTTCGCTGCGCGCACACGTGCGTGCTTTTCATTGGTGTTGAGGCAACCTGGGAGGTGTTGGTATTTCTGGATAGTTCCGGTTTCGACTTTCTCTCGGTGGATCTTGTCGTCGACTTGGTATAGTGGGAAGGCAAAACAAGATCGTTCGAACAACTGGCCGTCCATGTTCGTAAAGGCGGACGACAGGGCGGATCGGTGGCCGCTTCGCCTTCCATAGAAGTGCTTTTTCAGCCGATGCATGGTGTCGAATGAAGTTGAACCGATGTAAAACTGTCCTTTCCTTGGAATGACGACAACGTATACCACATTTCTCAAGGAGAACCACTCTTCTGCTGTAGTTGTAACACCGCGCTCAAGCCGTTGGCGGTTGGCGATGCTAACAAAACGGCGTAGTGGTCGGCTACGGATCTGCATGGCTTTGAGTAGTGATGTTGATCTGTGTCGTAAGGCGTCCCATTTGATGAAACTGCGAGGGTTGGAGACAGTGAGATCCCCGTGGATTCTCTGGGTATCGACGTAAAGGGTTGTTGAGTGCGTGAAGGGCTCCTTGTACGATAGTTTAAACTTGTTGAAAATGTTGTGTAAGTCTGTAATGGATAAACCATTGTCAAGGTTTCTCTCCTCCTTCTCAAGGAGGAGTCGCAGATAATACCCTTTATATGTCAGCGGGGTGCGCGTAGCGTTGGGGTAACGCTAAAGCTGTGTTGCGGCGCTTTGCTCGGCCGCGGCTCTGCACGTACTGCCCGGCGTCTGTTATCCGCTTTGCCCAGAACGCCTTTCATAAGGTATTGCGTGCAGACCTTTTTGGGTCTTCGTAGAACGCCTAGTTGCTTACCTATTAATGGAAACTAGACTTTTTATTTTATTGGTATATATATATTTTTTTTTCTTTTTTTTTTAATATTTTTTGGGGGATGGGTATTTC
>JAUZRK010000006.1 GCA_030950485.1 Candidatus Dojkabacteria bacterium | reverse complement strand
AGAAGGCTGATGAGTAAACAAAAAGAGTTTATCTTTTATTATTTTTTCTTTTTGAAATGATCCAAAATCTAACTTTGCCATTTAGATCTTCTTTTACACTACCTATAAAATCGTGTTGGATTAGTACATCATTTAGTAATCTCTCATCATGACTGTCATCAACTTCCAATATAGCTAATCCATTCTTTTGTAGATGCACCTCCATCTGAGAAAAAAGCTTTACTATTAAATCTAGTCCGTCGTATCCTCCGTCTAATGCAAGATGAGGTTCATGATTTTTTACACTATTATCTAAATTATTTATTCTCTCAGTTGGTATATAAGGCAGATTTGCTAGTATCAAATCAAATTTAGCAAACTTTGAAAATGAATCTAGAAGATTGGATTCTCTTATTTTTAAATCTACTTTGAACTTACTTACATTTTTCTTAGCGATGCTTAGAGCATCATTACTTACATCTGTTAGGGAACCTATATATTTTATTCTTTTTTTTCTAAGTTCAAGTGCTAGAGTAATACCTATAGCTCCAGAACCTGTTCCAATGTCTACAAATTGAAACATCTTACCCTTTTTTTTACTTAGAAACTCTAGAGCTATATCTACCATTTGTTCAGTTTCTATTCTTGGGATTAATGTTTCCTTTGAAACTACAAAGTCTCTTTCATAAAATTCTGCTAATCCAGTTAAATATTCAACAGGGATTTCTCCTGAATCTAGAATCTCATCAGAGAAAGGATCAATTCCAAACTTAATTAAATGATTTGTTTCTCTAGGGGATAGTTTTCTTTTATTTTCCATTTATTTTTTAAATGTCGTTAATATCCCAAGTATAGGAAATTTCTAAATCTTTCTTAGAATTACTACTTGTAAAGTAAACAAATTGATTATTCTTTCTATAAACTCTACCTATTTTACTTGAAGAATCATTCTTTCTACATAATAACCAACTATCTTCTTCCATAAGATCTTCAAATTCTGAAACACTACTTTTAGAATTAAGAGAACTAATTATTTTATAACTTGAATAATTCACATTAATATTTGACTTAATATTATCATTACAATAAAAAACTTTAGCTAAATCATCTTCTTTAATTTCGCTTAGGATAAATGCTGAGTTAAACAATTTATTCATTCTACTCTCATAAGTATCCAGTTCTTCGTCTACCTCTTTAAATATTAGATTATCAAGCACTGTCTTTGCTTCAGAATCAATACTTTCATCTAAAATAAAAGTCACTTTATATAAATAATCATTTTTTATAAAGAAATATGATTTTGATATTAATTCCTTGTTATCATCAAGCTCACTCGTAAGAATAACTTCTTGTCCCCATTTTTTTGTTAAGCTTACATTAATATATTCATCAATACTTTCAATTTCTATACCAAACTCATCTTCCAGAATACTTTCAAGATATTCAGTAATCGTAAAGTTATCTTTATTTTTATTACATTCAACAGAGATTTTGGCTAATCTATTTGTTATATCATTCTTATCAAATGCTGAGATTTCAGTAATTCGCTCGTATTGGAAATTGTTATCTATATTGTCTTTAGTTACAAGCCATAAGTTCTCATTTCCAGCAAATAATTTCTCGGATGTATCCGAAAATTCATTTGTTTTAGGAAATGAAGTAGGAAATGACGTAGGAATTTTTAGAAGAGAATCTTTCTCAGAAATAGCTGCAGGATAACTAGCAACTAGTCCGCATGCATTAGTAGTAATTTTTTCCCATCCTTTAGGTAGTTCTCTTTTTACCTCAGTTATTCTATCTATTCCCGTGCCGTCTAATAACTCTTGGTCATTATTTTCTTTATCTTCTTGAAATGTAGAATTATTATTACCATGATTTGATAGAACAGAAAGAAGGACAAAAAGACTAGCTATACCAAGAAAAATTAGGGTAAAAGAACTTAATAAGATTTTACCTCCATTTAAGAAGATTAGTGAACTAACTGGTCGTTTATCCTCTTCTTTTTTTGATTCAATTTCTTTAATATCTTCTAATAATTCATTTTTGAAAAATTGGTCAGCTTTATAACTGTCAATACTACCTAATTTTTGTATAGCAGAAACGATTAGTCTTTCGTCGCTATTATTTGCGCCTTGTGTTTTTTTATCATTATTTTCTGCCATTTTTATTGCTACTTTTATTACATCTATTCCTCTATAAAACTTCTTTTTTACAGCATCCTCACTTATATTAACAATTTCAGAGATCTCTTTAAATTTAAATTCTTCCCATATTCTAAGTGTTATAACTTCAGCACTAATATCATCAAGCTCTTTTAGACTATTTTTAATTTTCTCTAATAAATCTTCCTTAATTAACTCTTCTTCAAAATTCTCTTTATCAGCTAAAATCTCTTCTATATTAAAACTATCACCTGACTCATTTTCTCCAAAACTACCATCAATACTAATATTATTTTTTCTCTTACGGTAAGTATTAATTATTAAGTTCCTTGCTACTGTATAAAGCCAAGCTCTAACATTTCTGATTTCTGTTATATCTTGATTTGCAAGTCTTATAAACACTTCGGCAGAAACATCTTCTGCCTCCTCTTTTGAACTTAATTTAAAGTAACAAAATCTGTAAATGTCATCAATATATTCTTTATAAATTGTTTCTAGGCTTGTATTCATTCACTAATATTTAAGACGCAAAATAGAATAAAAGGTGACAGTGTTCTGTGTATTTTACAATAGATAATGGTAAAGGGAAACAAGAGTTATGATTGAAGGCAATAGAAAGCTTACTAGCAAACTTTATTAAAGTAGCTTTTAATTATGCATCATCTTCTTTGACCTCTTTTAGTACATAGACAAGCTTTAGTGCTTTTCCTTCTTTTTTAACATGATCAGTTGAAGTCTCAATAAGATCGATTCTGATTAGCTCTTTTATTAGGTCGTGTCTTTCTTTTAGTTGACCAACTTTATCTTTTAATGTCTTAATTTCATCATCGTTGTTAATGTTATCTCTTAGTTCTTTTACTTTTTTGTTAATAGTTTGAAGTTCTTGATAATCAGGATGTTGTTCTTTAATTTCTTTAAGATCTTTTCTTAAAGTTTTTAAAGTTTTCTGAACTTGAAAATATTCTGCAACTTTATCACCTTCAGGAACTTGAGCATCATCTTTTTTAGTAGCCATATTCGTATTATTAATATTTAATTATTTGGAATTCACCTCATAATATATAAATCACTTTTTTTAGTCAAATATGAAATAGTTTTATGTGGTATATTTAAGTATATTTAACTTCTTAACATAGAAATCTATGAGGTTAACTTTCAATGCCGCAGACATCACTTCCCCTACTTATGAAACGCTAGAAGAATATGCTACAAAGCGTCTCGTAAAAGTAAGGAAATACTTGCCAAAAGACAATGAAGCAGATTATGAGTTAAGAACATCGGTAAAGCTTAATAATGGTATATTTGATACAACACTAGAAGTTGTAGGAATGAAAAATACTGTTGTGTCAGTAAGAGATAGAGATATGAGAAAATGTATTGATGAAGCGCAAGATCTTTTAATAAGAAATTTGAGAAAAATTAAAGAAAAGAAAATAGGGTTAAGGAGAATAAAAGCAAAATTTGTAGATATAGTTTCAACTTAAATTAAAGACTTAAAGTGGAAGAGTTAGTAGGAATCCAAATATTTATATGTTCATTATCGCTGATAATTCTTGTACCGTTTTCAATAGGCGTATATGTATATATAGATGCAAAAAAATGAGAGTAGATTCCCCTTTTAGTTGGGCATTTAGAGCTGCTGCTTTTCCACTTTTAGGATGGATAGCTTATTATTTATACAGACTTAAGTTTATACCTAAGAAGAGTGCCGATGAATTATTAAGTCCTTATAAAGAACCTATCAGCAATATAAAAGAAGTTCATAAAGAAAACGAAGTGATTGAAAAAAAATGGGCCAATCGAGAAGTTTTAAATAAAATTCTTCATTATCTTTTGATAACCATCAAAGTTTCCCAGATATCCTTCTAAGTCACAATATTCAACAAAATCTAACGCTTCAAGCTCATTATCTAGCCTACTCTTAAAGATATTTTCAAGCTCGAATGATGAAATATTTAAATTAGTCTTACAGCTAATTGAAATTCTGGTTGATCTACTTTGAATTAAACCTAAAAATTTTACAGACTTTATATGAAATATATCAATATTACATTCTTCTTTTAATTCGACTAAAAGAAATCTCTCTAAATCTTTACCATTATTGACTTCCATTTCGCTTTTACTAATAACACCTCCGATCATATCTCTAATCTTTGTATTATTTCTTACACCAAAGACATATTTATTATCAGTTGTTATAACTAGTGAGTTAATAAAGAGTGCTTTAGAAAATGAATTTATATTTAGAGGTTTTATTTTATTAATACTTTTTAGTCCTACAGCTGTACTAAAGTTTACTTCACCAAGATCAAAGTAAAGTTCATCGTTATTTACAGAGAAAGAGTTTAATCGATATAAAATACTATCCCATCTTTTATAACCTTCGCTCTTGGCTTTTTTTAAGTCCTCTTCCCAAAGACTTTGTATTTGTTTTTCGAAATTTGGAACAATATTTCTGTTTGAAGGTGATTTAGAGATCCTAATATCTTGAAAATCAAGCTCCTTTTTTAGTAGTAAATATGAGTCCATATTTACTTAGATAGGTTTATAAGCTTAACGTGACTATTTTATAGCTATAGTATCTAATATGACATTAACCATTTTATCTGCATATCGATTAAACTCTCTTTTAACATGTATAAACTCTATCTTTTCAAAGCTTTTTTTCTCATCTAGAACTTGCTCATATAAATTAAACATATCCGGATGTTTAACTTTATATTCTCCATTAAGCTGTTTTACAACTAGCTCGCTATCAAGATGGCAACCTAGCTCTTTTATTTTATGTTTTTTTGCTAATTTTATACCCTCTAAAACAGCCATATATTCCGCGACATTATTTGTAGCTTCTCCTATATATCTTCCAAAAAAATCTAAGTTTTTCTTATTCTCATCAAAAATAAAACCTCCTATTGCCGCATTACCAGGATTTCCTCTAGATCCACCATCTGTAAAAAGTGAGTACATTTGTATTAATTAATTTTTAAAATAAATTAAGCATAACCTTAAACTTGATTCATAAACCAAGTAACATTCTTTATCCATAATTCTTTATCCGTATCATCATTTCCTGCATATCTATTGATTACACAACGTAATTCATTATTGCACGGTGCTAGGTGCACTCTTGAAATCTCGCATGAAAGTGTATTTATTGATTCCTCCCAACTAGAATATTGTACTCCATTCAAATAACCGTAAGGATTGTACAATTTATATGGTATCCGTCCTAATCCAGATTCATTTCCTGCAATTCCAATTAAAAGTCTATAGTCTCCCCCACATTCTCTTGCCTTTCTTACTATAATTTCTTCAGTACCAGATAATACTGCTCCGTATCTATAAAAAAAAGATCTTACTCTTTCGATTTCTTTCTGAATTTCTCCTTCTTCTAACTCGTTATGTAAAGTTTCTTCTTTTACTAAAAATTGAGCTCCTAGATCATCTTTAAGTTTATTATCTGAGAATGTAGTTTGACTTGCAGTTATAGACTCTGAGTAATCTATATTTGTCTTGCTAGTTTTTGTATAGCTAATGTAGTTTTCTCTTAATATAAATACTCCAAGTATAAATAAGAAGAATATTATTATTCCCTTATACAGTCTATTCATATATAGTTTAATATTTCTCCTGCTAGTTTAGCAGAATTTTTTTAAAGATTCTTAAGGATACTTAAGTCTTTTCCAAGAAGTAATTCAGAGAATGATTTCGTATCTGTTGAGATATGAGAGAATCGTTTTCTCTTTATTTTTAATGTTGATATTGCAGTTGATGTATTAATTCCAAAAGCAATCTTTAAGGCTTTTTTTGAAGCAGATAAGGCAATAAACTCTCCTATAGATTCTGTTCCTCTATTGAAATTCTCCCATTCATATTTACCCATAGTTCCATTCCAAATTAGTGTATTAGCACTCTCTATAATTTCTCGATACATTACTAAGGTCTTTTCTCCTAAATCAACTCCATACAGATCCTTATCAATAGCTTGGGTATCTATATCAATAGCCTTTGCTTCTTCGTCTAACTCTTTTACTGTTATATGATCAACTGGAAGAATTATCTCAACATCTTTTTTGCTAGCCTTATCAATAATTTTTTTAGTTTTATCTAATAGATCTTTACTATAATCAGATTTACCTATTTTAACTCCTTTAGCTTTTAAAAACGTATAGGCCGCAGGACCTCCAACTAAAACTTTATCTAGTTGATCTAACATTTTGTCTATAACTGAAAGCTTAAGCTCAGTAAGTTCTCCACCTAATATAAATACTTTTGGATCTTCTCCATTTTTAATTTCTTCAGCAGCTTCAATTTCACTTTTAACATTAAAACCTATAGTTTTAACCAAGTCTTCTTTGTTAAAGTTATTAACAGATGCTAATGTTTCATCAAGACCAAATCCTTCAAATACATATACATTTGTAAGACGTAATAGTGTTGATATAAATTCATCTCTTTTAGCAGCACTCTTTGATGTTTCTTCTTCTTTAAATTTTAAGTTCTCAAGAAGTAGTATTTCTCCTTCTTCCATAAATTTAATAGAATTTTCGCATGCGTCTATATGTGCAAATTTAATAGGCTTACTTAAAAGCTTACCAAGTTCAAATCTAATAGACATTAGAGATAGTGTATCTACATCCTCTCCTTTAGGTTTTCCTAAATGTGAAGCTATAACAATTTTACAATTTTTATCTAGAAGATACTCAATAGTCTTAACTGTAGACTGTATTCTAGAGCTATCTGTGATTTGTTCATCTTCGTCAAGCTTTATATCAAAGTTTGCTCTTATTAGAACAACTTTTCCTTTTAAATCACTTTTTGTTAACTCCGATATTTGTTTAGCCATGGCACTATTATACCATAAATGATGATTTTTTGTGACATTTATAACTCCAGTATTCTATATCAAACTGCTTTGTAGAATTGTTGTTTACAAACTAAAACAATTTAAATCTGTAAAATTTTAAAAAGGCTAGCAAAAAATATACTGTTAGCCTTTTATTTACTATTTATCTTTTTCCTTATCTAATTTATCAAGCTTTAGAGCTTTGACTCCAAAATATACAACAGCAGCAATAATTACAAAATCAATTAAAACTGCTAAGAAATTCCCTATCTTTAAATCAGCATCAGCAATCTCTATAGTAAGCTCTCTTAGTCCACCTTCTTCACCAAAGATTAGTCCTACTAATGGATTGATTAAATCATTTACAATAGATCCTACAAGATCAGATACTGCTCCTCCTAGAATGAAACCTACAGCAAGTCCAACTACTCCTTGTTCTCTAATAAATTCTAAAAACCCTTTCATAAAACTTCACTTAAAATATATAATCAATCTGTCAAATATTATTTCTTCGCTTCTATTTTTTCTTTACCCATATATTTTTGCAATACTTTAGGAATTAAAATAGATCCATCTTTTTGTTGAAAATTTTCTAAAATCGCAACTGGGAATCTAGATAAAACTATAGCTGTTCCATTAAGCATGTGGGGGTACTTATTCGTGCCATCCTCATCCTTATATCTAATATTAAGATTTCTAGCTTGATAGTCAGTACAATTAGAAGTAGATGTTATTTCACCGTATCCATCTCTTCCAGGCATCCATGCCTCTAAGTCATATTTTTTAGCAGCAATTGCACCTAAGTCAGCCGTACATTGTTGTATTACTTTATAATGGAACCCAATATCATTAGCTATCTCTTTTTCAATTTCTAAGAACTCTTGATGCATTGCCTCTGAGTCTTCTGGAAGTGTATATGAGAACATTTCCAATTTAGTAAATTGATGTACTCTATATAAACCTTTTGAATACTTTCCGTATGCGCCACCTTCTTGTCTGTAACAATGAGAGATTGCAACATATCTCTTTGGTAAGTCAGCTTTTTCAAAAATATGATCCGCATGATATCCAGCCATTGTAACTTCTGCTGAAGCGATTAACCCAAGATCAGACCCATCTATTTCATAAGTCTGAGCTTCATCTCCTTTAGGTGCATATCCTGTCCCTAGATAATATCTTGATTTAGCAAGATCTGGAGTTATAAACAACTCATATCCTTTTTCTATAAATTTATGTAGCCCGTATTGAATTAATGCAAATTCTAATAAAACAGTATCACCTTTTAGATAGTAGAATTGAGATCCTGCTACTTTTGCCCCCGCTTCGAAATCTAGTATACCTAGACCTAGTCCAAGAGTTAGGTGATCTTTAGGCTCAAAATCAAAAGTAGGCTTTTCACCAATAAATTCTATATCTACGTTATCATCTTCACTTTTACCAACAGGTACATCACTTGGATGAATATTAGGAATCTGATTTATTAAATCATTCCATTGATTCTCTACTTCTTTAAACTCACCTTCAAGTTTATCAATTTCTTCCTTTAAATCTTTTACCTTTTTAATAGTTGCTTCATCAGGTTTTCCTTTTAAGCCCTTACTTAACTCATTTCTTATTTCTCTTTTTTCATCTCTATTCTTTATTAATTCATTTCTTTTTATATCTGTAACTAACCATTTATCAATTACTGTCTCATCATTATTCCGTTCTCTAGTATTCTTTTTTACCATTTCTGGATTTTCTCTTATTAATTTCGGATCTATCATTTTTCAAATTATAAAATTTATTATGTTCGTATTTATGATAAGGATCATAAACTAGGTATGTAATTATACGAAAAATTCGTTATTCGTGCGTGTTAAATTTCCCTTAAAGGGAGGCTTTGGAAGAAATGAAATTTTTTTGTACTCGTATATAGTTCATTGAGCTGATTATAAAGCATCTTTGCGTATAATTTCTAGTATATTTTCAATAGTTTTATCTAACTGTCCCGTCTCATTTACAACTCTATATTTAAATACTTCTTTTTTTGATAATTCAAACTCAACTACTCTAAGCCTTTTTTCTAACTTATCGTTGTCCTCAGTTCCTCTTTTGGTTAATCTATTTCTTAACGTATCAAGGTCTGGGGGAAGTATAAATATTGAAATTAAATTATCTGTCTTTGCCATTACTTGAAGAGCGCCTTGAACTTCTATTTCCAATATTACATTTCTTCCCTTTTCTAACTGCTCGAAAATCATTTTTTTAGGTGTTCCATATTTATTTTCTGCGTACTCTGCCCATTCTAACAACTCGTCTTTTTCAATCATTTGCTGGAACTCATCATCGCTGATAAAAAAATACTCTATTCCATCTGTTTCGTATTCTCTCTGCTGTCTTGTTGTAACTGATATAGACAGTACGAAATTATTATCCTGCTTAATTAGTCCTTTAATTACTGACCCTTTACCAACTCCTGATGGACCAGATATTAAAATTAGATTCCCTTTTTTCATTTTTTTAAGATGAATATGTTGCTAATTATAGAGTAAAGTATTTTAATAAGCCAACTTACTATGCTATTATTATTTATCTAGTGATGAAGTCCTTTGGAAAGACGGAGCTATACAAATTTATTAGAGAGGTTATATTAATTGGAAATCATAATATAACAAGTAAGGTGGAACCGCGGAATACCGTCCTTACAATATAAGTGAAAACTTGTGTTGTTAGGACGTTTTTTTTTGAGTTATGGGTTAAGGGGTACGAGTACCGAGTTAAGGGTAGAGAGTTGAGGGTTCTTAGCAACGAGTGATATATAACATTATATTTTATTTAACTCAGGTGCAGGATTTTAAGAAATTAAAAGTTTGGGAATTAGCTCATGAATTAACACTTGAGTTATACAAAATGACAGATACTTTTCCGAAAAAAGAAGAGTATAGAATTACATCTCAATTAATCAGAGCCATGACTTCTGTCCCTACTAACATAGCTGAGGGTTGTGGTCATGAAAGTAAAGCAGAATTTAAAAGATATTTAAGTATTGCTATAGCTTCTATTACTGAGACAGAATATTTAATTATTCTTGCACGAGATCGAGGCTATATGCCTATCAATGAATATAATAAAATAAATGAAAAATTAATTTTAATTAGAAAAATGTTAATCACTTTTAAAAGAAAAATATAATAAATTCTTAATAACTATAAAATGTCAAAAAATAAGTCAGAACAAATAGTTCAAAACTCAAAACCCACAACTCGAAACTCAAAACTCGAAAGCCTAGATCAATTTAAAAGCTGGGCGAAAGAAAATGGATTTATTTATGCATCTTCAGAAATCTATGGAGGTTTTTCAGCAGTTTATGATTACGGACATTACGGAATCCTACTGAAAAATAATATTCAGAAACTTTGGGAGAAGTCTATGACTCAAATGAGAGATGATGTATATCTATTAGACTCTGGAATATTCATGCATCCAAAAACCTGGCAGGCATCAGGACATGCTGCAGGATTTGCAGATGTTTTAGTAGAAGATAAAGAGACTCATATTAGATATCGAGCTGATCATCTAGTTGAGGAATGGTTTGAAAAGAAGGGTGAAAAGGTAGATATGGATAAGAAAACACCTGAAGAACTTGCTGAGATAATTAAAGAGAATGATATAAAAAGTCCTGAAGGAAATGAATTAACAGAACCTAGAAGTTTTAACCTAATGCTTAAAACTAATATGGGAACTACTGATAATACATTAACAGATGAGAATGTTGTTTATGCAAGAGCGGAGACTTGCCAAGGTATTTATCTAGAGTATAAGAATTATATGGATACTATTAGACTAAAATTACCTTTTGGTATAGCACAAGTTGGTAAGGCTTTTAGAAATGAAATAGTTGCAAGACAATTTGTTTTTAGAACTAGAGAGTTTGAGCAAATGGAACTACAGTATTTCCATAAGCCTGAAAATAAGGATGAATTATTCGAAATGTGGAAAGAAGAGAGAATGAAATGGCATATTGAAGAATTAGGAATTGATCCTGAAAAATTAAGATTCAAAAAGCATGAAAAACTAGTTTTCTATGCATCTCAAGCCTTTGATATTGAATATGATTTCAATACTTTAGGTGGATTTAAAGAACTAGAAGGAATTCATGATAGAGGTGATTATGATCTTACACAACATGCAGAATTCTCTGGACAAAAACTAGATTACTTTGATCAGGAAAATAATACTAGAATTGTACCTCATATTATGGAAACTTCAGTTGGACTAAATAGAATTTTAATGATGGTTCTAGAAGACGCTTGGACTGAAGAAGAGGTGAAACCAGCTGAAGGAGATAAGCCTGCTGAAACAAGAGTTGTTCTTAAAATTAAAAAAGAATTAGCTCCGATTAAAGTTGCAATCTTACCTTTATCTAAAAAGGAACCATTACAGAAGTTAGCAACTGAGCTACAAGCAGAAATTAGAAATGATTTTATGACTGTTTATGATGAAACTGCTTCAATAGGTAAGAGATATAGAAGGCAGGATGAAATAGGAACTCCATACTGTATAACTATTGATTTTGATTCATTAGAAGATAAAGCTGTGACTATTAGAGAGCGAGACTCGATGGAACAAGTAAGGATTAAGATTGATGAAGTTAAGGCGTGGTTAGATAGCAAATTCTAGAAGTTTTATTAGGCGTTAGGCAAGCTTAGCGTAAACGCTAGTTTGCCTAAAGTTTTTAATGCTCGGGAGTGTTTGCTAGTCTTTCTTGTATAGTCTTATCTATGCTCATTTCTATTATTGTTCTTTCAAGATTATTAAACATGTCTACTGCAAGATCTCTCTCTTCTATTGGTCTAGTCATGCCTGAGAGTACTTCTATCGGAAATCTGTACTGTTCTAAGCTGTTATTTAAGACAATTGCTTCATCCCCTCTATCTATAATTCTATAAACACGTAAACCTTTACATGTAATTTCGGGATCTACTACAAGCGAAACCTCCCCAGCTCTTATTTGAGTATTCAGAGCTTGTAATGTACTTATTCTAGGAGTGAACCCATCATTTCGTTGAGGCAAATCGTATATATAGAAAGTAGTGGATGCTTGTAGATTTCCTAACAGTGCACTATGTTTATAACCATCTGTTAATTCTCCTACGCCATGACCAATCCTTTCATGAAACAGTAAATACAATGCGTGTGGATTATATAGTGGGAAAAGTGAAGCGATTCCTCCTGAGCCAAAATAATCTGTTGAGTTGTACGCTATTGATATAGCATCTATAGGATATCCATTTGCAATTAGATAATCATTAAGTTCAGTAAGAGCCTGCGGATCAGGGGAGACTAATCTACCGATTTGATTTGTATCTACTGGGAAATTAGTACTTAAGGCTACTATATTTATATTGAGTCCCATATTATCTATAAGTCCCTGGGCTTTCTTTATAAAGTTTTCAATATCTTCAGTAAATTGTATATTATCATCAAATCCTGTACCTATGATTAGGAAGTTATAGGCTTGAGAACTAAATTCTCCTATGAACTGTATTCTCTGAAAATCAAAAGGCTCTCCAAATCCAGGGACTATTGAGTCATCTGGTGGAGGAACAATATCATTACGTACCTGATTAACTAAATCGTAACTCTCTACTACAACAACTTGATCCACATTTAGCACCTCTTCTTCTTCAATGCCGAACTCAGAGTCAGGTATTAAGCCACATATGTCGTATAGGGCACTCTCCTGAGCATTTAAGTCAGTAAGGTTAAAAGAAAGTAAAAACAGTAACAAAATTGTTAAAACTAATTCATCTCGTATATTCATGATATATATTATACTATATACTACAATTATATAGAATAAGGTCGCGAGGCTAGATCCTAGAATTTCTATACAAGCAAAGCGTATATTCGGAGTTTACACTATCTAATCTAATGATAAGCTCAGATACTGTGCTATTCCTGAAAATATTTAGGAGTTGAATGTCTAAGTAGAATATCTATTCTCCTTATTTAACCATATACAACCTCTGCCACCTTAGTCTGTTTTTAAGTTCTTTTGAAGCATCAGTATAACCGCCATTAGCACCATCAAGAAAGTGGACCTGTCGTCCATATCTTTCAAATAAAAAGCAAGTAATATGAACTTTTTCTGAAGTATTAATTCCATAAACTATTTCTCCAGCCTTATTTAATTCTTCCAGGTAATAAACTAACTGTCTTCTCTGTCTACTACTACCAGATAGAATCATCTTTAACCCATCATCAAATTTCTCTGTTTCTGCAGGAATATATTCTCTCTTGTCTTTAAAAATAAATTTCCTTGAAAAGTAAATCGGTAGATCAACAAAATAATGTTTAAAAAACATCTTTACCATTTTTCTTTTATATCCTCCTTTTTTCTGATAAGTAGATAACTTAATATTAAACATTTGCTTTTCAATACTAGGCTTTATTTTTACACTTCTTTCTTTAAGTGGATTTCTATCGTTCTTATCGCCATATACCTCTTTAATCTTAGTGAATACCTTCTTATAGACTTCATTATCAATAAACATAATACTAGAATCTTTTACAAGTAGATTAACAACCTCTTCATCCTCTGTACTTTCATCCTGCCAAACACACTCTAAACCTTCATAATTTGCCCTGTGTTTAGGGGGTAAAAGACTGATCTGATATTTAGTATCATTCTTTACTAGATTTTCAGCATATTCAACTCCTCCTCCAGTGATTACAGCTTCGTAATACTTTTCTGCAACTTTATATTTAGCTACTCTGACCTGCCTTCTATCTCTTTGGACATCTAAAATTGGTACTGCTCCTATTTTAAAATTTAGATTAAAAACTGTTTTTGCAAACAAAGCTGTATCTCTAAGTGCATCTTGAGCCAGTTCTAAATATTTATTATGAATTAGTATAGTTGCTCCATCTCCGCCAAAAATAAAAGGGAAATCTAAGTTTTTGTTTAAATTAACAACTGCAGCTACAGCAGCAGCAGATACAAAATTCACCTCTTTATATAGGCCTTCTTCAATAGCAACTGTCGAATTCTCAATATCAGCAATTAAAATAAACCAATCTGAAGATGCTTCTCTAAATGAATTTTTCTCACCAATTTCGAGAAAATCATTTACGTAAGGTAGATTTTTGTAAAATGAGGACGTATCGCTCATTGTTTCCATCATTAAAAAACAGTAACTTAGTATACATAATATTTTTAATATGTAAAATAGTTAAGTTTATCTAATTTAAAGCAAAGAGGGGAAATATTATATATAAGAGTTTTATATCGAACAGAGTTGCAAATGAATATTGTTTTTATTAAGTAGGTACTAGAATATAAATACTGCAAGGCTACCTACAGCTGTAATTATAAGTCCAAGAGTAAATATTTTTGCAAATTCAATTCTTCCACCAATCTTTGAATAAATCATTTTTGCAATGAAATTTACTAAATTTGTAGAAAGATATGTAATTACTGCTAGTTTTAAACTTATATCCCCTTTTTCTACAAGGTCTGCTAAAGCAATTGAAGCTGCATCTAATCCAGTTAGTCCAGAAACTGCAGTTGCAATTAAAGATAACTCTCCCAGATCTAGAAGTTGTGTTGTTTGTACTACTAGCTTAAGCAGGATGATGATTAGGACAAATTTAAGTGCAGGAATAATTGAGAATGGCTCATATTTTACATCAAGATTACCGTTTGATTGCTTCTTACTAATAAAAATAAAAATTGTTCCAACAATAGAGCCGACAAGAAACATTGCTATTAAAGCTGGTAAAAGCCCTCTAAAAAATATGAGACTACTTACCATTAGAATTAAGGAATTTGATAAGAAACTAGATGCATTAGAGATTAAAGCAGATCCTGCTAGAACTCTTACATTTTTAATATCTTCCTTTTTTGATTTTGTTGCCAAAGCTATTGAGGTTGAAGTTGATGAGATCATACCTCCTATAAATGCTGTTAGTGGTATTCCTTTATTACTTGAGATAAATTTTGAAATTAGATAGTTTATAAGATTTATTCCTGAAACTAAGACTACTATAAACCACATTTTAAATGGGTTTAATATTGAAAAATTTAGTACATCTTTACTGATATCAAGTGTTGATGGATCGATGTTTAATAAATGTATTGCATCTGAAACAAGAATATCCTTATTAGGTAAAAGTGGTAATACAACTACAGCTACTAATCCGAATTTTATAATATTAATAAGTTCTTTATGTTGGATTTTTTCAATTAAACTTCCAAGTCCTCTTTTTTGTGAAAGAAAGAAACTTAATAACACTAATATTACGAGTACAACCTCAATGTTTAAGATTGCTGTTGTTGTTATAAAGCCTAATGTAAAAGTTATTAATATAGCTATCTCTGTTGTCAATCCAAAAGCCTGTTTAAGCTGTACATTCATTATGTAAGCTGAAATTATAAGGACCATTACCGAAGTAAACATAATGTAAGAAAGGATTTCAATTTCTTTAATATAAAAGAGTCCTGCAATCCCACCAAATAGAGAAAGAACTGAATATGTCCTTAGCCCCCCTAATCTACTCTTCTCATCCTTAATAGCTTTAATCTTACCTTTATTTGCTATTTCTCTAGTCTCAGATTCAAGCCCTAGAATAGCACCAAATATTATAGTTAGGATTATTCTTATTAAGATTTCAGTTTGAGCCATATGTCAAGGTTTAAGGTTATAGGTACAAGGTTTAAGTATTTTATACTTCAGTTTATAGCAAAATATAACCAATGTAAAAGTATTGTAGTTTTAGACTGGAGTAATACAGTGGTAAGTTAATAGTAAAACAATTGTATTATCTACCGTATTACCATTGTTTTACCTTCTTACTATCTTTTCAACTTTAGGCACAATTTACAGGTCTATGATCATGTATAATACCAATGTATGAAAAATGTACTTATAGTTTGCGGGCCAACTGCAACGGGTAAAACAAAATATGCATTAAAACTTGCTAAAGAATTAGATGGAGAATTAATTTCTGCAGATTCAAGGCAGGTATATAAGGATATTCCAATTGCGACTAATGTTGGGAATATTAAAAGTAAAAAGTTAAAAGTAAAAAGTAAAAATGAAACTAGTGATAAGAAACTAGGAACTGGAAAAGAGCGGGGTTTGAATGATACATATAAGGAGGTCGATAAGAATGAGATATCTACTATGAGCTATAACCTACAGCCTAATTACTTAGAAAATATTCCGATTCATTTAATTCAGTTTTTAGAATTAGATCAGAGCTTTGATGTCTATACATGGAGAAAACTAGCTTTGGAAAAAATTGAGGAAGTTTTGAACAAGGGGAAACAGCCTATTATAGTTGGAGGGACTGGAATGTATATTGATTCATTAGTAAAAAACTATGATCTCAAAAGTGTTGAAGAAAATATAGATTGGAAGGAAAGAGAGAGGTTGAATGAATTAAAAGTTGAAGAGCTACAGGATATGCTTTCAAATGAATATAAATTTGATTTAAAAGAACTGAATAATAGTGATTTAAATAATCCTAGGAGATTAATTAGGTTGATAGAAAAGAAAGGGGTAAGGGGGGATGAGGGGCAAGTGGTAAGTGGGTGGAATAAGAAGGATTATAATTTTAGGATTTATTATCCTCAATATAAGCTGGATGAGTTAGATCTAAAGATAAGCAGGAGGGTTGATGAGATGATAGAAGAGGGATTAGTGAGTGAAGTTAGAAATGCTTATTTGAAATTTAAAGCTAAAGGTTATTCTTTAGAGCAAATTAAAGAATTGCCTGGTTTTCTGGTTATGGGAGTTAAGGAAATTGCTGAACTTATGAATGAGCAAGAAGAAATTGCGACTGAGAACATTCAGGAGTCTATTTCTAGAATAAAGATGGAGCATAGAAAGTATGCGAAGAGACAAAGGACTTGGTTTGAGGGGAAGACTAGGGGGTACGTTTATGAAGAATTTTAGGAATTAAAAACTTCTCTTAAGTAGTCTGCTAAGCTAGGATCAATTCTATCAACAGTTCTTCGATTAGCAGTAAGATTAATTTTCCAGCCAAGTGGCGTTGGAGGAGCAATCTCAGCACTTGCTATGGCTTCGTCTATTGTTTGATTTAATTGAATTAATTCTACGCCAAGTTCCTCAGCTAAATCATCAACTATTACAAAATCATTTGTTGCAATTTGATGAAGTTCTTGAATTACTGAGCCAGCTGCTGAACTATATACTGATGTCGCAGACTTATCTGAATCAATGTATGTATGGTTATATTCTACTTCATATTCTTGGAATGCTTTAATCACTAAATCTTCATCAATAGGATTACCTGTATTATCTAAAACTCTGATTTCTTTAAGACTCTCTATTCGTATTTCTTTAACTCGATGTGTTACATACTCTGCTACTCCTGGAATTGAATAATACTGTTCTAACAGCCTCATTCCTGTTTCAGAAGTTACATCAAATAACTTAGCAAAATCACTTTTGTTTATATATTCAAAATATAAAACTTTAAAGAAATCAGTAATTTCAGGAGGATATTGCGTTGTATTTCCAAAATATCTAACTGGTAGAAGATAACCGAGACTCGAATAAACCCTTTCTGCTAAATCATCTAAAACTGTTATCCATCCGTTATCTTTATGAGCTTCAAAAAATCTTCTATTCTTACCCAGTTCTCGTGCAACCTCATGATGAGGAACATAGTTTTCAAATCTATTAAAATGATAACTTATTGCTTCAACCATTTCTGGAGAGCAGTAATATGCATCATTAAAATCTATAACAATATAAGGTAATGCCAGTTTTTCTTCACTTTGAAACATCTTCTCAATTTCTTTAAGTAATACTTCTCTACCCCCTTGTCTAAAGTAGCCTTGACTACCATTGTCACCTTTATATCCTAGGTACTCAGGTGCAATTCGGCTCAAACTCAAATACTGATGGATTTTAGAAAGCTCAGTAACTAATATTTCAGCTAGTTCAGGATGTATTCTAGATAATGTATTTTGTCCTTCTGGTAAATATAATACTTCATCTACCTCTAACCCTTTTAAGTTGGCAAACTCTTGTGCCCACTTTAAAACAGATCTCATATTTGTTCCACTGACTGAAAGAGCATCTGAACTCCAACCAGCTTCTCTAGAAACTTCTGATAATCTCCAATAATAACTGTTAACATTTCGTCCCATTTCAATAATTTCTGCTTGATCAATTACAACTCTAACTCCATCAACATTTACTTTTTTTAACTGGGCCTCCAATTTTTCTAGTCTATCTTTGTCATCTCTCTGAGAGCTATAGCTATAAGCTTCAGATGTTCCTACTATCCGTGAGAATAATGCATAGTCACTCTTCTTTGATTTTTTTACCACCTCAATAATTAATGTTGGTTTGCCATCAGAACTTTTTCTAAGTCCTCGGCCCACTCTTTGAATTTCTCTCTTAGGTATACGAGTACCATCAATTGTTAATACAGAACCTATTTTTGGAAGATTAAATCCTTCAGTTAGTTTATCTACATTAAATAATATTTGGATTTCACCTCGTTCAAACTTTTCAAGCTGTCGTTCTATTTCAACCTTACTCATATACGAGTGAATATACCCAGCTTTAATTCCTGCTTCATTAAAGGTATCAGAGAAAAGCTTAGCTCTAGTAGTATTACTAACAAATGCTATAGTTTTTTTATAATTATTTTTCTCTAAAGTATCCTTATATAAGTTTATAATTTTTAATCTGAAATCTTCAGTATCTGAAATATTTATATCTTCTTCAGTAGATTCTTCAACGTCAACTTCTGCAACTATTGCTTTAAATGGATTAAGAATTCCTCTTTCCACACCATCTTTAATAGATAACGTATAGACTATTTTTCCATCTTTCTCATCTGGTGTAGCAGAGAAATTTATTCTTTTAGCACCACTTTCTTGGAGCTCTCTTACTTTACCTTGCCTAAGGTCAGATCCTAGATTATGAGATTCGTCTAAAATTATTATGTCTGGTCTATATTCTGGTGGCAGAGTACTAAGATTTTGAAATGTTGTAATAGTTACATTACCGATATTTTTAGCACCTGAATAATATAATCCTATATTGTCTGCAGTAAGATCTTTTTCTAATTGTTCTACTAGTCCGATTCTTGAAGTTACAACAAGGATTTTTTTACCTTCTTTAAGTTGAGCTGCGCAGACTCCTTCAATTATTCTACCTTTACCAGAGCCAGTAGCTAGTTTAGCTGTTATTACATTCTCACTTTCTAAGTTTTTTTAATTGCGTTTAATGCCTCGACTTGATGATCCCAAAGTTTAGGCAGGGGATCTCGTTCGTTAACTGTTATAAGTTCGTTGATATAATTGCGAGACATATATAATTATACTATACTTAACTACTTAAGTCACTGAAAAACACCGGCAGCATTTATATGTACCAATTCTACCTACTATATAAGTGTAATTACATTTGTTATCTTTTGACTAAACATTGTAATTTTGATATCCTCCTGTGCTTTAAAGAGACACTATGGATTTAAAATCAGAGTATTCTGAAGAAACAAGTTTTGATGAAAGAGTTGAAAAAGAACTAATGGGTCAGATCGGCTTTGTTTTAATAAAACCTGACTCAGTAGAACTGGGAATTGTAGAAATGCTAATAGAAGAACTTAGAGTTGAACTTTTTGAAGTGGCTGAAATTGAATTAGTAAAAATTTGTGAAATTACTCCAACTCAGCTGGGGGCGATATATCCAGCCTATGATCCTAATGGAGTAGCTGCTAATAATTTACGGAGATATGTTTGTGGAGGCGAATCTATATTAGTAGTATTTAAAGCTAAAGAAAATTTACCTGATGATTTTAATTTAGCTGAGGTTATTACTATGATAAAAGGACCTACGTTAGCAAGAAGACTTAATGTTACAAGAGCTGCAAAACAAGCCTATATAGAAGAGAATGGAATAAGAGGATTAATTCCTATTCCTGGTAGTAAATATAGGTATAAAGGCGTATTTAAAAAAACCTCGGCAAGAAAAAAGGGAATTGAAGCAGAATGGACAAAATTTACAAAATCTGAATAGAAAGCTTATATTGAGACTTTATTACACTCTCCAGATAATTTTCAAGAGTGGATAGGTCTATTTAACCTTTTGAATTTATCAGAAAAACAACAAGTTACAGCTATTTATAAAGCTGTAGCCGCATCTCAATTAAAGGAAATTTAAATAATT
This sequence comes from Candidatus Dojkabacteria bacterium, assembly GCA_030950485.1. Classification (GTDB taxonomy): domain Bacteria; phylum Patescibacteriota; class Dojkabacteria; order J137; family J137; genus JAUZRK01. The sequence goes on along the minus strand of JAUZRK010000006.1, from coordinate 83,730 downwards.
CTTTTATAAATATCTTCTATAGATTCTTCAATATCGTCGGCTTTTTTAATTCCTTCCCATATATCTAAATTTTCAGTTTTAAATCGTGGGACTATATGAAAATGTAGATGCTCAATATCTTGATTAGCCTCTACTCCATTTGAACTTTGAATATTAACCCCATCAGCATTTAGCTTTTCTTTAATTTTAGTAGCAACTTCTTTTGTAAGTCTAATTACATCAGCTAATACATCATCCGGAGTATCCATTAGGGTAGGATATGCCACTTTTGGAATGACTAGTGCATGTCCTGGCATTAGTGGATTAATATCTAAGAAAGCAAACGCATTCTCATTTTCTCCCAATTTAAATGAAGGAATGTCTCCTTTAGCAATTTTTGTAAAAATAGTTTCGTTGATTTTACTCATAATTTTCTGATTAAGTAGTTAGATTATAATATAGTTAGAGACTAGAGACTAGAGACTAGAGACTAGAGACTAGAGACTAGAGACTAGAGACTAGAGACTAGAGACTAGGAGTTCGATACACATCCCATAACCCGTAACTCAAAATCTCTTTTGTTCTTTTGATTCTCATATTGTAGAATACATTTGATATTAAATTAATGATTAAATAATATGAACCCAATTCTTGCATTTGTAATTTTAATAATTTCTTTCTATTCACTAGCAAAAATAGTTGATGAAATTTTTATAAAAAGTCTTGATAATATTTCCAAATATTTTAACCTTTCACCGTCAGTTTCTGGAGCTACATTTATGGCAGCTGGTACAAGTGCCCCAGAATTGTCGACTACTCTCTTTGCATTATTTCTTGCAGGTGCAAATCCTGCTACTGGACTTGGAACAGTTGTAGGTTCAGCTATATTTCAAATATTAGTTGTAATTGGATTCGCAGCAATTGTAAAAACCTCTTATTTAAATTGGAAGCCTGTAGTTAGAGACGGGATAATGTATTCAATTAGTATTTTAGTATTGATAGGTGTAATACACGACAATAAAATAACTGTTTATGAATCCGGAGGAATGGTTCTTGGATATTTTATTTACCTAATGGTGTTAATTATATGGACTAAAAAGGTAGATGATATGGGCGATCCCGATCCTATTGAATTAGTAGAAAAAGACCTGGAGAAAGGAGAGAAAAGCAATAAATATGTTTTAATTCTAAATAAAATATGCTTTCCGATAGACATGTTCTTAAAAAGAATTCCTGATGTTGAGAAGAAGAAAAAATGGACAATTCCTGTATTTATAATTTCTTTAGCTTTAATAGCATTTGCTAGTTATTGGTTAGTTATTGGTGGAGAAGCTTTCGCTGTAGGGTTAGGAGTTCCGAGTAGTATCGTTGCTCTTACTATACTTGCTGGTGGAACCTCAGTTCCTGAAATGATTGGATCTGCGATAGTTGTAAAAGAGGGTCGTGGAGATATGGCTATAAGTAATGCGATTGGTAGTAATATTTTTGATATATTTATGAGTTTAGGTCTACCTTTGTTTATTTATACTTTGATTAATGGAGATATGGAAGATATTGATGCGGAGAATGTTAACTCATCTGTTCTTTTATTATTCGCAACAGTAGTTATGGTTTTACTGCTTTTAGCTTCACAGAAGTTTAGAGCTGGTAGATTAGTAGGTGGAATTTTGATCGCGACTTATGTTGGGTATGTTATTGCAGCTTATGCAGGGTGGTTGGGGTAAGTTTTAGACTATTAACTCTATCTTTTATGATTTTAGTTTTATAGGACTTATCCTTGAGGAACAGAATAACGATGTATATTTGGTAATATTTCATCTAAAATCTCAAACATATCTCCTGTATTCATATAACCATCTTCATTGAATAGTTCAAGGTCTTCTTCATTTATTACCCTATTAATCTCTTCCTGTATCCGTTGATCCAAGATTCTTTGTAAATTTAATGGTATTTCCTCATTATACTCAAGAGAATTTATTTGCTCATTTGAAGAAAATGATTCATCAAGATCATCAAGTCCTGGATTTTCATAAAACATAAATATGGGTAAGTATATATAATTATTGTAAGTCATCCCCTCTTCTGTATCAGTTGTTCGCATTGGGTTATAGTTAACACTTCTTAATTGTCCAACACAGGGTAAAGATAGATACCTGAACACAATATTGCTTTCCATGATTTCATACATAAATCGATTCATGAGAGAAGGTCTTGTAATCATCTGCTCAATATCTTCTATAAAAACTGGATCGTGCCAATCTTGTCCTAAGCTAGTTTGAATATTAAACTCTCCTTCGATAGGAACATATCCAGGTAAAAGATCCATTTTAAGCATAGCGCCTACGTATGCTCTTTTATGTGTTGTATCTGTAATAGTTACATCATACTGACCTGTCTCGTTATTCAACTGTGTTCTTATCATTATTCTCTCTCCATCAGATCTAAATACTTCAACCCAACCTTGATTATCAAAAGAAACAAGTTGCACAAATCTATCACCATTTCCTAATTCTATAAGATTATCTGGTAGATCATTTACATAAAAGTCTATAAATAATGACACTAGCTCTTCTCTACTAAGATTATTAAGCTCTTCTCTTTCTATAATGATATATTCATTACTAAGATTTTTTCCATAATAGCTCAGTGAATTCCCCTTATCATTTTCTACTATTCTTATCCTACTTAGGAAATGATCAATTTTTTGCTGGAAGTACTCTTGCCCCATTATATAATAAGTATCCTCATCAGAACTATCTGATAAAAATTCATAAAATGAAAATAAATCTCCTCTCATTATTTCAAGCTCATCACCTTGTATTTCACTAATATCTAATCTAAGATAGAGCTTATAGAAACTTTCAAACTGGCGATGGTAGCGATAGATATATAGATGCTAGTGGTTTTTTCAAAGATGATGAATCAGGTAAGAAAGGATATGATAACTTAATTCTAAGCGCACAAAAAAATGCTGAGGAGCTGTATAAATATTGTAAAGATGAAAATATAGAGACATGTAGCTTCACGAGTGGTGTTCATGCATTTGGACTCAGAAATAATCCACATCTACAAGGTCTATACCCAAACGAATCTGCAAACTATCCATATCCTGAAACATTTAATTGGGCAAGGACTCTAGGTTCTTTTTACTATTGGAACAGCGGTGTAATTACAGAAGTTTGTAATCCAGATGGGTCAAAAAGCTATAGAATGCAGTTATCAATAAATATTGAAGATAAATATAATTTTAATAGAGGCGAGGCTGCGATAGGAGGAGCTTGATTGGGCTAAATCATATATGAATTACTCAGAAGTTATCCAAGTAGTAGAGTGGGATAAAGGTAACTTTGATTCTAGGACAATAGAGGAAGTTAGTAAAAGAGAATATGAAAAGTATAATAGTTTGAAATATTATAATATGACAATCTAAACACTAATGAATATAAGATTATACAAACAAATATCAGTTATGATGTTACTTTTAGTTGTTATCTTGGGTGTTGGAGTATTCTTATTAAAAGAATACTCTAACCAAGAAGATAATTCAGAGAACTTAATAACGGATGTTAAGTTAATAAGTTCAGCTGTAAATACTGATCTTGTAATTAAATCTGGTACTATGGGAACATATGCTCAAGGAGAAAATATATCTAGATTTGTACCAGGGCCATCAGATTATTACTCGTATTCAACTATAAGTCTGAATGAGGAAAGTTTAATAACATTGAATGCTAATAAGAACAGTTGGAGTTTTGAGTTTTGTATGGACTCTGAAGTAAAAGGGAGGTTTAGTGAAAATGATACTAATGTAAACTATTTCGAAGACAAAGATAGTACGTTTTGGTTTACGGAAATGCTATTCTCTGAGTTTGGGAATAACTGTACACCAATTTATGAAAGCGATTTAATAGATGGATTCTTTTTAGTTTCTGATGATTTAATATTTGTGTTTTTCTAGTTTGATAATGTTAAGTTAACAAAATACTGACTAGTAGGTAAGATATTGTGGTTGAAATTTGTAAATTGAATATATAGGTAGTAGTATCACTACTAGAATACAAATATGAAGTCAGAAACTATGCCCAAAATGTAACTTACATACAGCTAAAAAAGAATGGAATGAAAAATATTCAAAAGAGCTAATGAAGGCATAGTTATTAAATTAGATACCAATTGAAATTTATTCTATATGAACAGTTAGCAAGTAACTAAAATAAATTATATGAATACTTATGATAAGTTCACAATAAAGGATACTCTAGTTACGACTAAGAGAACTTATTTGAAACTATTTAGTTTAATCATTTTATTAATGATACTAGCTACATTGGTTTTTCATAATTCTTCAAACACGATAAAATTGGATAATGTTGAAGTAATAGTATTAGATTTAGAAAAGGATTAATGTACAATACCCTTTGTTAATCAAGGATCAGGCGACTTTACTACACTCTATATTGTGAAATGCAGTAAGCTTGATAATAAAGTTACTTATGACTACCAATATCTAGAATCTCAATATAGTGGAGAGTCGTGCCGAGGAGATTCTAATACTGAATGTCTTTTCGATAATATTGGAATAGAAGTATTAGATAAGCTTACAATTAATGTCTGTTCTGAGTTAAACATAAAAAGAACAGAAACTATTATCTTGGAATTCAAACTAGATAAGATATGTAGTTTTACTAACTTAGATTTAAAGGATATTTTTAAAACAGAAAGGTTTACGCTAAAGGATTCTGGTCTGCTTAAAAAGGTAAATTAAACCACAGAGATCCACAGAGTATAAAGACAAACTTTGATCAAACTCTGTGTGCCTTTCTCTGTGTAACTCTGTGGTTAGAATTTCTTCTGGAATTTGTATAGCAACACATTGTCTGAACTTGATGTTTAAAGATATCATTAGTGATGACAAATAATTTTTTATACAAAGACTTAACAAATCTAATTCTAAAAGCAGCTTTTAATGTTCATACGTATTTAGGGCCAGGATTATTAGAATCTACATACGAAGCTTGTTTATTCTATGAATTAAGAGCATTAGATTTAAATGTAGAATCTCAAACAGCACTTCCAGTTATTTACAAAAATGTGAAATTAGATTGTGGTTATCGATTAGATTTAGTTGTAGAAGATAAAGTAATAATAGAACTGAAAGCCGTCGAGAGTTTAAGTGATATACATACAGCTCAACTTTTGACATATCTAAAGTTATCAGGAAAGAGAATTGGGTATTTGATGAATTTTAATGTTGTTAGTTTGAAAACTGGGATTAGGAGGTATGCTTTGTGAATAAAAATGCAAATTAACCACAGAGAACCACAGAGTAAACACAGAGTATAAAGGCAGGTTTGGATTAAACTCTGTGTGCCTTTCTCCGTGTAACTCTGTGGTTAGTATATTTTTTAACTATAACTCCTCGCCTGCAGCTCAAACAACTTTTTATACTTACCATTAAGCTCCATTAGTTCCTTATGACTCCCCTGCTCTACAATTTCACTTTGATCTAAAACTACAATCCGATCGGCTTTTCTAACTGTAGAAAACCTATGAGAAATAATAATTACAGTTTTATTTTCAATGAATTCATAAATTCTATTAAAGATTTTTTCCTCAGCCTCAGCGTCAATTGAAGCTGTTGGTTCATCTAATATTAAAACAGGTGCGTTTCGATAGAAAAATCTAGCAATTGCAATTTTTTGCCATTGACCAGTTGAAGGTCTGATTCCATTTTTATACTTCTCACTTAATACTTGATCAAACTTATTAGGGTATTTATTAATAAAATCTAATGCATCTGCCTTTAAAGCTGCATCTTTTAAAGAACCTTCATCAAAAGGCTTATGAATATCACCAATTGCAATATTCTCTTTTGCCGTTAGAGGACCATAGTTATTGTATGTCTGAAATAGAATTCCTAATTGTCTATTCCAGCTTTCGGAATTAATCTCATTTAAATTTGATCCATCTATTAAGATTTGTCCTTTAGTCGCAGGATATATTTTAGAAATCAGTTTCACCAAAGTTGTTTTTCCTGCTCCATTGTGACCGACAATTGCTATCTTCTCTCCAGGATTGATTTCAAGGTTTATATTCTTTAGTGTTGGCTCATTTGCTTTAGAATATTGAAATTCAACGTTTCTAAGTATAAGTTTTGGAGGCAGTTTTGTATCTTCTAATATGATTCCTGAATTAATATTATCTTCTTTCCAATCGAAAACATCTCTTATATCTGAATGTCTGTTATTAAAATCATTTATATTTGTAACAGTATTTACTATTCTTTTTAGATTTAAAGCAACTAAGGTAAAAGTACTATAAATAAAGGCAATCTGTCCTGTAGATATTTCTCCATTAGATCCAAGCATTATCAATTGATATAAAAATATCAATATTTGTAAAACTTCAAAGAAATATAATTTTATAAACCAGTCCTTTCGAATACTGAATACCTCTTTAATTGACCATTTGTTAAAACTTTCAAACTGATCTTTTATAAATTCGTATGAATTACTTAATCTAATTTCTGTAAATCTTTCTGTTTCCAACATAAAATTAGTCAGCATATTAACCTTTCTTCTTTCTTCCGTTGAATTGACTCTATGTTTATGTAACTTTTTTAAGTTTTTATTTGATATTAATATTGTAGGAACAACCAATAGTACTGATAGAGCAATGTGAATAGGAAGTATATAAATCACTGAGATGAATGATAATAAGAGAAGTGTGGCTTCTGAAAAAAATCCTATGACTAGGTCAAAATATACTTTAATTGAATATATTGATTCCTGGAATCTATTAATCTTATTATTTAATTCGGGTTTTTCTAGCTCTGCAACTGATAATTTGTTCAGCTTTTCATACATTAATTGCTTTGGATAATATCTAACAACCTCATCTAAATACTTAGAATAATAGTCATTTATTGAGCTGATAATCTTAAGGACAATTAGAATTGTACATATTAGTGCAATTAACCCAAAGGCTTTATTAGGCTCTTCATTATTCTCAATTATATAGATTGTTTCATCTATTAATTTACTAATGATAAAGGCATTTATTAAGGTTGATAAGCTTGAAATAGAATTGAATATTATATTTACTAAGGTTACTTTTCTTGAATACTTCCAGAAAAAGCTAAGAGCCCAAGTACCATTTGATATAAATGCAGAGAGTCGATGCATATATAAAATATAAAAGATAAGGTTGTCTTTATTATATAGTAGTAATATATTTTTACAATATACAAAAACATGTGTCAATCATGTATAATGTATATAGAGAAAACACAAGATGGTGTTTTATACTCTTAACTTAGAAATCTCAAATCCACTCCTATCATATAAACTTATCGACGGCTCAACTAACTCTGATTTATTAAGTTCTATATTCATAAAAGCACAGTCTTTGAGCATTAAATAAAAATAGTCTTTAAAACCTGTGGAGCTATTGAAGCAGGACACCTCTTTCTTGGTCCATTAAATCCTCCTGCAGCACTTTCTGGTGTGAGCTCAATTATTTTCTCCAAGAAGATGTTTACAATTTTCCAAGTAAATCCATCACTCACTTCAATATATTTATAAAAATCATCCATACCTAACTCTAATCCAACTGTGAATTGTTCGGTAAACTCTAAGAATCTACTAAGCTCTACTCTAGCAGGCCCCATCCATATCATCGGGTCGATTATTTTTAGTGCTCCATTTATACTAGCCACTTCTCTAGTTTCAATTTTCGTATAATAAAGTATTTCGTAGATTGAGAACTCAGTTGTCTTGCTTTTACTACTTTTTGCATCTTGCACAACAACTTCAAACGCCTCTCTTCTTTTTTCATGAAGTCGATTTACATCACTCTGAAAACCTTCCAGATATTCAATGTTAATTTCTAGATTTTCATTATGATTATCCATAACTAATTATATCATGAATATATTGCAAATATTAAGCTTGATATGATTCAAATTATCAAACATAAACATAGATATACTTTTCAGTAGTGGTAACAGTTGTAGAAATTTAGGGTAGTGAATTGACTTTGATCTAAGAGATTCTTATTTTTTGGAAGTTGTATTTAAGCCAGACTTAAAACCTAAGATATTGAAAACAAAATTCTTGTATTTATAATCTATTGCTCTTGAGTTTCTGAAATTCGCCATGCTTTATGATCTACACCAGTCCGTCTATTACTTTGTCTATTTCTCGCTCTAACCCTATTAATTCTATCTGGATGTAAAGTAGCAGTGGTTTCATTATTTATGTCATCCAAAGGTATTATCGGGTATAGTCCGAGCTCAGCGCATTTTTGATTCCATTTATCATCCAAAAGTTGTCCTGGAATATTACAAACGATAAGGACATCATTTGTTTCGCCGTATGTATCAGGAACTATAGCTTCACTCATAGAAAAAAGTATATATACTGATTATATTATTGAGTTTATCTGTCAGTCAATGACAACTTATTCATTGAAACCTGATAGACTAATGATTTAATAAAACTTATTAATCTTAAACCTAACAACTTTGACCAGTACTTCTTTATCAATCGAATCTCCATAAAATTTCTTAAACACTTCTAATAAATCATCATAATGCTCATGTCCAACCCAATCAGCTCTATTTAAGTCTTTATACGCCTTTGTATAAACTTCTAATAATTCTCCTTCTCCAAACTCAGTGACTCTCTCTCCATCTCTCTCTGCAAATATTACTTTATCACCAGTTTGTAAGTCTTTATCATCTAGTATTCTAAATGTAGCTGTTTTAGTTCCTTCTTTGACGAGTTTTGTAAGTTCTGTGGAGAATTTGATAGTTTTAGCCATAAAGTTTTGTGTGATCACCCCTCCTAGCCTCCCCTCAAGGGGTGATTATTATTATTATTATTAGGCTAATTCTTTTAGTTCTTGCATTTCACTAAAAACACTGATTAAAAGTGAAATATGCTTATCTTTATCTACTCTACCTCCGCTAAACTCAGCGAATTTTTCAACTCCATAATTAATATCATCTCTACTAATCTTTGCAGCGAAATTTAGATCTTTAAGTCTTTTCTTAACTCCTTTTGCCTCCATCCCATCAAAGTTTGTTGGTCTCATTAAACTATAAGCATAAAGAAATCCTGATAATTCATCGCAAGAAATTAAAGCTGCAGCCATCATATTTTCTGGCTCTTTTTCAAACCCATTATATTTAAAAGCATGAGCTTCAACAGCATGTATTAAATCTTCAGGATATCCCCATTCTCTAAACCAGTCTAGAGAAATTGCAGGATGTTGTTCTGGATGTTCATAATAGTCAATATCATGGACTAAACCAGTTAAATACCAAAGGCTCTCATCTTCACCAAGTTCTTTTGCCCACACTTGCATAGCTAATGCAACCATCTTTGAATGAAGGATCTGGTAAGGTTCCTTTACATGATTATTTAATTTTATCAATGCGTCATCAATTATTTCCTTGGTTATTTCCATACGACTTTTTTAATAATTATAATTGCTCATCATTAACTACTACTAATTCTTCAGGTAAGCTTAAAGCCTCTCCAGAACTGTACCTGTATTCTTTTATAATCCCAGCATCTTTAACTTCTAGAACTTCTAAACGCTTACTTTCTGATCTAATATAATAATCGATAATTTCCTCCTCTGTACTACCTTCAATGTGAACACACTCCAAGCTAATTTCTAGCGGACATTCTCCAGTTTCTAAGTACTTGTAGCTAAATGATTCATTAAAGATTTTATAAGGTCTTTCAAAAAAGCTTAATGTCTGCTCTTCATTAGTTTCTGTTATTACCCAATCGCTTTCCAGCTCTTTAGTAAAAACTTCAGTTTCAGTTACATAAACTTCTGAACTTTCACTTTCAACTTTACCAACTTTACTAATAAGATCATATTCTACAAAAGTCTCTATTTCTCCATTAACCTGAATAGATTTAACTACTCCGTCAAAATTTTTCATGGATTCTTCTGTGTCATTTAAGAATGGTACAACTTCTGATTCATCTAGTAATAAGGGTTCCGTTGCTTCTATCTCGATAAGTTCTGTTTCTTCAGCAGAATTATCATTGTTTTCTATAACATCTAAAACTTTGACACCTCCTAAGATTGATACTGTTACTACTATTAATGCTACTAAAATTACGCTTTTATCCATAAGTTTAAATTTAATAATGATTTATTTTATTACTAACTCCACAGTTTAAATTTATTAGTTATTTTTTTAAGCTCTTCATTTGAACCATAAATTCCAACTCCCAAATACTCAATTTCTGAATCATCTTTTTTCTCTAATATTTCAGTGATCTCTTTATCATCAGTCGTATCAATCATTTCTTTAATGAAACCATGATAAAGGTTTCCAGACTCACGTACACTTGCTATTAAATTACTCATCTGGCCTGGTTTAGCTGCGAATATCATTATTGGATATTGAGAATTTCTAGGATGATTCTTACCATCTTTAGTTACAAAGTTTTCTCCTGTAGCGAATTTCTCATCTAGTTTATGTCCAAGATAAGCTGATACATGAGCTACTGTGTTTGCTATTTGCCAGTTTTCTAGATCTCTGTTTACGATAATCGCAATTCTGTTATCGTAATCTTGGCCTTTAGATTTTGAGATAGAAGCATTTTGAGGGCGAGAATGGCTATTCTCGCTTTCAGCTTCTTCTATTTCTCCTCTCAAACTATCAAAATCAATTTCTGAATATATTTTTTTAGTTAACTCATCAACATGAAATTTCATTGCTGGGAATGGAACTCCCTCTTTCGCTGTTACATCTTCTAAAAACCAGAAGACTCTTTCACTATGTCCCCAACCGAAAGTAGGAGGCATTCCGTATTCAAGCATTTCAACATAATCGATATCTAGCCATTGCGCCTCATCATCTCCAGCATCTCTCATCTCTTGCTGTTCTACGAATCGTTCATATTGCTCTACCGGATCATTTAACTCACTCCAACCGTTACCTAATTCACTTCCAGCAATAATTGGCTGACATCTTTCTACAATGTTTGGATTCTCTTTACTTGGTTTTTGTAGAGGTGATAAGTATTTTGGATGATTTACTAAGAATGCAGGTCCAGCTATTGTTTTTCTAATCTGTTTCCATAGTGAATCTACTCCTCTTGGAATATTTATAGTTTTTGGATCAAATTCTATGTTATTTTCAGTAAGTAATTTTATTACAGTTTCTAGATCTACTTCGTAAACATTTCCAATATCAAAATGTTTATTTAAAATTTCATTGAAATCAATTCTTTCCCATTCATTTCCAAATTCAACGTCAAAACCTCGAATACTGAATTTTTTCTGTCCATTATAAGTTTTATCAATTACGTAATTAAACATATCTTGAACAAATTTCATCCCATCTTCCCAGTTAGCATATGCCCAATAAAACTCCATAGCAATATGTTCTGATAAATGCTCATCCGATAATCCTTCATTTCTAAATCTTGCTCCAATATCATAGACTTTATCAAATCCTGCACCGGTTAATTTTTTTAAAGGTAACTCATGAGAAATTCTTAAAAAGAAATCTTCATGGATTGCATTCATATGTGTAGTAAACGGAACAGCATCTCCTCCTCCTGGCACATGTTCTAAAACAGGAATATTTACTTCAAAAAAATCCTGTTTGTTTAAGAACTCACGATGAGCTTCCCAGAATTTTGCTCTTCTCTCAAACATTTTTCGAACTTCCGGATGTACGTTCATATCTACATACCTTCTTCTAAACCTTTCTTCTTTATCTTCCATGTCATTTGGAAGTGGCCTAATAGATTTAGTAGCTATTTTTATTGTATGGGGCATTACTGATATTTCTCCTTTCTGAGTTTTTGTTACAATTCCACTTGCTAGTACAAAATCACCGATATCAATTAAATTTAAATGATCAAAACCAAGTCTTTGATCATTTATATCAGTATCTTTTAGTTCATCAGTTTTAATATAGAGTTGTATTTCTCCAGACTGATCTCTGATAACGCCAAATTTTAATTTTCCATGTTCTCTTAAATTTTCTAGTCTTCCGATTACTGTTACTTCTTTACCTTCTAAATCTTCAAATTCATCTGTGATTTGAGAATTAGTATGAGTTTTTCTAGCAACTGATGGGAATGGATCAATTCCCATATCTCTAAGTTTTTTTACTTTTTCGAGTCTAAATTGTCTTTGTCCTATTAGATCTGATGAATGTTCGTCTGTCATATAATTTAGTATAAAGTATTTTGTATTTAAGTTTAGAGACTAGTAACTAGAATCTATAAAAGTTTTGTAATAAAAAAGACTCCTTTATAATTTAGAGTCTTTAGAAATCGTCAAATTAAAAATCTTTCTAAAGACCTTATATAAGCTTTGACTTCTTTTTAACATTTGTCGTTTTCACAGACAGATTTTATCATCAATGAAGCTATTAATAAAATAGTTTAGTAGTCCAACATTAACTTTTCACAATTTGTTGGAGTTTTGTGAAATCAGATATTCTAATTCTTTCATTTACAGAGTGGGAGTTTTCTACACAGTAGCCTAAGCAAAATGTTTCAACACCTATATAATTTAAGAATCCGGCATCACTACCAGAAGTGACAGTTTTATTATTTAATGAGATATTAAATTCATCTTTGTATAACTGCTTAAGTTTATTATAGTTTTGAGAATCTAGGTCTAAACTATATCCGTAAGCATATGGAATCCATATTAAATTTACTTTAAGATTGTTATTTTTCTCTATACTTTTTAAAGTCTTTTCTAGTTCTTTTTTATGAACTTCAAAAATTTCAGAATCTGTACTTCGAATATCTCCTTCTAATTTTAAAAACCCAGGTACTGTATTCGTAGCGTCTCCACCTCTGATGATTCCTATATTTAAAGTGCTAAATTTATCTAATCTTCCAAGTTTTAATTTTCCTTTTAAATTTAAGAATCCTTCTAAAACATTTACACCTTCTTCTGGTCTAGCTCCATGACTCGATTTACCAGTTATTTCAACTTTGAAATCCCAGATAGTAGGCGCATTTATTACAACATCAGAGAAATTACCAGCTCCTCCAAGATCATAAACAAAACCTACTTTGGAAGAAATTAATGATCTAGTTATTGCTTGAATACCTGAATCTGTTTCTTCTCTTACACTAAATAAAAGTTCTACATCAGCATCTTTATTTTCTTCAATTAACTTACCTATAGAGTATAAAATACAAGCAAGATTAACTTTATTATCTCCCGCAATAATGGTTTTACCTTCTGAAACTAAATAACCATCTTCTTCTTTTATACTAACTCCTCTTCCTGGTTCTACAGTATCTAGATGTGCGCAGAATAACTTTGGGTGATTCGAGCTTCCAGTTCTACAATAGATCATTTCATTAGAATCTTGAATTGGATTTAATCCTAGATTTGTCAGATATTGAATTACAAAATCAGAAATTTCTTTTTCTTCACCAGATACTGAATCAATACTTGCAAGACTTTTAAGAGTTCAATTAATGTCATTAAAGTTGATTTAAAAATTCAATATATACTTCGATCAATTTTTCTATAGATGAAATACTTACCCATTCATCAGGAGCATGTGCATTATCTCCAGTTGGTCCTATACCTAAAAGAGTATGTCCCAGCGCTCCAAAAATATTATCATCTCCAACAGATGACCTAAAATATGGCTTTGCTTCTTCTCCAGTAATATTATTAACAGCTCTTTTTAATTTTTCTAAATAGTTATTATCCTTTTCAATTCTATATGGTTGTAGGAATGGAGTTACTCTACTCTTTGCTCTAACTTCATAATTAATTGAGCTATCAAAATTACTAATTTCTGTTTTAATAATATTCTCTATTAAACTAATCATTTCCTCTGTATTCATTGGAGGGATAATTGATGAATCTAATTCAATCAGTACCTTTTGAGGAACTGACATACCTACTGAGGAACTCACATAATTTCTTACATAGACAAATTGCCTTTCATCACTAGATTGTTCATTATAAGTAGCATAGTTTATGTTCTGAATTATTTTACTAGCAAGTATATTTAAATCTTTATCTGGCGAATAAAAGTTGTAATGAGCTGAATCTCGATTTAATTCTATTTCAAATACAGATCTACCAACTCTTCCAATTGTAATTCCGTTCAAACCATATTTAAAAGCTGGTTCCGGTGAAAATATACATTCAACATCATTGACAAAATCACTATTTGCTACAGCGTAACCACCTTTAGAAATATATTCTTCATCAACACAAAGAATAAGTTTAAAATAATAATCTTCTAGAATATCAGTTTCTAGGAAAGTGATTATATTTGCTACCATTCCTCCCTTCATATCGTAACTACCAAGCCCATATGCTCTATCGCCTTCAATAGTTAGTTTGAATGGGTCTCTTTTCCATCCGTCAACTACATTTATAGTATCTAAATGAGCATAGAATGCTATAGACTTAGTCCCAGTTCCTCTTGTCGCAATAATATTAAATCTATCTCCTCCAACTACTTGTTTATCTACTGATATATCATTTTGATTTGATAGAAATGTAAAAATATAATCTGCTAATTCTTTCTCATTAGGATAGCTAGATCTAATTTCTACTAAACTTCTTAACAACTCAGTTATTTTATCTGTCATATAGAATTTAAGCTTCGACTATATTAAATTGTTTTCTGTTCTGCGCTCTTGTATTGTGTGATACACAAAAATTTCTAAATCTTTCAACCTCATCCCTATCTACAATTGTTACGTGGTGTCTTAAAAACCTAACTCCGTTAAATAGTCTAAGTGTTTTACTAGATAGGCTTGTAGTATTAGTTAGTCCAAAAATTTGTCTACCATCTTTTCTATTTATTTCTGCCATAGCATTATTTTCTGATGCACTATTAAACTCAGCATAAGTGAAATCCGGATCAAATTCTACTGCAGCCATTTTTACCTGAGTTGCAACGCGACTATAAACTCCACGACCTCTAAAATCATTATGAACTGCTGCTTCTGTTAATTCAACTGCTACAATCTCACGTATTTGACCGTTCTCTGATATAGTGTATCTCTCAACATTTGCTAAACCAGTTGAGATTATTTGCCCTTCATAACGACATGTTACAAGTATCGAATCTGTATTCGAAATAATTGCAAGTGCATCTTCCCTACTCCAGCTAAAAGCATGATTAATTTCAATAATTCGATCGAAGTCTTCTCTTGAGAGATTAGCGCTTGAAAGTATTTCCTCTTCTGATGGACCTTTTTCTTTATCAATCGGTTCAAAGTTTTTTGCTATATTTATATTAGAGTAGCTCAAATCAACATCTGGTATTCTTTCTTTTCTTTCAAAAGTTGTAATATTTGTAGTTCTTTCATATTCATCTCTAAAGTATGCATTAACTACATTGTTTTCACTTTCTAATAACTCAGCTGAATCTGGTTCTCTTTGATCAGAATTTATACCAATATAAACTTGATATAGGGTATCCCCGTAATCGTTCGTATCTACTTCTATAACTCCTTCTACAAACTTTGTATTAAAAGCTGCTTCTAATCCTAATAAATAATCTAGATTATCTATTCCTCTAATAAAAATTCTTTTTGTTGCCCTCCTATTTTCTTCTAGTTCCCTGTTGCAAAGTTCGTCTACAACCTCATATACTTCATATTGTTCGCCTTTTACTTCTGTATCTATTGCCTTATCTCTTTCAAAGCTTACTCTACTCCATTCACTTGAAAGTGATTGACTATATCCTGCCGTTGTCATGTTGTCTTGAATCATAAATTACAATATAAAAATAAACTGAGATGATTTTAGTTGATGTTGCTATCTATAGGAAATTTCTAGAATATTTGTTCAAAAAAACAATAATATGTTAAAATATTAACATGACTACTATACCTACAAAAGTACAAGAAATAGTTGAAAGATCTGTATTTATTAAAGATGCAATTTCTAAAGGTCTATTAAATCTGTCAGCTTATTCTAGAGAAATAAAGCCGAAAATTGAACAAAGCCTTATGAAATCAGCTAGCGAGGCTTCAATTTTAATGGCATTAAAAAGATATTCAGAAAGTATTCACTATGAAGATTTAAAACTCCCTGATTTTTCCAAACATTATGGTGAGATTTCACTGAGATCTGGTCTTTTTGAAATTACTTATACAAATTCAAAGACTCTATACTCTAAAATATCTGAGCTTTATAAAATGATTCCAGAAAATGCCTATTTAACTTTTATTAAAGGTGTTTGGCAAACTACTTTAATAGCAAGCTTAGATATTAAAGATGAAATTATCGGAGCACTTAAAAATGAAGAAATAGAAACCGAATGGAGTAAATTATCTTCAATGACTATAAAATTAAAAGCTGGCCATATTGAACAGCCAGGCATCATCTCGCATGTACTACAAATTTTATCATGGGAAGGAATAAACATTATTGAAGTTGTGTCGACTTGGGATGAGCTAACAATTATTCTTCAAAACTCTCAAGTAGAGCTGGCTTTCAAAACTATTCAAGGTAAGATAATAGGTAAGTAAAACTTCAATAAATGATTAGAAAATTATTAATATTATTATTACTATCCAGCTTGGTTGGATTCATTGTCTACTTAGGGTTTGAAACTAGGAAAAATAATGAGGTAGAAGATTCTGATGCAAGTACAGAATTTAATAATGCAGGAATAGAAATATACACAGAAAATTTTGAAGATGGTGAATTAACACTCTCTAATAATATTAACATTGCTCCATATGGAAACTATACCACTACGAATGTTGAAGCAGTAGATGGTAATTATTTCTGGAATTTAATTGGTGATTTGAATAAAACTAATGGAGTTAATATTAATATATCAGATACAAATTATAAAAATAAAACTCTTAATTTCTCTTTAAGATTTAAATTAGAATATAGACCAAATATAGAGAGAGCTGCTAAAGGAGATACAATAGCTCTAAGGTTGATTACAACTGATTTAAACGGTGATGTAAAACAATATCTTTTAGATAGTAGAATTTCTAGAAGTGGTGAATGGACAGATTTAGGTGGAAGATATGCTTTTGATAATACTGAATATCAAGATGTATCAATAAGTATAGATACTTCATTTTTTGAAGTTAATTCAGATATTTTTTTAAAATTAGGAATAGATGATATCCGAATTAGTGAAACTGATTATATTGATTGGGAAGTTATAACTGATGCTTTAATAGATCAGAATAGAAAAGGTAACTTTAATCTAGAATTTATTAATGAAGATGGGTCAAATTTAGTTGGTGCTGATATTTCTATAGAACAAGTTGAAAATGATTTTAAATTTGGAACCATCAGTCCTGCATTAAATGGAGGCAACACAATCTCGACTAATCAAGCTTACTACGACTATATTGCAGAAAACTATAATGCATTTAATGAGATAGTTAATTTTAAATTCGATATTATTTATAGAGAGAATTATCCGAACGGAGATAACCCAAATATATCAATTGGTAGAGAATCCAAATTAAAATTCACTGAGGATGAAGACATGTATGTATTTGGTCAGGTTCTATTTAACGGAGCTTTAGTTGTTAATAATGACTGGATTAGTAATTTAAGTGATCAAGAAATCAAAGATAAATATGAAGATTACTTAACTAGTTTACTTCCAGAACTTAACGGACGAGTTGAAAACCTTGTTACAACAATACATGTAACTAGAAATGCTCATGCTGGTTTTATCGATAGATTTGGAGAAGACTTTTATGATTATATGTATGGTAGACCGCAAGAAATAGCTCCAGATATTCAATATATTATAAGTGATTCTGGAACACTTGGCGGACGAAGTAACATTGATGATCACCTTAATGTTACTGACTACTTAGTAAATGACAGGAATTTAAGAGCTGATGGAATAGCTTTTCAAGCCCATTTTCCTGATGAATATATTGTTAATCCACTTACTACAATCGATAGATTTGATGAGGTGAATCGTAGAGTAAGTCTACCAATTTGGATTACTGAGTTTGATACGGTTATGGAAAATATTGATCTTAGGGCTGAAAATGTAAGAAGGTTCTATAAAATTGCTTTCTCAAGAAAAGATGTAAATGGCATTTTTAACTGGGGGTTCACTCCAAATCAACAATGGAGAGGGATAAATACAACTTGGGTAGATGAAAACTTTAATGAGAATGCAGCTGGAGAGGCGTATCTTTCACTTAGAGAAGAATGGACAACAAATATTAATACTGCAGTGACAGATACAAATGGACAATATTCATTTAGAGGTTTCTACGGACAATATAAAATAAACATAACTCTTTCAGATGGATCTGTAGTTACTAAATATTTTAATGTTCCTGAAAATAGAGGTTCGCAAAATATTAAAATATATTTAAAGTCTGGAGAATGTTCTAATATAGACGCAAACTCATCTGGCGATATCGATCTTGTAGATCTTACAAACATGTTAAATAGATATGGAGATACAATCTAATCATTGAGTTTAATTTTTATTGTACAGGAAATATTTTTCTCCTAGATTCAAGTTCATCTTGAATAATTAAAAGTATTAACCACTTACTTTCTAGAAATTTTAATCTCTTCACTAGACCTTAGTAAACTTTTCTAGTAATATTTACAATACCTCTACATAAATAGGTATACCCATAATCTTTTAAAACAAATATCTATGTCTTCTTCAAATCAGACTAACTATATTTTTGTATCTGGAGGAGTTATTTCCGCTGTTGGTAAAGGAATAACTTCTGCTTCAATAGCTTTTTTACTAAAACAAAGGGGGTTTAATGTAGTTCCGATAAAATGTGAAAATAACCTGAATTGGGATTTTGGAACAGTTAATCCAATCGAGCACGGAGATCCGTACCTATGTAATGACGGACTAGAAGGCGATCAAGATCTTGGAAATTATGAACGGTTTTTAAGCCAGGAAGTTGGTCATCCAAATTTCATGACTATGGGGCAGTTATACTTAAAGGTAATACAAAATGAGAGGAATATGTTTTATGACGGAGAAGATGTTGAACCAATACCTCACGTTGTTAATGAAGTTATAAGAAGAATTGAGGAATCATCTAAAGGAGCTGATTTTGCTATTATTGAGCTTGGTGGAACTGTAGGTGAATACGAGAATAATAATGGACTGTATTATGAAGCAGCCAGATTAATGTCTAAAAAGTATCCAGTTGCCAATATTCATGTTTCATATATTTTACAACCCCCTCATATTGGAGAGCCTAAAACAAAACCTGCCCAATTTGGAGTTCGAGATTTAATGAGTATGGGTATTGAACCTGATTTCTTTGTAGCAAGATCTCAATCACCAATTGATGATCAAAGAAAATACAAGTTTGCATTAAAATTTGGAATACCAGAAGAACATATAATTTCAGCGGAGAACCTTCCTGATATTCATGATGTGCCTTTGCATCTTCATGCACAGAAACTTGATGAGAAAATATTAAAGTTTTTTGGAGTTAAAACAGTGCCAAAAGCTAATTTAGATCAGTGGCAAGAATTTGTTGGAAGAATTCATAGAGTTAAAAAGAATAAAACTAAGATAGCTATTGTTGGTAAGTATTTTGGTACAGGAGATTCTCATCTAAATGATTCATACCATGCCTTAATGCATGCGATAGAATTTGCAGGAATTGAGACTGGTACTGAGATTGAATATCAACTTATCAATTCAGAAAAATCAGAAGATATGGTTGAGGAATTACTCAAAGGTGTTGATGGAATTATAGTTCCGATTGGTTGGGGGAACAGAGGAATTCCTGGAAAATTAAAAGCAATTAAATTTGCCAGAGAAAATAAGATTCCATATCTTGGACTTTGTTATGGAATGCAATTAGCTGCTGTTGAGTATGCTCAAAATGTTCTTAATCTAAAAGATTCCCATGCTGAGGAAGTTAATCCAAAATCTAAGAATATGATTATTCATAGTATTCCTTTTGATGAGAAATATCAGACTATTAAAGGTAAAGATACTTCAATGAGATTAGGTTCTTTTGATTGTGTAATTAAAAAAGGTACTATAGCTCATCAAATCTATAAAACAGATAAGACTCATATTAAAAAGGAAAATAAAAATGGAGATATTGTAGTAAGTGAAAGACATAGACATAGATATGAATTTAATAATGAATTTAGAAAGAAATTTGAGAAAGCTGGTTTAGTATTTAGTGGAGCTTCACCTGATGACTTTTTTGTAGAAATGATAGAGTTACCAAAATCAGTACATCCATTTTTCGTAGCAACTCAAGCTCATCCAGAATATAAATCGTATCCGTTAAATTCACATCCTATTTTTAATGAGTTTATAAGAGCGAGTTTGAAGGGTTAAGGGGTAGCGAGTTAGGCGTGAAGAGAGTGAATTGGAAATTAGAATTAAAATCCTGTAATTAAGTAATTTATAGTAACTGAGTAATTAGTTACTATAAATTACTTTGTTTTACCGCTACCTTTTCGCTAGTTCAACTTACTGGTATACTGACTAGCTTAAAATCCTTTTATGAAATACAAACTAATTGCATTTGATCTTGATGATACTTTAAATGATGGAACAAAGCCTTGGCGGGTAGCTTATGAATGGCTTTATGAAGAATGGTTCCAGAAATACCATACAGATAAAGATCTTTTTGATCATGCTTTTAATAAAACAAGAGCAGGATTAAAGGAAAAGCAACCAGAGAAATACATGCTTGCGATAAGGGCACTACATTTATCGGAAATGGTTAATGAATTAGAATACGAAATAGATTGGTTTTGGATTGAGAAAATAAGCAAGCAGTATTGGGAAATCTTTCTTGAAAACGTAAACCCTAGAGAAGGTTTATATGAAACGCTAAATGAACTTAAGAATAGAGGTTATAAATTGGTAGTTGCTACTGATTTCTCTTTTGATATTCAATTAGGTAAGCTAAATTCATTGATGGTTACGAAGTATTTCTCTTATATCTATACAGCAGAAGAGATTGGATCATTAAAAAAAACTTGTGAAATGTTTGAGTATATTTTAAAACATGAACACATTAAGCCTTCTGAGATGCTAATGATAGGAGATAATGTAAAAGGCGATATTATTGCACCAAAAGAGCTTGGGATAGATACTTGCTTAATTAGGAATAAATTCTATGAATATAGTGAAGATGAAATGAATGAAGCTACTTATAGAATAGAAGGACTTGTCGATTTACTAAAAATTATTTAGCTGATTGATTCTTGATTTTCTGTAGTTTCTAGTACTCTCTCTTTACTCTTTTTATAAGCACTTCTTACTTTAAACGGGTACATTAGAGGGACTAGTAAAGATACGGTAAACAATATCATAGAATAATTCGAATTCTTTTCTGAAACTACAAAGATTGAAGCAATAGCCGGAAAGAAAATAGAAACACTATTGAAAAACCTATAAAAATAAACTTCCAGCCTTTGATCTCAGGAGAATTGAAATTCTTTAGTAAATAATACATTTCTATAGAACCTCCCATATCTATTCTAGTTCCTTTCCCTTTAAAGTAAGTTGCAGAGATAGATCCATCTGAAATATCTTTATCTACACTTTTACTTTCTGTAAAATCCTCTTTTGAATAATGAAATTCTTCTGTTGTCTCATGATTTTTATGAGATTCTAATTTTTTATCTTTAGACCAAATTCTAATTTGTATAAAAAGTCCTAAAAAAATAAGCGCAAATCCTATAAAGGATAATGCGCTTAAAGTGATTGTTATATAAGTCATTAAACTTACTGTCTTACAAATATTTTCTTATCTGCATAAGCTAGCTCTTTACAGTTATCTGAACAGAATGCAGTTCCGTCCTTTTCTAAACAGTTGTCACAACAGACAAAATGCCTATGACCTTTACAATGTAAATATGTGCAGTCAACATAATTATCAGAAGTTTCTCCACACTTATCACAGTTAGAAACAACTTGATGTTCTGGTGCATCCAGCTCAAATCCCATTACTACTCTACCATCGTAAACATATAGCTTTCCTTTGAAGTGTTGATTAGGAAACTTTTCAATATAATCATGAATTCCACCATGAAGTTGATGAACATCAGTAAATCCCTGTTTTTTTAGATATCCTGAAGCTTTCTCACACTTAACTCCTCCAGTACAAACAGTTATTACTTTTTTATTTTTTAAATGATTTAACATATCCATTTTTTCTGGAAGTTCTCTTAATGCTTTAAAAGGCATTTTTATTGATTCATCGAAAAATCCAACCTTATGTTCGAATTCGTTTCTCATATCTACAACATAAAACTCTTCTCCCTTTTCATATAATTCATGTAATTCTTCCGCAGAAATATAATCTCCAGAAATTTCATTTGGATCAAAATCCTCCTCTCCTAGATCTATTGAAAGAATTTCAGGTCTTACTTTTACTCTGATTCCTGGGAATGCATTTCCGTTTCCTTCACTTCTCTTCCAGTGGGTATCTTTAAATCCCTCTCTCTTACTCATTATTTCTATGTATTTCTCTGTGTTTTCAGGGCTTCCTTCAAAGTTTCCATTAATCCCTTCTTCAGCTACAATCATTCGTGCAGAAAGATTCAGTTTCTTTAATAAGTTTATCTGATAGTCCATTTCTGATTCTGGATCCTCAATCTTTGTATATTTGTAAAAAAGTACAACTTGATATTTCATATTCTTTATTTAATTATCCAAGTAATTATAATGGATAAAAGCGATTCAGTAAAATTTAATTATTTATTGTTCTTTGTGCCGAATAATTCCAGTTTTTTCACTTGTATCTATTTTTTCAGTAATCTTTAACAAAAGAAACTCAATATACGAATATTTATCGAATATTCCATCATATTCTTCATCCTCACGATAATTGGCCATTCTTGCTAGGTATCTTGATGCTTTATAAATTCGATTCACCCATTCTACTTCTATTTCATTTCCAAGTCTAAATGATTGACTTAAAGTTGGCCTAACGGTATCTTCATCAAAATCATCTAAATTAATACGAACTTGAGTAAGTAAAGGAGCTTCACCTTTTTCTATTATAAACACACCTTCCGCCATTACAATATGATCACCTCGTTGTCCATCTCTTTTTCCATCTCCATGCTTTTGACATGAGACTTCGAAACTAAAAGGAACTTCTATTGAGACGTAAATCTTATCATTATGACACATACCTTTCTCTAAAAGCCCATATATTACTGGAAGGAATTGAGAAACATATTTAGCTTGATCATATAATCGTATAGGATTTTCTATACTATCATCACCATAGCACTCTAATGCTGTTTCTTTTTGAGTATTTAAGATATTGGTACTACCATCGTCTTCAAAAATTACCTGTAAGCTATTATCATTAGAACAAACTGGAACATCTAAGTGCCAGAAATCTTCTAACTCCCCTTCTAACAAGGATACATAATATAAATATACTTCATCCATTTCATCTAATATTCTCTGACCTACAGCTTCTAGTTGATCTAGAGCTATGTCATATAAATTTATTTTAGATTGGTTTTTAGGTGCTTTAGCATTCGATGTGTGATTTAATGGATTTGTAAATTCACTGAATGGAGCCGCTGCATCCGTTTGTATTTTATCTGTATTACTCATGTCAGGAATTATAAACTGAATTCAGATATAGTCAATATTAATGATACAATTAAAAATAATAACTTAAGAAATTTGAGATGAAAATATTTTATAAAGTTGCACATAGATCTGATGATCATATTAAATCATTTGAAACTAGATATGATGTTTTTAATGAAGAGATTATAAGAGAGATTTTTAAAAATGAACTAGGATTAGAAGTTAGAACTCTGACAAGACCAGATAGCTGGGGGACTGCACATGTGATTTATATTGCAGATTTTCAAAATGATTTAAGAAAATTAGTCTTTAGAGCGAATACAGGCGAATTTGAACATGAAAAAGTGATGCTTATAGAAAAGATGATTACTGATAGAGTTTTAGATATTGGAGTAAACACTAATAAGATCTTATCTGTCGATATCTCAAGAGAAAAATATAAATTTGACTATCAAATAGAAGAATTTTTCGAAGGGTTAGATCCAGAGGTTATATTTGAAGGAACTAAAGAAGACTATGATCGAATATCTTTTCAATTAGGAGAGTATATTGCAAAAATCTCTGAAATAAAATTAGACGGATTCGGGTTGTTTGATGAAACTGAGCCTATCGATAGTTTAAAAGGGGCTTATGAGACTTTCTACGATTATATAAAGGTTAGATTAGAGCAAGACCTTAAAGAAATTAGTGATGATGGAGTTTTGACTGTAAGTGAGGTAGATAAATCTTTGAAGCTATTTGAAGATAGAATTCAGTTAATAAATATAGAAAAAGGGAATCTTGTTCATCATGATCTTGCTGATCATAATATAATGTATGACACTAAGACGTTTAATTTAAACGGTGCTTTTGACTGGGAGGCGGCTGTTGTAGGTTCATCAATGCTTGACCTTGCTTCTTGTCCTACTTGGACAACGCTATATCCTAGAGAAAAGAAATTAATTGAAGGTTATAAGTCTATAAAATCCCTACCAGATAATTTTGATGAAATTTATAAACTGTATAGATATCGAACTATTATTTGGAAAGCATTTTTTGTTTTAAGAAGAAATGGAGGGGTTGATGAAAAAAGAATTAAGATGATTGATGAGTCTTTGAGGTGGTTTAAGATAAGATAGAAATGAAGAGGTAAGACGTAAGGCATAAGAGATAAGACATAAGATTTAAGAAGTAAGAAAAGTAAAAAGTAAGAAGTCAAATGTGAGATGCAAAATGCACAATGAAAATGCATAGTAAAAAGTAAAAAGTAGAAATGAGGGTGGGAATTGGAAAATGTAATAATCAAAGTGGAGCATCGAGTGTTTTTCGAGGGGGGCGAGAAAAATGTATCGAGATGCGGGACAGCTAGGAAATGAGGTAAGAAAGAGGAGAAATGTGAAAATAGCGGTTAAATAACCTACTTACTACGAACTACAACCTAAAAAAACTACAACTCATAGCAAATTACCTAAGAACTAAATAAAGTTCCTCATTTAAACTTATACTTCTGACACTAATACTAAGCCCTATCTCATCAGCCTCCTCTTGTATATCATCTAACCCCCACCAAGTCTGATAAATAGAACCTTTAGATGTTTGCAATACTTTTTGAGTTTTTAAATCAACTACACTAAATGATTCTAGTGACTCCAACAATTTGGTTTCTTGATTATAATTTAGAACTTTCCAGTTCATCTCATACTTTTTCCCATTTTCTTCTTTAATAAGCACATGACCTGTCATAGCTGGATCAATATTTCTTAGATCATCAATGTTGATTAAGATCTTACCACCCACAGCCAATAGAGATTTTAATTTTTTAAATAGTTCTGTAAGTTCATATTTTATATGTGCTATTTCAAAAATAGCATTCCACATCAACACAATTAAATCATATTTTTCTTTAACCTGATTATTTTTTTCAAGAAATGACCAATTAAAAACTTTTATATCATTAAATTTATTCGTCTTACGTTTTATCTCATTAATCATTTCAATAGATTCTTCTATCGCGTCTACTTTATAACCTGAATTAATAAGTGGAAATAAATGTCTTCCTGTCCCAGCACCAACATCAAGTATTCTTGAGTCTTTGTCTTTGATTAAAGACTCAATTAGTTTAATCTCCTGTGAAGTAACATCCTCACCTTTAACTAGAGAGTAAGCAATGTCATAGAATTTTGCATTTGATTTGTTTGCAGATTGAATTAATTCCATTCGCTTGCAGGAAAAAAGTTAATATCTGAAATTGATTTAGCATTTGCAAGTATCATTGCCAATCTATCAAGACCCATTCCTATTCCAGCTACTTTTGGGATACCAAGGCTTAATGCATCTATAAGATCATTGTCGTATTTTATTTCGGGCCTACCTAGCTCTGCTCTAGCCTTCTGCTCTCTATCAAAGTTCTCTTTTTGTAAATCCGCATCTAAAAGCTCAGTATACCCATTAGCTATTTCTTTTCTTGCAATATATAATTCTACTTTTTGAGAGACTAGAGGATCAGTTTCACTAGGCTTAGTTAGAGGACACATTATTTTAGGGTAATCATAAACAAAGATCGGAATATCTTCTGGGAATTTAGTCTCTATAAATTCAGAAAATATAATATCGAAAATTGTATGCCAGTCATCATTATCCAAAATTTTAACATTAAGTTTTTCGGCTAAGATTTTTACACCATCTAAACTAATAATATCTTCAAGATTAGTATCTAGATTCTCTTTGAATAATTCTCTAACTGATTTTCTTTGCCATTTTTCAAAAAATTTAATTTTTGTATCATTATATAAAACTGTGCCATCATCGTATCTATAATGATTTAATTTCTTGGAATTTATATATTCAATTATAGATTTTATTAATTCTTCTGTAGAGTCCATTAAATCATGATAGTTATGATCCAATTCATACCACTCTAGCATTGTAAACTCAGGCGCATGATTAGGGCTTATTTCTTCAAGACCTCTGAAAACTTTTGTAATAGTAAAATGATTGCCAAGTCCTGCAGCTAAAATTTTTTTATTCCAAGTTTCTGTTGAAGGTATTAAGTACGCTGTTTTTTTTGTTCCATTTTGTAACTGTATTTCTGTAGATAATACATTGAGATATCTCTCCTGTGGAAGTGCATCAGCTAATATTGGACTCTCTAGTTCATGGTAATTTTTCGCCTCGAAGAATTTTCTGATAGCCTGTATCATATACTCCTTTATAAAGTATCTTTCAAAAAACTCTGGATTTTCTTTAAGATTTTGAAATGATTTCATATATAAATTATAACAGGCGGTAATTAAAATTACCGCCTGTTAATATATGTTTGAAGCTACTTAATTAACTTTTCCTCCGTAATCTCCAGTATCTGTATTTACAACTATTTTCTCTCCTTGTTTAATAAATAAAGGTACTTTTACAACTTTTCCTGTTTCTAATACAGCCTCTTTTGTAGGATTTCCACTTGTATTTCCTTTATCTCCTCCATCTGCTGTTTGAGTTACTGTTAATTCTAATTTAGCAGGAAGTTGAAGCGAGATTGCTTTACCTTCATAAAACATTGCTATATATTTACCTTCTTCAATTAAGTAGTCTTTACCTCCGTCAATATTGTCTAATTCAACAGCGAACATTTCAAAAGTATCTCCATTCATAAAATGAGCCATATCCCCATCAATGTATGAGAACTGTACAGTCTGATTTTCTACTTCAACATCATCTAAAGTCTCTCCAGATCTAAAAGTTACATTTACTATTCTTCCAGAAATTAGTCCTTTTAATTTTGTTCTATTAAAAGCACCTCCTTTTCCAGGTTTGAAAAATTCCTTTTCTAAGACTAAGGTTGGCTCATTATTATAATTTATTACCATTCCTCTCTTTACTTCTGTTGTAGCCATATAACGTATTATTCAAAATTTATATTGTGTTCAAACTTATGTTGCTTTTTACATTCATTTGAAGCTATTGAAGTATACTATACCGAATTAAATTATTCTAATGAGAAGAAAGTTAGAAGTCTAAAGTCAAAATAATTTAAGAATCGAGTGTAGCGAGAGATAATATTTGACTTATAACTTTTTGCTTCTAACTTTTACCATTTTCCTTTATACTTAGCGTAATGAAATCTAGAATGAAAGAAATGCATACAAAACAAAATACGACCTTCTTTTTTGGTCTATTTGGAATAGTTCTAATAGCATCATTTTACGTGTTACAACCATATCTTTCATTAGCTGTTTTAGCATTCTTATTAACAGCACTTTATTCACCTATATATAGAAGATTACTTAAAGTATTTAGATTTAATGGAATTGCTAGTCCTTTAGCGGTTTTCTTCATGTTCTTAAGTATTTTAATACCAATAATCTTTATATCTTATCTAACGTATAACCAGGTATTAGCATTTAATGACGACATACAAGGATTTGTTGCTGCGAATAGAGTTGAAGAAAAGCCTGTTGAGGAGACTAAATCTGCAATTATAGAAATACAAGAAAGATTAAATAATACGAGCGATTCTGGTGCGGTAGATACTTTATTTAAAGTTAACGGTGAGGGAAATGTTGAAGAAGTAGATCCTAATACTATAGGTAATATTGATGTTACTGATTTGTTGAAAACTATAAACAAAACTATTGATAAGTTCCCTTTTACAGAGAGTAAAGAAGTAACGAGAGATGAATTAGAAAATTTTGTAAACGATATAATTAAACCGATAACTGCTTTTCTAGCAGACAGAGCTTTAGAGCTCGGAGGTTCAACAGTTAAAATAGTTACAAATGCCATAGTCTTTGTTGTCCTATTATTAGCACTATTCCCATCGCATAGTAGAATTGAGACATTCTACAAGAAGATTAGCCCACTTGCTGATGAGATTGATGAAAGTTATATTAAAAGGATTACAGATATGGGAGTTGCAATGATAAAGGGTACATTTATAATAGCTTTTCTACAAGGTTCAATAACAGGAATATTTTTATATATAGCTGGAGTTGATTATGTATTCTTCTGGTCTATGCTAGCTACAATATTCTCTATTATTCCTATCGGATCAGGAATTGTAGTATTCCCAATTTCTTTAGTATTATTCTTAACTGGAAATACAGCAGGTGCTTTGATGCTAGTTCTAACAAATATATTTATAGTAGGACAAGTAGATACGGTTCTTAGGCCTAGACTTGTCCCAAAAGATGCAGAAATTAATCCAACCTTAGTACTTTTAAGTATTTTAGGTGGACTACAACTATTTGGAGTTCTAGGATTTATATACGGTCCAATAGTTATAATTATATTGGTAACTACTTTTGAGGTGTATATGAGGTATTACAGTGATAATATAAGTGAAGATTAGAAGGGAGCACAATAGTAATGCAGTCGTAATACGATAGTAAAACAGATACGTTTATAATCAGTGTGAATCTGTTAGATCAGTCTAATCAGTGTCCAATTGAATTTGCTGAGATAATTCTTTTTAAATCATCTATATCCGAACTCCACTCCTTTATTTCTGTATCAAACCACTCTAGGTTCTTAAACTGCAGTTTATACTTAGCTTTCTCTGTTGTAATAGACCCCAAATAAAAGTACTTCTTTTTATTATCAATTGAGGATTCAAGTGCTTTTAATATCATTCCCATTCCTAAATTCTTATCTCTTAAATCTAAGTTATAAAATGGATAAGAGTAATGAACTATCGAATCATTAATGTAACTTAAACAATAACCTACTACTTCGTCTCCTTTCTTATAAACAAAAACATAGCTTGGGTTTTCTATTTCTGGTTTTGTAAACATGCTCTTTATCTTAGATGCGCTCATAGTTCCAGCTCCTGAAACAAAATCATAAAAGTCCTTACCCATTTTATGTATCTCCCAGCTATAATTTTTATATGGTAACTCATATAAATGTAGCTCTAAATCTTCAGTCTTTCTTAAAACCCTTCTATTCTCAGATGTAAATTCAAAATTTTCTAGATTTATTCTTATAGATCTAGTTTGATTAACTACTCCCCTCTCTTTTCCCAGCCTAGTTAGAAGATATCCTTCTTGATAAGCTTTGCTTACTTCTTCTTGATTATCAAAATCTATTGTTTTTGTATCTGTTTTTAAATACATCTATTTATTTCTCTCTTTATTAATAATATCTTCTAAGTACTCAATCATCTCTAGAAAATGTTCATTTTCAATATCATGATAACTAGAAGCTTCTTCAAGATTATCATATTCATACATAGGACACATAGCACAATAAATCTCAAATTCTTCAGCTAAGACATCAACAATTTCTGGATACGTATCCATTAAATCTGCAAGATTCATTTTTGGATCAATCCGTATAGCGCCGCTCTTTTTTTTATTATTGCTTTCTTGAGTCATTTCTTTCTAATTACCAATTATTTAATCAGTTTAATCTGGTCTTCTGCTAGTGCAATTTTCTCCCATTCAGATCGTAATAATAATTCAGCATCTTTTTTACTATCTTTTGAAACTAATCCAATATTAACTTTAGACCAATCAAATATTTCCTTACCGATTTCTATAATATTTTCAAAAGTTTCGTTTTCAATATAATTTAAGAAATATGGAATGGTAATTTCTTTTTCATGGGCTTCTAGTTCATCTTCACTACTTGTAATCCAGTTTAAGACGTTTGCAGGCTTATCTAATTGCATTAGTTGAGTATCTATTAGTTTCTTTTGCCTAGATTTAAATATGCTTTCTGTTATCTTTCCGTATTTTATTTGATTAACTCCGTTATACACCTCTTTAAGTATCGTACTTAGATTCTCTTTATTAAATGAAGTAAAAATAGTAAAGAAATTTCTAGAATAGAGATAGTCGTAAGTAAACGCACTTATTCCATAAACTAGGTTAAGCTCTTCTCTTAATTTCTTCCATAAAACTGATTGAGAGTATTGTCCAGAAGCAGTTATTGCAGCTAGAAAATCTACTCTAAATCTATCTTCTGCTTTTCTAAGAGAAAATTCAGGAGATGGGAAATTAATAGATAGATAATACTGATCTATATCAAGCTTTTGCACAGCACTTATATTGAACTTTGAATAGTCAGGGTATTTTTCTTTAAATTCCCTTTCTTTACTTCTACCAGACCTTCTATTTTTAATATCTTTATAAAAATACTCCTCTAAGTATTTTTTAGCTTCTTCTTCATCAATATTCCCAACAATATATACTTCTATGTTTTCTGGAATATAATAGTCTTCGTAGAAATTTCTTAAATTCTCTCTAGTGTAAGCAGCTAATCTTTTTTTAGTACCAATTATGTCGTAGCTGAATTGTGTTTTTTTGTTTTGAAATCTATTTTCTTTTATATTTTTATAGACGTTATGATAAATATCATCGTCATATCGTCTCATTTCATCAAGAATTATTGTTCGTTCTTTTTCAACGTCTTCAGTTCTAATTAGTGGGTGTAGTACTTGCTGTGAAAAATAGAATAATGCTTCTTTTAAATATTGGTAAGGAAATGTTCCGTAATACTGAGTATGATCGTAAGTAGTATAAGCGTTTGAGCTTCCTGAATGATCATTTTTAAATTTATCTAGTGCTTCCCAGGTTGGTAGATCTTTTGTTCCGTCTCCTGCGGCAACGTGTTCTATAAAATGAGATAGGCCAGTTGTTGTAGCTGTTTCGTCTAATGCTCCGACGTTTACGTTAACTCTAACTGTTACAGAGTGTATTTCTTCTCTGTTATACAAGATACATTTTATTCCGTTTGGTAATACAAATTTTGAATAGTTTATTCTTAGATTTTCCATATGTGTTATTGACTATAGAATTATATCATTAAACTTGGTGAAGAATTAATACTATGAACTACTAATGTAGGAATAATTCCATGGCTATCTGGTCATAAAACTTATCTTGATATTGTAGCTCTTTCTTAAATTCGCCAAATATTTCAAAACCAAATTTCTTGTAGAGATTTATTGCAGCTTTTTGTGGCGCGTATACAGATAATTGTATTTTGATTATTTGCTTGAAGTTGTGTCTAATTTCGTCTATTAGCTTTTCTAATAACATACTTGCGATTCCTTGCGATCTGTAATCATTATTTACATACATTGTTGGAAATGAAGCTATATGATTCTTCTTCGTCTTTTTTATCAATTCTATATAAGCAAAAGCTACAACTTGGTTATCTTCTTCTGCTAGGTAAAAAATACACTCATCTTCATTTAGAAAGTCAGAGAATATACTCTGCCATTTTTCTTCATTCCATATCTTAAGTTCTTCGTAAGAGGAATCAAACGCAATAGGTTCTTCTTTTAAAGATTCTAATTTTATTCTTTTGTATTCTGTGAAATCATTTTTATGTAGTTTTCGTATGTTCATATACTGAATTATAGCGAAAAGTTGGAGGGAAGTCCTTGAAGTGTAAATGACCCTACCGAGAATCGAACTCGGATTACCGGGATGAAAACCCGGCGTACTAACCGTTATACTATAGGGCCATGAGTTTTTAAATTTCTTTAGTTTTTATATGAAACTAAGTCTTGTCCTACAAAACTATGGTTTACGGTATTAATATCTTCATAAACTCGCTTCACTCGTTTTGAATCTATTGAATACTATAGGGCTATAAATTTTTATAGAACGCTTTTAATTCGCTTGGAAATTATAACAAGATTAATCTACACTGACAATTAAAATAAAATATCATTAATTTTACTGTAACCAAAGTGAAAGAACTACTGGCTATCTTTGCTTTTGTCTTCTTTGTACATTTTTATTGCATACTCAATAGGACTAGCTCCAATACTTCTAATTAAAGCATTATTAAGCTCATTTTCCTTCTTTGACTTAAGGTCATTTAGTCTCGTTCTATACTTAGCAACAACATCATCATCCAAGAGAAGTTGATCTGGAACACTTAGAACTACTTCCAACTTATCGATAAGACTAGTTATTTCTTCGGCAGGAACATATTGCGCAATAAAAGCATCTTATTGATTTATATACTCTTCAGAAGTAGATCCTTGACACATACTTGCAAAGTACTGTATATTTTCCATTGCATCATCTGTTAATTGAGTAAGATCGTCTAGTATTATTCCTTTCTCAGCTAGCTTGTTAGGTAGAGTTTTAATGTCGTGATTAGGGGCTGTAGTGAATATTTTGTCTTCTGGGAAAAGCAGATTAAAAGCCCTAATTCCTTTATCTTGATTAATTATTCCATAAGCTACGTAGAATTTTTGCTCATCTATATCTTCTATTCCTTCTATTGCTAGTCTATCCATATATTCATTAGCTTTAGCTGAAAGCAGGTCCGCTGGAGATTGTTCTACATCTTTATATATATCATCAAGCATATCTCTATTGTCTTTATCGGCCATATAAATTTTTTAATTAGCGGATTATATCTTTCAATTAAGTTTCAGTCAAAATCTATAGAGGTTAATTAAATTGAGCTAATCCTAATAATTCATTAATTTTACATGTTTTAGTTGACAGAGTGCTTTGAAAGCATTGCTAGTAGTACGCAATTATGCAGATACATGGTAAAATTGGTGAGTTAATTTTACTGTTGATGAATCCTGACATTGTTGGCCAAAGAATAAAATATTTTAGCAAAAGGGCTGGTATTTCCCAGCTAGATCTTGAAGTTAACATTGAAGCTTCACACGGGAGCATTAGTAGAATCGAAAAGGGGATTACAAATCCATCCAAGGAATCATTATTAAAAATAACGCAGGAATTAAACCTAAACAAATTAGAAAAAGATTATTTATTTGGAGATACTATTAAACCGGCATCTACTGAAGAAATATCAAAAGTAGTTGAATATATGAAAGACTATATGTCTAAGAAGAATATATTAGCATATATTTTAGATGATAGATCAAGATTTATTGATATATCATAAGGCTTTAAGTCTATAGCTAACATTACCAATGAACAATCTGAATCATGGCAAGGGAAATTATTTCCATATATGATTACAGACCCAACTCATAAATTTAATGAGTTTGTAGATAAGGATAAAGAAGAGGAAGTACTTTATCATGCGTTTGCTAGAACTTATCAAGAAGTGAATTTCATGTTTGATGATCCATACTTTAAAGAATTAATGGTATTAGTAAATAGTAATAGCTATTTGAGTAAAATTTGGAATGAATTTTCTAGCGGTAACTTACCTAAGGTTAGAAATATAGATACTAGGCGAGTTTATTTCAAATATAATGGAATAAAAATATCTATGGAATACTCAAATGAGCCAATTCCAAATTTCGATAGATTTAGACTTCTAGAGCACAAGCCGACTAGCTTTATTATACGGATCTTACAGAAATTCTTATGAATTTGGAATCAAAGAATGTCTACATAAATGGTATAAAAATTAACTACTATACGAATAAATATTCAGAATCTAAAAAAACTATTTTAATAATTTATGGATGGATGCTTCTAATAATTACCTTAATAATATTGATGCTTTTAAGAATGATTTTAATTTGATACTGATTGATTTACCAGGACATGGTCTATCTGGAGAACTAGATAAATATACAATTGAAAACTATGTGACAACGGTGACTAAATTTCTATATGAGATAAACGTAGATGTTGATATTATTATTGGACATAGTCTCGGCTCGATAATAGCTTCGAAAATTGTTAAAAAGATAAATAATAAAGTTATCTTAGTTGGTCCGCCTAAAACTAAATCTGGAATTTGGAGAAAAGGTCTTATTTTTTTACTCAGATTCTTAAATGCCATAAGGCTATTACCTATAATAATTTTTGTATTAAAGAATTCGATTGTCTTTAGAAGGTTTTGGTCTAAGTTAATGATCAGTAATGATACAAAATCGCTAAATAATAAAATTACATTTGATAATATTAAATTAACAAAAACTAAAGCTATTATTGATAGCATTTTTGAAATCTTTGAAGAAAAATTCTATATAAGAGACGAGGATATAACTGATCAGACGTGTGTAATTGTCGGTGGAAATGATCCAGTTTCAGAGCTAGATTCGTATGATAAAGTGGAATCTAGAAATAGATTTGAGGTTTCCGGATCTAAGCATGCACCGAATAGAACGAGTGCTGAGGAGTTTAATAGAATAGCCGTTGAAGGAATAAAGGGCTAAGATTTTTTAAAGATATAATTTAGAAGTAATCACTACCATTGTTCTTTTTCAATAAAAATGATAAAATTGCATTACAGCCAGTATTATTTGACATATTAAAAAAGATGAAGGGACAAGGAATACTTCTAAAGAACACAAAACTAGCAAAGTTTGCACTTAGTAAAGTTCCCTCTACTTTTCTCGAAAAAAAATCAAGAAAAACAGCAAAGACTTTATTCCAAAAAGCTCTGGAATTACCTGCATATAAATCTTTTCTAAAAAATAAAAAATTTAACCCTAAAATAAATTATAAGGACTTTCAATCTATCCCTATAACAAATAAGAAGAACTATATCCAGGCATACTCTTTTCAGGAGTTGAGTAAAGATATAAATCCACACTTGTTCTACAGAAGCTCAGGTTACTCAGGGGAACCAACATACTGGACACAAAATAAAAGCGATCATAAATCATTCATAGAGTATATGGATTTTAATTTAAGATACACCTTTAATATTGAAAAAAAGAAAACACTTTTTATATCAACTTTTGCAATGTCTAGTTGGATTACAGGGCAACAAGTTTTAGCTGGTTTGTCACATGTAGCCTCAAAGTATAGCAATGTAACTTTCTTTGCTTGCGGAATGACAGTTGATGAACCATTAGATATGATTAAGAGATTTGGAGATCAATATGATCAAATAGTAATGTTTGCATATCCTCTGACTTTTAAAGAGTTTGTAGATAAAAGCAGTAATTATGGAATTGATTTAAAGGAATTGAATCTATATGCAATTATAGGTGCTGAGGGTGTGACATATAAATGGAGTAAATATTATTCAAAGAAGTTATGTCGTTCGGGAAAAGAAGAGTATAGAATTATATCAGCTTATGGAACTGCTGATACAGGTGTAGGTATTGCTTCTGAACAAAAACCAGCACTATTATTAAAGGACCTAGTTTATGAAAACAAAGAGTTAAGAAAAGATATAACTGGTAGAGATGATATGCCACTTCACTTTTTTCAATATAATCCAGTAGAAAACTATCTAGAGACAGTAAATAATGAACTAATTATAACTAAGGACAAACAAATACCTCTAATTAGATATAATCTACATGATGATGCAGAAATAGTTCCATATGATAAACTTATAAAAATTACTCAGGATCATGGCTTAGATTTCAAGTCAATGTTAAAAGATATAGATGGGGATCTATTTCACCTACCTCTATTTGCAATATATGGCAGATCAGACGATACTATTATATTAAATGGGGCTAATATTTATATAAATTCATTTAAAGAAGCGCTACACCAAGAAGGAATTGCACATCTACATACAGGTAAATTTAGAGTTAAGAAAGTCGATGAAGAAGATATGTTTCAAAACTATCATATTGAAGTTGAATTGCATGAACATATAAATTCAAGTGATGAACTAAAGGTTCTAATAAGAGAAACTATTATTAAATTCTTATTAGCTAATGATAAAGGATATAAGTCAGCATATCACGAGCCTTATAATAGAGAAAATATATGTAGTATAGATTTTGTTTCTTTTAGCAATGAAAAAGCATTAAAACATAAATATCATTAAAATGAGAGTGGATTGGAATAAATATGCAAAACATTATGATAACTTAAATCATCTTATTGCTTACCAGGATCTAAAAAAGCAAATTTTATCAAATGCTAATAAATATCTTCCTGAAAAAGTTACGAACATTCTAGATTTAGGTTGTGGAGCTGGTAATATCACTGAAGGTCTAGTTAGAGATTTTGAAGAGGCAGAAATTTATGCACTTGACTCTAGTAGTGAAATGTTAAATGTTGCAATCTCAAAAATTAGAAGCGATAAAGTTATTTTTAAAAGTTTTGATATTAATAATATTACTAAATTTCAACCTGAGGTAAAATATGATCTCATAGTTATTAACAACGTTCTATATACTATTGATGACAAATATCTATTACTGGAATTATTAAGCAACAAACTTAGTAATAATGGAATAATAATACTTTCTGATCCAATACCTAAAGAAGAATATAGTTATTTGAGAATATTACTGAAACAATTAGTGTCTCTTAAATCGGCATTTAAAACACTTATGCTAGTACCTAGTTTGTTATATATTTATATTATTAATAAGAAAATAGATCTTGCTTATTCAAGGTTGAATCGAGATCAATATATTAGTCTAATAAAAGAAAAAAAACTGCAAATTTTAAATATTGAGAAATCTTATTCAGAGCAAGCTAATTTATTTGTAATTAAGAAGTAAGAGTGGAATTAGCCCTATTAGCCCTAACCAGCATCGCAAATCTTATTTTAGCATTTTCGGTTGCTTCAAGAAGTAAAGGCCTTACTTACTACGGCCGTAGTTTTTCGGTAGCAACTTTTTTTATAGGTATGTGGGGTGTTGCTACCATTTCTTTAAATGAATACACCAATATGTTTTGGGAGAGAATACTTTTTAGTTCAGCACTTATTGCTTTATATTTTATGACTATATTTACATTTGATTATATAAATAAGAAAAGTAAGCTTTTAATAGGCATACTAACTTGCATGTCTTTAATCCTCTTAATTCTTGTATGGATCTCTACTCTAATCATAGTGAATGTTAGAAAAGCATCGAATGGAGGTATAGATGTGGAGCTTGGATCTCTAATAAAACTATTTACAGTATTTATTATACTCTCATTAGTAATTCTTTTAAGGAATTTGATTATCGGACTTAAGACGGCATCACCAGTAAAAAAACTTCAACTACGGTATATGGTCGTAGGAATTATACTTTTTGTGACTCCTGCATTTATATCAAATTTACTATTGCCTCTGCTCGGAATTTATAATTTTAATAATTTGGGAGTAGTTTTTTCTATTTCTTTTACTACTGCAGTTACAGTTTCTATAATCAAGCATAGGCTATTTTCAATTAGAACTTTAATTCTTAAAATTATAAAAACTTTATTTGTTGGACTCATCTTATTTATAATAGTAGTAACACAAAGGTTGTTTAAAGAAGACCTATTTGGTTTAGGTGCTTTTGATCCAGAGGCTTTAATTCTTGATTTGTTTACAGCAATTCTTGTTGCAGAATTTATTCAAGAAGTGTTTACAGTAGTTGAAAGGGAATTAGGTAAGATGATTAAAGCTGAAGTTGTTTTGCTTGAAGATTTAACTAGGACATTAGATACTAATACTTCGAATACTCTTGATAAAAAGATAGTAGTTAATGCTGTAATTTCGATTTTAGAGAGAGCCTATCCTAGAGCACTATTCAATTTTGTTGTTATTTATGGACAGAAGATCACTGTGTTACCTGAGGACTCACAAAAAATAGTTATTTCGGCGGATTTATTAAACCAAGTTGAAGATATGTATATTTTACAAGAAGATCTAGAAAAGAACTCTTTCTTTGAAGATAAGAATATCGATATAGTTGCAAGAATAAATATGAACTTATACTTAACTGCGAGATCTGATAATACGCGTGAACTTTATTCTAAAACTGAATTAGATATGCTTGAAGAAATCATTAGTAAACTAAGAGATATCTTTGCTCGTGTTGAAGTTTATGAAAAAACTGTGAGATTCAATGAAGAACTTCAGAACAGAGTTGATGGAGCTACCTCAGATCTAAAGCAAGCAAATCAAGAACTTCAAGAAACACTTAGAAAGGAAAAAGACATGATAGACATCTTCTCACACGAACTAAGAACTCCCGCAGGGAACGCAAGCACAGCAATACAAATGATAGATCTTGCAGCAAATAAACCAGGTATAGCAAAAGAAGACTTCCTTGAAAAGTCTCAAGGCTATACTAAAAGAGCAATTGAAAATATAAAAAGACTTTCTAATATAATAACTAGAATGTTAAACGCAACAAAGTTAGACACTGCACAGATGAAACTAACTATAAGTGAATTTAATATACTAGATATAGTAGACGAATCTTATAATACTTTTAAATCTAAAGCAGATAAAAAAGGATTAGAACTTACACTTGAAAAACCAAATGAAGAATCAATAATAACTAAAGGAGATAAAGAGGCACTTCAACAAATAATAGACAATCTCGTAGGTAATGCAGTTAAATATACAGATGCTGGGAGTGTTAATTTAAAGCTTGAAGTATTAAAAGATTCATTTGTGTTTGTAATATCAGATACAGGGATTGGTATACCACAGGATGAAATTCCTAAACTTGGAAGAAAATTTTATAGAATTGAGAACTATATAGAAACTGAAGATAAATCTGAGGATGTATTAAGAATCCCAAGACCAGACGGTACTGGAATAGGACTTTACGTTGTTAAAGGACTTGTGGAAATGATGGGAGGTGAACTTATAATCGAGAGTGAAGGTAAGGATAAAGGAAGTAAGTTTACTGTAAAATTACCTAGGCAATAACTAAATATGCTTATTTAAAAAGTTTTTAATACCCACTTCTACTCTCACCAAAATTCATATAGAATATCTCTATGTTAATTACAGATATAAAGCGAAAACACATACCCCTTAAAATAACTAAACTTACAAAATACTACGGAGAATCAATATATCTATAGAAGTTAATAAAGGAGAGATATTTGGATTTCTAGGGCCTAATGGAGCTGGGAAAAGTACAACTATAAGGACTATATTAGACTTTATTAGACCAACATCAGGGAAAGTGGAAATATTTGGTCTTGATAGTTTTCATCACTCAGAAGAAGTAAAGAAAAAAATAGGATATCTTGCTGGAGATTCATTTTTATATATGAATATGAATGGATATGATCTATTAAAACACATTTCCTACTTATCAGGAGGAATAAAGTTAAGGTATTTAGATTCCTTAGTGACTAAATTAAAAGCTGATTTAAGTAAACCAATAAAAAGTTTATCAAAAGGAAATAGACAGAAAATTGGAATAATAACTGCTCTTATGAATAAACCTGATTTATTGATTTTAGATGAACCTACAAGTGGTTTTAGATCCATTAATGAAACAGACCTTTTATGAAATCATTTTAGAATTGAAAAAAGAAGGGAAAACTATATTCTTATCTTCTCATGACCTTACTGAAGTGCAAAAGATTTGTGATAGAGCTACATTTATAAGAGATGGTGAGTTAGTAGCAATAGAAGATATAAAGGATAATAAAGACATTTCTTTAAGAACTTACAAGGTGACATTTGAAGAAAGAGTACTAAAATCAGAGTTTGATAAATTAGAAAATATAGTAAAAATGAAGGTTGATAGTAAAAGTATTTATTTTACTGTAAAAGGAAATGTTGATAAATTCATCCAAGTAATTGCAAAACACAACCCAGTAGATTTGGTATCTACAGAAACACACATTGAGGACCTATTTATTCATTATTATGAAACTAAGAAATGAATATAGCTAGAAGTATTTATTTTAAAAACCTTTGGAATAGAAAATTTAGCATTATTGCATGGTCACTAGGATTTGCAATAATAGCTATTATGTTTGCAGCCTTGTATGAATCATCAGCAGGTGAAATTACATCGTATGCTGAAAGCATTCCCAAATCGTTTGAAAGTTTTATAGGAGATTTAAGTTCGGCTACAACTCCAAATGGATGGATTAATATAGAGTTATATAGCTTATTCCTACCAATTATTGGTGTGAATCTAGGCGCTTCTGCAATAGGTAGCGAAGAAGAAAATAGAACACTAGATTTAATATTATCTAGGCCAGTTTCGAGGACTAAATTTATAATTGAAAAGGAGCTTTCTATTATTACTAATTTAAGTATTATATCTTTTGTACTATATACTAGTCTGCTATTAGGAAAGCTGGTTTATAGTTTTGATATAGATAAAACTAATGTTTTCTGGGCTACTTTTTCTGCATTAGTACTTGGTCTCTCATTTGCAAATTTTGCATTGATGATGCAAAACATAAAAAAGAAAAAGTCATCAGGTATAGGATACGGTGCTTTGTTTGTAACTGTTAGTTATCTAACTCACGTCTTTTCTCAACTAAGCCAGAACTTAGAATTTTTAAAACATATATCAACTTTCTATTATTATAATGTAAGCGAAACTCTACTACTTGGGGTTAATCTCTACTATATATGTCTTTTACTGCTTTTAAACATTACCTTATTTCTAGTTTCATATTTTTTGTTTTTAAAAAGAGATCTAGGTGTATAAATATATTATATGTTCATATAGGTTTTCATGGATTTACTCTTAACTAAGGACCTTGTAGAAAAAGAACTAAGAGAACTAGGAACGTTTGCTCTTAAAAACTTTGGTAATACTTTCATTAATAATAAAAAATCTAATCGTGACTTTACTACTAAAATAGATGTAGAGATAGAGAGTAGATTCTCAGATTTTGTAAAGAAAAATTTCCCTGATCAGGGATTTATAGGTGAAGAGATTCCTGCTTTAAATAATAAGGAGGAATATTTTTGGGCCATTGATCCGATAGATGGTACAAAGAATTATGCTAGAGATATTCCATTATGGTGTATTACTATTGCTTTAGTTAGGAATAATGAGCCGCTTATTGGCTTTATTTTCAATCCAGTTTCAGACCAAATGTATATAGGAATAAAATCTCAAGGTGCTTACCTAAATGGTAAAAAATTAACGATAAAAAATGATAAAGAATTAACGGATTCTCAGGCTGTTATAGATATTCCTATAACACCTGAAATGTACTTAGTTAATGGACAAATTTTAGATAAACTAAATTCAATTTTAAATAGATCATTCTATAGAGTTAGGAATGTAGGTTCCGGTGCATTATCTTTAGCCTGGTTATCTCAAGGTATGTTTTCAATTTATATAGATTTATTTAAGCCAAATGATAAGCTAGTAGATGTTTATGCAGGTAGATTAATCTCACAAGAAGCAGGCGCAGAAATATATAATTTAAAATTTATTGATATGAATTATAATGCTTCTATTATAGGTTCTAAGAAAAATGTAGATAACGTTAAGAATATGATAGATAAGATTTTACAATAAACTAATGATAAAGTTTCTGTATAAAAAAGCATTAAAGCCAATATTTTTTCGAAAAGATCCTGAGGATGTTCATGATCGTATGCTTATCGTAGGTGCTTTCCTAGGGAGGTTTAAGTTAACTAGAACTATCCTAAGGCTAGTTTTTAGATATGATAACAAGATGCTTGAACAGGAAATAGATGGTATAAAGTATACAAATCCAGCCGGTTTATCAGCAGGTTTTGATAAGGATGCTAATTTGATAGACACTTTATACCATGTTGGATTCGGCTTTATGCAAGTTGGCTCTGTAACTTTAAATCCTTATGAAGGTAATCCAAAGCCTAGGCTGTATAGACTTAAAAAATCAGAAGGATTAGTTGTTTATTATGGGTTGAAGAATATTGGAGTTGATAAAATTATTGAAAAAGTTAAAAAGCTAAAGAAAAATAACAATTTCCCTATTAGTTTTTCAATTGCGAAAACTAATTCTACAGAATCATCTACAGTAGAGGGAGGAATAGAAGACTATTATCAATGTATGGAAAAACTTGTTTCTGCTGATCTTGGCGATTTTTATACTATAAATATATCTTGTCCTAATGCTTATGGAGGAGAACCGTATACAACGCCTGATAGATTAGATAAATTACTCTCTAAGCTTTCAGAGATTAAGACGGATAAGCCTAGGTATGTAAAGATGCCACTAAATCTGCCATTGACTGATTTTAATGATTTATTAAAAATAATTATTAAGTTTAAATTTGAAGGAGTAATTATTGCTAACCTAAACAAGGATAGAAACTCAAATGAAATAAAAGATGAAATTCCTGAAAATATTCAAGGAGGTATAGGAGGACGACCAACTTTTTCTTTAAGTAATGAATTAATAAAGCAGACTTATAAATTATATGGAAGTACACTTACTGTAATTGGAGTTGGAGGTATTTTTTCTGCAGAGGATGCCTATACAAAAATAAAGCTGGGTGCTAGTCTAGTTCAACTAATCACAGGGATGATATATGAAGGTCCTAGTTTAATTAAAGAGATTAATAAGGGCTTAGTTAGGTTAATGAAAGCTGATGGCTTCGATCACATTACCGAAGCTATAGGGTATTCTGTTATAAAAGATGATGAGTAGCTCTAATAGTATTAATTTATATATTCTAAGGACAAGATTGTGTATCTTCGACAAAATAATATGTCATCGTTGCTTGGCAATTCTCTCATAATGTGTTAAGCTATTAATATATATCCAGAGACCAATAAGCATGCTTCAGTTAAGAACTGTTAGAAAAGACACATAGAATTGTCACTATTTTTAGGTCTTGTTGTATAGTATTTAAGATGTTAAGAAAAAAAATTATGGGAAAAAATATGGAATGGTTAAATAAAGAGGTTTTAAAAGAGTTAAATAAAAAGAATGAGAACACTCATTATAAGCTTCCAAAGATAAGTATTTATTTAAATTATCCAAAAATAATTTAAAAAAATTAAAAACACTTTTGAATAATGCTAAAAATGAAATTGAAAATAATGAATACTTTATTAATAATATAAAGCATGACAAGGACTACAGAGAATTTTACCAAGCAAGTATAGATTCTCTTGAACAAGACTTAATAAGGAAGTCTATAGAGAGTAATGTAAGATCGATAGCTATATTTATGACTAAAGATTATATAAAAGTCATAAAAGTAGCTGAAGAGTTAGGTAATAATGTTTACATAGATCTAAACTTTATATACTTTCTACTAGAAGAGGTAGCTACAAGTACTAAAACAATAATTGATATTAGTAGTAAACATAATAGAATTATAGAATTTACAAAAATAGTTTTAGAGAACTGGAAATAAATGATTCTCTTTGGCCTAAAAATGTTGAAGAGCTTGGTTACTATATTGATAAAGAAAAACAAATTCAGAGTCATATAGGAGGAGGATCTTCTATTATACATGGTCAAGCAGTTAAAGAATCTAGTATAGCTAATGAGAAGGAAGTATATATTCAACTCATTACTAAAAGATTATTTAAGTTTTCCAAAAATAATGAATTTATTATAACGTCAACAAAGGAGAATATAGCACTATTTAAGAGCTTTCTAAAAAAAGGAACGATTATTGGCGAAATTGAAGGAGATTATCAAGATTCAACGGCATATGAACTTTGGGAAAAGGTCTTAGCAGAAGTTAACTTTACAGAAGAAGTCGATAAATTAGCTGAAGGGGAAACAAAACTAATCGATTTAAATAAAATAAGAAGATTTGCTAAGCAAGGTAGGGTTAAGAAATTAATCTTGAATATGCATGCTAAGTCATTATATAAAAGAGCTTATAAAATTCAGAAAATTGTTGATTATGTTCTAAATAAAGGAGGTAAAATTTCTATAGTAAGAGATGATAGTGAAAATAATCTAGCTGCAATAACAAGATATTAAACCTGTAACTCTGAAGAATAGAGAAGTAGAAGTTAGAACTATAAGAAAAAGAAGATGGAAGGCATTTTCTGTACCTACTGACTTTTCTATTCTAAAAATAAT
Source organism: Candidatus Dojkabacteria bacterium (assembly GCA_030950485.1). Lineage (GTDB taxonomy): Bacteria > Patescibacteriota > Dojkabacteria > J137 > J137 > JAUZRK01. Next base: position 39,603 of record JAUZRK010000006.1, on the reverse strand, counting down.
AACTTTAATTAGAATATCTTTACTACTAGGTCTATTAATAATCGGTTATATATTTCTATCAAGTATAATTAAAAATAGTACGTATAATTCATATATTACCTTATTCAGTTTTTTGATAGTAATAGTATTGTTAACTGTAGAACTACTAGCCTATTTAAATAAATCTAGTTTGACTTATAAATTTATTCCTAGTGAAATTCAAGTTATTGATGATAACTTTTTTGACTCTCTTCAGGGTAAAATTATAATATCCAATGGAGGACTTATCAGGAGATTAAAAACATTAGGTACAAGTGAATTTGACAGAGTTACTGTAATCCAAAATCCATTACAAAGAATTTTTGATATAGGGACAATTAAACTTATAGAGGTAAATAAGTTAACGGATACAAACTCTATGTATTTAAAGTATGTTAAATCGCCAGTCCAAGCTGCAAGAAAGATTCAGAGTATGATTGATATGGGAAATAGTATGACTCAGAAACTTTAAAACTAGCAGTTCTCTTCTTGAAAGACATTCTTGTTCTTTTTTGATAGACTTTCTATAGATAAATTCATTTTAGTGAATAGTAAAAAAGCAAAATTTATAGCTTTTATCTTTTTTGTCGCAATTTCTATTGGGGGTTCTAGATTCTATGGTTCAAAAACTCCAAATACTTTCACATTATTAAATCATCAGGGAGAAATTAGCTATGAAATAAAAGGAGAAAGTACTTTTAATACACTAGAAGATACGTATATAAATTTAAGTTCTGGAGCTACAGTAAAAACTTCTGAAGACAGCTTTGCTCACTTATACATAGATTCTAAAACAATAATTACACTAGATGAAAATACAGAAGTACAAGTTATTGTTGAAGACAGATGGATTGAGTTAAAAATTGAAGAAGGGAAGATTTGGAATCGAATACTAGAAGGAGATAATGGTAAAGAGTATATTGTAAGTTATCAAGACTTTAGATTTAATACTAATGAAGCTATATTTTCGGTAGATACTACTAGTGCATCTAATAATATTATAATTAAGGATAATCAGATAGAAATAAGCCAGTTTGATAAAGATAAAATAGTTTTCAAGAGTATTTTAAAAGATAACAGAGCACTTACTCTAGAGAAAGATCTAAAAGAACCAATAATAATTCCAAAAGAAATTGAAAAATCATTATGGTATAGACGAAATAATTATATAGATGGAAGTATTTTAAATAGTATTGATAGAATTAATAGTAAAAACTTCACGGAGGAATTCAGTATTATCTTTGAAAATGTAGATACTTATTTGGGTATATGAACTATATACTTTTATCAAAACATTTAAAAGATACAGAGCTACTTAGTAAAATCCCAATGCATCTTAATAAGTCATTAGTGAATTTGAAAATAGCTTACTTTACAACAGCTGCTAATACATACCTTACAGAAAATAACGAATATCCTAACTGGGTATTAGCCCACCTTGACGAAGTATCAAAATCATTTAATGGTGCTAGTATTTCAGTATTAAATATTGAAGATAATTTAGATAAGGAATATATAAAATCAAACTATGACATTATATATTTTGCTGGAGGTACAGCAGCCTATCTTGTCGCACAGATAAAGAAGCACAGTTTTGAAGAAGTAATTAGATTCTTTCTTGAAAATAAATTGTATATCGGATCTAGTGCGGGATCCGTAGTTCTTACAAAATACATTTACCCATATCATATTGTAGAGAAAGACTGTGAGGAACTGCAAATTGAAAAAAATGGATTAGGTATACTTGATTTTAATATAATGGTTCATTGGGAAAATTCTAAATATCAAGAAAATTTAAAAATTGTTGAAGCTGAATACCTTAAACAGAAAGATTCTTTAATTTATTTAAGAGATGATGAGTATTTCTCGACTATTTATACTATAAATACAAAAAATGCTAAAAAAGAGGGAAGTTAAACTTCCCTCTTTTAAAATTCTTTATCTATAGATTAAAGATATTTTTCAATAGTAGTTTGGAAAGATGAGTATGGTTGGGCACCAGATACTAATTCTCCTTCTACGCTACCGTCATCGTTTAAGACTCCAACAATGAATCCTGGAGTTCCAGAGATTCCTGCAGCAGAACCATCAGCTAAATCATCTGCTGTTTCTTCAGCATATCGTTCTTCATCTAAACATTTTTCAAAATCACTTCTCTTAGCTCCTGCTTCTTCAGCTAAGTCAGCTATTGCATCAGCACCTCCTGATACACCTGCACCATTAGATTGTGTAGCCTCAAAGTAATAATCAGTAAACTCGAAGTAAGCTTTCTTACCTGCTAGCTCATGAACACACTCAGCAGAGATTGCTGCTTGTGTAGCAACTGGCTCGTGAAAACTTAGAGGATAGTCTCTAATTACATAAATAGCATCCCCACTGTCTACATAATCTTGAATAATAGAAGGGTATGTTTGTTGGTGGTGTCTTTGACAGAATGGACACTCAAAATCTGTAAACTCTACGATAGCAACTTTAGCAGAATCTTTATCTCCTAAATAAGCATCATCATCAATTGAAGTAACACCTTGAGTAGTTGGTGTTGGAGCAGCCGATGGTGTTGGATCATTAGCTACTGCAGTGCCTCCATTGCCTGAACCTCCTTCTACAACTATTGTGTCTGATTCGCTTTCTTTAATAGCGTCAGATATAGATCCTAAACCAGAGACAAATCCTAGCGCAAATATAATTACTGAAAGAAGAATTGTTATGGGCATAATAAACGGTTGTACGTTTATTGTAATTGCCTCATTTTCTTTTGAGACTTCACTCATGTATTTGAAACTAATATATAAAATTATTTTAAATATAAACTACTATAGATGTAGTAGTAATTTATGTCAACAAAATATTATAAAAAATTATAACCCTATTTAATTCAAATTAATATGTGGACATGTTTTTGTCAATACTACTTTGTATAAGCTCTTTACTGTAAAGTTTATCAATACACGTACCTTCTGAATTAATTAAATCCATTTCTTCATATTCATCAACACAAGTATAGAATTCATGACATCTATTAAGTGGCTTTGCAGTTACTAGTCCAATTGGTAATATTATAAAAACACTACTTAGTAGCGCTATTAATAAAAGGTTTGTTTTGATTTTAAATTTTTTATCTGTTAAAAATATCTCTAATCTTGAATTATCACTGGAAAAATTACTTATGAATAAAATTTGTTTTTGTCTAATATCAAATAATTTTAATAAAGTTTCTGCTACTACTCTCTTTGATTTACTTACTGCTTCGGCTTCTTTGTCGGCGATCACTTCAGAAATTGTTAGAAAATCATTATGAAATTTAGACTTAAATGGTAAAGGAATAATTATTGAATTTATTAAATAAGAGATTAATGATTTTAAGGGATCATTTTCAGATTTATGCTTATATTCATGAGTTAAGACTGCTTTAAGTTCGTTTCTAGTTAGTTCTGTTATTAGATTCTTAGATAGATATACTTGTGGAGAAATAACTCCGTAAGTAAAAGCTAGATTATCTTTGTTCTCTATGACTCTGTAATCCCCATTATTGATTGTAGAAAGTGAATTTAGATACTTTTTAGTTGCAAATAGCTTAAGTGTTGTTTGAAACAAGCCTTTGACTAAAAAAATCCATAGAAAAATAGTTAGTAATATTGAACTAAATGTTATTAATAGATCCAATCTATTCCCAAATACATTGAATGCTGATGTATAACCATTTTCTTTTGCTACTATTGAATAACAACTTTGTAAAACATTAGTAGACAGAACAGCAACTAGGAGCAAGTAACTTATTCCAAGTATTAGATGAGTATTAAATAGTATTTTTTTATTTCTAGAATACCCTTTAATCACTTGCTTTATTTAAATAATCTTTAAGCTTTTGTAAACTTGCAGGATCTTCTTCTTCTATTGCATCAACAAATTGAGTAATAGCAAGATCATTATAAGATGAAATTATTCCACCAAATAGATTTTTAAGTTTAGTTGTTGCAAATTTCTCCTTACATTCAATTGGAGAATAATAATATGCTTTGCCTTTTTTACATCTGCTTAAAAGTTCCTTTTCATTAAGTCTAGTAAGAACAGTCATAACTGTCGTATATGCGTACCCTTCTCCTAGTTTTACTTTAACCTCAGATGGTTTAAGTGCTTCTTCACTATCCCATAAAATATTCATTATTTTCTGTTCTAATTCTCCTAATAGGTTACTGCTCATAATTTTTTATTAAGCTAAATCATTCTACTATACATGTAGTACTAAAGTAAATATAACTAATAATTACCTGAGAACGAGTCTAGAATTGCTAAATGAAGTATTTCTGAAATATGATTGACACCACAACATGCTGTGTGTATCCTATCTCTTACATACAATATATAGTTAATTTCAAATATGAAAGTACAAGAACTAAAAGATAAAACTGTAATAGGATCCCCCGAAAGCTTAATTGATAGCTATTTAAAAGAAACTGATTGGAAGGTAAATGAAAACGCTAATATGGCGTTTTCTTTGCAAGGAATGAGGAATTATATAAACGCTGAGATTACTAAGAGATATTGGCTTGATAATATTTATGATAAGCAGACTAGAGAGGCTCACGATAATGGAGATTTACATATACACGACCTATCTGAACTTTCTGTATACTGTGTTGGATGGGATTTATACGATCTTTTAATGAATGGTTTTGGAGGAGTTGAGGGGAAAATTGAAAGTAGGCCCCCAAAGCATTTTAGAACTGCTTTGGGACAAATAGTTAATTTTCTCTATACACTACAAGGGGAAGCCTCAGGCGCTCAGGCTTTCTCTAGTTTCGATACTTTACTAGCACCATTCGTTAGATATGATAATCTGACATACAAGGAGGTAAAGCAAGCAATGCAAGAATTTATCTATAATATGAATATTCCGACAAGAGTTGGATTTCAAACTCCATTTTCAAATCTAACTATGGATCTTACTGTATCCCCAAACTTTAAAGAACAAGCTATAATAATTGGAGGCGACTGCTAAGTATGGATTGCCATATTTTTCAAACTTTATAAACTCAGATATGGATCCAAAGGATGCTAGGTCTATGTGTTGTAGATTAAGATTAGATACAACTCAGCTAGCTGTTAAAGGAGGTGGATTATTTGGATCACATCCCTTGACTGGATCAATAGGTATAGTAACAATTAACTTACCTAGAATAGGTTTAATTGCTGAAAATAAAGAAGAATACTTTAGTGCTTTAGAAAATTTAATGATAATTGCAAAAAATAGCTTAGAAGTAAAAGAGAAAAACTAGAAATGTATACTGAAAAAGGCTTGTATCCATATTCAAAACATTATTTAAAATCTGTAAAGATAAAGACAGAAGCTTTCTGGAAGAATCACTTTTCAACTGTAGGTTTAATTGGAATGAATGAATCATTACTAAACTTTATGGGAAAAGATATCTCTACTGAGAGCGGAATTGAATTTGCTAATGAGATTTTAGATTTTATGAGAGATAAGCTTTTAGAATTTCAAGAAGAAACTGGAAATAACTATAATTTAGAAGCTACTCCTGGAGAGGGAACATCTTATAGACTGGCGAGAATTGATGAATCAAAATTCGATGAGTTAAATTTTGCTAATAATAAAGAATATAAAGAGGGAGCGCATCCTTTTTATACAAACTCATCTCAATTACCTGTTCATCATACAGATGATATTTTTGAAGAATTAGATTTACAAGATGATTTACAGAGCAAATATACTGGTGGTACAGTTGTGCACTTATTTTTAGGCGAACAAGTAGGGGATAAAGAAGTTGTAAAAAACTTGGTAAATAAAGTTTGTCTAAATTATAAACTACCCTATTTTACCCTTACTCCAACGTTTAGTATTTGCCCTTCACATGGATATCAAAATGGAGAAGTAGAAAAATGTGAACACTGTGGAGAAGAATGTGAAATTTACTCAAGAGTGGTTGGATATTTAAGACCAGCAAAACAATGGAATCATGGAAAGAAGGCAGAATTTGCTGTGAGAAAAGAATTTATTATTAAGTAGAATGAAAATAGGTGGATTCCAGAAATTTTCTATGATTGATTTCCCAGGTCATGTCTCTGCAATCGTTTTTACTAGGGGTTGTATGTATAGATGTAGATTTTGCCATAATCCTGAGCTAGTTGATTCTAAACAATATACTGAACTTATAGATGAGAATGAAATACTAGAGTTTCTAGAAAATAGAATGCATAAATTAGATGGTGTTGTAATAACAGGAGGAGAACCGCTTTTACATAATGATATCAGTGAATTTTTATTTAAAGTTCGAAACATGGGGTATAGAATTAAGCTAGGTACTTCTGGCTATTTCCCTGAGAAATTACAGACACTATTAGAAAGTGGACTAGTGGATTATGTGGCAATGGATGTCAAAGCTCCCTTAGAGGATTATGGAAATATAACGAGAGTGAAAGTTATAAATAATAGCTCAAGAATCTCTAAAAGTATTGATATCTTAATGAATTCTAAAATTGACTATGAGTTTAGAACAACAATCGTAAACAATCTTTTAAATGAATCAGGTATTATGCGCATTGTTAAACTTATTAAAGGTTCGAAGCGATACGTTTTGCAGAAGTTTAGGAGTATTAAGGTTCTTGATGAGGCAATGAAAAATGAAACTGCTCCTAGTGATCTAGAACTTTTACAAATTCGGAAAATGATTGAGTCTAACTTTGAAGAAGTATTGATTAGGTAGTACCTAAAAAAAGGAGGTGATTTAAATCGCCTCCTTTTAATTTTTTCTAAACCTCTTATACAGTCTCCCCGCAATTAGCTATTTTATATTTGCTCAATAAGTAAACTATATCAACTAAACTAATCTTTCCATCATTGTTTGTATCTTTTCTCCCGCAAATTCCAAAAGTTGAATCATCCTCTAATGTATTACAAGCTTGCTTGTAAATACTTAGCATAGAAGTTAAATCTACAAGAGAAATAATACTATCTGAATTTGTATCAAGCGGTCCACAAAAAGAATCGTTGTCAACAATCACATCTACATCACAATACGAATAATCTTCTCCAGTTGGTACACATAACTGACTTGTAGAATTTGCGATATCTCCATTATCTACACAAACATAATCGGGAATACAGGTTTGATTAGCATCTAGGCTATTACAAACTTGACACTCAGATATCTCTACTATCTCCTCTTGACAATCTGGTGTTGTATATTCAGCAACTGCTGAAAATTTATTTTGATCTGCATATAAAACTTTAACGTAATATTTTGTATTCTCATTAAGTGTAGTCTCTGTAGATGTTATTGCATAGTTTTCATTTAGTAGGAATAAGTCGTTTATATCTGTTTCTAAACTATCTGCTACTAATGTTTTCCAATTGAGCTTGTAAAGCCAGTACTCTCGGAGAAAATTAGTATTCTATTCTCAGATCTATAGATATTTTGTAATGTAAGAGATCCTGCTAAAGTTTTATTAGAACAACTAAAAGATGCGACTGGAGCAGTAAGATTAGGCATAATAGCTTCAAGTATTGTATAGGTTGCATTGTCGTTTGTATCTACTTTGAATTCCTCACCATTTGCATAACCGAATTCAGAAGTCTTATTAATAGTTGCAATATTAGATGACAAAAAGCTTATTTCCATAGTTGCAATTTTCTCACCCGCTATAAAAGGTGCACTTTGTGCAACTGTAAAACAAACTTGATTATTGGTAAATGATGTTTTTCCTTGGCACTCCTCAACAATAGTAAATGAAGAATCACCTGAATCTATAATGATTCAATGTTGATATTTGTAGTATCTAAAAATACGCTCATTCCGTTGCTATTTGCTAAATCAGGATAGGCTGAAATATCAACTGTTATCGTTTCTGTAACATCATATTCACTGATTAATGGTGAAATTTCACTAGGAATATCCATTCCACACGGACATTCTGATAGGCATTCAATAGATACTGTTGAAGCCCCAGCCATACATGAATTTGAATAGGTTACTCCGTCAGTTTCACAAACAGGCTGATAAAGAGCTGTACAAGAGTAATCAGCTACATTAGCACTGCTATCTTCTGAGGATTGATCATCTTTTAACATTATTCCAGCTACAATTCCAAGAACTGCTAATAATATTAAGGAGAGAAAAGTTATAATTTTTTTTCTATTTTTTATGTTTTTTTCTTATATATAATAGAGTTTATAGATAGACTGATCTGATTTCAAATTTGTAAATAAACAAACTTAGTTTTGCTTTAAATATTATTAATCTAATTATAACCAAAAAGTAATATGACACTTAATAACCCAATTATAAAAAAGAAAGGTTTACCTTCTCTTCCTAATGGAATTTCTTCCCGTGTTGCAATATATAAAATACAACCTGCAGTGAGAGATAGAAGTGTTATGGTAGTTTGAGAGTTAAAAGGATTTAATATTGCAAAAAGCCCTCCAATAATTGGTGAAAAAATTACTAATCTAGCTTTATTTAAGCTTAATAAATTAAAGCTCTCATTATGTTTGTGTCTTAAATGCATTAGTATTGAATGAACTGAAACTACTACAAATAATAATAGTCCAATTTTGAAATTTATTTCAAAATGTTCAATTAAAACAAAACCAATTAAGAAGTTATAAAGACTAGCAACGAAGACATGCTCTATTTCAGTGAATTCATCTCTACGTCTTGGATCATTATTTTTTGCAATGTATTTAAGCGTTATATGAAATATACTAAACCCAAGTACTAAAAGTGTCATGGATTCATTTAGGCTTTGAGATGGACTTGTTGCAATCTCAGGTATTAAGATCTTAAATACATATGCTATTGATAACCCAGCAGAAAATGATTGAAGAGCCTGTTTATTAGATAGAGTTCTATTACTGGTTTTAATGCCGTAATTATTAGCTAGACTAATAGCTATAGGAAATATTAATAATAGAATTTTAGGCATTTTTTATGATTTATTACTTTTAATATATTATCTTAATAATATGTACAAATCACTAATTTTATGAAATAATAGACTAAGTACTACAAGTGTAGTATAGTATTAATTATAAAATAAACTATATGAAAAGAGATAATTTGATTTTAATAGCAATACCAATAGCCGTACTGTCTGTTATAGGTATTCTAGGATTTATGTCTACTCAAGAAAAGGACGAACAATCAGATGAATTAGTTGCAGATTCTATAGGTAATGAAGAAATAGGTTTTCAGTATGCAACTTATGTTGATTATAATGATAAAATTCATTTCGAAAATGAAAATAATGTCATTTTCTTCTCAGCTAGTTGGTGCGCTACTTGCCATGAGGCAAAGGAAAATTTTAAAAATAACTTATCGAAGATTCCTGGGAATTTAACTATTTACGAAGCTGATATAGATAGATTTAAAGATTTAAAGAAAAAATACGGAGTAACTGTTCAACATACATACGTACAAGTAGATAAAAACGGAAAAGAATTAAATCAGTGGATAGGGAGCAATACAATTAACGAAGTTTTAGATGAATTAGTATAGAAATGAATGGAATTTGATTTATTAATATACTCAGCATTAGCAGGGTTTTTAAGCATTTTAGCACCATGCGTTTTACCTCTACTTCCTGTAATACTTGGAAGTGCGGTAACTGAAAAGAAGAAAAGTACTATTGCTACTATAATAATATCATTAGGTATATCAATTTTTGCTTTTGGCTTATTACTAAGAGCTAGTACTCTTCTAATAGATGTACCTGATACTTTTTGGAAAGTATTCTCTGGTGTGATTATTTTAATATTAGGTATAGTTTTTCTATTTCCTGATCTTTGGGATAAAATTTCTTTTAAACTCGGATTAAATTCAAAATCAAACTCATTTTTAGAGAAAGCTTCAAGTAAAGGAGGTTTTATTGGCAATGTTTTAACTGGTTTTGCGCTGGGACCGGTGTTTTTAAGTTGTAGTCCAACGTATGCCTTAATACTAGCTATAATATTAGACGGAGGTTTTGTTGAAGGGACTATTTACTTAAGCGTATATACAATAGCTTTTTCTCTAGCAATGTTTGCTATCTCACTATATGGCTATACTGTAGTCAATAAATTAAAATGGGCTACTGATCCAAAGGGGAAATTCAAGAAAGTAGTAGCAATAATATTTATATTAGTTGGTGTTGCAATAATATTCGGATTTGATAAGAAAATCGAAACTGAGCTTTTAGAACTAACAGCTGGAACGCCATTTGATGTAACTCAGATTGAAAGAGAGTTTTTTAATCAATAAACACACTCATAAATTAAGTTAACTTCTTCTAACTTATATCTGTAACTGTGAATTAAACTAGAGGTTTTGTAAATTGGAAGTAGGGACCACTTTTCAAACTAAATCATTAAGAAGTGAACATAAGCATAAATAACTTGACAGGCATAAGTTATCGCCTAAGATCTTCTTACTTCTTACTTCTTACTTCTTACTTCTTACTTCTTACTTCTTACTTATACTCTAGTATCTTTCTTAGCTTCATTACCTTTGTCGTCTTTCTTAGCAGTAACGTAATATTCCATATATTGCCCAAACATTAGCCTTGTTTGAGATTCGATTCCTGGTAATGCTGCAAGAAAAAAACCTACAAGAGGTTGAATAAACCATTCCAATACTCTGGCAATTCTTTTCCACCATGGATATACATCCGGTCTTGGTTTTAGATAGAAATCTAAGAAAATAATAGCAACTAAAAAGATAAATGTGATTTTTACGATGAATGAAGTAATTGCAGGTAACATTGTTCCAGTTACTTCATTAGCAAATGTAGGATTCAAAATACCAGGTAAATGTCCTCCAACTAAGATTAAAATAGCAATATTAGGTCCTGTAATATGATCAAATATAGCATGCATAACCTTATATTTAGTTCTTAGTGAATGTTTGAAAAAGTTTCTAAAAAATTCTTTAAGCATCCAACCATTATCAGAAATTCCCCAAGCCCACCTCCTTGATTGCTTGTAGTTATTCATTATAGTATCTATATGCCCATTTCCTTCTGCTGAATCAGACATAGTAATTAGATATATTGGAACAGCTGAAACATGTTTATCAAAGGTAAATAATGCTTTAAAGAAGATATGATAATCTTCAGGAGTAATCCAAGGTGTCCAGAAATCAATAGATTTTATCATCCAAAATGATGTTGTATAAGTAGATACAGGAATTAGTCTATCTGATCTTATTAATTTTGAAACATTATAAATAGAAGAGAATGAATTCTTTACTCTAGCGTAAAAAGGTAATCTCCAAATGTTATTATAAAATACCAATGCTCCAACATATATTTTATATTCTGAGTTCTTATCAGTAATAAATCTATAGGTTACATTTGCAAAATATTGAGGATCAATCTTAGAATCAGCGTCACAACTTGTTATTGTAGTTTTCTTTAAATCCCAACCAAGCTCTTTAACATGCTTATACACTTCTCTACTTGCATAGTTCATGTTTGCTGATTTTCCAATAGCATCTGGATATTCAAGTTTGTGATTAGTTACCCAGATATTATTAAAATATTTTTCATTTCTTTTCTTAAGTTCAAGACCGACTTCATAACAACCTTCAATTCCAGCTTCTGCAGCCAATACTATATTTATCTGTTTTGTATTAAAAGATTGATTCATAAGTTTATCAATACTACTTTGCAATAGATCAATAGGTTCTGTTACAAATGGTAATATAAGTATATGCTGGATCTCACTTGGTTTGATATTATTAGCATGATCGGATTTTTTAAGATTTTTTATTCTCTTCTTTAAGTATTTAATAGATTTTCTTTTTTCAAAGAAAAATAGGATTTTTTTATAGAATTTCGGAAGTCTTGTCTTTTTTGAATACTTTAATTCTACTGCTAGATCATCAACGCCATCTTTCAAATCTTCTCTATTAAATGTAGCAAATGAAGCTCTCTTTATTAAATCTAATTGTTTTTGCAGCTTTGTAATTTCACTAACTGGATTTTCAAATCCTTCTAAAACTTCATCCCAATTAATTCCGCTGTCTTCTCTAATTTTCCATAAGCCAATTGCGAATTGAATACTAGTTGTAAATGATTTATAGAAAAAATAGACAAATATTATTATTAAATAAACACCAACTATATTTGGAAAATAGAAACTGCCGAATATTGGAAATAAAAGCATTAAATATCCTAAGACTGGTGGAATACGTTCTAATACTACGTCTAAAAATGATCTCTCTGGGCTTTCTTTTAAGTTAGCTGTCATATGTTTTTCTATACTATAATATCTTACTGACTTGAACTATAATGTCTTGTACTATAAAATCTACCGTGTATTTTAGCATTTTTTAAACTTTGATCATAATATTAGAATGAGTGATGAATTGGCAAAAAAATTAAAAGTCTACTTATTGGTTTCATCTTCAATAATTTTCTTCGGTGGATTAACAATTTGGTTAGTACTTCTATCTCAAGGTAAACGTGTGACTAGTGACGGTCGTATTGAGGATACTAATGTATTAAAAATAAATGTAACGCCAAAAGATAAAGTAGATGTTTTCATTAACTCAAAAGAAGTAAAACTTACTGATAATAGAGTAACTGGAGTTGATGTAGGTGAAATAAATGTTAGATTAGAGAAACAAGATTACACTTCTTGGGAGAAAAATGTTGAGGTAGATAAAAAAGAAGTAAAAACTATTTATGCACAACTATATCCTTTAAATCCAGAAATAGAAAAAGTAACAGATGTAAACATTGATAAAATTTATTTTAATGAAAAAAAAGATAATATTATTTTTACAGTTTTAAATGGGAGTGAAGAAGAAATAGGATTGTGGAAATATAATTATGAAAAGAAACCTACGGATTTATTTTCAGACCCAAAACCAGAGAAATTTAGAAACTTAACAGATTCAGAGATAAATTGCTTAGCTAACAATGATTATTCTATTAATGTTTCTTATAATACTGATAAGATATTACTTAGCTGCGAAGCAGACTCAATATTGATAGTTTACGACGTAGATAATTCTAAGTTTAAATTAGATTTGTTTAATGATTTTAACTATATTCCTGACAGAATAGAATGGTTAAAAGACTCTAAGAGTCTTTTAGTAGAAGATGGAAATATTATTTACATATATGATCTTTCAAATGGTGAAAGAGAGCTAATTTATTATAATCCTAAAAATTCAGGTCTTTTTAGTATTGTAGATGGCTCATTATATTTTCTTAATGAAGATCAAAGTGATTTAGTACTATATAAAAATGGAAGTAAAAGAGGTTTGATTTCAGAGTATGAGGATCTAGAGATACCTTTAGGGGTTACTAAAATCTACGGCAAGAATACTAGAGATCAGGTTATAATCTTTGAAACTAAAGATAAATTGAATTTTAATAACTTAAGTGAAGATGTTTATAAAAAAATTAATGGTAATTTTGACTTAGTAGATATTTCATTAGACGGAAATACTTTCATATTCTTAGATAAAGAAAATAATAAAGTATATTCATTTGTTACTGAACATACTATAGATAGCGATATAAGATTAAGAGCAGATTATTTCGAACTAGGTGATAGCTCAGACAAAATTAGTTATTCAGTTAGTAATAGTGGAACTATTATTATAAGAGTAATTAATTCTGAAATTGGTTCTAGAATAGATCTAATGGATACGGATGGAAGCAATGTACATAGCATTGATTTGAAAGATGAAATCATTTCAGAAAGTGTTGTAGTTGAAAAAGATAATGAGAGAATCTTCTTTTCAACTTTAAATGAAAATGGAAGTTCAAATATGTTTGAGATTAGATTTGATAAATAGCTAGTCTTAAGTAAATCAAAATATGAAGATTATGTTAAATAGGTTAATTAAACTTCTAATCTCTTCATTTATTCTATTGCTTATAACGTTTATAACTTTTCTTTTCTCTACAGCTGGTTGGTCAGGAATTTTTAATATAATATTGATAATAATATATTTATCTTTAACACAGCTTTATAATCTAGTTTTTGTACTTACTTCGATAAAAAGGAATTCTTATTCTTTTGATTATAAATGGTTTTTACTAATAACTATATCATCTTTTATTCTGATAATGGTTAGTTATGGTGATTGTGGAGATTCTGTAGGTACGTTTAATGGGTACATGCATTTAACTGGTGAATCAAGTTGTAATTACGAGAACCCAAGCTCAGCTAATATACCATTCTTAGTATGGCCAATTTACTTTCTTTTTCACTTGGCGCTATCTTTGTATTCAATCTATAGGCTCCATAGCAATTTGGAGGATAAGATTAAGCTACTTAGATTCTTACTGTCATTAGGGGTAATTATATTAGCATTAATTTTATTTGCAATACTGCTTTTTGGTGCTAGGGTTTCTTTATAGATTATTTTGAATCAAGATTGTCTCTCCGCCACTTTAAGCATTTAGCCATCCATATAAGTTCGTTGAATGACTTCTTTATATAGTCTATCTGACTGTTAAATTCAGCTTTTAACTCACCATTCTCATCAAACATGTCCTGAACTTTTGGAAAGAATAAATCTGAGTGAGTAGTTACAAATCCCATCTCTCTCAAAGGGTTAATTAGATTCTCTATCATTCTAGCTCCACCAAACATCCCTGAAGAAACACCAGCTATGCAGACAGGTTTGTGTGTGTAATTACCCAAATCGTTGTCTAAGAGCATCTTAAGCGAGCCAGGGTATCCATGATTGTATTCTGGAGCTACTATTATATAAGCATCTGATTTTTTATTAATATCAACCCATCTGCTATCTTTAGACTCTTCGTCATTACCTTCTCCTGGAAGTGGAAAAAAGTCTATTACATCTACAAATGTTATTAATATCTCATCAATTTCTTCACCTATCTTCTTTACTAACATTGCTGGATAAATAGACATCCTATTTTTTCTAGTAGTACCAACAATAATTGTAATATTAAGTTTATCCATATTTATAGGATAGGCAAATAAAAGAATGTTTGCAATAAGAAGGTTTTACAGAGGCTAAAAATTTGTATAAAAAAAGAGGTAGTTTTCACTACCTCTTTATAATTCAAATCGATACTTTTAGATATCCGTATCTAAGTTTTCAATTGTAATTACGACTGTATCCTCATCAACTTGACTTGGATTATCATTGCTTCTTAGAACAGTTCTAACATAGTTAGTAGTAGTTCCAGGAGCTTCAGCCATAAACTTAAAGTTAACCATGAAATATTCACCTGGTGCTAATCCTCCAAGTGAAGTACTAGCAATGTTATTTATTGTGAATAGTCCATCTGTATTAACGAAAGCTAATGGAATTATATTATTTATTCTTCCTTGCTCTACGTTACTTGCAGAATATTTAACTAACTCTGCACTTAGTAATCTTAGTTTAGATGCACTATACTTATCTCTAAATTCAATATCACTAATACTTATATTTCCACTATTTAAAATTCTAATATCGTATTCTATCGTTTCGCTAACTCTAAAGACATTGTCTGAATGTGTTCTTACATTTTTATTTAATGTAAGTTCAGGTGCCTCAGAGCCGTCTTCAATCAATATTATCTCATCATCAGTGAAATTTAAGTCTCTGTGAAATATTTCAGCTTCATTTTCTGTTATACCAGCTTGGTTTAGAGTTTGGAAAGGAATAACTATAGTTATAATCTCCCCGCTATCAATCGTTCCAAATAAGCTGTTATCAGCTAGATTAGCTATAGTAATTTTATTACCACCTACAATATTTGCAATTGACGATAAATCATTGAATACAACTGCAGGACCTCTATCAATACTTAATGTTGCACTTGATAGATCTGGTGTGATGTACAAGTTATCAAAAGTATCTTTAAATCTTAGTTCATCAACTGAATCACCTAAGTTTTCTATTGTAATTACAAATTCTACTGTTTCATCAAATCCATAAACTCCATCTCCTGAATCTGTTTTATTAATTTCAAACTCGATATTTTCTTCAGGTACATCACTTTCGATAATTACTCTTTGAATATCTGTATCAGTCTCTGTTGTTTCTACTAATGCTGTATTTATAGTTACATTATTAGGTAGTGAATCTGTTGATTCTAGAGCTTCAAAGCTTAGATAAATTGTAATAACCTCTCCTGGTTCAAAGTCGCTCTCATTAAATAATGATATTAAATCTTCAATAACTATAGTTCCGTTTGAAAGATCTGAAAGATCAAGATTTAAATTAGTTAAGGTTACTGATTCAGCTTTAAAATCTACTCTATTTGTTACAGTTCCTCCAAGTGAAGTAGCTGATCCTGTACTTAAGAATTCTAAATAATCAGTATCAAAAGTATCATTAAAGTATGCTTCATTAAATACAGTATTTCCTGTATTAATAACTTGAATTTCGAATTCCATTGTATCTCCGATCTCAAAAGAGTTTGAGTAACCTGGAGCAAGATGTTTATCAATAGAAACTCCTGGACTATTTGGATCAACTATTGTTACATCTTCATCATCTCTGAATGAGCTATTATCTACATAAATTATTGCGTTATTAGTTGTATTTCCTGGTTCTAGTGCTGTGAACTCTAAAGCTATCATAATAACTTCTCCAGGAGCTAAATCTCCTAACTGATCTGCAAGATTACTTACATAAATTTCACCAGATTGTGTTACATCTACATTTTCAAGTGCAACCAAATTTCCATTTTCATAAACGTAAGCATCTTCGAATCTAATCGCATTTTGATCAAACTCATCTAAGAATGCAATTTCATCAAGTGTTACATTACCAATATTCTCAACATCTACTCTAAAGTAAATAGTATCGTCTATATTGTAAAACTTATCACTGTCATCAATTGCCTCAAATGTATCATCTGCCTCATATTTATTTACATCAACTAGCGCAAGTTCGTTTGCATCAATAATTATAATTTCTGCATCATCAGAATCTGAAAGTATATCTCCATCATCAGTTGTTGCATTAACTATTGCTAGATTATTTGCAAGATCACCATTTGTTTCGTTTAATACATTGAACTGCATCTTCAATATGATACTTTCCCCATTTGAAAGAGCACCAAATGTATCTGCAAGATCAATTTCTTGTATTACACCAGCATTAACAGTGAATAATCCTCCTAGATCAACATTTGTAATTGTATTATCACTTCTTCTTCCTGTTCCTCCAATAAATTCTAGATGATCCGTATCAAATTCATCTGTAAATAGAATTTCATCAAATACTATAGTGTCATTTTGACTTAAGTTTCTTATTCTTACAGTGAATTCAGCTGTATCATTATTTGCATAGTAAAGTCTGTTATCTACAGATTTATTTACTTTTAATACAGGTACTGCTGGAACTTCTTCTCTTATTCTTACAAATGCATCATCGTCTCTGTTAACTGGATCAACAGAACCTGCATACCAACCGTTTACTTCTCCTATATTTTGAGTATCTCCTAGTTGAGTATTGTTAGAATCTGTATAAGTAGTATTAACTGCATCAAACCACATTCTAATTATAATTCGCTCACCTGGTGCTAATTCAGTTCCAAATGGAGCTAGTAAATTAGTTATTCTTAATACACCGTTTTGATCAGTGAAGTTGAAATTAGAGTTATTTAAAGCTCTAGTTTCTCTAGTATTATTTACATCGTTATGAACTAATATTACTGTAGCTCTTGTTAAGTCAATGTACTGTCTATCATATCTATCAATAAATTGAAGTGTATTGATAGATACATTGCTTGTTGCTTCAGGATTTGAAATAACTACTCTGAATTGTACTTCTTCATCACTGTTGTCATTCTTAGTAACAGTAGTCTCTTCAACCCAAGTTGTGCTTTCTACATCAAGAACTTGTTTGCTAATTTCTAAATTAGCTAAATCATTGTTATTACAAACTGGATTGTAAACAGAAGTATAGTAATATTCATCTGCAAATCCTGGTCTACTTAAAGTTACTCTTATATAATAAGTTGTATCTTCAGTTAAATTATTAAATTGATAGCTTGTTGAACTTCCTGATAGAACACCACTCGTAGCTATTGGTGACGTATAGCTTGCTGATCCATAAAGATCAACTACTATTTCAACTTCAGCTGGGTTAATTCCATTTAGATAATTCCAACTAGCAGTTACTGCATCGCATGTAGCTCTAGAACTTAATACTAAATTGTTATTTATATTTTCATTTAAACATTGATCACTACATCCGTCTCCGTTCGTTGTATTTCCGTCATCGCATTGTTCTCCTAAGTTAGTTTGTAGAATTCCATCTCCACAGAATGCACATAAATTTGTAGAAATATTATCTATAACCCTAGCTATTCTCTCTCCATTAGAATTGTATAATCTAATTCTAATTGTATATGTACTATCTTCTTCTAAACCAGCTATTGTATAACTGTTTTGATTTAATAGAATATGTGGTGAATTAATGTATGCACTATTAGCTTCTCCTGAAAGTTTATGTGAAATTACATAGTAACTTGCATCATTAAATTCATTTGCAGCTGATATTAGATTACTAATAGTAATTGATGAACAAGTACTAGCTAGGTCTATATCTAATTCTGGAACTTGATTATCAACTGGACACTGATTATTAGCCTCTGCAGTCTCACAAGCTGAACTTGTTGTTGAACCTGCTGGACATGAGCTTCCAGTGTGTTGAAATGGTTCACAAGTATTACCGTCTCCTAAATCAGCAGTACATGTATAACAAGTAATATTAGTACTTGTATCAGTTGGACACTGATTATTAGGCTGTCCATTTTGACAAGCAGAATTTGTAGTCCAACCTGCTGGACAAGATGTTCCGTCTACTACTCTACTTCTACAATCATTACCATCAGTTAAACTTGCAGTACATTGATAACAAGTTGTTGTCACGACAGGAGTACCACAGTTTGGCCATCCTTGGCTCATTGTTGCACTACACCAGTTTCCACCACTGTAGTCTCCTAAAGGGCCAGAGAATAAATCTTTTTGACCACAAGAAGGTACAGGGCAAGAAGTTCCTGCTTGTTGTGCAATCATAGATGCTCCGCTATCTTGAACTGTACATTCTCCATCAGGAATTGGTAACCCATCTTTATTATGAGTATCTCCGTGAGGACATTGAAAACTTGCACACCATGTTGGATTATCACATTGACCTACTTCAGTTGTAGTGTCATTACAACTACTTTCAAATATTGAAAATTGACCACATAACTTACCATTACATTGATTATTTCCACCTACCCAAATTGTATCGGCTTGTCCACAAGTTCCTGCATAGTTAGTTGCTGCTTGCCAGCTATTGAAATAACTATGAGAAATATAACCTGGATCTCCTTCTAAACATTGACCATTCGTAAGATAATTACATTTAAATCCTATATATCCATTATTTCCACCGCAAACAGCATTCTGACCTTCACAACTGTTTGGATCAATTGGAGTCTGACATTTCTTGCTTCCGTTTGCACCTTGACATACTTTTCCGTTAGTACAGTCATTATTATTTTCACATTCATTTCCATTATTAGGAGGAGTTGTTACGCATGAATTGTCATTTGAACAAGTTTGAACTGTTACTTTACAACTACCGTCTCCATTTTTTGTACCATCAGTCTTGTAAATTGGTCTTTGGTTTCCAGCACAACCTCCAGTTCCACATGAACCAGTACTTACATAATTTCTAGCAGTACAGGTATTAGTAGGAGGTGTTGTTTGTTTAGGACAAGCACTCTCATTATATTGATCGCATCTCCAAACTCCTGCTCCAGTATAAACATTGTAAGGTTCGCAGTGACAGACCCATCCTGTATTTTCAGCGGGATTTGATCTCTGCTGACATTGATTTGAATCTCCGATCGTACACCAATTTCCAGCTAGATCTGCAGCTTGAACAATTTCGACATCTCCACTAAACGTATCTGAGGCTGTAAGGGCTGTATACCCAAAAGCTGCTACTAGTCCTATTGTATAGAACAATAAACCTAGCTTTACTAGCTTTATTGGGTTTGGTTTAAATTTCATGATAGAATTATTAAGTATCATTTATATATTGGTATCTCATTATAAAATATAGTGAGTATATTATACAGAACTAACATAGAATTTACAATAAGCAATGTGGGAGGAAAAGATAAAAGTACAATACTGATAATTTTAGTTGTTTTAGTGGTTTGTTTTGTAGCGCTTGGTGTTATTGGTTCCATTGTATGGGGACTTGTCAGTGGTCCGGTAAGCGAAATAGCTTCTGAAATTAGTGACGCAACTAAGACTAGTAATACAGAATATAATTTTAAGATTCCAGATATAGAGGCAGGAATAGCTATGCCTGGTAGTAATGAAGCTAAGTCAGAAAATATTTATGCGTCTTATGTAAGAAATGCTACTGGAGAGTATGATTATAATTTTTTAATTCCTGAAGATTTAAGTAATTATATAGATAATGATAATGTTACTTTAGCTGATGATACTTTGAATGATCAATTTCTTCTTCAATACCAAGCCTCAAGTAATGATGGTGGAGTTAATTCTATGAATATCTCTATTCCTAAGGTTGGAATTAATAGTCCGATTTGGCAAGGTCTTGGTGCAGAGAGTCTTTTAGAAAAAGGTTTTTGGATGTATCCAGTTATTAATGATGAAAATACAAGCGAAGTAATTCTTTTATGTCATAGAAGACATTTTGGAGCTAATGATCCTAGAACTTGTTGGTACTTAGATAATGTAGCTATTGGAGATAAAATTGATGTAACTAATAAAAATGGTCAAGATCTTGAGTATGTAGTTACTCAAACAAAGATCTATAATGCAGGAGATCCAGAAATATATGCTATTGAGCCTGGTAAAGATAGAATCAGAATTTCTACTTGTCATCCACTTTATTCAAATCAACAAAGATTTGTAGTCTACGCAGAGAGAGTTTAAATCCCCATCCCCCTGAAAACAAATACAGTGTAGTGTCGAGTGTCTGTAGCGAAGCGGAAGGTCGTGTGGATGACGGTGATCGCCTCTCGATACAATTTACTCCCTATCGCTGGAAAATCACTCGAGACTGCATTGGGGTATTTTTCCCCTCTTGAGAGGGGTTAGGGGAGTGACAGGGAATGTAAAGTGAAAAGTAAAACGTTTCGTTGCAGGGTACAACCCTGTAACAACTGTAGGTTTGTTAGATCTCGAGCCTTAAGTCTTACTTCTTAAATCTTAATATCTTTTTTACGCTCTACTCTTCTTCTTCCTCCCACTGTGTCTACTTACATTTAGTAAAAGACCTACAGCTAACATTGATGTGATTGTTGATGTACCACCGTATGAAAAGAAAGGAAGAGGCATTCCACCAAAGGGAATTAGCGCAATGTTAGACGCAATATTTAAGAAGGCTTGAATACTTATCCACGATGATGCACCGACCGCTACTAATGATGCAAATTTATCATCTGCTTTAGATGCAATTTTAAAACCAATAACTGCGAAGTATAAAAATCCTAATGTAACTGCTAATGAGCCAATAAGCCCAAACTCTTCTCCAATAACAACGAAAATAGAATCTGTATAAGCAGCATCCTGTAAAAATCCTAGTTTTAATTTTGATTGTCCATATCCAACTCCCAGTAAACCTCCAGATCCCATAGCTAAAAGTCCATGCCAGACTTGAAAACTTTTTTCTTGTGCATTTTCTACCGAAGGCCTTCCGGTAAGAAATATTTCAAAGAATGCATTTAATCTGTCTCTTCTGTAATCTTCCAGTACCAAAGCAAAGCTTCCAACTATTCCTGCGAAGATCGATAGTAAGTAAGTTCCTAGAGTATGTATCCTATCGTTTCCTGAAATATAATAAACAGGCATTGCTATTAAAAAGATTATTACTGTAGTATCGAAATCACTCTGAGCAAGTATTAGAACAGATATTATCCCCATTAATATAGAGAATGGAGCTAGTACTTTTTTAAAATGTTCAGATTTAGAATTAATATCTTTAATTTTGAAATCTCTTGTTAGCCAAGCCGCAAGATAAAGTACTACTCCAAACTTAACAAGTTCGGATGGTTGTAATGAAAATCCTCCTATTTCTATCCACCTTGTAGCTCCATTTTTTGCTACAACAAAGGGCATTTGAATACCTGATAGTATTATGTCATTCCCGTCCTGGATAGTTTTTCCAAAAGCTGCCTCTGGTAACATATATAAGAGTAAGAAAATTGCTCCTCCTAGAAATAAAGTACTTAGTTTTCGTAAAGCCTTAATAGGCATTAAATATATACCAGTAGCTGAAATACCTCCAAGAATGATCCAGATTATTTGTCTTTTAAAGTAGTAAAAGGTATCTCCATTATGATCTTCATAAGCTCTAATTGCGCTGGCACTAAAAATCATTAGAAGTCCTCCTGCTAGCAAAGTTAAGCTTAGAGCCAAGATACTCCATTCTGTTCCTTCAAAAATGGAACTGAATTTAAAACCCCTTTGTAGTGAAAAACTTAGTTTTTTTTGAGATTTAACACCAATTTTTTTAGGATTACCTTTCTTTAAAGCTTTCTTTCGAATCTTTGCAAGATTAGTATTTCTCTGTGTAGTTTTTTTACTTCTTTTTAATTTAAGCATAATTGATAGTTACTCCATTTCTATTGTAGTCTAAATTTATAAATCGTTCATTCTTTTACAACTTTTCGTGGTAGAATTTGTACGTTGAATAGAATATCAAAAATTCGTATTCTACACACACCTTTAAAATAATTATTAGTAAATTTGATAAATGATCAACCCGTTTAAAGTATTGTTTGATTCTAACGATAAGCAAGTAAAAGGCACTGAATCAGTTTTTAAGAAAATTAAAGCTCTTGAAGAAGAGATGAAAGAAAAATCTTTTGAAGAGTTTAGAGAGAGGATAAATGAGATGAAAGAGGAAATAAGACCTCTTGTTGATGAAATATCTGATGATCTTAAGAGATCTGTAAGAAAAATAGATGATAGAAAAAGTCTACCTAAACATGAAAAAGTAATTCAAGAAAAACTTATGGAGCTATTGCCTGAAGTTTTTGCTATGTTAAACGAAGTTTATAGAAGAAAGACTGGTTTTGCATATCATGATATTCAGTTAAAAGCAGGTATTATCTTAGCCCAAGGCCAAAGACTTATTGAGCAATATACTGGTGAAGGTAAAACAAGAACATTTCAATTACCGTTAGTTTTATATTCTTTAGTAGGAAGAGGAGCGCATCTTGTTACTGTTAATGAGTATCTAACTAAAGTTGGAGCTGAATATGCGGGACATATGATTAGTGAATTAGGAGTTAGTATTGGAATTATTACTCCAAGTGGATCTTATAAATTTATTACTGACGATAAAATTGAAGCTTATAAATCTGAAGAAGATGTAGCTAAAAGAAAAGAACAGGAAATTGATATCGACAAGATGACCGGTATTAATCTTATAGATTGTGGAAAAAAGGATGCTTATAATTGTGATATTACTTATGGAACAAATAATGAGTTTGGATTCGATTATCTAAGAGATAACATGTCTTGGGAGGTTTCAAGACTAAATCAAAGAGAACTTTACTACTGTATTATTGACGAGGCCGATTCAATTTTAATTGACGAAGCTAGAACACCTCTTATTATTTCAGCTAGTCCTAGTGATTCAAATACTGAAAAATATACCAGATTCGCAACAGCTGTTAAGAATTTAGAAGAAAATGTTGATTATGAAGTTGATCATAAACAAAGATCTGTAACTTTAACTGAAGGTGGAATTAATAAGGTAGAAGCAAATCTAGGAGTTGATAATATTTGGGAAGACTACTCTATGGCATTTCACTTAGAAAATGCTTTAAAGGCTAAAGCACTGTTCTTTAATGGAGATCAGTATATGGTAAAGAGTGGTGAAGTATTAATTGTTGATGAATTTACAGGACGTGTATTATCTGGAAGAAGATATTCAGAAGGACTGCACCAAGCTATAGAAGCTAAAGAAGGAGTTGAAATACAGAAAGAAAGTAGAACTTACGCTACTGTTACTTTTCAGAATTTCTTTAGATTATATAAATTTCTAAATGGAGGTTCTGGAACAGTAATGACTGAGGGTGAAGAGTTCTTTAAGATTTATGGACTTGAATCTGTTGTAATACCAACAAATAAACCAAGAATTAGAATTGATCATTCAGATAGGATTTATAAAACAGCTGATTCTAAATGGAGAGCTGTTGCTAATGATATAAAAGAAGAACACGAAAAAGGTAGACCAGTTCTTGTAGGTACTACTTCAGTTGAAAATTCAGAAATTATCTCTAAATATTTAGATGAATTAGGAATTGAACATGAAGTTTTAAATGCGAAATTCCATGAGCAAGAATCTAGAATTGTTTCAAAGGCTGGTAGGAAAGGAGCTGTAACTGTAGCTACTAATATGGCTGGTAGAGGTACTGATATCGTAATTGGTGGAGGAAAAAGAGGAGATAAAAATTGGCAAGAACTTGCAGATCTAGGAGGATTACATGTAATCGGTACAGAAAGACACGACGCCCGAAGAATTGATAATCAGCTTAGAGGAAGAACAGGAAGACAGGGAGAACCAGGATCTACAAGATTCTACGTTTCTCTTGAAGATAAGATAATGAGAGTATTAGGAGGAGAGCTAATTCTTAAACTAATGAATTTAGTAAGAGTTCCTGACGATACTCCAATTGAAATGGGAATGATTTCAAAACAGATTGAAATGGCCCAGAAAAGAGTTGAATCGCTAAACTTTGATAGTAGAAAGAATGTTGTAGATTACGACGATGTAATGAACCAACATAGAGAAATTTTCTATACTAGAAGAAGAAATATTCTTGTTAGTACGGAAGCGTCTATGGGCAAGGTTTTGGATAATGGTGAATATGTAAATTTAGCTTTACCTGAAAATAAAAAATTAGAAAATAAGTATTCTAAGAAAGTTGAAGAGGCTAAGAATGATGTAGAAAATATTGCTAGAGATATTATTAATGATGAGATTGATTATTTCATTGAAGATAATATAAATTCAAATGATTTAAAAGAAGAAGAAGTTAATAAGGTTTTGGAGAAATTATACAAAATTATTCCTCAATCTCTTCTAGTAGTTATTTTAGATCAATCAGCTGATCAAACAGAGGTTTTCCTAAAACAACTTATTAAAAATGGGGATAAACCAGCTTTAGAGGAAAGCTTAAACAAAATTTACGATTTCAAGAGAAAAGAATTTGGAGAAGATTTCTATAACTTAATGAAAGCACTTTCAATTGAGGAAATGGATAAGAAATGGGTTGATCACCTTGAAGTGATGAAAGGAATTAGAGAGGCTGTAGGTCTACAAGGATATGCCCAGAGAGATCCACTTACTGAATATAAGAATAAAGCTTACGATGCTTTTGGAAATTTAATTTCTGATACTGATTCTGAAATTGCACAAAGATTATTTAAGGTTGCTAAGGCGCCAACTGTTCAATCAAATAGAGTTCAGAATGTACAAACTAATGAAGACGAAGTTGAAGATGTGTTACCTGGAGAATCTGAAAGAGCTAGTAGAGTTATGTCTCAAATTGAAAAACAAGCGAGAAATACACAAGCTGGTTTAAGAACTAATGCGTCTGAAGTAAACAAAACAGTTAAGGCTAATGGAAAAGAATACGGTAGAAATGATAAGGTTTCTGTTAAATATTCTGATGGTACTGAGAAGAAGGATGTTAAGTATAAGAAAGTACAGGCTGATGTTGAGAGCGGGAGAGCTGAGATTGTGGGGTAGAAAAAAGGGGAAACAATAGTAATACAGTAGCAAGGCAAAATGCGTTGAATCTCTGAACTTGATTCAGAGTTAACACCGTAGATTAAGGGGAGAAATACTTCTGCTGGACCAGGGTTGTACCCTGCCCCGAAACGTTTTTTGCTCAAGTTGGAATCCCCCCCCCCCCCCTATAGCTTCGCAGTATTTGCGATCACTCCCCTAGCCCCTCTCAAGAGGGGGAAACACAAAGTGCAGTCTCGAGTGATCCTGAGTCATCGAAGGATTGTATCGAGAGGCGGATGCCGGCAAAGTTTTGGGACACTTTTAAGTTCAATATATAGAAATATTCTACTACTCTGCTCTACATACTAGACATTTAATTTATCTGTAATTTTCCTAGAAATAATTTTAAAATTCTCATATACTAGAGACAGTTCGTTATTTTTTTATGACATTACAAAAACCAACTTTCGAGAAAGCGGCAGCGCTTATATTGAACGAAAAAGGTAAATTATTAATAGCAAAGAAAAGAGGTAAGGATACATGGATCTCAATTGGAGGTCGTATCGAAGCGGGAGAAAGCGATGAAGACTGTTTAAGGAGAGTAATTGAAGAAGAGCTATCAATTACTAAGCTAAATATAACAAAATATTATTGTGAGACTGGGGTGGAATTTAATCCCCATAAGCTTGGCGAGACTTTAATAGTAAGGTTTTATTTAGTAGATATTCAAGAAGAGGCAAAAGCTAATTTTGAAATAGAAGCTATAAAGTGGATTTCTCTTAGTGAGGTAGATGAGATGTCTAATAAGTTAGCTTCTGGTTTAGTTAAATTCGCGATTCCTAATCTAGTTCAAGATTCTTTAATGAGATAATTTAATTTTAATAAATATATATGGATAAAATTAAACCAGATCCAGAAACATTAGAAAGATGTATAAATCTATCAAGAGTTGGCGTTGCAATTAATTCAACTCAGTCAGAGTCGGGCTTTGGTACTAATTTTTTTGTAGCTAGGGAATCTTTAAATAAGTTTAAGGAAGGTGTAGATAAACTTGATCTATCCCCTGAAATAGTAAAGGGTATAACTGATTTAATAAATTATTTACATAAGAAAATTGATAAAAGAGCTAATGCTGTTTAATTTCTCTTTTACCATTTAGATTTATATTGTATAATCCTAGAGTTCTTTCAAATAGGTTTTACGTTATACGTAAAATATATTAAGCCGGGGTGGTGGAATTGGTAGACACGCATGCCTTAGGAGCATGTGCCAGTGATGGTGTGCAGGTTCGATTCCTGTCCCCGGTACCATATTAGTGAATAGTTTTTAGTGGTTAGTGAAGGCAAGCTAAAAACATTATTCAGATAATCCCCAATATCTTTAGTTTAAAATTCTACAATCTCTTTTATTCTTTCAATTATCTCTTCAGGTGTATTTTCGTATTTACTGATGTAGTAAGTGTCCATTTCTTCAAGTTTGTTATAAAATAAACTAATAGAATTACTCTAATGAAAAAAGCTGAGTTTAAAAAGATTATAAAATTAATTAAGAAAGGGGAAACATATTTTAAGCCGCTTCCGTATGGTGATGTTGAAGGGGGGACGTGGATTACGTTTGATTCTGATAAGAAATGTTTTATCGAAAGGTATTTAAATAGAAGTATTTGGGACAGAGGGACTGAGGATTATACGAGAGAGTTAACGCAGAAAGAGTTGGTAGAGATGTTTGAGAAGGAGTTGTATACGGATAGGAAGTATATATTTCTGAAGAAGTCGGAGGAGTATGAGATGAGGGGGAGGGATTTTGAGGAGGCGAGGGTGTAGGGTTTTTTATAATATTTTTGAATAGGGATTTTTGGTAGAATTGTAGGATGAATAAAATAAAGTGCTTCGTTAGTTTCGTAAATTCACATTCTTAAATAAGCTAGTAGTATGAGTAATTCACAAAATCAACAACTTGAAAAGCAGCTCTGGGCAGTTGCTAATGTTCTTAGAAGTAAGATGAACGCTGATGAATATAAAAATTATATTCTAGGCTTTATCTTCTATAAATATTTATCTGAAAAACTAGATAAGTATATAAATTCAAAACTTTTATCTGCTGAAGACTTCAAATTTTCTGAGATTGATTCTGATTCTAAAGATGGAGTGGCAATTATTGAGGAGGTTAAGAAGGCTACTATAAATCATTTAGGGTTCTTTTTAAGACCTAATCAACTATTTTCTCACATTGTGAAAAAAGGTAAAGGTGAAATTAAGGGGGTTGCTGATAATTTTATTTTAGAAGAGTTAAAGAATGTATTAAATACTATTGAACAAACTTCTCAGGGTACTGATAGCGAGGATGAGTTTAAAGATTTGTTTTCTGATGTTGATTTAGATTCTGCAAAGCTTGGGGCTAGGCCGAATCAGAAAAATGAGGTTATTGTAGAGGTTTTAGGACTTTTAAATGAGATAGATTTTAATTTAGAGGATAGTAAGAGTGATTTACTTGGGGATGCTTACGAGTATTTAATTGGAGAGTTTGCGGCTGGCGCTGGTAAAAAGGGCGGAGAGTTTTATACTCCTGCTCAAATTTCTAGGCTTTTAGCCCAGATTGTAACTTTAGATAAAAAGAGAATTAGGTCTGTTTATGATCCAACTTGTGGATCTGGATCTTTACTTTTACGAATTAAGGATTATGTTGAGGTTGAAGATTATTATGGACAGGAGTTAAATCCTACGACGTACAACTTGGCTCGAATGAATATGATTTTACATGGAGTTAGTTTTAATAATTTTAATATTAAACACGGCGATACTTTAGAAGATGATTTACATTCAGATTTAAAAGCAGAGGCAATTATTGCCAATCCACCTTTTTCTGCGAATTGGAAAAGTGATACTAATCCTGCTTTAGCTTCTGACGATAGATTTTCTCAGTATGGAAGATTAGCGCCTAAGGGTGCGGCGGATTATGCGTTTGTTACTCATATGATTTATCACCTTGCGGATAATGGAACTATGGCTATTGTTTTGCCACATGGGGCTTTGTTTAGGTCTGGAGCTGAGGGTGAGATTAGAAAGTATATTATTGAGAAGTTGAATTATTTAGATGCGGTTATTGGTTTACCTGCGAATTTGTTTTATGGAACATCTATTCCGGCATATATTATGGTTTTTAAGAAGAATCGAAAGAATGATGAGGATGTTTTGTTTATTGATGCGTCTAATGAGTTTGAGAAGGAGAAGAATCAGAATAGCTTAACGGATGAGAATATTAAAAAGATTTTTGAGACGTATTCTAAGAGGGATGATATTGATAAGTATTCGCATAAGGCGGGGTTGGATGAGATTAAGGAGAATGATTTTAATTTGAATATTCCAAGGTATGTAGATACGTTTGAGGAGGAGGAGCCTGCTGATCTCGTAGCAACAAGCCGCGACTTATCTGTACTGAAGCAGAAAGAAAAGGAATTGGAAGATAAGGTTGCGGAGTTTTGTAAGGAGTTGGGAATTGAAACACCTTTTTAGTACGGGGAATATTATATCAACTGAAAATCTAAAAATATGAAGGATAACTATCTTGAAATTATAAATAATCTTATTGAGTAAGGGCCAAGTATTAAGTCTTCTTACATCCCTTCGCCACCTAATACAATCGGTTTTGGCCACCTAGATCATGAAAAGTATTATGAGTGGAAGGTTCAGATAGAAAACCTGATCATTAAGATTACAAATGAAAAGAGTATTTATCATAATGAGTTTAAATTAGTTACTAAACACTCAAATAAGGAAACAGTTGACAAAGTCGTTGGAATTCTTAAGGGACTTAAGCAAGATATAAACAATGGTTTAATCCAAGAAGTGAAGCAATTAGCTTTTTCAGAAATATTCACTGACTTCCTTGAAATGGCTTCTCATATATTAAGCCAAGGCTATAAAGATCCAGCTGCTTCTCTAATTGGAGCTGTCTTAGAAGATGGACTTAGAAAATTGTGTCAAGCTAACGATATTAAAGTTAAGACTTCAGACGATATTGCGAGTTTAAATACCAAGCTGGCAGATAAAATATCTATAATAGATTAAAACAAAAACAAATACAGGCATGGAAAGGAATCCGTGATAATGCTGATCATGCTAAGTTTGCAGAATATAATAAAGAAGATGTGAAAGATTTTCTAGATGGGGTAACTAGATTTTTAGCAGAGAATTCATAAGATAATGAAAGAAAAAGAAAAGAAAAAAGTCCCAAAACTAAGATTCCCTGGATTTGAAGGGGAGTGCGAGGAGAAGAAGTTGGGGGAGGTACACCAGATACAAAAAATAATTCATATTGGAACGGAGACATTAACTGGTTTACACCTACAGAAATTAAACAACGAGAGGCTAAAAGCAGCTTAAGAAAAATTACAGAAAGTGGTTTGAAAAATTCTTCTGCAAGATTGTTGCCAATCGGGACTTTGCTATTTACATCGAGAGCAACAATAGGGAAAATAGCAATAACAACTTCAATATCATCTACAAACCAGGGTTTTCAATCTTTTGTAGTCAATAGATTTAATTCTAATACATTTCTTTATTATTGGTTAATTTTGAATAAATTTGAATTTATTAAACACGCCAATGGCTCTACATTTCTCGAGATTTCCGGAAATGTTGTAAGAAAAATGAAAGGTAGTTTTCCCACCCTCCCAGAACAGCAAAAAATCGCCTCATTCCTAACTAGCGTAGATGAGTATTTGTAAAATTTACGAGCTCAGAAGAAGGGTTTGGAGGAGTATAAAAAAGGGATGATGCAGAGGATTTTAGTCAGGAGATTCGGTTTAAGGATGAGCAGGGGGAGGATTATGCGGAGTGGGAGGAGAAGAGGTTGGGAGAATTAGTGGATTATGAACAACCAAACGAATGTATTGTCAATTCAACAGAATATGATGATTCTTATAAACTTCCTGTATTAACTGCAGGTAAATCTTTTATTTTAGGCTATACAAATGAAAAAGAAAATGTATTTAACGATAGGCTTCCAGTAATAATATTTGATGACTTTACTACAGCAACACAATTTGTAGACTTTTCATTTAAAGTAAAATCTTCAGCAATGAAAATATTAATTTCGAAAAAGAATGAGAATATCAAATTTATATATGAAATGATGCAGCAAATTAGATTTGAAATAGGTGGGCATGGAAGACATTGGATATCAATTTTTTCAAAGATATCAATCCCGTACCCCACCCTGCCAGAACAACAAAAAATTGCTGACTTTTTGCTATCATTAGATAATTTAATTGAATCCAAGCAAGCTCAAATTTCCAAGGCGGAGGAATGGAAAAAGGGGGTTATGCAGGGGGTATTTGTTTAATATTTATATGATTATATTTATAGACGAATCTGGAGATGCAGGTTTTCAAATTACAAAAGGATCAAGTAAAACTTTCACAATTGCGCTAGTCATTTTTGATGATGAGTCAGATGCTGAAGAAACAGCACTGAAAATAAAAAGGTATAGACAAACTTTAAATAAGAGTGAATCTTTTGAATTTAAATTTAATAAAGCAGGTAAAAAATATAGAAAAGAATTTTTAAATTTAATTAAAGATTGTAACTTTAGGATAAGAGCTGTAGTTTTTCAGAAAGAACTTATTTATAGCAACAATCTTAGAAGTTCTAAAGATAAATTCTATAATTTTGCTATTAAAAGCGTACTAGAACACAATAATAATACTATAAGAAATGCTAATATTAGAATAGACGCCTCAAGTGATAAATCCTTCAAAAGAGAGTTGAAAGTTTATTTAAGGCAACAGTTAAATAGTAAGAAGAAAATTACTAGAAATATTAAGTTCAGGGATTCGCAGAAAGATGTTTTAATACAATTGGCTGATATGTGTGCTGGAAGTATAAATAGAACTTACCAAGAAAGTAAAACAGATAGCACGGAGTACTTAGAAATAATTAGCAAAAGAACAGATGATATTTGGGAATTCAAATAGTTCGATCTTGCACCTATTCAGGAGATTTCCTGAAACGCACACCATACGGTGACAATTCAGTGCATAGATCATTTGTAATTACATTATAGTTTAAATGTACGCACATTGTAAACACAAATCTAGATAGTTTAATAATACATTTATACATGAATAAGCCGAAAACAATAAAAATATTCCTCTCAGATGGAGAGCCAACAGGTACTAAAATCGTAGAACTTTCAAATTGGAGTGGAGTCTCTTATCTTATCCCTAGAAATAGACTAAAAGAGACTTTACAAAACGAAGCTAATAAATCAGATCTTAATTCACAATGCATATATTTCTTAATAGGGTCAAATGAAGAAAATGAGAAATCAGTTTATATTGGTGAAGCAGAAGAATTTTCAAAAAGAATAACACAACATAATAAAAACAAAGACTTCTGGAATCTAGTAATGGTGTTTACCTCAAAAGACGACAACTTAACAAAAGCACATATTAAATATTTAGAATCGAAAGTTACAAAAGAAATTAAATTAAATTAAATTAAATAATACAATCGAGTTAGAGAATGCAAATATTCCTCCAACGCCTAAACTACCAAGAAGTGATATATCAGAAATGGAAGAGTTTTTTGAGCAAATGAAAATTGTATCTTCTTCTCTAGGATATACTTTTTTAGAGAAACAACCTCAGAATGCTGAATTACTATACTGCATAGGAAAGAATACAAACGCACGGGGAATATATTCTGATGAGGGACTAACAGTATTAGAAGGTTCAGTTATTAATAAAATACCATCCGAATCATTTATAAAGAACTGGAATAGGAAAAGAGAGTTTGAAATTCGAGGAAGTATCAGTGAACATGGAAAAGATAGTTATATCCTAACTAAGAATCTACTTTTTTCAAGTCCATCTGCTGCATCAGGCGCATGCTTAGCAAGAAGTTCTAACGGTTGGACAGATTGGAAAAACAAAGAAGGAAAAACACTAGATGAACTCAAGCGAAAATAGTAAACTAAACAGATGCACCAATCCGAACTACAACTCGAAAAATTCAACAACACAAAATTCACAGACCTAGAATTCACCAGAATCCTAAACCACCTAAACAAAGGAGACAGATTTAACAAAGCAAAAACACTAAGAGAGAGATACGCACTACTAAGGGATGAAACAGGAGCCGACGCGATGAATCGCACCTCCACATTCTATGTAAGATTTTTCAACACAGAAAACCACTGCAAAAACGAATACCAAGTAACAAACCAAATAACAATGCACGGAATGTACGAAAACAGATACGACGTAACGCTACTAATAAACGGACTACCACTAGTACAAATAGAACTAAAAAGAAGAGGACTCGAAATGAAAGAAGCCTTCAACCAAATAAGGCGATACCACAAACACACATTCACAGGAACACTATTCGAATACCTACAAGTATTTGTAATATCAAACGGAGTAAACACAAAATACTTCTCAAACAACCCATCTCAAGAATTTGTACACACAAAGAAAATAAAAAGATAATAAAACTAGAAGACTTTACAAACGTATTCCTAGAGAAATGCGCACTATCCGAAATGATAGCCGAATTTATAGTACTCGCAGAATCAACAAAAACACCAATGATTCTAAGACCATACCAATACTACGCAGTAAAAGAAATAGAAACAAAAGTAAAAGAATCAGTAAACAACGGATACATCTGGCACACAACAGGCTCAGGAAAAACCCTGACATCCTTTAAAACAAGCCAAATTCTATCGAAAATTCCAGAAATTAAAAAAGTGATATTCGTCGTAGATAGAAAAGACTTAGACATTCAAACAACAAAAGAATTTAACTCATACTCAGATGGCTCAGTAGATGGAACAGACAATACGTCAAACCTAGTAAAACAACTAAAAGACCCAAACCGAAAATTAATAGTAACAACAATACAAAAACTAGACATAGCAGTAGGAAGAGAATCATATCTAAACCAAATTAAAAATCTTCAAGACGAGAAAGTCGTAATAATCTTCGACGAATGCCACAGAAGCCAATTTGGCAAAACTCATGCAGCAATAAAAGGATTCTTTAAAAACTCACAACTATTCGGCTTTACTGGAACACTAATCTTTGCAGAAAATAATAATGGAGGAGTAACAACAGAGGTATTTGGAGAATGCTTACATAAATACATAATCACAAACGCAATCTCAGACAACAATGTACTAGGTTTTGCAGTCGAATACGTTGGAAAATATAAAAAGAAAGATGAAGATGTAATAGATGCATCCATTGAAACAGATACATATGTAGAAAATATAAATACTAAAGAAGTTTTAGAAAGTACAGACAGACTCACAAAACTTACAGACTATATTCTAAAAGACTGGAAGATAAAGACTAAAAACGGTAAATACCACGCAATGTTCGCAGTGCCAAATGTTGCGACACTAAAAAAATATTACACACTCTTCAAAGCAAAGAAGCCAGAAGACTTTAAAATTGCGACAATATTTACATACGCAGCAAACGAAGAATTCAGCCAAGATGTAAATGATATAGAAGATGTTGAAGGAGAAGAATTAGACACAAGACACTCAAGAGAATTTTTAGAGGATGCTATACATGACTATAACGAATACTTTTCAACAAACTATTCAACAGATAGGTTCTACGACTACTATAAAGATTTACAAGATCGAATTAAAAAGAAACAAGTTGATCTTGTTCTAGTAGTAAACATGTTCTTAACAGGACTTGATAGCAAATTCCTAAACACACTCTACGTAGATAAAAATTTAAGATATCACGGACTAGTACAATCCTACTCAAGAACAAACCGACTAGAATCATCAGATAAACCACACGGAAATATCGTAGCATTTAGAAATCTAAAGCAAGCAACCGACGAAGCACTAGCACTTTACGGTGATGTTGATGCAAAAGAGATTGTATTTAAAAAACCATTTGAAGAACAGAAAAGTGACTTTGAAAAAAAGCTAATTGATCTTAAAAAATCACACCAACAGTTGAATCAGTTAGTGATCTGCAAGGCGACGAAATTAAACTACAATTTGTAAAAGCATTCAGAGACTTGCTCAGAATTAAAGCATCTCTAGAAACATTCTCAGATTTTTCTTTTGAAACACTCAGTATTACTGAGCAAGAATTTCAAGATTATCAAAGTAAATACCTAGATATTTACTTAACATTACCAAAATCGATGCCAGCAGATGTTTCTATTTTAGAAGATGTAGACTTTGAAATTGAATTAACAATTCGAGACGTAATTGATTTTGACTATATTATTAAACTAGTAATAGGATTAACTAATATAGAATCAGACGAAGGAAGACAAAAACAAATAGCAGAAATTCTAAAGAAATTTGATCAAAATCTTCAACTTAGAAAAAAGAAAGATCTAATTAAAAAGTTTATAGAAGAAAACCTACCTACACTTAAAACAGAAGAAGACGCAAAAGCTGCTTTTGATACTTTCTGGAGTGAAGAACGAAAGAATAATTTAAAACAAGTAGCAGAAAGTGAAAATATATCTGTAGATAAACTAGAATATTTAATAAACGAATATTTCTATACTCAGAAACTGCCTGGAGGTCAGGAAATAGTAGACATGCTAACAACTCAACCTAAAATTCTTGAAAGGCAGGGGGTTATTGATAGAATAAGAGGTGCTTTGGAGAATATAATTGAGGTGTTCGAATGGTAAAAGATAAACTTGTTTTATAAAAGAAATACGCTGAATGTTTACAAATCTGTCAGCGTGCCGTAAGGTCCGGAAATCATTGGCTCTTGCGAATCATCCCCCTCCCTCTGCGCCGTAAGGGCCAAAGATATTTGGCCCCTACGGATGATAAATCCCAACACAGATAAAAAACATTCGACCCCCACCCCCCGTAAAGATTCATAAAACAAAATAGATAAATACGGTAAAATAACGTAATGAGACAAATAAAAACTGAAAAAGAAACTGACTTTGAATCAATAAAGCATCTTGACCACCAATCAGGAACAGAGTTCTGGCAAGCAAGAGAACTGATGAAACTACTAGAATATACAAAATGGAGCAACTTTAATAACGTAATATTAAAAGCAAAAGCATCAATAAAAACCACTTACTCACAAACCGAGGATCATTTTGCCGAAGTTAGCAAAAAGATCAAAATAGCACAAGGAACAGATAAAGAAGCAATTAGAAAAATTAAAGACTATAAACTCTCGAGACGTGCTTGTTATTTAATTGCGCAAAATGGCGATTCCAGCAAGAAATCAATTGCACTAGCGCAAAACTACTTTGCCTCGCAAACTAGAAATCAAGAAATTCAAGAACTAAAAGAAAAAGATATTGAAAGAATATTAGCAAGAAGAAAATTATCTGAAAGCGAGAAAAAATTTACTGGAATAATGTCAAACAGAGGAATAAATTCAAGAGGGATAGCTGAAATAAAATCATCTGGAGACCAAGCTATGCTTGGAAAACCGACAAGAGAAGTAAAAGATAAATTAGGAATTAAGAATTAAGAATACTAAACCACTAGCAGACCATCTACCTACAATATCTATAAAAGCTAAAGATCTAGCTACAGAAATGTCTACATTTAATATGAATGAAAAAGATCTAAAAGGAAAACAGAAAATAAAACATGAACATATAAAAAATAATACTGCAGTAAGAAAAATGCTTACAGAAAGCGGAATTTATCCAGAAAAACTTGCTATAGAAGAAGATATAAAAAAGCTTGAAAGAAAGTATACAGAAGAAGAAGTTAATCAAATCTCCGATAATAAATTACTCAGCTCCGACATATTAGAAATTGATATTTCTCGAATATCAGATGAAAATGAAATTAAAAAAATATCAAATATTATTAAGAATAACCAAGGAAACTCAACTCTCAGAATCTATTACGGTGATAATAAGGACTTAAAAGTTATTGAGAAAGATATTCAAATAAATTCAGAGGTTATAAATCAGTTAAGAAAATACTTAGTAATCACCGATAGTAGCGTCAACTATGACGAATAACGAAAATTTGCGCTACCCTACAATGTCTCTCCCCTCTCTAAATGCTAAACTAGAAATATGGACGAAAACAAAAATATAATAATTTATAAAGCAAAAGATAATAAAATAGAAATAAAGGCAGACCTAGTAAAGGAAACACTATGGCTTAATCTCAATCAAATTGCTGAACTATTTCAAAGAGATAAATCTGTAATTTCAAGACATATAAGTAATATCTATAGTTCAGGAGAGCTAGAAAAAAAAGCAACTGTTGTAAATTTTGCAACAGTTCAAAAAGAAGGTACAAGAGAGATATCGAGAAATATAGATCACTTCAACTTAGGTATGATTATCTCTGTAGGATACAGAGTAAATTCAAAACAAGGTACCCAATTTAGGATCTGGGCTGCAAATGTTATAAGACAATACCTAGTAGACGGATATGCAATAAATCAGAAAAGATTAGAAGAAGATGCATCTAAATATATAAAACTACAAGCACAGATAAAAACACTCTGAGTTCAAGTTTTAACTGCAATAAAATGAGATAAAAAATGAGAAATCGTATAAACGATATTAATGCTCATTAAATATAGCAAGTCCATTCTTCTCAGCAGATTGAGCGTGCATATGGTGTATCGTTTCATGATCTAGTCTTGAACCGTGTAAATCATTTCTTAAAACTATTGCTGTTGCGATTATTATAAGGTTTATTAAGATATATGGAATCCAGTCTTCAACTCCAAATAAATCAGGATTATTTAATAGCAAGCCAGAATCATAAACAAAATATGAACTTATAAGGCTAGCAGAAGCCAAAGCATACCGCCAAGTCATGTTTAATTGTATATTTCTTGTTGAATAATCAGCTATTCCAGCTACAAATAAATTATCCAATAATGAGTCAATAAATGTTGTACTAGGGTCTACAAAATATTCTCCAAAAAAATCACTACTTAGAGAGTAATCAATTATTAGTAGCTCTATAAGGTTTATATTAGGGTTAGTATTAACTTCTCTAGGTATGTTACTACTTAACTGATCCTCTTTAATACCTAGTGATTTTAGTTTCTCGTTCGATACTTCAAAGTCTTTAGAAAAACAAGCTTGTAATACTGCTTTAACTAATTCACCGTACTCAATATTCAGCTCTTCTGCTTTATTATTTAGAAAACTTGAGACATGTTTAACGCAGGGGCCTATTCCCTTTTGACTAATATCCTGATTAGGGTTTTCTAGATCGAGAAGCCTTAGTGCTTCGACTGAGAATTCAACAAAGTCTATAACCGCTGGAAAGTATTTTTCTTTAATATGTTCGTGTTCTGTAAGAGTCGTATCAAATGGGATTACAAGCTTTTCCTTTGTATGCTTATATATTTCTAAATCATCTTTATCTACTTTTACTCCTAAGTGGTTGAGTTTTCTTCAAAGTTGCCGTACGCACTAGATTCGATCCACTCTTCTTTTTCTATTGTTTCTGATATAAAGCCCATATATAATTATACCACTGACAACCTATTATGGCGACAAAGTATGCAATTTGTATTAATGCGAAGTGCTAGATAACTTCAATTACTGATGTTGATAGCTCTGCAAAGTCCGATCTAGTAAAAATTAATTCAATTATTACTGTACATAGGGGCTCACCGAGATTATATCCTAATTAATTTTAATAGTTTTTAATAGATATATCTAGTCATCAATTAGTTTCTGACTTTAGATCAGTCGCTTTTTTATAGTAAAAATGTTGTAAATCAAATAGATACCTAAAGAAAACTACATTTTCTCCCCAAACTTGCGCCGCAATACAATGTCATATAGAAAAAATAATGATATAAACGTTATAACTTATATCTATATTGAACATTCGTATGAAATTTAGCAAATCATTTTTTAGCATACAGCTTTCTGCATTATTTGTATTAGTCGTTCTATCAACACTATTAACCCCGTTAATATCCTTAATCCCAGCTAAAGCTCAGACTTATCCAATCTTTAACCTGTCGGTTGACTGTGTCGAGGAAAATACTGATGGAACGTATACAGCATACTTTGGGTATAGAAATAATGAGTATTACGATATAGATTTAAGGAGTTCTTTAACTACTACAGATAAATTTGGTCCAGCTATACTACGGCAAGGAAATATAGATAAAGCCTTTAGTGTTAGTGATAGTATAGAAAATGATATTACATGGACTGTAAACTACGAAGGTATATTTGAGAGAAGTGCTACTGCGAGTATTGAGTCAGAGAGGTGTGAGAAAGATTTAGGACCAGGGTACAACCCTGCTCCAGCTGAGGAGATAAATCAAAAATTAGAAGTAGAAAGTCAAAAGGAGAAAGAACAGATTTCTGTTATAGATAAAGTTGTTCCAGATGAAAATGAAGAACCAGTAACTAGTCACCTAGAAACTGAACAAAAGATTGAAGATAATAATTCTCCCCTTCGGGGAGATGCAGGTTCTCCGGTAGAGGGGGTTATATTAAACGAAAGTTCAGAATCAAATATTAACGAATCTATTGATATCTCACTAATAATTAATGACGGAGATGTATTTGCTATTAGTGATTTAGTAAAGCTAAACTCTAACTCTACATATAACTTAGTAGAGTCTAGATTATTCCACTGCGATGATATTATACCTTGTGATTATGGTGAAAATGGATGGCCTGCCAGCCACGATGCTTCAGCTTCGGGCTGGACTAGCTGGACAGCTTACCAATCCGAAAGATTAGACTATGTAATTAACGGATCTACCTCTGGAGAAAAGGAAATCTGTATTCAAGGAAGAATGCTGAACGGAGATCTTTCTCAGGTAGCTTGCGATACTATTATTCTAGATACTGGAGCTCCAAGCGGATCAGTTTTAATAAATAGCGGAGATGAGAGTACTGAGAGC
>JAUZRK010000005.1 GCA_030950485.1 Candidatus Dojkabacteria bacterium | reverse complement strand
TTTAAGAATCAAAAAACTGTAATTCAGGTTTCTCAAGCGAGAGGAGTCATGCTTCTAGCAGCTAGATTAAAAGGGTTACAATCATATAGTTATACGCCATTAGAGGTTAAAACTGCTGTAACTGGTTATGGAAGAGCAGATAAAAAACAGGTTCAAAAAATGGTTAAAACTATTTTTAATCTTCAGGAGGTTCCAAAGCCTGATGATGTTGCTGATGCAATTGCAGTTGGTTTTTGCCATTTAAATCATTCAAAAAAGAACCTTATGCTTCAGCAAATGGTAAAATGATTTAATAAGTAAGAAATTAAAAGTATAAAGTAAAAAATAGATAACTTTTTACTTTGTACTTTTGATTTTAAATTTATATATGATCGGATATTTAAAAGGAATAGTTAAGGGTGCTGGGAATGGAAGTATTATTTTACTTTCTAATGACATTGGCTGGGATATTAATATTGGTGAAAAAAACTATTTAGAAGGTAGTGAAGTAGAGTTGTATATATTTACTTCAATGAAAGACAGCGATATTTCATTGTTTGGTTTTGAAACAAGCATGGATTTAAAGTTATTTAAGATGCTAACTGCAGTATCAGGAGTTGGAGGAAAAACAGCAATGAATCTAGTTACGATACTTGGTGTTAGTAAAATTAACAATGCGGTATTAATGAGTGATCATTCAAGCTTAAAAGTACCAGGAGTAGGTGCAAAGACTGCACAAAAGATTCTGATTGAGCTAAAAGGAAAAATAGATAAACTAGGAATTTCTACTTCTACAAATATTAATGAAGGTAATAGTATATCAAATATAAAGGAGGATGTAGTTTCTGCACTTGAGGGATTAGGCTATAAAACTAAGGATGTTATAGATACATATAGAAAACTAAATGATATGGAAAAGATACATACAGATAGCAGCGATGAAGATATCATAAGAGCAATACTAGCAAACATTTAAACTAATAAATCAAGATGTCTGATAAAAATTCAGTAACAAAAGCAACATTATCAAATGAGTCTGAAGAAAGCTTAGAGAGATCTGTAAGACCTACTAATTTTAGTGAGGTAATAGGAAGAGAAAAAGAGAAAAAGAGTTTAAATATAATGATAGAGTCAGCAAGAAAGAGGAAGAAATCACTAGATCATATTCTCTTCAATGGCCCTCCAGGTTTAGGAAAAACTACGCTTGCATTTGTAGTTGCAAAAGAAATGGGAGTACCATTCCATGTTACTAGTGGATCCGCAATTGAGAAAGCAGGTGATTTAGCAGCAATATTAACTTCACTAGAGCCTTATTCAATTTTATTTATAGATGAAATTCATAGATTAAAGCGAACTATTGAAGAGATTTTATATCCTTCTATGGAAGATAAAGTACTAGATATCGTTATCGGAAAAGGTCCTAACGCTAGAACATTAAGAATAGATCTTCCGGAGTTCACTATAGTAGGTGCAACTACAAAATTATCTATGTTAAGCGCTCCTTTAAGAGATAGATTTGGAATGAATTTTAGGTTAGATTTTTATAGTGATGAGGAATTAAGTACTTTAATAAAGCAAGCAGCTAGTATGTTAGATATTTTGATAGAAGATGATGCAAGTTTTGAAATTGCTAAAAGATCTAGAATGACTGCTAGAATTGCTATTAGGATGTTAAAAAGAGTTAGAGATTTAGCAATAGTAAATAATAGTAATATGATTACTAAAAAATTAGTTAATGAAACATTAGATATGCTTGATGTAGATGAGCATGGGTTAGATGATCAAGATAGAAATATATTAAAAAGTCTTATAGTTAGATTTGATGGTCATCCAGTTGGACTAAATACATTAGCTGCATCTGTTTCTGAAGAAGCTGAGACAATAAAATCAGTTTATGAACCGTTTTTACTTAAGAAAGGCTTTATAAAAAGAACATCTCGAGGTAGACTACCTACGAGCAAAGCAATAAATTTTTATAGTCCGCTTTTTAATTAAAGAAAATGAATAAAAAAATCGATATAAGAAGAAGAATAATAATTTCTACTATATTGTCTACATTAACTTTTATGTTAATAGCCACTCCATTATTTGGCTTTATAAGCGATAGAATTTTTGGGAGTGCAGATAATTCAGTACTTTTTGATTATATTTTTCTAAGAATACCTCTAATTACATTTGTCTTAGTAGTTTCAACTTACTGGGT
Organism: Candidatus Dojkabacteria bacterium; assembly: GCA_030950485.1. GTDB lineage: Bacteria > Patescibacteriota > Dojkabacteria > J137 > J137 > JAUZRK01. The sequence goes on along the minus strand of JAUZRK010000005.1, from coordinate 87,837 downwards.
TTTAAGTTTTAGAATTAGAATTTTAAAAGTGAATATTATTGCAATTTATCCAACAATTGTTTTAACGCCATTTGTCTTATTATTCATGTCTTTAATTTTTAATCAAGAAGGTGTTATTACAGGTTCATTTACTTCAATCATTGCATCTATAGCTTTTTATTTGATAACGTATTTTATTTTGCTGACTGTAAATATCTTAAATAATTCAGTTTTCTATGAATTACCTTTAGAGCAAGCTGCAAAAGCTGCTCAATTTATCTTCTCACTAGCATCCTCATATTTACTATTTGTTTTGATTTTCGGAACAGATATTAATTTGATTGCAAGATTAGTAATTCTTTTTCTATATATTCTGTATTATTCATTTTCTTCGATTATTTTCTTGAAGAATATTGATAATAGTAATAGCTTAATAAAATCTTTATCTCTTGCGATTACTATGACATTCGCAGCTTTTGTTCTGTCGACATGGCCAATTGATTCTATTTATTTGATCCTATCTTTAGCTGTTATCTTTTATATACTATTAAGTATAAGTTTAGAGGTTAGAGAGACTATTAATAAGTATGTTTTTATAGAATATGGAGTATTACTTAGTTTAATTGCATCTATTCTTATATTTAATAGTGATTGGGGAATAATAGGTTCAGTTATTTAGAGACTAGAATCTAGAATATAGTATTATTTTAGAACTTTTACATTTAATTATTCCTATTACTTCTAATATATTAAAATGTCTTCGATGAAAATTAAATATCGAGATTACACTGAGTCTGATAAAAATGAGATATTGAGATTATTTTTACTTTTCGGGAATTTCTTTAAGGATATTGATGATTTGAAGAGAATAGTCGTTCGAGACAATTATTCTGAGGTAATATTCAAGGAGATGATCCAAAAGGTAAAAGGAAATGAAGGCTTTATATTTGTAGTTGAAGATGTTGAGAAGAAAAAGCTTGCTGGATTTATTCAAGGAAGTATTTCATACATTACTAAAGATAACTCAGTAGAATCAGTTGAAGCAAAAAAGGGTAGAATAGATGAATTATTTGTAGAGAATGACTATAGAGGACTTGGTATCGGAAAGGATTTAATGGCTATGGCTGAAGATTTATTTAAAGATAAAAATTGTGATGTTATTAACTTAGAAGTTTTTGCTCCTAATTCTAATGCATTGAAGTTTTATGAATCACTTGGGTTTTCAACTCGTAACTACGATCTTATAAAAGTTATAAAGTGAGTTATCAAGAATTCATTGCAAATCAAGACCTAATCTATAGAGATATTCAGTCTCAACATGATAATATTCAAAGTACTGGCGTTCATTCAAATCTTTCTGAAAATAAACTTGGTCTAATAAGTTTAAGTTACTCAGATAGTTTCTCTAAAGAGCTTTCTATATTATCCAAAGAATTTTCTACTATAATTCCATCGACAGTGTATTCATCAGAAATGATCCATACTACTGTTTCAGTTATTAAGAAATTTGATGAGAATAGTCTAAAAAGTATTTCAAAGGTAATCATAGATCTTGATATAAATAAATATAATATTTCATTTAATTTTGAAAAAAATACGAATAACAAAAGACTCAATAGTATTATTAGGTAAATCAAATAAGGATTTTTATCAACTTGCTGAAGACATGTAGAGTAGAGTGAAAGCATTACTAAATATAGATATTCGCTTACCAAAAATGTCACATATAACACTATCCAGATTTATTACTGATTCAAATGATGTAAATAAGCTAAATGAGCTTATAGATAGAGTATCTAAGAGTATAGAATACATCGAGATTTCTCCTAAAAGTATTAACTTCGGTTTACTACAGTTAAATAAAAAAGATATTATTTATAATTCTATATCATCTAAACCACTTACCAGATAGGATTTTCACCAGAGTAGAGTATGTGGAACAAAGAGTAGAGAGTAGTAATTTCACGAAAAATAAAATATAATAGAGTATGTTACGATTATATATTTATTGTAGATAACTTCACAATAAATTTATAAACAATAAGAAAGAAACGTTTTTCAAACTTTTCTAAAATATATATAAATCTCCGAAGTAAATTTCAATATTAGTTATTAAAAAGTGAGTAAAAAAATATATATTATAGTTTTTATATTTTTCTCTACTTTTCTTTATATTACTTATTATTTAAAGATTATATTTACTGAGTATAATAACCCTTATATTTAGTAACGCTAGATTCTGAAACCACTTCTACGCCATTCTCCTCTTTCGAGCTTCAGAAACCATATGCTCAATATTCTTTTTCTACAAGGTTTTTAAGGCTTATATTTAAATATTATTTATTATTTTTAAAATATAATTTTTTAAAAAATACTAATATTTCTATCTTCATTTTAAATTACTAAAATTACATATTCCCTTCTACTCTACGTATCCATGCTTAAAATTATACTGACCACTCTTCTGAATCTCAGAAATTGGGATAGCGATGGTCTAAATCGAATACAGTAAAGCGATGTAGCGTTTTTAAACGATGAGATAATATGATTTATTTGAGATTATGGCATAGATGATTTAGTGAAGCGTATTTTAATTTATAGTAATGAATCATATAAAAGACTTATAGAGCAATGCTTTTAGCAATTTTTAATGTCTCTATACTTGTATTGAATGTTTAGATATAAAGTAGAGTCTCTTTGCGATGTATAACTGAATATAGTTTGTAGATAGGCTTTTAGATCGAAGTAAATGTGTACATGATATTTTATTTATTAACACATTAACTTTATTGCTAAAGTTTGGTTCAAATAGAACACAGATTTAACAGATTAAACTGATTTTTACTGATCCATTTTTTGCGATGACTCAATATACTTCATCTTTTATATTAAGATCTCAAATAGAGCCTCTAAGAGTGTTATGGCCTGTATTGTACGTCTATAAATGAAATAGATAATTAGTGGTCAATTTAACTTTAAATTTATAGATAAATTGTTAGTTTTTTTTAATTTGATATTTGTAACTTTAAAAGATTTATTAATTATAAAAATATGTCACTAAACTTTAAGTTTCTGTGTCTTTTATTTAATTATTAAATTTATTTTTATGAGAGAAACAAATAGTTTTGAAGTAATGTTAGTTATTGCTGCTGTAACTTCTATAATTAGTTTAGCTAGTATTTTACTTGGTTTGGTTTTAATATAAACTGAATTCAGTTAAATCATTAGTAAATACAAAATGGATCTAAATAATAACCAGGATGTGCAAGTTTCAGCCTCCCCAGATAACCAATCTATTAATCAATCGGTAGATTCTAGTCAGATGAATTCAAGTAACAACTTGAAACTAGAGAAGAGTAATAGTAGTAATACTGCTGCTAGTAGAGGTAATCTGGTGTTAATGCTCGTTGCTGTTTCAATGTTCTTGTTACTTTTAGTTACTGGGACTGTTTATGTTTTAAAGAATAATAAGGTAAATAATAATACACCTTCTCAAAATACTGATAACTTCTCTGCTCTAGTTTTCGAGGAAAATAATGAGGTAGAAAATATTGTTGAAGATGTACCTGTCTCTAACTCTAATTCTGGTGTTGAAATTGAAGAAAAATTTAAGTGGAAATCTAGTTATATATTTCCTGATGCTATTAATTCTCAATTCAGTTACTATGACTCTTATTATGCTGAAGGTTCTTGTATACCTACGGATGCAAATGATTTTCCTATCTCACTAAAATCTCATTATAGAAGCTCGACACTAAATCAAGCTCAAATTGCAAACTATATAATAGAAAATCCTAGCAATTCTATAGGTAATGATATTTCCTTTGATGAAACAGCATCTAACCTTGTAAATTCTCTAGAATCAGAAGATAGATATTATTATGAATTTCCTATTTCTGGTTTAAAGGGAGGAAGTTGTGGTGGTAGTCCTAATTCACCAGCAGTGGTGTTTGACTACAACTATGAAGGAACAGATACATCAAAATTAGTAGTTTTATTTGGTTCAAGACATTTCGTTGCAAATACAGAATCTGCTCCAATTCATTTTGCTGTAGTTTCTAAAATCGATAATTAATATAGTTTAATAACAGTTTCTAATAGTCTGCTATTGAACGATTTCTTAAATAGTGGATCTAACTTAAAATCTTGTGAAAATGAACCAAAGGTTGAAGGTGTTTATCCATACCTAGATGTTAATTCTCAGGAGACGCTAGACTGGATTTATAATCAAATTGATAACTATCTTGAGATAGATCGAATTAAAGAATATGTTAGTAATAGTATTGATAGTTACACTATTCAGAACTAAAAATACTCTTTCTCTGAGGGGCTTTAACCAGCCCCTCTACTCTTCACTAAAACTTACAAAACTCTTTCACCAAAGAATATTTATAACCTAAAAACTACACTTTCAATGTTAAATTATAAATAACTTCTTAAAACATCGAATTAATTTGTCAAGTTATAACTTGACAAGGATGTAGATGCGAAACTATAATTGTGAAAGTATTAGTAACAGAAAAAGCACAAAGAGAGAAAGATTCACTAGGGCATCTCATAGCAAGTAGATTTGATACCTTGTTTGGGAAGTTAAACTCAGGGCAAGATTTATCTACCAAAGACTTTAAGAAATTAAAGGGATATAAACAGTTGTATGAATTTAGGATTAAGCAAAATACTAATATCTATAGAGCAATAGGAGGAATGATTAAAAAAGATGTATTAATAGTCCTATTCATCAAAAAGAAAAGTAATAAGCTATCCTTAAATGTGTTTAATACTGTTCTAAAAAGATTAAATCAGTTTAAATAATAAAATTATGAATTATATAAATGGGTATAGAGTTCTTACAGCTAAGGAATCAAGGGAGGAAACTCTTATTAAACTAACTCCAGAACAAAGAAAAGAATACTTCAGAGAAATGGACGAATACTCTAAAGAATTAGATCTTAGAGCGACGAAAGAAATGGCTGAGAAGGTATCTAAGGCGCGAAAAGAGGCAAGGTTTACTCAGAGTGAACTCGCAAGAAGACTCGGCGTTTCAAGGCAGGAAATAAGCGCGATAGAGAGCGGTAAGAGAAATATAACTATAAGTAAACTTCAAAAGATTGCGTTTGCACTTGGAGGGGAGATTGAGATTAGGATAATAAAGTGATTTAAAGACTCTTATAAATCTTCTATATAAGTTTAGATAATATTTTTAAGAAGTTTCCTTTAGGTTGATACTCGATTATTTCAAATCGTGAATTCTTTTGCAGAGTTTCTCTTGAAAAATACATGGGAACTGATATACCCGAGATCTTGAAATGTACTAATCTATTTTCCTTAGGATTATAATCTATAGCATCTTGTAGAGTTAGGTTCTCCCATATATTTTTTGCAATTTCATTTCTATTAATGAATTCAATAGTCCTAATTACTAAAGGATCATCTTGCATAAAATAAACTTGGCTAAAGTAGTAAGGGATGTGCGATTTTAGTAGATCTACGTATTCGTTCTTATCTATAATGTTTAATATTGGCATTTCCTCATCAAGAATAGCCTCTACAGTTGATCTATTATACATACTAGAAACCATTGAAGGACTTAATTTTAAGACCCTTTGAAAATCAGATGAAATTGCATGAAACACCATCTGTCATCTAATAAATAGGCAAAAACGCCTCTCTTGTTAAATATTTCTTCTACTTCACTTTTAGCTTTTATAATTTCAAACTCTAAGGGTGGGTTTGCAGTGCCACCAACAATATAATTAATCTCTCTAGTAGTTAAATCTAGAGCTTCAGCAATTTTAAATATCGTTTCTTTTGATGGGTTAATTTGATTATGTTCTATTCTACTAAGAGAACTAGAAGAAAGTCGTGCATTCATTTCTATTTCTACCTGACTACTCTGTCTTAATAGCCTGAGTGACTTTAATCTATGTCCAGTTGTATTTTTAGTCTGCATAGTTTTTATCTATAAACTGTATTGAAGAAATTATATATGCTTTTGTCTAACTTTATCAACAAGCAAAGGTATTTTATTTTGTTGAATAGATATTCTTTTGAAAAAGGAAGAGCTTATATAAGCTCTTCCTTTTAATTTTAAGACTAAAACTGCTCTATTCTATCCTATTAAACTATAGCAACAGCCGCAACTTCATCGTCCTTTGCAACCTTCATTAATCTTACTCCTGAAGTCTGTCTATTAAGTACTGGAAGATTATCTGTTGGAATTCTTACAGCTTGACCTTCTTTACTTAACATTAACAACTCCTTATGAGGGTGATCAAGGCTTCTTGCAACTATTAGATTACCAGTTTTATCGTTTACTTTTGCTGCAAATATTCCTGTTCCTCCTCTCTTTTGCACATTAAATTTCTTTAATTCAGAAAGCTTTCCATATCCCTTTTCAGAAACAGTCAACATAAAGCATTCTTCTTCTCTAATTACATCCATTGAAATAACATAGTTTTCTTCAGATAATTTAATACCTCTAACACCTCTAGATGCTCTACCAGTATCAGATACATCACTTTCCTTGAATCTTATAGACTTAGCTAACTTAGATACAATTATTACTTGATCTTCACCTGTAGTTGGTTTTACCCAAATTAACTCATCCCCTTCATCAAGTCTAATTGCTATTAGTCCGTTTGCTCTAATATTTTCAAATTGTGAGATCTCAGTCTTTTTTACAACTCCTCTCTTAGTAGCCATAAATAGATATTGGAAATTTACATCTGCTTTCTTTTCCTTCACTACCTCGTCCTCTTGAGAAATGTCTTCATCAACAATAAATCCGTCTTTTCCTTTAGATAGAACACTTGTTACTAATTCATCTTGTTCAACTTGAATAAGATTTATAATAGGCATTCCTTTCGCTGTTCTTGAATACTCTGGAATCTCATAAACTTTAAGTGCATATACTTTTCCTTTATTAGTAAAGAAATATACTTCATCATGCGTACTGCATTTAAATACATGTCTTACTGAATCATCATCTTTAGTAGCCATAGCTTTTTTACCTTTACCTCCTCTTTTCTGAGACTGATATGTAGCTTCTGGTACACGTTTTATATATCCTTGTTCGCTTATTGTTACAAAAGTATCTTCTTCTTTTACAATATCTTCTATACTAATCTCCCCTACCTTACCTTTAAATACTTTAGTTCTTCTTTCATCACCTAATTTCTCTTTTACATTTAACAATTCTTCCTTAATTATTTCTAATACTTTTTCAGGTGTATTAAGAATCAATAATCTTTCTTGAATATTTTTAACTACTTCCTTATGTTCTTCTCTAATTTTCTCACTTTCAAGTGCTGCTAATTTTCTTAATTGCATATCAAGAATTGCTCCTGATTGAATTTCAGAAAGTTTGAATTGTTTCATTAATTCAGATTTTGCAGAATCTGCATCCTTAGAGCTTCTAATAATTCTAATAACTTCATCAATATTATCAATAGCTATTAGTAAACCTTCTAGGATATGCTCTCTTTCTCTTAGTTTTGCTAATTCATACTCATTCTTTCTTACCGTGATTTCTTGTCTATGAGTAACTATATGTTGTAGTATTTCCTTTAGAGGAAGTAATTTTGGCTCACCGTGTACAAGAGCTAGTATGTTTGCATTAAATGCTTTTTGTAACTCTGTATATTTATAAAGCTGATTCTGAACAGTTTTAGCAATTGCATCTTTTTTTAACTCAACAACTATTCTTATTCCTTCTCTATTAGATTCATCTCGTAAGTCTGAAATTCCTGTAATTTTCTTATCTTTATATAAATTAGCAATTTTTGCTAATAAAGTAGATTTATTTACTTGATAAGGTAATTCTGTAACAATTATTCTAAATCTTCCACTTTTATGTTCTTCAATTTCAGAAACTGCTCTCATTAAAATTCTTCCTCTACCTGTTTCGTAAGCCTTATTTATTTCAGCTATATCATAAATTTCTCCCGCAGTTGGAAAGTCAGGACCTTTAATATGTTTTAATAAAGTCTTTAATTCAATAGTAGATTCAAATTTACTAAATCTATTTTTAGGAAGTTTATCTATATCTTCTAATCTTTTTATATCTTCATCATAATTAACTACTACTACTTCTTCTTCTTCTTCTTCATTTACCCAATTATTTCCAGTGTCTATCATTTCTACAATTGCATCTACAACCTCTGAAAGATTATGAGGTGGAATTTTTGTAGCCATTCCAACCGCGATTCCTTCTGTTCCATTTATTAAGAAGTTAGGAATTAATGCAGGAAGTACTGTTGGTTCTACCTCGTTACCATCATAGTTCTCATTAAAATCAACCGTCATTTTATCTAAATCATCAAGCATTCTTGCTCCATGTTTATCAAGTCTTGCTTCTATATATCTCATAGCAGCTGGTGGGTCTCCATCAATAGATCCAAAGTTACCTTGTCCATCAACTAGTGGATATCTCATTGAGAATTCCTGTCCCATTCTTACTAGTGCGTCTGAAATAGACATGTCTCCGTGGGGGTGATATTTACCCATTGTCTCTCCAACAATTCTTGCAACCTTTTTATATGAAGATCCTGGACCTACTCCCATTTTATGCATAGTGTATAGGATTCTTCTTTGCACAGGTTTTAATCCATCCCTTACATCAGGTAATGCTCTAGCTACAATTACACTCATCGCGTAGTTGATGTAGCTTTTCCTCATCTCATTTACAATTGGCTGTTCTTGAATGTTTTCTATTATTTCTGTAGTTTGTTCTTTGTCGCTCATTAGTTAATTTAGCTAATATACAATGTAGCCCGCAATATCTGCGCAAACTATTTTACTATAAATTTGGAAAGATTGTAGGGGAAATTATGGGTTTATTGGTAGGGAGTTGTGAGTTTTGGACTATGAGGTTAGGGAATAGTGATAAGAAATGTGATAAATAGAAAGAGGCTGGAGACTAGAGACTAGAGACTAGTAAATAAGATATTTGTATATTTTAGAGTTACTTAACAGCGGAGTGTGGTTCAGGGGGTAGCACCAGAGAAAAGGTAAAAGTAAAAATTAATATGTTAAAAGTTATTCTATCTGAAGCAGGATTCTACTGTAGTGATGCTTAGATCAATAAGCACTTCCCTTTATAGGGAAATGTCCGGAGGGCGAAGGGCGATCTCGGTTGAGGACTGGTTGAAAGGTTTTATTGATGAAACATGAATATTAATATTCTCAAAAAAAAAAAGAGGCTGATTAATCAGCCTCTTAATAATACTAACATTTTTAGAAGCTAGCATTTTTCTCCATATAGTCATCAAAAGCACCAAGGCCTATTGTCTCTGTTCGATAGTCACTAGCATCTGCGCTACCGTTCTCTATGATCTCTAGTGCATTACTTAAAGATGCTGCTGCTTCAGCAGTTCCATGTTTAATAGCTAGCTCTGTAAGGACACGTAAACCAGTAATCGCATATCCAGTTGGATCCCAAGTTCCGCTAACAACCGCATTTAAAGTATCTCTGGCAGTTTCTTTAATAGTTTTTGTGCATTAGTTAAATTCAGTTTAATAGTATCGATCATAAATAATCATATAATATCTTATTTAAATACCTAATCATTATATATCTGATGCCTAAAATTGTCAACAACATGAGATATATAGTTAAATCTTATTGTGCAAATAAAAAAATGTGTACTACTCTATCTATTAGAGCTGATGATTGAAGCTTTATGAATTAAACTAATTTTGAATATATTGTGAAGTAATTCATATTTAATAGTTGATTTTACTTTAATCGGTAAGTTAATAACTATAGGGCTATCAGGGACAGCCCTATAGTTCCCATTCCTATCGGTAGGTAAGTCTCAAGTAGAAGACATAAGGCATAAGACATAAGACATAAGACATAAGACAGTTGAGGTGTGATTTGGATTATTGTTTGTGAGTTAATAAAAAGAAAGAGATGATTTCAGAGTCCTCTCTTGTTCTTTCTAAGTGAATTGGTTTAGGCTTCAGCATAACTTACCTCATTATTTTCTGAAGGAGGACTAAAAGCTGGTATCTCGGCTGTCCGTCTTGGATCGGTTTCTTTGAACTTGTCTCTATCCAGTTTTCCTTCTGCATCACAGAATTGTCTAGTTACAATTTCCTCATATAAATCTTTGTCTAAACCTCGAGTCATTCCTATGAAGCCGTTGAGGATTAGATCATGAGTTACATCATCTAATGCACTCCCAATCATAGCCATATGAGTAAGAATTCGCTTTGCTGCATTAAGTTGGCTTCCAGAGTAGGAAGTTTCAGCGCACTCTGCTTTTTGTTTCATATTTAAAACTTTAAAAATTAAAATAGTAAAGATATTACATCCTAGCCTACAAGAATCGACAACGCTTTCCTTACAATAGAACAAAAATTTGTACTGAATTGAATATTCAGCCTAATGTAAACATAATGTTACGAGTTGATATAAAATATTGAAGTTGAATAATTACCAAAAAATAATGGCATTACTTTAATATCAGCTTATAAGTATCAGTCTTATATCTTATAGTAAAGGGATTGTAGGGTATTAGCATTTAGTGACGTTATGTTGTCATTACTTGACCTCTATTTAAAGTTAACAAACGGGTATTTTGAAAAGATGGATAATATATTTGCATATAAAGATAAAAGTAGTATAGGTAGAAGAAATTCAGAAGTATCACTACTACTCTCTTTAAATGTTGCCAATGTAAAATGATTTTATATATGTTGATAACTTTGTGGAAAAAATACTATTTTGTTAAGAAATCCATTACGGATTCTACTGTTTTTGAACGCGGTTTTATTAAGAAATCCTTATGTTTCCCTTCTATTTTTAAACTATCCTCATCGTCTAAAAGATACCTTAAATGTTCGGATTGTCTTCTAAAAAATTTCCACTCGCTTTTTGAATTAACTATTAGAAACTTATATTTATCTTTTACTTCTTTTATAGTTTCGCTAAGTTCTGTATTAAACAATTCTTCAACACTTGAAAACATAGTTTTTGGATCTCCTTTTTTTACTAAATCCATAGAAAAATCTAAAACTTGGCCATTAACATTTTCTTTTAGTTCTTTATAAGAATATTTAAAAAGTCTTTTTACTCCAATTTTTATAACTAATTCGGAAATTGGTATATGAAATCTTTCAAGAAATGAACCTAATTTTAAAAGTTTATGATCTTTTAGGGTGCTATGGAAAGCAACGGGGCTCACCAATGCAATTTTTTTTAGCTATATTGGGGTTCCTCTCTAAAACCTAAGACTAAAGGCTCCCCTGTAAGAATACCCTATAATGTTACAAGTTTTAACGCGGTATTCTTCTAAAACTTTTTCTGCAATTTCTACGCACTCATCTATACTAAATTTATTGTCTTTAAAAATATTATCGCTAAGACCTCCCCACCCCGGAACATCAAAAGTTATGATTTTAAAATTTTTATGATTATAAAAGGAAGTAAAAAATAGATAGAAAATTCCTGGAGTAGCAAAACCTGGTAGAGATAAAATTACTTTTTTACCCGAACCAAAAGTATAGGTCTGAATTTCTGAACTTTTAAATTTAATTCGCTTAGATGTATATTCAAATTTATTCATAGCTAATTATAGTAAAAAAGATATTAGAATATAAGTAGGAAATAAGTATGCATGCTTTTACATCAAAATTAATTTTCTGATTAAGATATTTAGGTGGATAAGTATTTTATACATAATGTCTTGATATCTCTATAGATAATGGTATTGACTATATAGTTTAAGAGCTTAAATGTACCATATACGTAACAATAGTATTTTTAATCTTTGTAGACCTCTGGAACTAATAATTCAGCGCCTGAGCGTTCAAGCATCCACATTAACTTATCATAAAGTAACGTTGCTTCTACAATTGTCTCTTTGTCTAAATCCACTAAATCATATTTTTCTTGAGCTTTAAACATAACCATATCTATTGCTTTCTTAAAGTCACCACCCTCTCTTCCGTAAACTGCTCCAAAAAGGTGAAAAGCTCCTTTTGGTTCTAAGAACTTAAAACAGTCTGCATTTGTAAATAGTTTAGTCTCTATATATTTCTTTTCTTCAGAAGAATGATGCTTCTCTATTATTTCTAGAATGATTTCTTGTTGATGATCAGTGAAGTTATAATTTGGGAATAATTCATTTTTCGCATATTCTGAAGCTATTGGTAAATGATTCATATGATTACCTGTATCTCTTCTTGCCTCAACTATAAATAGGTCAGCTACGTATGATCCAATCCATAAGGCTTCTGAATCATGTTTGTATTTCTTAGCTAACTTTTTTAGTTTAACTTCCATTAAATCATTTAATACTACTCCAGGAATAGGTTTAGCATATAGATCAGATCTAAGTTTTTTGATTAGCTGTTTCATTCTCTTTATTTAAAAGTTTAAATTATATTGATTTATTTAATCTCAAAAGGATTGGTATCATTCAATACTTCACTCAGCATATTTCCTACAAGTAAATTCCAACTTACAAAATTTGGAGCAGCCAGTGGGTTACCAGTCTCCGCATCATAATTTTCATGTATTCCTCCGTTCATTTTGAAATCAGCAGCTACAATATTCATTATCTTTATTGAAATATCCTCTGCTTGCTTTTTAAAACCATATTTTAAAAGTGCATGTAGATAAATATAATTAGCTATAGGCCAGATAGGTCCCTGCCAATTAGAATAAGGTTTAATTCTATTTACATTGTTATACTCTGGATCAGATTTTGAGAGAGTTCTAATTCCATATTTTGAAAATAGATGTTTAGGATCGAGTATGTATTTTTTTATAGAATCTTCTCCATTTTTTTGTGTAGGAATTACCTCCCATAACGGAACAAAGCTTGAAAATGTAATCCTTTTTATTTTTTCACCATTTGAAATATCTATATTGTAATAAATCTTATCATTCTTATCCCACATATACTTATTCATATTAGCCTTTATACTTTTAGCCTTTGACGAGAAAATCTCATGATCTTTATTTTTATTAAGTTTCTTAGCTAGAATCGCCATTGCCTTATATTCTCTATAAGTATATGTATTCATATCCGCAGATATAACAGTATCATCAGCAAAATTTAGAGAAGCAACATTATCATCAGCTCCAGTTTCCATTGAATTTTTTAGAATAACTAGTCCATATTTCTTGCTAAATCTATGTTTTTCTCGATACATAACCATCTTCTTTATCTTATTCCAAAAAGGTTTTATCCATTCGAACTCATTTAGATTTTTACTTGCAATAGAAATACCTTGAGCGAGAAATGGCTTCATTAGAAACCATCTATGGCCCTGTTCCTCTCCCTTTGGAGTAACGCAGCCAGGTGCAAAGCCTTCTTCATTTGAAGCTTTTATATAATTAAGAGCCCAATTTTTAAGATAAATTGCTTCTGAAGGAATTTCTGCTGTAAGCCCAACTCCCATGAAAAATGCATCCCAGTCCCACTGCTCTTCATAATATCCACCAGGTACTAAATAGTCATGTTGAATTGATCCATTAGCTCGTTTTTTAATTCGTACCTTATCTGCTGCTAGTAGAAGTTTAATAGAATTAATAGATTTCTCTTGTGACTTAGTCATAGTTTTTGTGAATTATTAAAATTTAAAACTAAATTTATTTTTAAAATGACCCAACAAATTGTAAACAGTTATTTTCCGTATCTAAAAAAGTAAATGAATATTTCTTATCTATGATAATTTCTTCTCTTGATGAGGTGTTATTTCTGGCTTTTGAATTATCTCTACTTTTCCTTTAATTTTTCGAACCATTCCCTTACAGAATCCACATACATAGTAATAATATTTCTATAAACTTCAGTATTTTTACCATGAATTTCAGAATGTTTTGCAATCCATAAGGAGCAAGTATCAGTTAAATCTAGCTTATATCCGTAATCATCTTCTAACTCATATTTTTTAGAAATCTTTAAATCAAGTATATTTGTGTAGAACTTGACTAATAAGTCTGGTGTTTCTGAATATATTTGGATTAAGATTTTATTTATCTTACTCATAAGTAATAATTAATTCTTTATAAGTTTAAAATATTATTTATTACCTCTAAAATAGTGTAACTTTAGCTGATTAATAATACTAAATTTTACCATTAATATAATAAGAAGATGTTGGCTTATGCTTCAAATGTAAACGGAGATGTACACCATTTACCTTACCATGTAGATACTGCAACAGAAGTTGATAATACTGAAATTGAACTTACCAAAGAAGAACAGCATACTTTGAATGATACAATTTCTGCTTTTTTTGAATATTTACCAAATAACGCCGGTATAAAGATTGAATTTCTCGAAATGGAAGAAAGAGTCTTAGTACTTTCTGATATACACCTTATGATTAAAGATAAAGGTCTGGTTAATGTTATAAATTCATTAGAGGAATTATTAAATTCTTTTCAATCAAATAACCAAGAAAAAATTGGACATGTTGTTATTAATGGTGATTTCTTTGACGGAACAGAACTCTCTGCTGATGTAATAGGCAGTCATAAATTGCTTATTGAAAGAATGGCTAATATAGTGCATTCAAGTAATGCGAAGTTTCACCTTGTTATCGGAGATCATGATAGATATTCTAACTTTTTGCAAGGACAAGATAATATGAATTATTTCTATGATGATTCTAGTATTAATTTCTTTAGAGCAATATTTAATTCAATTAGTGATGGAATTATTTTTTTCCCGAGAGATAATTCTTCAACTTTAAAACCACTATTTGTTTTTCATGGGGATTATAAGCCAATGGATAAAGAAATAAAAATGGCTTTTAACAACTTAATTAAAGGTGCAGAAATTCATTTAGGTCAGAGAATTATTAATCCTATTATTAACAGAATTAGAAAATTTCAAAGGAATAATTTACAACCTATTTTAGATATTTTAGGGATTAATATAATTACAGGACATTCTCATGGTTTAGATAATGATAGAAGTACTACAAATGCACATAGGAATATGAATTCAGGGTCATCTCCTGCACATCCAGGAAAACAAGATAATGGTAATGATTTTATAATTTGCGGAAATACAGGAATCCCTATTGCAATTAAAGCCTTTTTTGATTCTCACAGAGCAATAGCATTTGAAGAAATATAGCTAACTTAGCTATAAATCTCAATAATAATCCCTGAAGCAAGTAAGCAAGAGTTGAAAACTATCTGTTGATCTATATTGTACTCCCCTTCTCTATTCTCAATACTACTAGGATATGGATCTAGAATTTTGAAATTATCATCTTTATAACCATCTAAAATAATAAAATGTCCCTCTTCTATTACTCCTTTAATTGGATTATAAGTATTAGTTTTATCAACTTTTTTCTTTCCATATAGATGAGGTAAATTAACAGTAAGAATGACTTTTGATCCCTTATCTGTCATCTTCTTTAAATCATTAATACTAAATGATTTTACTTCTACATCTCCTCCGCTTTCTAAATAATGAATAAGGTTATCTGGCAAAGGGATTGAATTTATGCCCATTATTAAACTCATTCCATTGTTTTATAAGTGTTACCTTTTCTATGTTGCTTAATCTATTTGAATCGGCTTCTAGTATATAAGAATTAGACATATATATCTTATTGCTTACATGATGTTTATTCAGATCAGTTCCGAGCTGTGGCGTATAAACTCCATGAACTTCTTCAATATCATTCTTAATGCTGCTAATAAAATCATTTGAAGTACGTTTAACATTCTTCCACGAATATACCATCTCTAAGCAAACTGGCCCGCAATAATAATCATCTACTTTTTGATAAATATGTTTTATTTTTTACTTATTACTTTTGAATTGATTCTTACACATCAATCTCAGCTTCATTACTATAAGCTTGAATATATTTCTTTCTTGGAGGTACTTCTGCACCCATTAAAATATCAAATGTTTTATCAGCTAACTCATAGTCATCAATAGTTACCTTCTTTAATGTTCTACTAGCTTTACTCATTGTAGTTTCATATAGTTGTTGTGCATTCATTTCTCCTAAACCTTTGAAACGCTGAATACTTGGTTGCTTTGTATCACTTTTTGTCTTTAAAAAAGACTGTAATTCTTCATCATCTTGAACCCAAGTTACATCATTTGGTCCATATGTAACCTTATAAAGAGGCGGTTGTGAAATATAAAGAAAACCATTATCTATTATTTGTCTAAAGTATCTAAAGAAAAATGTTAGATTTAAAGCATTAATATGAGCTCCGTCAACGTCAGCATCGGCCATTAAGATTACTTTATGATATCTAAGTTTAGAAATATCAAATGTTTCTCCAATACCGCATCCTAGTACTTTTACTAGGTCACCCATTTTATGCTCTAATACTCTATCCATCCTATATTTTTCAGCATTCATAGGTTTACCAAATACAGGTAAGATAGCTTGTGTATCTCTATCTCTAGCTTGTTTTGCAGAACCTCCAGCAGAATCTCCCTCTACAATGTAAAGCTCACTCATAGTTGGATCTTTTGAAGAACAGTCTGCTAATTTACCTGGTAGACCTCCGCTTTCAAATACACTCTTTCTAAGCACACTATCTCTAGCAGCTTTTGCAGCATTTCTTGCTTTACTTGCAAGTACAACTCTTTGAATAATATTCTTTGCATCTGCTGGATTCTCAGTTAAGAATGTTCGTATTTTAGGTTCCAATACTTTTCTTACTGCACCAGATACTTCTTTGTTATTTAATTTTATTTTAGTCTGACCTTCAAATTGAGGGTCTCCTACTTTTACAGAAATTGCTGCAGTTAAACCTTCTCGAACATCATCTCCAGTTAATTTTACGTTCTTCTCTTTTTCATTTCCGAATTCTGCTATATATGAATTAATAGCTCTTGTTAATGAAGATCTTAGTCCTGAAAGATGTGTACCTCCTTCGTTATTTAAGATATTGTTTGCAAATGCATATTCTCTTGTTTGAAGATCATCTGTATATTGAATTGAAACTTCAATATCGATATCATCTTCATTACCTCTAATATGAAATACATTTTTATGTATTGGATTAAGGTGCAGGTTAATATGTTTTACATAAGACTTTAAACCTCCTTCAAAAAAGAAAGCAAAATATTTTTTATCATCATTTCTTTCATCTATCAATTCGAATTTAACTCCTCCATTTAGGTAAGCATGCTGTCTAATTCTGTTTTGAATAGTTTTGTAAATAAACTCTGTAGTTGAGAATATAGTTGCATCTGGCTTGAAAGTTATATATGAACCTTGAAGATCAGATTTACCAATTTCTTTAACATCATAATCTGGAATACCAATTTTATATTCCTGCATGTATTTCTTTCCGTCTTTATGGATCTCAATTTTTGTCCATTCACTTAAAGCATTTACTACAGAAAGTCCTACTCCATGAAGACCAGAACTAACTTTATAAGTATCGCTATCAAATTTACCACCTGCATGTAATGTTGTTGAAGCTAATTGTAGTGCACTAACCTTTTCTATTGGGTGAATATCAACTGGAATACCTCTACCATTATCTTTAACAGTAACTGATCCATCTTGATTTAAAATAACAGTTACAGTATCTGCAAATCCTGCTAGTGCTTCATCGATACCATTATCTACGATCTCCCATACCATGTGGTGAAGACCATCCTTATCAGTACCTCCGATATACATCGCTGGTCTTTTTCTTACTGCTTCAAGTCCTTTAAGTACTTGGATGTTTGATGCTGAATATTCGTTTGCCATATGTTTCAATAATTACAATTATAAATATCTATTTTAGCTAATGTTTCTAGCTTAATTCCATCTGTACGCAAGCTATTATACATGATTTTATATTGCTAAGTTACTTTTTCTTAACCTTATTTTTCTTAACTTCTTCAAACCTATGTTTGATTGCATATTCTAGCTCTCCAATTACTGGCATAGAATAAACAATTATTGCAGCTAGAATGATTGCAAGAATACTTACAAATAAATCTTCAATATTGCCATCTATTTTTCTACTATCAGTAGTTAAGTACTGCATCCATTTATCTAGTATGGCAATAAGAGTGCTAGCTAATATACTAACTAGTAAAATTAGAGTTTCTATAATTAATACAAATTCAAGATCTTCAATATGCTCTCTTTTTGATCTCCAAGAAGACAAACGCTCGACTGTATGTTTAAGTGTGGTTATTAATGATCTGTAAATTAAGATAAATACAAGTGAATATAGAGTAATTCTAAATGCAATCTTAAATAATAAATCTTTTTCTTCGTATTGAAGCTGAAAATCTTCAACAGTTGCAAAATATAAAACTAAAAATATGAAAAGTAACGTGCTTCCCCAAGAGTATAATGTAAATGCTAATTTCTTCATATTATTTAAGGTAATCTAGATAATAATTAATATTTTTTGCAATTAGCTTTAAGCTCACATTTCTACTATTAGCTATTTTTGCGGATTTAAAAAATTCTATCACATTATTGATATCATTTTTATTACTGATGATAATAATGTTTTTAATAATATAGCTTAAAGCTGAATTTATAACTTCATCAATCTCAGATCTCTTAGAATCACTTTTTAAAAATTCATCAAACTTCTTTCCTCTATCAATAAAATTTAAATCTAATAATTCTTCAAATTGATTTGTCTTAATATTAGAATCATTTCTTTCGTATACAACAATGCATCTAGATAAAATAGTATTTGAAAGTATTCGTTCATTATTAACAATAAGTACTATCTTACTAGTTATAGAAGGCTCTTCTATAACCTTTAAAATCGCATTCTGAGCTTCTCGGGTAAGACGGTCAGCATTATGTATAAGGCAGAATCTAATTTTGTCATTCTTTTTATAATTCCATTCAATGATACTTCTACTCTTTTCAATTCCTAATTTATTCTTATCGACATCTAATTGAATTTCAATACTGTTATTTTTATCAAAATTTAAGACGTTTAGCTTTTCAGCAACTGTTTCTACTGAGTGTTTTTTCTTTGTGACTATAATTACTGATTGGTTCATTAGCTATTTTAGGTAACTTGAATAACTTATTAAACTGTTTATAATGATATTAATATATTAGTACGAGTATTATATTAATTATAGCTCTAAATTCCAAAATAGATTTTTTTAAAATGGATAACAGTACTGCAGCAGTAAATAAGAATGTAAATATAAAAGGACTAAGCAACCTAATGGATGGTCTTTTAGCAAAAGGATTAGTAACTGAGGAGCAATTACAAGAAATAAAATTTGAGTCTGTAAGTTCTAATTTAAATATCGATGATATTTTAATAGAAAAAAATATTGTATCTCCTGCAGATATTGCAAGAACTTATTCAGAAATGAGAAATGTTGGATTTATAGACCTAGCAAATGTATATATACCATTAGAGACTTTAAATTTAATTCCTGGAGATATAGCTAAAAGTAATAGCGCTGTTGTATTTGAAGAAACAAAGCATAAGGTTAAAGTTGCTATGCTTGATCCTTTAGATCTTCAGAAAATAAAATATCTAGAATCATATACTAAAAAAAGGATTGAACCATTTTATGCTGCGAGAGATCAACTTAATGCTGCAATTGAAACTAAATATGGAGCAGAGATTGATACTGAAGTAGATGAAGCATTGGTGGAAGTTGGGAAATTGGATTTATCAAAATCAGATTCAGGTAACCTAGAAGATGAAGATGTAGGAACTGCTCCAATTATAAAAATCGTAAACATGATTTTAGATTACGGTATAAAGAATGATGCATCAGACATTCATATCGAACCTAGAAGAGCAAATATTACAGTTAGATTTAGGGTAAGAGGAATTCTTCATGAGAAACTTACAATTCCAAGAAAACTATTAGCTCCACTTGTAACAAGAATTAAAATTCTATCTAATCTTAAAATTGATGAACATAGAATACCTCAAGATAATAGATTCCAGGTTAAGAATGCAGATAATTCATATACAGATATTCGTGTATCGATTATGCCAAGTATTCATGGTGAAAAAATAGTATTAAGGTTACAAGCAACAAGTAAAGGAATACTTGATTTAGAAAAAACAGGTATTAGAGGCCAGTCTTATAAAAGACTAAGAGATGCTCTTTCTAAAACTCAAGGAATTATCTTAGTAACTGGACCTACTGGAAGTGGTAAAACTCAGACTTTAGCATCGAGTTTGAAAATTCTAAATACATCTAAAGTAAATATAATTACTCTTGAAGACCCAGTAGAGATTAAGATTGATGGTATTAATCAAGTACAGGTAAATGCAGAAGTAGGATTAACTTTTGCGAGTGGGCTAAGATCTATTTTAAGACAGGACCCTGATGTAATCATGGTTGGAGAAATTAGAGATTCAGAGACTGCAGCACTAGCTGTTCAAGCAGCACTTGTTGGTAGATTAGTTATGGCAACTCTTCACACAAACTCCGCAGCAGGAGCATTCGTAAGGTTAATAGACATGGGGATAGAGCCGTTTCTACTATCTTCAACAGTCAATATTGTAGAAGCACAAAGACTTGTAAGAGTTTTATGTAAAGAGTGTAAACAACCTTATGAGGCAAGTCCTGAGGTTATAGAGACAATTCATAAAGAACTTGATCCATTAAACGGAATCAATATTTACGATGATGAGAAGAAATTAAGAATACATTTTGATAAAAATACTAAAAACGCAACTTTACATAAAGCAGTCGGTTGCCCACAATGCAATCAAACTGGTTATGCCAGTCGTTCAGGTATATTTGAATGTTTAGTTATAAGTGAAGGTATCTCTAAGTTAATTTTAGAAAAAGCCTCAATTTCTAGCATAAATGAAAAAGCCATTAGTGAAGGAATGATGACTATGATTCAAGATGGATTTATAAAAGTACTAGAAGGTATTACTACTCTTGAAGAAGTTATGAGAGTAAGAAATGAATAATTTAAATTAATAATTTAGAGATATGCCACTAATCGATCTAGAAGAAAAAAATAAAACTGACTTTAATAGACAAGATAAAGATGTCACAATAGATAATAACCCTAATCAGTCTGAAAACACTATGGAACAAAATACAAATAATCAACAAAATCAAAATGCTGGTGTTCCACAGCAAGACATTTCAGAAAAGCTACCTGAAAAGTTACAAGGAATTAGTGAAAACAAACCTGTATATCCTAGTTCAAATTCAACACAGCAGAATTCAAATGTTCAGGTTGATCTAAATATGCAACAATACACAATCCAAGATCTTTTTTCTCAAGCAATTAAATATAAAGCATCTGACATTCATCTTGGCGAAGGTTACAGGGCTATAATTAGAGTTGATGGTTCATTAAAAACTGTTAGTTCTGGAATACTTACTGCTGAACTATTACTCAGCTATGTTAAAAAGTTATTAAAAGATAGAAATGATGTTGTTATAGAAAATATAAAGCAATTAGATTTGGGATATGATTTTGGAAAACGAAGATTTAGAGTAAATATATATAAAACTATGGGATCATTCTCTATAGTTGCAAGATTAATTCCGGAGAAAATTTTAACAGTTGATGAATTAGGTTTACCACCTGTATTTAAAACATTGGGTGATATTGCAAACGGGTTGGTTTTAGTAACAGGTCCAACTGGTAGTGGAAAGACAACAACAATTGCTTCAATTTTTAATCATATTAATTCAACAAAGGCTCATCACTTAATAACACTTGAAGATCCAATAGAATTCATATTTCCTAGAGCTATGTCTTTAGTTGATCAAAGGGAATTAGGTAACGATTTTGATGATTGGACTGGAGCTTTGAAATCATTATTAAGACAAGATCCTGATGTTGTATTGGTAGGAGAAATGAGAGATTTACCTACTATTTCGTCAACAATAACTGTTGCAGAAACAGGGCATTTAGTATTTGCAACATTGCATACTAATTCTGCTTCTCAGTCTATAGATAGAATAATTGATGTTTTTCCAGAAGAACAACAATCTCAAGTACGAGCGCAGCTTGCAAACGTAATAGTTGCAGTAATAGCCCAGAGATTAGTTCCTTTAAATTCTGGTGGTAGAAAAGCTGTAATCGAATTCATGATTGGAAATTCAGCTATAAAAAATGCAATTCGAGAAGGGAAAACATATCAAATAGATAATATGATCCAAACTGGACAAGAAGCTGGAATGATTTCTATGGAAAAAACACTTGCTCAATTAGTCAAGAGTGGACAAATTACATCAGAAGTAGCGAAAGCAACAACTACTAAACCAAGCGAATTAGATTTATATTTGAAGAAATAAAATCAATGGCAGCATATAGTTATATCGCAGTTAGCTCATCAGGAAATAAAATTGAAGGAAAACGTGAAGCAGCAACTAGAGATGAAATCGTGGAATATCTCACTAGACAGAATATGACCATTATTACGATAAAAGAGGATCTTGCAGTTGGGCTAAAGAATTTATTAAATATTGAAATTGGAGGTATGCCACTGTCAGAGCGTGTCTTGATCTCTAAGCAGCTATCTACAATGATATCAGCTGGAATTCCGATAATCCAAGCTATAGAAATTTTAAAGCAGCAGGCAGAAAAAGAAAGTGTTAGAAAAAAATTTGAAGAGATATATAGAATTATTGAATCTGGCTCTCCCCTATCAAAAGCATTTCAAAAAGTAGGAGGGTTTTTCTCTGATGTTCAAATCAATCTTATTGCAGCTGGTGAGAAAAGTGGTAACTTAAACGAAATGCTTATCAAGGTTGCTGAAGATATGGAGAAGGGAAAGAACTTAAAAGGAAAAATTGTCGGAGCTATGATTTATCCAATAATTATATTCTTTGTTCTTATTGCAGTTGTCGCCGTAATGATTTTATTTATGATTCCTCAGGTTAAAGAACTTTATTTGAGTTTAGGTGAAACAGAGCTACCAGGAGTTACTAACTTCTTAGTAGTTTTAGGTGAAACTATAGGTAAACCCTCGACTCTATTTATCTTAATTGGAAGTATTGCAGCTATAGTATTTTTATATAAATCTTTTACTCAAAAAAAGGAAAATAAAATTGTTGTTGCAAGAATAAAATTGAAAATTCCAATTTTTGGTAATCTTTCTATGAAAATTCAACTAACTGAGTTTTGTAGACTTTTATCTATGTTAATTAAAAGTGGTATCCCTATTGTAGAGGCATTAGAAATTGTCTCAAGAGCATTATCAAATAAACTTTTTAGTGAGATAGTTTCAAATTCTAGAAATGATATTACTAAAGGAGCAAGTTTATCATTAGCATTGGCTAAAAATAATGATAAGGCAGCCTTTCCATTGATTTTAATCAAGATGATAGCAACTGGTGAAGAATCAGGAAAAATGGATGTTGTAATGGATGATATGGCTAAATATTATGAAGCAGAAGTTGAACAAATTACAGGTAACTTGACAAAGCTATTAGAGCCAATTATTCTGTTAATAGTTGGCGGATTAGTAGCATTTATGGCGGTAGCAATATATCTACCAATATACAATGTAGCTAACATTTTCTAAGACAAATTTTATTTTTATATTTTTACAAATGAGTGCACACAATGTAAAAAAAGATAAGAGTGCTTTCACACTTATCGAGTTAATGGTTGGTATGGGAATTGTTGCCCTACTAATCGGAATGTCTGTTTTTGGTATTCAATTGTTACAAAGAAATGCTAGAGATACTCAAAGGCGAAAAACTGGAGAAGCTTTTGCATTAATCATGGAAGAGTTTAGTGCTGCTAATGGTCAATACCCAACAAATGCTCAAGTACAAATACTTGCAGATGAGGTTACAGTTAATTATCCAGGAGGAGCATCAGAATCAGTTCCTTTAGATGGTGCTGTTGGAGCTGCTAACGAAGCTTCTGACACTGACTCAACAGCATATTGTTATGATGTGAACACAAGTGGTTCTGAATTTACTTTCGGGTATCAACTCGAAGGTTCTGGAGGTACTTGGGAAAATGAAGGTGATTATACAGCCTGTGCAACAGTAGAATATGATGGAACATAGGAGTTCTGTTAAAAACTCTGAAAAAAAAGCACTGACATTGCTAGAAATTTTAGTAGTAATGTCAGTGTTTGCTATGTTAATAGCACTTTCTTTTTCATTACTCTCAGTTATAAGAAGAAATTCTAGAGATAATGAAAGAATATCTACAGGTTCGGATTTGGTAGAATTTATAAATGATTTCAGAAGATTAAATAATTTTACTTATCCTGAAACTGACGAGGTTACTTTCAATGAAACTCAGATACAAATTAGATCTGATGTAATACTTCCTGATGGTACAGAGAATAATATAATAAGAACTTATGATCTAGAGAATTTCTTAACCTTTAGTATATCAACTGATTCAAGCAGTACAAATTATTATTATGAAAATATTAATGGTGCGTTTGCCTTCTGTTTAGAGTTAGAAAATAGTTCTACTGTAAGATCTTTCGGAACAGAAGAATGCCCTGAAAATACTGATAGCTGGCATGCTACACCCTAGTCTTTTTTTTGTGATATCCTAGTATTAGCTAAATTGTATAAACTTATGCCTATTCTATTTACATTAATAATAGTATATTTTGCAAACTTCTTAAGTAAGAAGTTTTATTTTACATGCACAGATATTAACTTAATATCTAGATTTAAATCTCTAGATAAAAACGATTTATTAAAGTTAAAATTATATCTAATACCCTTTTCAAGTATCATTTTTAAAAAACACTTACTAGTAAAAGAAGGTAAGATACTTTTTGTTAGTGAATTACTCTCAATTTTTACTGCCTTTATTCTTTCATTAAGTTTTATAAATATTTACATTCAAAATACTGAAGTTCAGTTATGGGAAATACTACTCCATTTTTCATTTTATTTTGGAGTTTATATCTTAATATTATATTTAGCTGTATATGACATTATAAATTTTGCAGTGCCTGTTGCAGTAATAAAAAAAGGATTATTCGTAATTGTTTTAATTAGCTTGTTTATTACTATAGCTGATTTTTTTAGCTACAGAACAACTAGTGAATATATTTTTGAACTTATAAATATAGGAAATTTAAGTAGCTTAATTGGCGCATTTTTCTTAGTTGCATTAACATGGAGTGTTGTTAAATTAACTTCTGAAGAAGGTTTAGGCGAAGGTGATATTGACGTAAATATGATAATTGGACTTAGTATAGGTTGGCCATTAGTTGTTCCATTTTTATTATCTACACTTATATTAGGAAGTATTGTTGCGCTAGCCTTCTCATATTATTTAAAAAAATTTCGAGGAGTATTAATTCCCTTTGTACCATTAATACTAATAGGTTTTACAGTAGCACTTGGCTTTGGCCAAAATATAAATGACATAATATTTATCAATTATTAGTATGGAAATAGTAGATAAAAAACATGGGTTTACTTTAATCGAAGTTCTAGTCAGTTTAGGAATAACTGTAATGATTTTCTTAACGGCAATATTTTCTTTTAGATATTATCAATCTAGTGTTGAATTACAAACAGTTACTTTAGATTTTGTAACATATACAAATAGTTTACAAAATGAAGCTAGAAATGCAGTCATTAACCCGGCGTTAGATTTTACAGGAACAGGAAGAGTTATAGATCAACTGCCAGATTATTATGTATTAGAGATTATAGATAACGATTTTAATAAATTTTATTGTAAAGATTCATTAGTAGGAATTGGTTGTACAGATAGTATTGATATCTCTAGAAATAATAATTATATTGATGTAGGTATAGAAAGCGATTGTCAATATATAGCTGTAAGAAGGAGAAATTTAGACATGATTCAATTTGATACAAATCTCAATCCTATAGATTCAGGTACATGTACTGTAGTTTTAACTCATTCGCTTAGATCAAGAACAAATATAATTGAATTTGCTTTAGAAAAAAATACTATAAATGAAAGTAGCAAGTAAAAGAAAAGCGTCTAGTTTAGTTGAGGTATTGATAGTTCTAGGAATTATCTCTACAACACTTGTAGTTGCAGTTAACTTGGTAATCTCATCTTTATATAGAGTAAAACAAAATGAGATAGAAGATGTTTCTAATAAATCATTAATAAAAGCTCTGGAAATCGTAAAAGCTCCGAGTACTGTTTTAGTAACACAACTCCCAACTACGAGCGGGCTTACATACTCATATAGTTTGGAATTTGATGAAGACACAAATGAGAATTTTTTAAAATTACAAACAGAAGGAATTGACTCTTGTGAAAAAAGTAGTGATTACTATATAGACTTTGACAAAATAGCAGTAGCAGATATAGATCAGATTACTTCTTGTCTAGAAATACAAGTAATACCAGATGTAATTCCTGGTAGTACAGCCACATACGGGATAAATGCAGTCTTATATTATAAGTCTGGAGATAGAAATTTATTTAGTTTTATAAGAGGAATAAGATACGATGAATTTACACTTAAAATCTAAAAAAAATAAAAAGGGATTCTCTTTAATTGAAGTTATAGTAAGCTTGACAGTTATTGCTTTAGTTTTAACATTATTCTTTAATATTTTTATATTATCTTCAAATATCACATTTAAAACTTTAGCTAGAAGTAAGGTTAGGGAATCTCTCTCTGATTTAACTTCTCTAATTTCTAGGGATATAAGAAATTCTGAATATATTGTAGAGTGTGGACTTAATAGTATAGAAGGTTCAGAGTCATGTGAATTTGTAGTAGGTGGGACTCAATACCTTTGGCATAGATGTGAAGAATATAGTTATTGCAAAGAAGAAAAAGATGACGCTACGGGAAATTACAATACTATATTTGAAACGGATGGTGACATTGTGATTGATAAAGTTAAATTTGAAAAAGGATTTTCAAGCGAAAATGGTACTACAAGCTCACAGAATAATGTATTATTTACAGTAATAGGTTCACACTTTAATACAAACCTTGAGGTGACAAATCTTATACAACAAATATCAATATCTACAAGAAACTATGAATTCTAAAAAAGGACAAATCATGTTGATAACATTAATAGTTTTAATGATAGTAGCTATTGTTATAATTGGTCTAGTTGTTTTAATACAGAGAGACACTGAGCAAGTAGAAACTTCAAGGGCATATGAGCAAATAGCTAATTCAGCTGAACAAACAATTAATGAGTATGTAAGAACATATGGCCAATTAGATTTTGCTTTAAAAAATTTACCAGGATCTAAGTGCGATAAGAAAACTGATTCTGAAAAACCTTATGATGATGTTTATATTTGTGAGGAATCTGATTCAGACTTCAGTCAGCAGGTAGTAGAAAGAGAGGTAGAAGTTAGAGATACTCATGATATAGATGATCTAACATTAATAAAAGATCAAATGTATACTGTGAGACTTGCAGAAGACAGCTCTACTAAAGGGTACTTCAATTCATTAGATATCAGGTGGACAAATGACGTAGTTCTAGAGTTTACAATTTATTATGAAGATTTAAGCAGCTCAAATTTTTATCTTGTGAAAGATATATTTGATGCCCATGGGGTTTTTGATCAATTTATTGGTGATGATCCTATTAATAATAGCCCTAGTAATCCTGGAGATCCATTTAAACATGTATTAAATTTCCAAGTAGATGATCCATCTAATACAACTAATACTACTAAAATAACAATTTCAGATTATTTTAGTACTTTGCCTGGTCCAATAACTAATTATGTACCTAGATTTTTAATAATAACACCTAGAAGTAGAGTTTCAGGTGTTACTACTCTGTCTATAATTCCAAGTGATAAATCAACGTACCCTTACCAAAAAAGAGATTTTCAATCTGTAGGATATGATTCATCTAATCCAGAATCATCAAGCGCAATATATGAATCTAGTGTTCCCTTGGTTCCTCAGCTAGATTCAATCTTCAATTATGCATTAATTTCGGATGGAGTAATTATATTTTAATTTTCCATTAACAATTATTTACTTTATTATATATATAAGTTAATTATTTTTATAATGGCAAAGATAATAGAATTTTTCGGTTTAGATTTTGGTGACTATTCTTTAAAACTTTCTTATACAAAGAGATCTGGAAACAAAGTTACTTTAGAATCACTAGCATCAGGTTTAACTAAAATAGGATTATTAGGTAATGATTCTGAAGAAGGTATTGATGAAATAGCAGAGACAGTTAAAGAAATACATGAAAGATCAGGAGTTAATACTAAGAACTGTGTCTTCTCTATTCCTGAACAATCAGTATTTTCTAGATTACTAGTTGTACCCGAAGTTGATGAAGAAAATATAAATGACGCAATTCATTGGGGAATAAAACCATTGGTACCAACATCATTAGATAACGTAAGCATTGCATTTACAAATATAGATAAGAAAGAGCTAAATGGTAAACCTTATATAAATTGGTACGTAGTTGCAGCTCCGAAGGAAAGAATTAAATTTTATAGAAAAATCGCAACTAAGGCGGGCCTAAATCTATTAGCTATTGAGACAGAAGCACTAGCAACAGCCAGGCTTGTAACATTCTCCACAGGACAGAAAGAAGACATTCTAATACTAGATTTTGGTGCAGATAACAGTAATATTATTCTTGCTAGAAAAGGTATCAGTATATATTCTCAAACATTAAGTACTGGTTCATCTTCAATTAATAAAATCTTATCTGCTGATTTTGGATTTGATGACGCTAAAGCTGAACAATTGAAATTACAATTTGCAAATCAAACACCAGAAAACATTCAAAAAATAGCAAAGGCAATTGAGCCAATAACACAGATGCTAATTAGCGAGATATCAAGAACACTTGTTTATTATAAAGAGAAGTTAGGTAAGTCAGAAATTAATACTGTTTATTTAACTGGTGGAGGGGCTAAATTATATATGCTTGATAAGATGATTAAAGATGCATTAGGAATAAATGCAGTATTGGTAGACCCAATAAATAATATGAGCTTGACTACTCAAGCTAAGAAGATTGTTCAAACAACAAATGTACATAGTTACAATGTAGCTCTTGGTTTATCTTTAAAAGGTTTAGTAATATAAATGGCAACAAATACTTTTTCATTTAGTGAGAAAAAATTTAAAGAATTTAATTTAGTACCTCCAATATCTAAAGAAGAGATTAAAGTTATTGAAAAAAGGGATACTACAATTATTTATTCTTTTATATTGCTCTTCTCTGCTGCTTTAATGTATTTTTCGCTATCTATGTATCAAGCAATTAGAGTTACTCCTAAAATTGATTCTTTAGAGAATGAAATAAGCCAGATTGAAAATGAGATTGGGCTTAATCAAGATGTAGTAATTTTAAATGGTGAGCTAATTACAAAAGGTAATATATTACTAAAACCTATATTGGCTAATGATATAAAACTAAGAGAGATAATAGATTTATCTAATGATATTGCTCTTGGTAATAGCATTGTTGATTATGCTCTAGAAGATAGGGAGTCGTTAATGGTCATTGTAGTTACATTAGATAATATAGATCAAGTAATAGAAGTCTATAGGAATAGTTTAGTAAATGAAAATATTAAAGACGTATCTATAAGATCTGTTAAATTTAGAAATGATCCAGAAAGAATAGATTTAGAATTAGAATTTAGATTTAATCTGATATAAATTATGGACCAAATAATAACTTTAGAGGAAAGAAAAAAGAAAGAAGCTTCTAAGTCTAAAAAATACGCTAAATTTTTTAAATTTTATGTGGTACCTATAATATCTGTAATTATATTTATGGTATCTATACTACTTATAATAATACCTAAATTTAATGAGATAACAACAGATACTACAGCCATTAGTAGTCTTGAAAGCGAAAGAAGTAAAGCAAGCAATAAACTTGGCTACGTTAGGGCGCTTAGATCAAATCAAATAGAACTTCAGCAGAACCTAGATTTTTTAGACTCAATTGCTCCATCTGGATCAACTGAGGTAATTGAATTTAGCGAAAGATTGTCTTCACTTGCAGATAGGTATAGTTTAGAAATAGAAACGCAAAGAGCAAATGATCTTTTATCAGCTTCAAGTATTAATCAACAAGGTAGCAATCTTGCAGATACATCTGTTACTATTCAAGAAATTCCTGTCTCGTTTAGAATGTCTGGTACATTTAGAAACATAGATAGCTTTATAACAGAACTTAGTAGACTAGATGATTTTGTTATCTTAAGAGATTTTACATTAGAGGGAATTGAAGAAGAAGGGCGATCTTTATGGACTTTTGAATTAACTTTTTCTAAATATCAGTTTAGGGAAGATAGTATAGAGGCTACTGGAAGATATCTTAAAATTTCTCCAAGTAGCACTCTAGATAGTTCAATTCTTGAATATATTGATAGAAAGCAATTATAAAACTATTATCTAGCTTATTCAGCTGCTTCAGTTTTTTCTTCAGTTGCTGTAGCTTCTGCTTCTTTTGCAGCTGCTACTTTCTCTGCTCTCTCTGTAGCTTTTCTACCAGGCTTTTTGCTGAAAGTAACTTTCTTTTTTGGCTTTTCAACTATTCCATCTTTTATAAGCATTCTTTTCACTGTATCTGTTGGTTGTGCACCTACAGAAATCCAGTAAGCAGCTCTTTCTTTGTCTAATACTAACTCTTTTGTATGAGGGTTGTATCTACCGATTTCTTCAATGAATTTTGAAACTTGTTTTTCTCTTGCAGGTGTAACAACTATTTTGAATGTTGCATAATGTGTTCTTCCTACTCTTGCTAATCTAATCTTTACCATATTTAATTTTTATAATAATTTTATACAAAGCTTTCTGAGTGCTTAGCAATTTTATCAAAAAATGCTAATACCATCAATAACCAATTAGAATTAACTATCTGATAATTTTTCTTCTATTTCTTGCCATGAGTCTAGTGCTGCTTTTGCAGCATTTTGCTCTGCTTCTTGCTTACTTTTACCTTTACCTGTAGTAAGCTCAATATCATTTATAACTAGGCACATTGTAAATGTTTTGCTGTGATCTGGGCCAGTTGATGACTTAAGTTTATACGATGGAGTTTCTTTAATTATTTCCTGAGACATCTCTTGTAATTTTGATTTTGGATCAATATCTAATCTATTTTCTACAATTTCTTCTGTTTTTTTAAGTACAGTTGACATTAAATATTCACGAGCTTTATCATATCCTTGATCAAGATAAATAGCTCCTGTAATAGCCTCAAATGTATTTGCCAAAATATATGATCTTTCTCTACCTCCAGTAGATTCTTCTCCTTTACTCATTCTTATAAACTCTCCTACTCCTAATTTAGTAGATTCTTCAGCTAAGCTTTCTGTTCTTACCAAAGCAGATCTAAAGCTTGTTAAATCACCTTCTGGTTTATTAGGATATTTATGAAACAAATATTCAGTAGTAACTAATTCTAATACTGCATCTCCTATAAATTCAAGCCTCTCGTTATTAGATGTATCTTCTTCTTTATTCTCATTTATGTAAGATCTATGAGTTAATGCTTCAATAAGAAGGTCAAAATTATTGAATTGAAAATTTAAAACATCTTGAAACTTTTTAATCTCACTACTCATCTTTAGTTTCGTTTAATAGATTTCCTAATACACCATTAATGAATTTACCATCTTCATCATCTCCAAAAGCTTTTGCAAGTTCGATTGCTTCGTTTATTACAACTTTTGGTGGTGTTATTTTACTTACAAATCCTTCCCAGATTGACATCCTCAATATTATTAAATTGATAGTTTTTATCTGGTCTAAAGGTCTTAATGGAGCAAGTTTTTGGATTCTCTTATCCAAATCTTCTTCGTTTGAAGAAGTTCCTTCTATTAATCTCTCATATAATTCAGAATTGAATTTCTTCTCTTCTAAGATTGAAATGAGTGAGTTAGGTTCGAAAGCTTGGAATGATTTGTTTAGCTTAATAGCCTCTATAGTCGTAAAGAAGTACTGTACTGCAAGAAGTCTTGACAGATGTCTGGCATCTCTATTCTTCTTTTCTTCCATTGTATTTATTAGTCTTCTTTAGAAGTTATTACTTTTACTCCTTTGTAAGTAGGATTTTCTTTTGTAACTCTATGTGATAGTGTTGCTTTGACACCTTTTCTAAGCTTAATAACTGGAGATCCTCCAAATTTTTTTATCTTTTTAAACTTTGTAAGTACTGCATCATATCTGTCAGCTCCTCTAGTAGTCTTTCGTCTTCTAGATGATCTTCTATGTTTCATTGTTGCTGCCATTTCTCAAGATTTAACAATTTAGTTTATTGAATTAGAAAAAAACGGAGAGTGAGGGATTCGAACCCCCGGAGCCTTGCGACTCACCTGTTTTCAAGACAGGCACATTCGACCACTCTGTCAACTCTCCTTTTATAATGTGCTCCAGTATTATAACAAAAAAAATAATATTTTCACTAAATTTATATATTTTCTAGAATTTGTAAATTGTCATACCTGAATCTTTTAAATCTACTCTTAAGTAATTATTGTATAAATACTCTTTTAGTTCAGTATTAATATGTTCTTCTTCCTTCTCATTTGCCCATATGATAAAACCTTTTGGGTATTTAGATTGAATTTCAGTGAAGTCGTTAATTGTAAAAGATCCTTCTTTACCAATATCAACTAATTCAATTTGAGATGCACTTTCTAAATAAAACTTTCTAGGAAGTTGTATTAATAAAGCACTTTTATCTAAGTCTTTCCCTAAAGCTTCAATAGCGAAATTGTATGTAAAATTATAATCTGCAAGAATAAATGCTTGATACTTTCTAGAATAGTTTATTGTTGCTGCAAATTGGGCAACTAATATAATTATTAAAATTATTGTTAAAATAATAGTATTAATACTACTCCTTCTTATTAAAATAGAAAAAATTCTATAGAAAAAATCATATATGAGTATAAATCCTAGAGGAATTACAAATGATATATAGAAGTATGTTGAATATCGGTTAGCGAAAAATATTAAAAATATTGTCGCCGTGATCACTACATTAGTTATAAAAAAAGTCGTTCCATTGGTTAGTTTATCTATTTTCTTAATTATATTTAAATTCAGCCCTGTAAGTAGATTTATTAGGATAATAATTATCAAACAAATTCCTGTAAGAGTTTGTATAAAAATATTTTCAAATGGATATTCAACAAAATAATAAAGATACTGCCAGTTTGGCTGTTTTAATAATGTAATTTGGTCTAATAGATCTAGATCAAAACCAATTAACTTAAAGATAATGATCATTATTATGCCAATTGAACCGATAATGCTGACTGCTCTATAAAATAAGTTTAAATTTTTATCATTTTCTTTGAATTTTATTTTAGATAGT
This sequence comes from Candidatus Dojkabacteria bacterium, assembly GCA_030950485.1. Lineage (GTDB taxonomy): Bacteria > Patescibacteriota > Dojkabacteria > J137 > J137 > JAUZRK01. The sequence goes on along the minus strand of JAUZRK010000005.1, from coordinate 54,649 downwards.
GCAAAAGTATATATACCTATAGCAATGAGACCTGAATTTATATGCGTAATCAAATTAAGCATAGACAGAAGTAGAAAAACTAAAAAATACTTTTTGCTAAAATTCCTATTCTTTTTGTTCTTATCTATCCCAGTAAATTTTATAAAAAACAAAACTTGTAGTAAGAAAAGTGGTAACACTAAGGCATACATTCTTGTAGTACCGAATATGTCTTTATGAATAGGGCTTAAAATAAGTAGTAGCGAGCCTATGGCGCTTGATGTTAGTATGAAACTTTGACTATATTTTATATATATTTTATATAAGTTATATATAAAATAGAAAGATATCAAGCTAAAAGATACTCCTAAAATCACCGAGGGCATTCTTGCTGATGATTCACTTACTCCTCCATGTAAAATAAAAGAAGAGGTTACTAAAAGTGTATGTGGAATTGCTCGATTATAATTACAATGAGGGTCTGAATTTATACAATCTGTAAACTCTCCTGATTTATTTAACCTGAAGTCCCATTTATAAAAATTGCCAGCTTTTCTCATTCCTTCTGCAGCTTCAATTACCTGATATTCATCTTGCTGAAAGTTTTCTTTACTTAAGTTTCTGCTGTAAGTAAATGAAGCTATTGCAATAATTATTATAAGTAATAGTAACTTTAGATTTATAAATTTCATAACTGCTCTTTTCAATAAAATTGTAGTATCTAGTTATAATAACAAAATAAAATAAAAGAAGTTATAATTGGAATATGAATAGAAAAATAATTTTTAAAATCTTGTTTAGCTTTGCTCTTCTAGGTTATATCTTTTCAGAAATAGATTATAAAGAAATTAAAATAGAGCTTACTTTTGAAAGCTTATTTTTCTTTTTATTGGCACTTTTAATTACAATTTCTAACAATTTCTTTGCTGCATTAAGACTTAGATCATTATTAGGGAAGGACACATCTCTAATTAGTCTGATAAAAGTAAATTTGATTGGAAGTTTTTTTTCAATCTTTCTACCTACTAATTTTGGCGGGGATGTATTTCGTGCAAGATTTATAAGACCAAAGCTTAAAAACTACTCTGAAGCATCTGCAATTATATTTATAGATAGATTCTTAGGACTAAGTGTCTTATTAGTTTATGGTCTTTTAGGAATGATTTTAATTGCTCTGCTAGAGAATGTTAAATTTCCTAACTACATATATTTATATCTAGGATTTTTTATTTGTTTTACTATCGGGATTTGGATATCTGTTACTACTGACAAGGTGCTTGGAATAATTAATAAGTATAAAAGAGTGAAAAAAATAAATGAGGTTCATGATTATGTAGCTAACATATCTAAATTAGCTTATTTTAATTCTCTCTTATGGGCACTAGTACTACAGATTAATGTAATACTATTTAATTTCTTTCTGGCAAAATCGATAGGATTAGATATTTCATTACTGTATTTCTTAGCAATTATTCCTATAACTAATCTATTCTTAATAATACCTCTTAGTTTCAATGGCTTAGGCATTAGAGATTACTTATATGTAAATTTATTTGAAGGTGCTACAAAATCAAGTAATTTATATTTACTTGGACCTACTAATTTTTTTGCTAATGCTATAAATGGAGCAATAGGAGGAATTGTATATCTAACTACTGAGAGGGATAAGCTATGGACTGATAAAGATTCAAGTATTCCTCAGCAACTGCCTTCCAGCTCATCTCATTAGCTCGTCTTCTGCTTTGCTCATTCATCTTGAGTCTAAGTTCTTTATCTAAATATATTTTCTCAAGAGCATTTGAAATTGATTTGGGATTTTTTTTATCTACCACTAGTCCATTTTTATATTTTAGTAATTCCTCAGTCCCACCTGTATCTGTAAGTATAAGAGGAAGCCCAGAAGCAAGAGCCTCTAAAGCTGCATTGGACATACCTTCATTAAGTGAAGGAAGGCAGAATACATGACATTTAGGAAGATTTTCAGCAATCCAATTATTTTCTTTAAAACCAACAAACTCTACTTTATCTTCAATGTTTAAATCTTTTACTAATTGTTTATACTCTATCTCAAGATCTCCACTAGCAATCATTAGTAATTTTGTATTTGAATACTTTTTTGTGAAGTATGCAAATCCTTGTATTAAGTATTCTAAACCCTTTTTCCTTCCAAACAATGTACCTCCCTGAGTAACAGTAAATACAGGGAATTTTTTGTCTTCTTCAACAGGTTTAAATTGTTCAGTATCAATTCCATTGTAAATAACTTTGTAATTTACTGTTTTTGAGGTCTTGTAGGCTAGTTTTTGTAGCCCTTTACTATTAGGGACTACATATTTAGCTAATTTCCAAATAACCCAGCTTAAAGGCTTGTAGAAAATGTAAAAATATTTAAATCTAGGATTATATCCAGGCACATCTACCCCTCTTAATGAAACCATATATGGCATTTTCCATATAAATAGTAATGAAACCAATCCTCCAGGAAAGCCGAAAAAATGAGTCAAACAATATTTATTTTTTAAAATCAGACTCCACGTTTTCCAATATGCTTTCCAAGAAAATAGAATCATATTGAGCGGCTTTTGTTTGTGATAATTTTCTTTTGTTCTTTTACCTAGGGGAAGCTTGTAGAATGTAATGTTCTTATATACTTTTTCTTCTTCATATTTTCCACTTATAGAAGAAGTAATAAAATCTATCTTTAAATTATCTAGTTTTGAAAATTCTGTAAATATTTTTTTTGTAGCATTTCCTACTCCTCCTCCAAGTGGTGGGTATTCATAGCTGTAAAAGATAATCCTCATAGTCTAAACACTAATGTCTTCTTTTATAGTATAAATCTTCTCTTTGCTTGTTGAATAGTAATTCTTAATAATTATATCTAACATAATCCCGAATATGAAGAACTGAGTACCTGTAATTATTGCCAATACAGATATCAGTGGCCATATAGAATCTGAAAGCGAGATAATTCCAAATATTCTTAAGAACGCTAGAAGTACTAACATTGAACTACCCAAAAGCGCTAATACTAGGCCTAATACTCCAAATAAGTGAAGTGGTCTATCATCATATTTTTTCCAAAACCAAATTAACCACATGTCTACAAAGCCTCTAAACATCTTATCCCATTTATAAGCACTTGTTCCTCCTGTTCTTGCATTATGTTCAATTACAAGCTCTCCTACTTTGAATCCTTTCCATCTTATTAAAGCTGTTAAATATCTATGCATTTCTCCGTATAAATCTATTCCTTCCAATGTCTCTCGCTTGTAAATCTTTAATGTACAGCCTAAATCATGTACTCCTGGGTTTATAACTTTCTTTCTTAAAATACTTCCAAGCTTTGATAAATTTCTTATTATAAAACTGTCCTTTCTTTTTTTTCTCCAACCAGATACAACATCTAAATCATCATCTTCCATCTTCTTTAATAGTTTTGGAATTTCTTCTGGAGGATTCTGAAGATCAGAATCAATTGTAACAATAAGCTCTCCTTTTGCGGCTTTAATTCCTGCATCTAATGCTATAGACTGAGTTGTTCTATATTTAAACTCTGGTAATCTAAGCGATAGAATTCTCGCTCCTTTTAGTTTCTTTAATACTTCTAGGCTATTATCTGAGGATCTATTTTCTACGTATATAATTTCAAAGCTTTTTTTTGTAGAATCTAATGTGTCAGTTAATCTTTTATGGAGCTCATTTATATTTTTACTTTCGTTAAAAATTGGAGCTACTACTGATATTTGTATATTTTTCATAATGAAAGTATAACAAGGTATAAATTAAATATAAATAAAATGAACGGAAAATTAAAACTATTTGTTTTATTGACTGCAATATTTTTTGCAGGGTTAGCACTGAGAATGATTGTTGTAGATTTTAAAAGTATGCAATTTGACGAGTATTACCACATTGCAGAAGCTCAATCTGTTCTAGATGGACAGAAGGGAGCTTTATTTAGAGACGGGTATAATCAGCCATATACAAGGGGCCCAATAGTTACTATAACAACAATAATAACAGGCTATATTTTTGGGAATTTTGAACCATGGATCATTTTGCCAACAGCAATTGTAAGCTCTTTTGTTTCAATAGCATTGTTCTTTTACTTAAAAAAGTATAATACAGCCACAGCAATTACTGCAGCGGTAGCTTGGTTATTTTCTCCGCTAGCAATAGCAATGGGGAGTTATATTAGAGAATATTCATTCTTTCTCTTATTTAATACTGTGTGGTCTTTATATTTTATAAGACAACTTGATATTGAAACTCCAATTAATTTTAGTAAACTAAAAGTATCTAATAAGCTTATAGCTTTAACACTTATACCTATAGTGTATTTCCTTTTTGATTTTAACAGCACTTTTCCGAATATTTCAGTAATCTATATAGGATATTTTATAAGTATCATTATTTTTAAATATAAAGATGTTAATAACTACATAAAATTTTTACTTTCTTTTCTGCTTATTAATATACCATTCTCGGTAATGGGTTTTGGATTAAACTTCATAGGTAAAGATAGTATGACAGTTTTGCCGCACTTTAATAAAAGATTTTTTGAATATATATTTTCTGGATCACCAATCTTTGCTAATTATATTCAGGAAGAATTGAGATTTTTCATAACTTTTTCTTTCTTAGTTTTAGTATTAATAGGGATATTAACCTCAATAAGATCTAAGTCTATAGAGATCAAGTCTATACTCTTTGTTTTTATAGCCTACATTGTATTTTATGGTCTATATTTTAATAGATACTTTGAAGAAAGATATTATATATACATCATCCCTTGGATCATATTACTAATAGCAATAGGTTTAAATGAGCTATTTAGTATAATTAGGTTATGGTTGTATAAATTTATTAAGAGTACCAAAGCCTATAATTTAATCTATTCTTTATTCTACAGCTGTTTCATAATTTTAATTTTTGGTGGTTTTTATTTTGTTGGTGACCTTAATATAAGAGAGAATGTGACTAGACAGAAAAAATACCATACTGCTCTGTTGAAAGATTATACTGTTCTACTAGATCTACCAATAACAATTGATCAGGATACAGCTATAATAACTCCGAATGAACATATAATCTTATGGCTTTATTCTCAGGATGAAGAATTTGGTAAATTCGTACAGTTTAATAATAATAATATGTATTATTTTTACTTTGAAGTTAATGAGCTAAGTTTAAATAATATTTATGCAGTAGAAAGACACACAAAAGGTTACTTTATTGTAGAAAAAGTCTTTGATTTACATGATCTTAAGAGTATCGATAGTCTATCTGGTAAAGAAATATGCAAGAAATATGAAGATGATGAATTTATAGTAGTTGCTTGGGGTGATTGTAGCTAACATATCTAAAATGTAAATTTACGTCCTCTTCATCAATCAATGACAATATGATATTATTTTCTTATGAAATATATAAAAATTCTAACAAAGAAAAAGTTTAAAAGGACAGTTATTCTGGTATTAAGCGCCTTGATGGCTCTTAGTTTACTAGTTTCTCCTTTACTCTTGTTATTATCAACAAACTAAATCGTGGAGATAAATCTTGAGGATGAAGTAACTAGGCTTAAATACATAAGTGATGCCTATAGAAAAAAGCTCTATAAATTAGGCATCTTTACAGTTAAAGATATATTAACATACTTTCCACGTTCATATACAGATACTAGTGATATTTCTAAAGTAAATGACGTATCAGCATTTCTAAATTTAGAAGAACAATATACCTTCAGATTAATTATAAGTAATTTTAAAAATATTAGAATTAAAGGCAATAGATCTTTACAAAAAGCTACTGCTTTTGATGAAACTGGTGAAATTGAATGTAGTTGGTTTAACCAGGACTTTTTAGAAAATATCTTAAAACCAGGTAAGGAATTTTATATAACAGGAAAAATAAAGCTAATAGGCAGAAAGTTTCAGTTAAATGTTAGGGACTTTGAGGAAATTAAAGGTGATTCAGAAAGTACTCATTTAGCAAGAATAGCTCCTGAGTACAGACTTACAGCAGGTGTTTCAAAGAAATGGCTTCGTAATAGAGTGAAAGAATTGTTTGATAATTATTCTTTCGAGATTATAAATGAACTTGAACTTGTATCTGAAGAATATTCGAATATAGATCTTGTAAGCTTGATTCATAAACTCCATTTTCCTGTTGGATTTAATGAGCTTGATGAATCTGTGAAAACACTATCAGCTTTAGAACTTACAGACATACACCTTAGGATATTAAATAATAAAAGCAGTAATATTAGAATGCCTGTAGAATTGAAATTAGATGAATCATATTTAAATGAATTCATGTCTCTATTTCCTTTTACTCCAACTAAAGATCAAACCGAAATAATAAAAAATATATTTAAATCTTTGAAAGATGGAGTCTTACTGAATGACTTGGTTCAAGGAGACGTTGGAAGTGGTAAGACTTTAATTGCTATGTTCATTGCTTTCATTGTTGCAAAATCAGGATATCAAACAGCTATATTAGCACCAACTACAATTCTAGCTGCACAACATTATGAAAACCTTTCTAATATATTTAAAGAATACACTAATATAGAGGTAAGTTTAGTAACTTCATCTAATACAAAGCATAGTAATGAATCAAATATTATAATTGGTACTACTGCTCTTTTATCTAGAAAGAAAAGAGTTTTTAATAAACTAGGTGCGGTTATTGTAGATGAACAGCATAGATTTGGAGTACATCAAAGAAGTGAATTGTTAAGTGCTATTGATGAACAAATTGAAGATAATAGGTATCCCCACTTTATAAATATGACTGCTACCCCAATTCCAAGAACTATTGCTGAAACTTTTTTTAGTGATATAAAATTGCACACAATTAAAACTAAACCAAAAGGACGAATGCCAATAAAGACTTTTGTAGTACCTGAATCAAAAAGAAATGATTCCTATAAGTGGGTTGAAGAAAAAATTAAATCAGAGGGAGTTCAGGTTTATTGGATTTGTCCCTTAATTGAAGATTCTGCGTCTTTACAAGTAAAGTCTGCTAAAGCTCTTTATGAGCAACTTGTAGATATGTATCCAGATCTAAGTATTGGTTTATTATATGGGAAAATGAAGGATATCGAGAAAGAAGCTATTATGAATGATTATGCGGATAAGAAATATGATATTCTAGTTTCAACATCAGTCATAGAGGTAGGTATTGATGTGGCTAATGCTACAATAATGATTATCGAAAATGCAGAAAGATTTGGATTAGCTCAACTTCATCAGATAAGAGGTAGGGTTGGTAGAAATGATACCCAGAGTTATTGTTTTCTTTTTGCAGATAGTAATATAAATGAACATTCATTAGAAAGATTGAGTTTTATTGCAAATAATAATGATGGTTTAGATGTTGCAAATTTTGATTTAGAAAAAAGAGGTCCTGGTGAAGTATACGGTACTAAACAATCTGGAATTCCAGATTTAAAGATAGCTAAGCTAAATGATATAGAATTAATTAAAAAGACTAAATCATTTGCATCTATTCTTTATAAAAAGAAAATTAAAAGAATAAATTTATTTAAATAATAGTATGAAAGAGATAATCATAATGTTAGATAATGTTAGATCTGCTTTAAACGTAGGAGCTATATTTAGAACATGTGATGGAGCTAATGTAAAAAAGATATATCTATCTGGAATTACTCCCTATCCTCCACATCAAAAAGTTTTAAAAACAGCACTCGGTGCAGAAAATTATATAGATTTTGAACATGTAGACAAACTGAATGATTCAATTGATAAATATAAAGAAGCTGGTTTTGAAATAATATCAATAGAACAAACGAATAATTCTAAGAATTTTAAAGGTCATGAGTTTGGAGATAAAATTGTATTTATAGTTGGTAATGAAATAACTGGCGTTAGTAATGAAGTTATTGAAAAATCAGATTGCTCATTAGAGCTACCAATGCATGGTAAAAAGAACTCATTAAATGTTGCCACTACTTTAGGAATTTCTGTTTATTATATTAGACTAAGTGAGTAGGCAAGATTTAATAATAAAACCTAGGATTATAAGTGGTGAATTTAAGGGTACTCGCTTAGATGTTGCCGTTGATATTACTAGACCTATAACAGATAGGGTCAAAAAAACAATGTTTGATATTTTAGTAGATATTACATATTTAGAATGTTTAGACCTATTTGCTGGGAGCGGATCTATAGGTATTGAGGCCCTAAGTAACGGTGCAAAAAAAGTTACATTCGTTGATAAGTCATCTGATGCAATAAAGGTAATAAAAGAAAATATTAATAAGCTAGAAATAGAAGTTGAGAGATTTAATGTGATCAAATTGGATTACAATGCGTTTTTAAATGCTTCTATTCAAAATAAAGAAAGATTTGACTTAATATTTATTGATCCCCCATTTAAAAACATAAATAGAATTAAATATGACGTTTTATCCGAATTAATGGATACCAAAACTATATTAATATTAAAAGTTGAGACTGGGAAAAATGATTATGGAACCTTAGAAAAGTTAGCTATCTTAGATACTAGAAAGATAGGTAAAAATACATTAATTTTTTACAAAAAGAAAGAATCTAAATAAAAATTTATTAACTCATTCTGATATAATTGTATGTTTACCAAAATATAAGTATGGCAAGAAATAATATAAAATTTAAAACTCGAAAAAGAAAAAGTTCTTATAAATCTAGAACTCAGACTATAGAGAAAAATAAAAAGAAGTTGAAAGGTATTTCTAGATCTACAGGAAAAAACTTTTTTACAAACAAGAAAAGAAAGAAGATTTTTAAAGTATTGGCTAAGGTAGGTTTAGTGTTTTTAGGATTTATGTTTGTAGCTGGCGTAGTTGGAGGTGTTGTTTTATTTAGATGGATCCAAGATCTATCTGATGAATTACCTTCTCCAGATGAACCATTTAAAGACGTGCCTGTTGCAAGTAAAATATATGATAGAGCTTCATTTGATAATGTTCATAAGGGAACAGAGCTTTATAAACTATTTAATGAATTTAATAGCGATAAAATTGAAATTGACGGAATACCTCATACTGTTAGATGGGCATTTTTAGCTGCTGAAGATAGAGAATTCTATGATCATGATGGTGTGGATGTAAAAGGAATCTTTTATTGTGGTTATAAAAATTTAAGTAGTGGTGGTTCTGGCTGTGGTGCTAGTACTATTACACAACAATTCTTAAAGATTACTATATTTAGTGATGAACAGAATAAGTATGAAAGAAAAATAAAAGAATGGATCATGGCTTCTTTAATTGAAGATGAAAGAAGTAAAGATGAAATCCTACAAATGTATCTTTCTGTTGTTCCATTTGGTTCTAATATTGTAGGTTTACAAACAGCATCTGAATTTTATTTCGGTGTAGATCCAAAAGATTTAAGTTTGGTACAAGCTACTATTCTAGCGTCTATTATTCAGGACCCATCTTATCTCTCTCCTACACAACCAGTTGATGGAGATATCGTTGCTTCACAAGCAGCAGTAAAAGAAAGACAAGGGTATATCTTAGACGAAATAGAGGATAATTTAGACTATATTAATGATAAATATAGAGAAAATATAGATGATAAGAATGCCGATGATATCTTTACGAAAGATATGGTTAGAGAAGCTAGAGTTGAGACTGAGAATATTGTATATGCTCCACCAATCGCTACTGATAAATTAGCTGGACACTTCGTAGATTATGTAGTTGAGGCACTATTAACAAATAACTATAAAAATGGAGAAGAACCATTTACATTGCCAGAACTTCAGCAAGGAGGTTATCAAATTATAACTACTCTAGATTACAAACAGCAAGAAATTGCTGAACAATATGTTGCTCAAGCTGGTGATGAATATAGTTATTGGAATGTAAATAATGCGGCATTAATGACTATAGACCCTAATAATGGACAAATAATAACTATGGCTGGATCTAAATCATACTCTGGAGAAAGTACTGGTTGTAATGAATATGGATTAGAATGTAAGTATGATCCACAAGTAAATGTATTAACATCTTTAAATGAGCCAGGATCTACAGCAAAAGTTCTAGGATATACTCTAGCTTTTGAAAAAGGCCTTCTATTTGGAGGAAGTAATATCCCGGATATTCCTATTGAATATCCAGAATTATTTTATTATCCAAAAAACTGGGATAGCTCTTATTTAGGACACGAGTTAACAGTAAGAACTGCACTTAGAGAGTCGAGAAATATTACTGCATTAGAAGTTGTAGAACTCGTAGGTATTGATAATTATTATAATCAAGCAGTGAAAATGGGTTATACAACTATAGATCGGGCTCAGATTGGACCTTCTGTTATATTAGGTGGAGCATCTGTTAAATATACTGAACACGTTGCCGCTTTTGGTGCTTATGCTAATGAGGGTAAATATGTACCTTTGAATCCTATTTTAAGAATTTTAGACGCTGATGGAAATGTAATATATGATGCGACTGTTGAAGAACAAGAAGTATTTAGTCCACAGGCTGTTTATATGATAAATGATGTTTTATACGATTTACAAAGTATTGCAGCTCAATCTGGTGTGTTTCTAGCTTCTAAAACTGGAACTACAGAAAACAATACTGAATCAACACAATTAGCTTGGAACAGTAATCAAGTAACATTAGCTTGGGCAGGTAACAATAATAATGATCCTTTAGATCAAACTTATGGTTATCCTTACTATGTAGTTCAACCTTGGTTATCTTCATACATTAGGGATATCTCTTCTCAGCCTTACTATGAAGGTAAGGATCCTACATTTAAACTTCCAGCTCTTTTAGTTAAGGCAGGAGGGTGTAATGAAGATGACTGTGTTGGATTACAATCGGATTGGATGATTCAAGGAAAAACACCACCAAGTTATATTACTACTGAGGTAGCTAAGGTTTGTAAGGATCAAGAAGATAAATTAGCAAGAGAAGTGGATATTGAAACAGGTAATTCTATAGAAAAGACATTTAAAAAGTACAAAATGCCTGTTGAAAGATGGCAAGGTTACTTAGATAAATATCTTAAAAATAAAGGGATATCAAATGGAAAGCCAACTGAAGAATGTAATATTGAGAGATCTAATGGTATATCGACTCCTTTCTTCTCATTTAGTACACCAAGAGAGGGACAAAGAATAGATAATAGCTTAAGTATTAGAGGTGATGTGACTTTACTTAGCGGTTTATTAGATGAAGTTGAATTTTACTTAGGTGATAGATACCTAGGAAAAGTAGATGAAAATTTCCAAAAAATTAATGAATCTTATAATATAAACTCTTTGGGCATTACAGATGGCATTTATCGAGTTACTGCTATCGCTACTTTATCTAATGGAGAAGAATATACTCACAGTGTTTCAGTTGTAGTTGGAGATGTGGAAAGTCAAAATATAGGTTTTGTTACATTCCCCCAATCAAATCTTCAATTTGGAAGTGACATTGGAAATGGGATAGTTAAAGGTATTAGTATTAATTACACTGGTAATGGAAGTATAAGTAATGTTCAGTTATATCAGCTAGTTAATAGTTCTACAACTGAACTAGTAGGAACTATGAATCCAGTTGTTGGTGGTTTTGAATTATCATGGGGAGGTAACATTCCTAACGAGAGCAAATCGTATTCATTTTATGTAGAAGCTACTACTTCAGATGGAAGTAGGATAAGATCAGCTGTGAGTCAACAAGTGGCTGTAAGCCCTAATTAAGAGCGTTTAAAAGCATATTTAGAGAGAGAAGCAGATATATAATTCCTAAATAAAAGGTTTATATTACTTCTCTCTTTATTTTGTTTCAGAACAAATTTAATATAGTGGTATATATAAAAAAGTAAATATAAAAAATAGACAAAAAAAAGACTTCTTAATTATTAAGAAGTCTTTTTAATATTTTATTTTTTTACTACTTTAATTCACTTATTAAAGCTTCAAAGTGAGCAGGTTTATTTACAATCATTTCAGCTAAGCTTTTTCTATCTAGTTCAACATTACTTTTTTTCATAGTTGAAATGAATTGGCTGTAACTCATATCTGTTTTAGTTAGAGCTGCAGATATTACTTTTATCCACTCAGTTCTTTTTTGACTCTTTCTTCTTTTTCTATGAGCATAACTGTATTGACCGGCATGTAGTAAAGCTTCAGTAGCTCTTCTATAAAGCTTAGAATATGTCATTCTATATCCTTTTGCGGCTTTTAGAACTTTTTTATGCCTTCTATTTTTAGATACACCTCTTTTGATTCTCATAATTATTTACCTAATAATTTTTTAATTTTTTTAGCTTCAGGTTTTGCTAATTGTAAAGATTTCTTATCTGTATTTTTACTAGATTTTGAATGAGTATAACCATATTTTCTCATTCTTTTTGCATTTCTAGTTACTTTTCCAGTTGCTGTAACTTTGAATCTTTTTGAAAGACCTTTATGAGTCTTTAGTTTGATTTTTTTCTGTTTCTTCATTCTTGCTGTTAGATTTTAATTTAACTAATACGCTTAAATTTCTACCTTCGCTAGATACATCACCTAGCTTTTCGAAAAATTCCTCACCATATTCAAGAACCTTGTCCATTGTACTATACATTTCCGATTTATGCACTCTTCTTTGTGATCTTACAGTAATTTTTGCAACACCACCTTTACTTAAAAACTTCTTAATTTTGTTTAATTTTATTTTAATATCAAAAGCTTCTATCTTTGGCTTAAACCACCATTCTTTTGATTTTGTATTTCCTTTAGCAGAATTTTTAAATTTCTTGCTTTGAATATACTTAAATTTTGACCAATCAATTATTTTTGCTACTGGAATATCTTCTTTTGGAGATATTAATACTAAATCTAACTCTCTCTCTTTAGCCATTGCAAGTGCTTCACTTGTTTTAAGTACTCCAATATTTTCGTCTGCATCGTCAATAAGTCTTACTTGTACTGCTCTAATTCGCTCGTTTCTATCGAAATTAAGCTTTAAACCTTTATTACTTTTAGTTGTTTTTCTTGATCTTCTAATTGTATTTATTTTTAATGATATAAAATTACTTTGCTGAACAAAATATTAGCAAATTTTTACTAATATCTCAACTTCAAGCCAATGATTCTTTAATATTTTCAATTGCTTCACTTATAGAAAGTAAACCAACTTCCAATTTATTTTTTCTTAAAGATATTGCTTTATTTGCATTTTCTTTATTTCCTACAACTACAATAAATGGAATCCCTTTCACTATAGCATCTCTTATCTTCCAATTGATACTTCTTGATCTTTTGTCTACATCACTATCTAATCCTGCAAGTCTAAGTTCTGCTCTAACATCTGCAGCATATTCTTGATTATAATTTGAAATAGGGATTATCCTTATTTGGTAAGGATGTACCTTGCTTGGAAGGGCAATTCCTTTATCTTGAACTAATGAACTAAAAATTATTAGAGGATTAAAATTGATGACTACTCTACTCATTGTAACTTTTGTATTTAATTCGTCAGTATAAGTAAGGCTATCTAGTTCATCATTAAAGAATGACCCAAAAAGTGAAACTTCATTTAAACTATTTTTTATAAAGAACTCGATCTTAACCATTCCATCTTCTATCTCTTTTGAAAGTATTTTTTCATGGGAGATTACATTCTTTTGTAAATAGTTTGAAAGTGTATTTAATTTCAGATCATCTAAATTTGATGAGTAAACCTTAACAATCACATTCTCTGACAGCTCCTTAATAGTGTCTATAAAGTTGTCTGTTATGCCGATTAATAAATTCAGTACATTAGTTTTCTTTGTCAAAACATCAATTCTGCTTTCTTCTGTTTTTAGAGATTTACCATTCAGCTCTTTTTTTGAGACATGTTTATGTACATAAGTTAATGGCAACGACTTATAACTTATCGGGTTTGCTTTTAGAAGATCTATAAGCTTTTCTGAGTGACTATTAATCCCTACTTCTTGATCTATTATTTGAAAATTCTTAGGAGAATACTTGTAAAAATTCTTCATAAAAAGATTTTCTATATTTTTTAATGCTCTCACTGCTGGTGGCATTAAAAGTATGCTTGTATCTTCAATTAAACCAAGTCCAGAACTTTTAATTATATTTGTAAAACTTCTATTTTCTTTCTCCTGTCGCTGTTTCACGAATTCACTGAACTCGCTTTTGTTCTTGAATACTAGCCCATGAATTCTTATCATTTCTGGTCTAGAATTATCATTCTTCCAATGAACTTTTTCAAGATTTGATATTTTGATGTAACCTAACTCTGAAGTCTTTGCTATATGTGGTCCTCTACATAGATCTATGAATTCATCTCCAACCTTATAGAAGCTTATTTCCTCATCGGGAATAGATTTTATTAATTCAGATTTAAAAATCTGACCTAGTCTCAATAATAAGTCACCTGCTTCGTCTCTAGAAAGAAAAATCTGTTTGAATTCTAAATCTTCATTGATTATTTCATTAGCAATATCCTCTATTTTCTCTATGTCTTCCTTTGTTAATGTTCTATCGAATTTGAAGTCATAATAAAACCCATCTTTAGTTACAGGACCTATACCTACCTTTACATTTTGAAATACTCTTGACACTGCAGTAGCTAAAACGTGAGCTGCAGAGTGTTTTTCTTCATCAGTAGCATTAATTATGCTCATATTTAATAAATAATAACTTATTGGTGGGCACCACAGGATTCGAACCTGTCACCTCTCCGACGTCAACGGAGTGCTCTAGCCAGATGAGCTAGGTGCCCTTTTTCTAATTAACTTAGCTAAAATATCTATTTTGCACTTAAAGGGTTCTTGCTAATTATTTTATCTATTAGCCCATACTCTAAGGCTTCTTCGGAACTTAAGTACTTATCTCTCTCTACATCATTCTCTATTGTACTAATCTTCTGTCCTGTATGGTTAGCTAGGATTCTATTTAACCTATCTCTTGTCTTGATAATATGGTCTGCATGTATCTTTATATCACTTGCTTGACCTTCAGTCCCTCCCATTGGTTGGTGAATCATAACCTCACTATTTGCTAAAGCAAATCTTTTACCTTTTGCTCCACCAGTTAATAATATAGATCCCATAGATGCTGCTATACCTACACAAATTGTAGTTATATCTGGCTTTACATATTGCATAGTGTCATAAATTGCTAATCCTGCAGTTACTACGCCTCCTGGTGAGTTAACATATATGACTATGTCTTTATTAGCATTTTCTTTTTCTAAGAATAACAACTGGGCAATTACTGCGTTTGCTACTCCTGCATCTATTGCAGTACCTATAAATATTATCCTCTCTTTAAGAAGTCTGGAATATATATCGTATGCTCTTTCTCCTAATCTAGTATTCTCTATTACAGTTGGGATTAAATAACTCATTTATTGTTTAATTTAACTTCCTAATTTTAAATTATAAGTTGCTAATTAGCAAATATTGTATAACTCTGCTTAACTAACTGATTTAAATCTAACATCAATAATTTTCTTGTATAGCCCTGAAATATAATAAGGTAGGCTATCTACTAATATTTATAATATCTCCAACTTCAATCTTATTATCTTCTGCCCAGCCAGAATTAACTTCAATAACATACATAGATAGGACTATAGAAGGATATAATTCTGACGTTTGATTGGTTTTTGTAGATGAATAAATCTTAACAATTTCGTATTCACTATTAATGTACATTATATCTAAAGATAATAGAGTATTTTTCATCCAGAATGTTAGTGGTTGATCTTTTTCAAATATAAAAATCATACCGCTGTTCTTATCAAGCTCTTTTCTATACATAAGACCTTCTTGCCTTTTATTAGGTGATAGGGCTATTTCTAGAGTCAGTTTTGGAGTTTCTTTTTGTTCAAAGCTCACATTAATAAAATTGCCATCTTTGTATTGGGTTATATTATCCTTACTGAGAACTGGGATTGCAATTGCTATTGTTAGAGCTAATATTGGGATTAATATTTTTATCATTACATATCTCGTTTAAAATTAGATTCTAGCTGTGTTTTACTGATACTCCAAATGGTAGGTCGTCCATGAGGGCAGTTATATGGATTATCTAGCGTTAGTAACTCATTTATTAAACTATTCATTTCTTCAGTATTTAATATCTGCCCTGCTCTAATTGATCCATGGCATGAAATTGTAGCTAGTTTAAGATAAATACTTTTACTGATATCAAGGTTTCCAGATTCAAAAGTGGCTACTATATCTTGATCCTCTTCTAAAATTTCTTTAAAAGTATCTGATAGATCCATTTTTTTAAATATCTCTGGAACTTCTGTTACCTGTATTGATTTAGAATCAAGATTTTCAATTACTACACCAAGTTTTGCGAGCTCTTCTCTACTCTCTAATATTATATTCTTTGAATTTGTATTATTAAACTCTACAATTTCTGGAACTAGAAGAGATTTTGATTTAATATTTTTTGTTTTATATTGTGCGATTAGTTTCTCGAAATATATCTTTTCGCTAGCGGCGTGTTGATCTATAAAGACAGCATCGTTGTCCTTCTCTATTAATATATAAGTATTGAAGATTTGTTTTGGATTATAATTCGATATTTTTTGATCTAAGCTAGCCTCTGTATTTGAGATTGATTCATCTAGAAGTAGCTTTGAAAAGCTCATTGATTGCTTTACTATTTTATCTTTACTTTCGTTAATGTAGTTATTTGATTGACTCGTAGGGCTATAACTTCTGCTACTCTCTTTAACTGAGAAGTCTTTTCTTGGTTCTGAAATATTTTTATATTTACTTAAATTTAATTCATTACTATCTTCTATCTTATCCTTAATAATTCTTTTTGTTTCTTTCTCTAAAATAGAACGCACATGCGAATATATCCTTTTAAATACTAGCGATTCATCTTCAAATTTAACTTCCAATTTTCTAGGATGAACATTTATATCTATCTTACTAGGATCTATTTTTATAAATATTATGAAGTTTGGCCTTAGATCTCTGTGAATAAAACCAGTAAATGCTTGACTTACTGCAGCGTTAATCGTCTTGCTGCCTATGAACCTATTGTTAAGATAAATATATTGAATAGTTGCCTTCTTTGGAGCACTTTCAGGTTTTGAAATTAAGCACCTTGTTTTTAAATCTGAATCTGTAGATTCATTTGTTATAAACAAGGTATTTAAGAAATTCTTACCGAATGCATCAAATAATCTATTTTCTATACTCTCCGTTTTTGTTAATCTATGAATTAAATTCCCATCATGAAAAAGTTCAAAGTGAACTTTAATATAAGGAAGTGAAGTTTGTAAAAAAGAATTAATAATCTGCTTCATCTCGGTTTTACTTGCTTTAAGGAACTTCTTTCTTGCTGGTACATTGCCAAATAAATTTCTAATACTTATTGTAGTACCCTCTATAGTTTTGTTTGAAATATCGGCTCTTAGCTCTTCGTTTCGGAGATAGACTGTCACTGCTTCATATCCAGCTGTTTTTGTATCTATTGTGAATTCTTCTGAGACAGAACTGATGCTGGCTAATGCCTCGCCTCTGAACCCATGGCTTGAAATATAGCTTAGATCTTTCTCGTTTGTTATCTTTGAAGTTGCGTGTAGTTCTACTGATTTAATAGCATCTTCACGGTTCATTCCTTTTCCATTGTCTACTATCTCTATTAGATCTTCTCCATTGTTCTCTATATTTATAATTATTTTTGAAGCCTTAGCGTCAATTGAATTTTCAATAAGCTCTTTTATTACAGATGCAGGTCGTTCTACAACTTCTCCTGCTGCAATTTTATTTATTATTTCTTTTTCTAACTTATTTATTTTACTCACTTTTAGCTTTTTAGAATTTAATGTTACTTAAGTATAGGTTATCACTTTTGTGATCTTCTTAGAAGCACATTTTTTAAATCACAAAAGTGAATAAACTGAACCTGATATATACGATTTATTTTGTAAAACGTCTCATAAGATGAATTTACTCTAAAAAAATAGTATCTCCAAAGGCGTAACATACAGCACTCTTGCACTATGTATAAATAAATACATCAACCTTGCTAAGAGTAAGATCATTTATATAGCAATTTGCATTACCAGTTATGCACAATAAGAGATCAATATTTGTTAAATCTGTTCCATAAGAGTTGTTGTAGGACCCTATATTAGAAGTAGAATCCTCCTTTAAATGTACTTTTATAGCAGAATGGCTACATTTAAAATAGAATATGGGCACTACAGTTTAAGTAGTATAAAGTTCTATTTATAGCTTATATATAGTACGGACTTACGTAACATTTCTTCCTACTGGCACATATACTTTTTTGATTTAATCTAGAGTTATTTGAAGATAATAATAGTTTGAGTATCTTCATAAGGATAAGTGTGAGAAGAATTAGTAGATAGTTAATGAATCTAAAAAAAGTAGCTTATTATAC
Source organism: Candidatus Dojkabacteria bacterium (assembly GCA_030950485.1). Lineage (GTDB taxonomy): Bacteria > Patescibacteriota > Dojkabacteria > J137 > J137 > JAUZRK01. Next base: position 36,280 of record JAUZRK010000005.1, on the reverse strand, counting down.
ATAATATATTAAGCTACCTGCAGGTTGATATGAGAGATTAGTACCTAGGTTTATTTGTGCTAAATCTTCTCTATTTGAGCTCCAACACTATTGTAAATATCGACTAAGTTTGGATATCTTCTCATTAATTGATCAGTTCTATCATGAAGAATAGTTTCTCCTGGCGCTGCTAGAGCCGCGACAAATAAGCCTTTGGTTGCAGCAATTATATTAGGAGCATCTATTGGTCCAGCTCTAAAATTTGTAGGACCAAATGTAATTAATCTATGAGGATCTGCCATTACTACATTACCTTTCATCTTAGCTAGCTCTTCTGCGAAGAAAAAACCGTACTCGTAAAATGAGTTATGGAATATCATCTTTCCTTCTGATTTTAATGCTGTAACTATTAGTGAGTGAATAGCATCAGGCGGAAACATCGGCCAAAAGAAAGCCTTAATATCGTAAATATCGCCTTTAATAGTCTTTTTTATTTTAAGACTTTGTTTTTCTGGAACCACTAAAGTAGTTCCTTCATAGAACGTTTTAACTCCTACTATCTCAAACGCTTGTCTAATAAGACTTGTATGTTCTGGTATAGCATTATTAATTCTTAATTCACTTTCAGTTACAGCAGCACTAGCAATATATTCTATTATATCCAAATGATCACTGGCTATAGTCCACTCTGTTCCCTTTAGTTCATGACCTCCTTCTATTATTAATTTATTTGAACCTATTCCTTCAATATTCGCTCCCATTGAAACCAACATTTTACAAAGTTGCTGTACATGAGGTTCTGCAGCGGCATTGAAAATTTCAATACGACCTTTAATTCCAGTAGCAAGCATTATTAAATTCTCTGTTCCAGTAACGCTTGGAAACCATGGCCAGATTGAGTTTGCTTTTAGTGTATCACCATGTAAGAAAAATCCTTTTTCTGAAGGTTCATATCTAGCACCAAGCATCTCCATTCCATTTACAAATGCATCTAATGGTCTAGTTCCTAATTTACAACCTCCAGGTATTGGCATGAAGGCTTTTTTAAATCTTAGAAGTAATGGAGCCATAAACATTACTCCAGCTTTCATTTTTTTTGTTAGCTCAAGGTCCAGTTCTCCATCTTGTATAGTACTTGAATTTACTTTTACAGTATTTCCACCATTAGTATAAGATACTTTTCCTCCAAGCTTTTTTATTATTTTTAACATACCCCTAACATCACTAGTCTTTGGTACGTTATGTAAAGTTACTTGTTCATCAGTCAAAAGTGCTGCGACTACAGCAGGTAGAACTTCGTTCTTATTTGGTGTTGGAGTAACTTCACCACTTAATTTTAACCCTCCATTTATTCGATATATGGCCATTATAAAGTTTTAATTTCTTAAGTTAGTATATCATTTAAGACTAGTTTTGATAAAGAAAGTGACAGTATTACAATTAAGTTTTATTTATATTAATATGAATTGTATTATTAGTGCTAACTAAATGGAAAATAACAAAAATCAAGGCTTAGTCTGGTTAATTTTTAGTAATTTATTGGCCTTTGTAACCGGAGTCCTTTATGTACTTATAAATTTTGGTATTTGGTCTGAGGGCGAATCTCTCCAAAGAAGTGTATTATTTAATTTATCAGCTGTTTCAAGTTTATTCATGTTTTTGTTTATTGCCGATAAATTAGTTCATATTTTTTCCCCTAAACTAAGTGTATTGATTTCAATTATAACTTTTGGAGCTACGGGATTATTTTCAAGCATATACTTCGAAGATTTATCTAAATATTATATTCTCATTGGAGTTTTAATGGGTATGTCCTATAGCATAAGAATGACTGCTTTTCCTATAGTCGATCAGGCTGTCACTAATAAAGACACGAGAGTTAAATTTTCTTCATATCTAACTATATTAAGTTCAATATTATCAATTGCTGCACCAATTACTATTGAGTTCTTAGTAAATAGCTTTGATTACAAGAGATCATTACTGATAGTAAGTCTTACATACATACTATTTGGTATAGGAATAATGTTTTTTAAAATTAGTAGCTTAAAGCAAGATAACGCACTTTTCTTGTTGCTTAAAAATTCAAAGAGAGATGATAAATTAAAACACGTAGCATTAATTTCACTTTCATTAGGAATTGCATATTCAGTTGATTGGGGATTAATAGACATTTTGATAATTACAAAATTAGGCTCGTTAAATGATTGGAGAAATATAAAAGTATTGATAGCAGTTATCAACATTATTTACTCATTTGTACTTGGGAAGATAAACTTAAAGAAGTTCTCACATATACGGGTGATCATTGGAGTAAGCGCACTTGCTTACAGTACCCTACCAATAATGTTAATAAAAAATTTTAATAACATGACCTTTATAGTATTTAGTATCGCTCAAGTTATTTTCTATTCAACCGTAAGTATTTTGCTTTCTAATTATTTGTTGGCAGTAATAGATGATGATGAGAGATATGACAATAGAATTGCTTCTTATCAAGTATTTAGGAACTTATTTATAGGCGGAGGCCGTGTTATACCTTTAGGAGTAATGGGTGCTTTGTCTATAGTTTCATTCTCTCGGTAGAGGCCGCTGTAATATTAGTCATATTTACAACATCAGCTCCTTTTATGTTCTTGTCAGCTTTGGCAAAGAACGAAGACGATGATACAAATGAGAATTTGGATAATCCTTTTTTAAACTAGCTTTTTATTAAACAAACAATTAGGTGTATAATTCACTAATATACTTAATGAATTAAACCTAATATGAAATTTGATGTAACGATAAGTCTGTTTATAATAACTTACGATAAGGTTTTTAACTCTTTCTATATATCAGAAGAAAATAAGATTGAAATAAACAATTCAATTGATGCTAGTTTGAAAATAAGTCTTAATAGTTTTTTAAAAGATGCTCAATCTTCAAAAAAATTACTAAGTCCAGAGTTTGTTTCAGTTAAGGAAACAGATAATGCTTCTCTATCTCTATACTATTATTCGTTAATACCTATTGAACAGACTGATATAAATCCAAGGTTATTTAGAAGTATACATAAATTTAGTAAGGGGCTTGAAAGACTTACTAGATCAAACTTAGTAAAACACTACTCTGAATTTGATAAACAATATTATGAAGCTTTTATAGGAAAGAAATTTACTATTGAGTCTATGTTTGATATCTATAAATCGTTAGTAAATTACGATATAGAGAAGGGGAATTTTCATAGGTTATTAAAATCATTAGATTTACTTGAAGATACAGGGGAGCTTTTAGAGGGGGTTTCTTATAGACCACCTAAGTTGTATAGATTTAAATAAACAGTTTGATATTTTATAGTTTTTATTTATCCATTTAGTATAAATGCATACTAATATAGATATACTTTAACATGCAAATACTCATACTACTCTGTCTGATACTTGATCTCTCTATATTAAGAAGAAAGTTTTATTAGTATATTTAATAAAATTATATTATAATCGTTTTGCTTACTTAAAAATGTGCTGAGGTAGCTCAGCTGGTAGAGCACTCGCCTGAAGAGCGGGGTGTCGGCGGTTCGAGTCCGCCCCTCGGCACCATTTTTATAATACTCAAGATAAACTAAATTTATAGCGCTCACAATGTATTAATGATATATTGTGTTACATATTTTAAATTTAATTATTACCAATATATTTATATGGCTGAAGCTAAAGAAAAAAAAGCCACAAAAGCTAAAGAGACTGATACTAAAGAAAAATCAGAAAAAGTTGAAGTAGTTGATACAAAGAAGATTACAGTTAAAGATAATAATACAACTATGATTATCGGAGTTGTAAGTGCACTTGTAGTCTTAATACTAGTTATTGCTGTTAGTTTCTTCGCTTTTGGAGGAGACGATAGTGAAGATTCAGAAGGAGGAATTCCAGATGGATATGAGGTTTACGAAACTGCAGAATACGAAATAGGATATCCTAAAGAATGGGAATATGACGATACAGCAGGAGAAGAGTCGTTAAGTTTACAACCAACAGCTCAAATAGAGGCTTTAGAAAATACAGATCCTGCAGATATTGATTTCAGTGATCTTGATGACACTGTTACAGTAAATATTCAGAAACTAAAAGATGAAGATAAAGACATGATCCTAGAAGGTAATTGTCAAGACTTCTTAGATAAGACATTTGATATATCTGAAGATGATTTCGATTTAGGAATTGAAACAAGTGATGCTAAAGAAATTAAAGTTGGAGGAGATAAAGCTTGTCAGTTTAGTGCAAGTATTTCTTTCTTTGTAACAATTAATACAGATATTATTTCAGTAGCAAACGATGATGTTGCATATTCAGTAACTCTATCTAACACTGGATCAAAAGGAGATAATTTAAAAGCTGGAGAGAAGGTTCAATCTTCTTTTAGCTTAAAATAAGTAGTCATTCAAAATTAAGAAAGAAGGAGCAATTATTGCTCCTTCTTTCTTTTCTTATTTGCCCTAATGAGATAATATAAATCTATGGAAAATGTTTTATCTTTAATATTAAAAGGAATTTTTATTCTAATAATTGCAACATCTTGCTTTTTGTTTGCTAGATTCGTAGCATTTGGTTATTTGTATAGTGGCGGTGATTGTATTTATCATGGTCCATTTGCACAAGATTATGGCCCCTGCGTGAAAGATGAAGAAAATATTGATGTAGCTGACGATCTTGAAATTGAATATAATTATAAATTTGAAGAATCCATTGCAACTTCAGATGAGGATTATATAGGGTATGAAACATATAAGAATAGAAAATATAAAATTTACTATTTAGATAATTGGGAAATTAAAATTGGAGACAGAGTTCAAATATTAGCAGATAGCGATGCAGACCTTTCTGAAAGTATAACAATCACTTCTCTTCCAGGTTCAAGGTCTCTATCCAGAAGTACTTGTAGCTCGCTTTCAGAAGAAATAATTACTCAAGTCTCGGTAGCTTATGATACTTTTGATATTAGAAATGATAAATACATAGATTTAAATGGAAGTGAAGCTTGTCTATTTGAAGCTAACTTTATTGATAATGATATCAGAGGTAGATATATAAGATATTTTGTTAAATTTAACTCTGACTCTGCATATATAGTTGAGATTAAAGCAAAAACTGGTAGTGAAAATATCTCTAATCTGTTTAAATCTGCCGAAAGCTTTACTGCAATTTAATGGATAGGCTCTTTAGGGATAAAAATGGAAAGATTGTAATTGCTCAATTTCCTAACTGGCCTATAATTGGCTGGGGAATAGTAAGACTAGTAATAATATCTCCATTGTTTAACTCAAAACAAACTGAGCTATTTATTATCTCCAACACTTTTTTATTAATATGGGCACTGATGGAATTAGTCAGTGGTGTAAATTACTTTCGTAGGATACTTGGAGTAGTAATTCTTTTATCACTATTTTCAAGCTACTTATTATAAGTGAGATAATAATGAATATATGCATTTACAATTCGTGCACCCGTGACTATTCACAATCATTCTAATATTTAGAAGACGTATCTAGTTAATTTTTAAATTAAGCCCATTGATAAGGGTCTTAAGTAATTTAGGATAATGCAATCTGTATTGAGTTATAGAATCAAATTTATAAAAGCTTTGTATAGAAACTAATCTTGTTGTATAATTCTTAAGTTCTTTAAAATAAATGGTATTTGAGAGCGCTTAGCTCAGCTGGCTAGAGCATTTCGTTTACACCGAAAGGGTCGGGGGTTCGAATCCCTCAGCGCTCACCATTTATTACACTTCAAAAAAAAGGCAATGTACTTTGTATATATACTCTACTCCAAAGAAATTGACAGAGATTACGTAGGACAAACCTATGATGTAGGTTTGCGACTAGAGAGACACGCATTAAAGACAACAAGGTATACAAAGCAAGCAAACGATTGGGAATTAAAATATACGGAAGAATATAAAACAAGATCTGAGGCAATGAAAAGAGAGAAAGAGATTAAAAAGAAAAAAAGCAGAAGCTATATAGAATTTCTAATTCAAAGCTCAGCTGACTAGAGTCCCGAAAGCCTTCGGGATTTACACCGAAAGGGTCGGGGGTTCGAATCCCTCAGCGCTCACCATTTATTACACTTCAAAAAAAAGGCAATGTATTTTGTATATATACTTTACTCCAAAGAAATTGACAGATATTACGTAGGACAAACCTATGATGTAGGTTTGCGACTAGAGAGACACGCATTAAAGACAACAAGATACACAAAGCAAGCAAATGATTGGGAATTGCAATCTAGATAAACCTTACTATACTCTAGTTGAATTCTAGTAAAGTCATACTCATTAAGATGCCTGTATTCAGCGCCTATGATATAATCCACAACCACTTTATTTAAAAATATGAGACAGCAATTTAAACTAAATTATAAACATGGGTATATAAGGGGTTTTTATGAGGAAGCTGATCCTACTTATAATTCTCCACCTAGTTGTAGGTTAACACAAATTACTGTTAACCCTGATTCTAGAGGTAGAGGATTTGGAACACAGATGTTACAGCAACTAGAAGAAGAGGTATTTCTGAGATATCTGGGACAATTAGTTCAGAGAATATAGAGGCAGCTAAAAGCTTTTATCAAAGAAATGGATATATGGTAGAAGATTATAATGGTGATTATGAGATATATAAAGAAATGTAGGCTGGCTAAAATTATACAATTAAGTCCACTATAGATAGTCTTTACCTGATAATTTAAGAGATAGAGCTTCTGATATTGCCGATAGAATTATAGGCAACTAGTAATTACCATTACCTTAAAATATCTGTGGATAATTTTAATGTAGTTTTCACTATGTTAAATTTCTATATATTATATTTTAATTTGAATTTATGTCTAAACAATTAGCTTTAGTTTCAGTATTAATACTTGCCGTAGTTGCGGTTGGAGGTTATTTTTTAATGAGTGATTCAGACGATAAAGATAAGAATGAAGATGAAACTCAGCAAGAAGAAAGAGAAGAAAACGATGTAGAAAATGAAGAAGAAAGTGAGAGCGAATCTGCAGATTCTGATATTGATGAAATCGAAGAAGATGCTGTAGTAGCTATGGAGGGACCAGTTGCATTTTCTGAAATAGGATTGGGAATAATGGATGCTGCTGATGTTTACGCTTACTTTACTTTTGAGAACGGGGTTGGTAATTGTATGGATCAAGGCTTCCCTACAGATTTAGTTTATGATTCTGAAAATATAGTTAAAACTGAAGATGGAAGCTATAGTGAAGATTGGACTTCAGTAGATTTTAGTGGTCGAATTAGATTTGATGCTCTACCACTGTCTACAGGAGATGCGTCTTGTGTAATTGAGACTTCTTCAGTAAGCGATCAAGCTGATGTAACTTGTAGTGTTGAGGAAGTTGAGGTTTGTACTGCAACTTTTGATATCTTTGGATATTAAGTTTCTGTAATAAATATCAAAAGAGGATCTTATTTTAAGATCCTCTTTTAATTTCTTGTATTTATATAACAAGCTTAGTTAAACCTTAAATATTAGTTTTAAACTAGATTAAAGCTTCTGGTTCAGTGAGCTCGTTTTCTAAAACATCTCTACCCTCTGTAACTCCTATTAACTCATCTTTTCAATCTACAAGATTATTAAAACTAATTAAAGCAACTCTAGTTTGCATATTATCAAGTTCTCCAGCAGTTTTTGGAAATCCAGACTTTTTGTATTCATTAATACACTCAGTAAGCATAAATCTCATATCAGAATGGTTTGTAATAGCTAAATTCCCATTTTTTTTCACTTAAACCATTTCTGACAAGGCCTGCAGCATTTACATATTTTTCTCTAGCACCATTATAAATTGTATAAATCTCTTTATGAGCTTCTTCATACTTACTATATGGTTCACGCATTACATTAATCTTAGGTAAATCTTTAGCACCAGCATCTTCTCTACTGTTATTAAACTCTCTTCTGAACTCTCCTACTACTACAGGAGCATTTTACTTTTAACATCTAATACTTCTGCAGGGGTCTGTGTTTCTTCAAATGAATCTGCCATATATAAAAAAAATAATAAATTTTGTAACGCCAGATTATAGCAGACATTTCTAAAATTTCTTACATATAGGATAAATACTTACTATGTTGCTATAATTAGTTGAATATTTGAATAAAATGATAAAAGAATTTGTAGAAAAAAATAAGCTTCCAAAATTTAGAGAAAATCAATTTAACCAAGCTATTTATAAAGATATAGCTTTTAGTTTTGATGATATTACTACGTGGTCTAAAGATCTTAGAGAGAAGATTAAAGAAGAAGTAGAATTTTTTACGTTAGAGGAAGCCCGAGTTATCGTCTCTAAAAGAGAAGATACAATTAAGGCTTTATTCAAAAGGAAAAAAGATGGGAAATTAATAGAAACTGTATTGATGCGTCATAGAGATGGTAGAAATACTGTATGCGTAAGTTGTATGGTTGGATGTCCTGTTAATTGTAGATTTTGTGCAACAGGGAAGATGGGCTTTAACGGGAATTTAGACGCAAGAGAAATTGTAGATCAAGTACTTTGGGCATCTAGGTACCTAAAGAAATTGGATTTAGAAGACCAAAAAGTTACAAATATAGTTTTTATGGGAATGGGAGAACCAATGCTTAATTTAAAAAGCGTTCTTGAATCAATTGATGTATTTACTGACGAAGATAAATATGGAATGAGTACAAGAAGGATAACGATTTCTACTTCAGGATTTATTCCCCAAATGAACCAGCTATTTGAATCTGGATTTAGAGGAAGGCTAGCTATAAGTTTACATGCGCCTAATCAAAAACTGCGAGCAGAACTTATGCCGGTAGCCGAAAAGTTTGAATTAGATGAATTAATGCGAACACTTGATAACTATGTAGAACTTACAAACAAAAGAGTTAGTTATGAATACATAATGATTAAAGATAAGACTGATACAGCAGAAAGCGCAAGAGAGCTAGTTGATTTAATGAAGAATAGATTACATCATGTTAATTTAATTCCATTCAATCCAGTTAGAGGGGAGGACTATAAGAGATCTCCAAAAGAAAATATAAAAAGATTTACAGGGATTTTAGAAGATAACGGAATTAATTTTACGATTAGAGTAACTATGGGTGATGACGTAGATGCAGCTTGTGGTCAACTGGTTACTAAGGTTTTAAAAAGAGAAAGAAGGACTAGAGACTAAGTTAATATCTCTTGCTTTCTATTACATCTTTTTACAGCGTCATTAAAATGTTCCACCGCGCCATTATTTATATCTAACTCTAAAGATTTCTTATAGTATTCTAAAGCCTTATCAAAATCTCCTTGTAACTCATACATCTGGCCATATGCATCAAAGATTATTGATAAATCTATTCCAGGTAATTTTTCCGCACTAGTTAATATAGTTTTTAGTGTTTTAAATTCTTTCATTACAATCAACACATGTATAAACGAATGTTGAAATTTAATTGATTCAATATCAAGCTCTAAACATTTGTTATACATTTTTAAAGCTAGTCTATGATTTCCAAGTTTATGAAAGAAGAGCCATCCTAATGAATAATAACCCTTTGCAAACTCTGGATAATTTTTCGTAATATCAATTAATACCTCAAAAGCACTACTCCATTTTCCAGCTTCTAAGGCTTCTACTGCTTTTAAATATTCTCTTTCTGCATCAAAGTTTATATCTTCAAAAGTCATGGTTCTATAATAACAATTTAATAATTAGAAAAAATATTGTAAATCCTAAGATTATGAAAAAGAATCTCCAGTCTACTTCCTGTCTTTTAATGGATTTTATATATAGCTTATCATATTCTTCGAAAAATTCCTGATTCTGAGTATTAATTAAAGCCTTTCTTGCAAACACGTAAGCTTTTGAATCATTATGATCTAGCATTATTGTAGCAGCCATATAATACAGTCTAGATAAGTATGTTATCTTATTCTTCTCTGCTTCTTTAATAATTTTCAACACTTTCTTTTTTGAACTTTTATTTGCTAATAATTTTTCAAACAGAAATAACTCTAAGTTCCATTCTTCAACACTTATAGAATTGAAAAGAAATTTAGCTGTATCTTTTTTATCTAGACTACTTTCTATTAAACCCAATCTAATCTTTGCCTCTATTGAGTCTGGTGATCTTTTAAGAGTTTTTATTAATATATTCTCACTGATTTCTAATTCATTTTTTTCTTGATATTCAATAGATAAGAATATGTCTTTTAGATCTTTTTGATTTTTCTCTTCTATCATTTCGAAAAATTTAGTATTATTAAATAATATCACCCTTAAAAACATAACGTAAATGCTTTTAAATTTAAAGGAAAAAAGGATTAATGATTTTTGGACCTGGTTTGCAGGTAATAGTAAATTACTGGGTGGATTAAAAGAAGATGACTACTCTTTAATTAACTCTTTGAAACAGAAGCTCCAGAAAATTAATGACAAGTTAATATTCGAATTAAATTTCACCAAGAATAGCGAAGATAATCAGTTGGTAATAAGTGCAGATGGCTTAGTTGACGCATTTGAAGATGTTATAAGAGTTGTAGAAGAATCACCTATATCAATTGAAGGCTGGAATATAAAGGCTTTTAGACAAAAAAAAGATATAAAGAAGTTGAGATTTAAAATGAATAAGACAATTCTAACTTGTGAGGATGTCTTTTTTACGTACTATCCTGATTTTAAAACAAATCTCATTAACGTCAATATTTACATTAATGAAATTAGAAAAATAGATAATGAAGTAAAGCAAATAGCTTTACTTTTTTTAGATTCAGCGCTTGGAGAGTTTGATGCAGCTACTAAAATTAATAAAATTTATATTGGAACTTCGAATCAATATAAAGCAGAACTTTTTGAATCTAAGCTCCATTCACTGGTTAAATTAGAGATGGTTGTCGGAAAGCATAACTTATTATAAAAAACATAATAACATTCCTTGTTTGTAAGTTAACTAATCCTTATTTATAATACCTAGTCTAATATTTTAAAAAGAGTTATGAATAAATACACGTACACTGCTGGAACATTAACTGCAGCTGTTATAGTTTTTTTCTCAGTTGTAGCATATGATAAATTTACTAATGAAGATACTTCTGATGAAGAAATCACAGAAAATGTTGAATTAAGTGATAATATTACAGTATATGAAGGAGACGATACTTCTTCTTTAGATAATCTAGATTTTAATAATTCAAATATGTCAGATAAAGGAACAAGTTCTAAAGCAAATATGTACCCTAAATCACCTGGTGTTTTAGCAGATAGTGAGATAAAGAATAAGAAATCTGTTATTACAACAAGCGAAGGTGTAATCGAACTAGAGTTATATGCCGATTTAGCGCCTATTGCTGTTAGTAATCATGTTTTTCTAGCTAATGAAGACTTTTACGATGGTTTGATTTTTCATAGAAGAGTGGAAAGATTTGTAATTCAAGGAGGTGATCCAACTGGAACTGGATCAGGAGGACCAGGATATCAATTTGAAGATGAATTTATCCCGGTTGATAAATACCCTAGAACTCAGGTAATGGATCAGTATGGACAACCAATGGATGTGATAGATTATAAAAAAGGAGCATTAGCTATGGCTAATTCAGGACCTAATACAAACGGAAGTCAGTTCTTTATTATGTTGGAGGATGGACAACTACCTCCTTTATATACTATTTTCGGACAAGTGATTTCTGGCCGAGATGTAGTTGATAAACTTCCTAAAGGAGCTGTAATTGAGAAAATTGAAATAATGGATATGTAGAAAAATTAATCGAAAATTAGTAAAGAGGTAGCATTGTGCTACCTCTTTTTTTGTATATGACAGACCTCTTTATAGTATGCTAAAATCCTTCTGTTAATTTGTAATTCATTGTATGGATGAGAAAACGGAATATGAGCTACAGGAGCGAGGGGTATATATGTTGAGTTATCTGAAATAATAGAAGATAGAGTTAGAGATTCAAGATATAGTGCTTGTTCATACTTCTATCTAGCTACATCTAGACTGGGAAAAGAAATTGCATATAACGGATCGCACTACACTGGTAATCCAGATGGGAGATTTCAAGATTCAGTAATTGGTGCACTTAAATTAATATCACCATCTACAATATTTGAAGATGACTTTGGACATTCAGTGTTTTACAGACCAGATAGAACTGTAACGGCTGCAAGAGGAATAACTTTAGTTAATTCTTATGAAATTGATGAAGTTAGCGATAAGGCTAAAAACTCTGCACGGGATAGAATTATTAAGCAGACTAAACTCGATATTTTAGAATATGATGAAGACTTAGATTATCTACCTGCTGGTATAAATATTCCAGATACTGACTTTAAAATAGCATTTCCTGATATTCCAAAAATAGTTTCAAATTCTGGTATACCCTCTACATACTACTGTTTTATAAGCAATGCTGATGAGTCATTAAGTGAAGTTGTTTTATTCGAAAACGAAACGCAGTATCTATCTTTCAGACTATTTGTAGAATCAGGTTTCTATTTAGATAAACAGATGCTTGTAGCAAGAAATATAGTAGAGACTAATAATACGCATGCTTACGATATGTTTACAAAGTGTTTTGAACTAGACGGGATAAGAAATATTTTTGATATTAGGCAAACAACGGGATTGTCAGATATTGGATATGCACTGTATGGAGATTATAAATATAGAGAAATAGCTATAATAAGAACTTATATCTTTCCACAGCTTTATAGTATGAATCCCCGGGAAAGAAGGATTAGAAACTTATTAGCAGTAGAAACACTTAGTTATATGGGGCATGTGCTTTTAAGACAACCCAAGTTTAAAGGTTCGTTTTATGTAAATGAGAGCCTAGATTTCTGTATTATCGATATGAATAAGTCAAATGTTAGTACTATAATAGATTTCCCTAAAAATGCTGGGTATATAATGTTAATGCAAGCTTCTGACGGTAAGACTGCAATGGTGGAAATAAGTAATGGAATGTATACACTCCTAGAATTAGTATTTAATAGTAACAATATGAATGATCCAAAACTAAGGTTAGATTGGACATTCTCTAATTATTTAGAAAGTTTTAAAAAGGGTAGATTTTTTCAAATTATCAGAGGTTTAAAATCTAAGACAGATTATTTACTCTATAGATTGGGAATTGAGTTCCAGGATATCCCAGAAGATTTACATAAGATTGTCAATAATCCTGAATTGTAAATTCCTAATCACCTAAAATATACAACTCAGATTCAGCTCTTGTAACTGCAGTATAAAGCCATCTCTTCCACATTTTATCGGTCATTTGTTTAAAACGCTCTTCAAACAATACTACTCTATTAGCTTGACTACCCTGAGCTTTATGGACTGTAATCGCGTATCCAAAGTCAAAAAGATCCCCATCCATATATCTCCCTCTTTCTTCAGTGAAGTTTAAAGACTGTGGATTATTAAATTGATCTTTTGAAATTAATCCTTTAAAACGTTTATCATCCCCATCCATTTCGATCTCAGCGTTATACCAGCCATTATTATGGCTAGTGATTTTTTTTATGTTTCCATGCATCCCGTTAAAAATACCTTTCTGATGGTTATTTCTTAGGCAAATCACTCTATCTCCAAACTCAGGTGTGCTTGTTTCGTACTCCAAAGAATCTCTAATAAATTTATTAAGTTTCACTCTTGTATGGTTATATCCACATAGTACTAATGAATCATTATTTGAATTTTGGAGAAGTTCTGAAAACATTTCTCTTGAGTCTTCATCAGACCTTCTAAGTTTTATTACATTGCCGCTATAGTGACCGGGATCAATTTTTCCCTCTTTTCTTGCTTGAATTGAGAGCTCTATTATCGGGTTTTCTTTTGCCTGTCTATGTATCTCCTCTAATTTTATCATTGGCTTTTCAACTAGATTAAAACTTCCGCTTATTGGAGGTAATTGTCCATGATCTCCAACTGCTAGTATTGGAATTCCAAAAGAACTTAGATCATTCCAAATTCTACTATCTACCATTGAAGCTTCATCTACAATTATAAGATCACTACCAACTTCTCTTTTTCTTTCCCAACCAATAATTTCTTCTTTAGCATTTGTAATTGTAGAGTAGATTAAAGAGTGAATTGTACTTACTGTATCTTGGTTTAAAATTGATTTACTTTCTCTTAGTTTATCTTCAAGAACTCTAGTTGCTTTTCCAGTATAGCTACAAAATGAAACAGATAAGTTTTTATGCTCCTTTCTTAGTTCTTCTCGTAGTAGTGAAACTAATGTTGTTTTACCAGTTCCTGCATAACCACCTAGTGTTATATAATTAGATCTAGAAGGGTTTTTAAACCATTTAAGAATTTCTTTAAGTGCTTTGTCTTGATCTTTTGAGAGTTCCATCAAATAAGTATACTATAAAGTTAAAAGTCAAAATTTTAAAGTAAAAAGTTATAGGTGAATAAGGAAATGAGATTATGAGTATGGATTGCTGATGTTCTATCATTACTTAATCAACTATAAGCAGCGTTTTGTTTTATAATGATTTATGAAAAATATAAAATTAATCTATCTATTCAACATATTTTCTACTCCAACGTTTTGGTTTGCTACTCTTATTCCATATTTAACTAAATATAAATCATTTACAGAGGTTCAGGCGCTAAGTGCTGTAGGAACTTTTTCATTAATGGTTCTATTATTTGAAGTTCCAACTGGAGTAATTGCGGATAAAGTATCTCGTAAACTTTCATTATACTTAGGAGGTTTATCAAATATGATTGCCATGATATTTTTCATTAATGGTAAATGACAGTTACTTATTCCTATTAGTATCAGTAGCCTTTTCAGCACTTGGATTAAGTTTAAACTCTGGAGCGGATACTGCGCTTATTTATGATTCATTAAAGCAGGAGAATAATGAGGCGAATTATAAGAAGGTTATGAATAACGTATTACTAATCTCGTTTGCAACCTCTGCTTTATATACTTTGATAGGTGGAATTATAGGACAATATAACTTAAGAGCTACTTTAGGGTTACCGATATTTTTCTACTTATTATCGTCCTTGATAATCCTTTTTGTAAAAGAGCCGGATATTACAAAGAAAGCTAGGGAGATTCAAGATAGTAACTATTTAAGACATACTCTATCTAGCTTAAAAGAATTGATTTCTAAAAAAGCAGTTAAAAATGGTTTGTTTAAAATCACAACTCATTATGTAGTTTTCTCGTCTATTTTTATATCTGCAAAATCGGTTATACAGGTAGTCTCAGAAGATTATAGTTTTAAGCAAAGTCAGATTGGTCTTATTGTACTTTAATAATAATAGGAAGAGCCATTGGCGCTATCCTTTTAAAGAAGTTTAAAAAAATAATAAAAATAAATAAACTAATAAAATTTACAGCTATTACAACTCCTTTGATAATACTATTTCAATTAATAAACTCGTTATTTATAATAATTCTCGTTGCAATAATAATTGGTATCTTAGACACAGTTAGTAGAATTGCAATTGGCCAGTTTACTAATGATCGAATTGAGTCTTCTATGCGCTCGACAATTCTTTCTATGCAGTCATTACTTTCTAGAGGATTACTTTTTATCTACATGATGGGGTATGGAATTTTAAAAAGTGACTATTCACTTTCTATAGCAATTATCTCTACATTTATCTTAGCGCTATTTGGAAGTATGTTTGGATTATATGCTGCAAGAAAAGAATAATATTTTTTTAAATAAATCTAAACATATTTAATATTTATTCAAATACATTGATCTTAAGAATGATATTAATTAAGATGGAGTATCATCAAGATTAATATATGTCTGAAGATAATAATACTAATGTTCAAAATACTGAAGATGAGACTTTAGATATTCAACCTCAAACAGATAATACAGCTTTACAAAGTAGCGACATATTAGAAGTAAAGTTAAGACGATCTGTTCAGGGGCAAAACGCAAATTTATTTAATGCTTCTACACGAGTTGCTATTAGGGTTCTATCATTTCTTAGAGATGTTAGGGGCGAAAATGATAAATCTACAATTGTAAATGATTCTATATTTAGAGAGGAGTTATTTGATCATTTAACAAACACTGGTAAAGTTAATTTTTTCGGATTTATAAATAAAAACTTGTACCATAACAGTCTTGATGGTGATGATGCCGTACAGTTAGCTGAGTTACTTGAGAGCGATAGATTTGTCGGTCTATTACCAGAGATATCAGATCAAGACTTTGAAGAGTTTAAATCCTCAAGTTTAAGATTTCGAAGAGCTGAAAAACAAGATTTAGAAATACAGAATGAAGTCATTGCTAAAAGATCTATTGCGAACGCCATAGCTTATATAAACTTAAAAGAAGGAAAGGAGGTTAATCCACTAGCAGCGCAAATTATAAAAGACACTAGCGATGATTCTATCAAAATTAGATCTGAAGTCGCTTCAAAGCCGATAACACTAGCTAAACATGATTCAATAGAGTTAGTAGCTCTGGTAGCTAATTCTCAGAATAATGAAGCATTGTCTGAAGCTGATGAACTTTTCTCAATAGATGCAATTAGTGATGATACTTATGATAATGCATTATCCATAATAATTTCTTCAGGCAAGAGTATAGGAGAAAATGGACCAATGTGGGAACAGATAACTACAGATATCCCAGAAATTTCGGAAGAATCAAAAGCTTCTGCGAATGTCATCTTAGCTGCTATTCATAAGACAAATGGAGATTTTAATAGACTTCAACCAGAAGTAAGAAACTTCTTAGAAGCACAAATTAAAGCTGATCAAATACACAGATCTGACCTTGGTGTAATAGTGAATTATTGTACAGAATTAGAGATTAATTTCCCTGATTCAATAAAATATCGTATTACAGCTCTTAGTGATGATGAGTTTGAATATTTATTTACTGGAGGATCAGCAGATTTAAATGATCAATTTGGATATAAGATATATGTTAACAATAGTCTTTTAGGGAAAGTAATTGAATCTGGGTTCTCTTCTCTTCCAGATTTTATTGGAGAAAGATTTACAGAGAGTGGCAAAGTAAGGGCTGATTTGTCTAAAAGGATACTTAAGTCTGTAATAGAAAACGCGCCATACTCTAAAAAACCTATAAAGATTGATAGTAGTGTTCATGACATAGTATTAGAACAAATCAGAGAAGGAGGCGTAGAATTCATTCTTAAAAGTGAACTAAGTCATATGGCTGATGGTTACGATAGGTATACTGGTTTATTAAGTTATAAATATAATGATGATAGGCCTATTACAGACGTTTTATCAGCAGAGATAATTAATGAGGTTAGAGGTCAGATTAGTGTTTATTTAGATTCTGATGAAGTTGATTATTATTCATTAATGGGACTTCAGCCTTTCTTTGACGAGAGTGTAAGTGAGTCTGTTGGATTAGAAAGAGTGATACTTTATGAAAGAGTAAATAATTCTAACTTATCTAGATACATCCCACATATTGTAAATGATATAAATGAGCCGGACTTTGTTTTGAGTGAAGACGGAAGTGATATACATTTAAATAGAAGTGGACTGCATAAAGCGCTGAATGGATTAGCAAATAAAGATGTTACTTTACTATGCTGAAAATGAAAAAAGTAATATAGATATTAGTATTTTTTTGATAGTTATGTAAAGACTGATGAGAGGGGAAGTCTAGAAATTAATTTTGATGATTTGTTTTTAGACTTTTATATTTCAGAAGATAATAGTGAGATTAAACTTAGTAGTAGAGGTATGATTAATATGCTGTTAAATAACTCTCAATATGGTGATTTCTCAAGAATAATTCCACATATCAAAATTGATGAACCTCAAATAGATGGATTGATTCAAGAAATTTTTGGGACTGATATTGGTGATGAAGATACTGAGTTTATGTCGAGTATAAGACGTCAATTTACTGACCTAAGACTTCGGTTTAGTACAACTGATTTAGAGAAGACTTTAAATAAAACATTAAAAGATATTGGTGGCTCAGATGATCAAATTTGGTCACTTTTAACATTTATAGATGGAGTTGATAAGGACTTAGGTATAAAGATTAAGCAAACTTTATCTAATGCTTTACCAGATTTATTTACCAGCTTGAGATCAAAGAGTAATGCAAATTCTTATTCTGAGAGAATAGAAGACGCTAACCTTCAGACCTTGGAAGTAGCATTGAAGATAATTATGCCTACTTCAAATTCAAGTAATTTGGAAGAAACTGCAAAATTAATTTTGGAATTAGGTCTTGAAGATGTATTTAAAACAAAGAGAAATATCGATCAAGTATTTGAGTATACAAAGGATGCCGATATAGAATTCCTATTAAAAAATCTTGGAGAATTAAATTCTGCAAGAGCTGAATTAGAATTAAGAGTAAAAGACATTGAAGCTAATAGCGTAGAATACAAAGAAATTTGGCAAGCAAAAAGAGAGCTAAAAATTCTACAAGATATCTCCAATTCTCCTAATATTTTAGGGTATATCTCAAGTCTTGAAGACGGAACTTCTAAAATACTAGATATTTTATATAATAATGAGATTCCACTGGAGACTCGTGAGAATATAGCTAGGAGACTTAGCGCTGCAAACTTAGATCTTCGAAAATTACCAGTGTCAGATTTGAAGGAAGTTGCTCGAAATGAAAAATTACAAAGTAATACTATTAAGCACTTAATAGCATTTGGTTCTAGGTATGGAGAAGTAAATGTTTTAGTAGAGAATATAGAATTTCTTCAAGCATTCTCAAATGAGAATTCTTTAATTGAAAGTCTTACTTCTGAAGATTGGGAAAGGTTAGTTGAGTATACAAAACTAGATGACCTTACTGAATTAGGAGCATATATACAAAATTCTCAAAATAAATCTATCAATAGATTAAACACAAATATATTTAAATATTTAATAGATGGCGAATTATCAGAAGATTATTTAAATAACGTTAAAAATTTTATTCATAGAATTGATAATAATCATCAAGTATCTGACTATATTGGAAGGATACCAGAGAAAATAAAAGATTACTGGATTAGTAGAATAGATGATATAGACGGTCTTTTATTTGAAGGCGAAGAAACTAGGGAATTAATGTTAAGGTATTTAGAATTTGATAAAGAGGAGACTTTCAAACTTATGAGCAAGAAGAGTTTTGGGACACTATACGGCGAAGAGGCTGCTGAGAAATTTCTTTCAGCTCTACCAATTTCGAATCAGAAGAGAAGAAATGCTTTTACTCAAAACGCATACGATAGAACTGCAAATCTAATTGTATATTTACTTAATGAAGAGGAAAGTAACTTTGAAGCAACAGATGAGGACATTGAAGTCTTGACTATGTTTGTCAGTAGGCTTGGTCTGTCAAGGTCCCCTGCTTTATTCAGAGTATTAAAAGAGATATACAGATATGAAAAGTTAAATGGGACTTATGAACTCTCAGACGAGATAAAGCGATTTCAGCTTCAAACTACAGAAGAATTTTTTCAAGCTGGTACTAGTATGAAAAATAGAATATTATCAGCTAAAGAAATTCAGCCAGAGGAGATTGAAAAACTAACTGAAATAGATAAAATCTTTTTACGTCAGGCTACAGGATACGATACACATAGATTTAGTTTAGGGAGAATATCTTTTGAAACTATACTATCAGATTTTAATCAGCGACAATTAAATAGAGCTGACTATAAAGGTTATTATAAAATGAGTTTTACAGATAGTGAAGTTGCTACGATGTTTGATCCTAGTGGGATTGTAGAAGAATTTAATATAATAGCTGATGATTATTTGGCTGTTTTAGAAAATGGAGATGATTTAAATTATATATTAGAGGGTATAGATCTATATATAGCTGAAAAGGTTTCAATATTAGAAAGCACCTTAAGTCAAACTGGTACTGAAAAGAAAGATATATTTTTAAGAAAACAAATAGATGAATACGAAAGTCGTAAAAAAGAATTAGAATCACTCTCTGATATTGAAGATATAATAATGCTAGTATCAGATCTTAAATTTGGTAAGGCAGATTCAGATGTTCAGAATAGAATTATAAGAAGGAGTTTATTTACTAAATTAATAGAGTCTCTTCAGGGAGATGAAGACATGATAGATAATTTAAGGATTGCTCTTCAAGATGAAGAAATAAGTCCTAATGCAGTACTTTCTATTATAAATCTACTAAATGAACAAGGTAATAATCATGTATTTAAATTTCCGAATGAGCCTCTTGATGAAGAAAAGATAGAAGATGAAGAATATAAGGAAATCCGTTCTTATTGGAGTGACAAATTTTTGAAGGAACTCTCTGGTGCTCAAAATAGGAAGAGAAGATCTACTGTTCTAGAATCATATGAAAAAGAATTAACAACATTCAAAGCATCTGTCGAAGAAATGAGACAATTTGAAACAGGAGATAAGCGAGCAGTAAAAGTAATACCAGATTTAGGATTGGTAGGAGAATTGTCAGGATATGTTGCAGATGTATGTTATACAGGTGTTTACCCTCTAATAGATAACCCTAATCATAAGGTTATACCATTTAAATTTGTAAGAGAAGGCGAAAGAGGTCAAGGGGAACTTAAGCTTGATGGATCAGTACTCTTATTTGAGGTAACTTTAAATGACGGTTCTAAAGCGCTGTTAGTTAGGGGGTTCAACTACCCGGATGAGGAAAGTATACCAATTGATAACTTTATAGAATGGTTTTTAGATGAAACTGCTAAGATGGCAGAGAAGAAAGGGTTTAAATATGTATTAGTACCAGGAAATACTGGAGCTATATCAAACTATTCAATGACTATTAATCATATTTCTAGTAAATATGTAAACCAAAAGATACCAGTTACTCTAAATGATACATTTGATTTTAATAACTATGATTTAACTAGTAATACATTTATAGCTAGAACTATAAACTAAATAGACAGTAGCCATTATATTCCAAATTTAAACCTCACAACCAACCTAAAAAACACCCCAGGTAGTACGCCGTATACTACCCCATTCTCAACAGGAATCTTATAATAATAGAAAGCCAGAAGAGATCCAACAATTGCTCCTAATACGATTCCTTGGATTATTAACGACAAAATCTTTATCAATTAGATTTAGTTAAAATTGAATTAGATGCATCAAACATTGCATTTATAACATCCTTTAACTCATTTTTATCTACTGAGTCATCCTTTATTTTTATAGCATTTTTTAATGATTCACACTCTTCTTTACTCAATAGCTTAGATGAATTTTTTACTTTATCTTTAAAACTAGAACCACTAACTCCTTTTTTATTAAAAATCTTAGCTAATAGTTTTTCTAAATCATTTTTTAAACTTTTTAAACTATTAATATCAGAAGTATGAATTCTTTTCTGGTATTCATTCAGTTTTAGAAGCAGAGATAATTTCCACTTCTCGCTAGGCTTAAGTGCTTTTCTTATTTTCCCATAGATTCTAAATAGAAAAATTAAAGCAATTGGGGTAATAATAATACCTAAAATTATTGTTAATGCTGTCATCATAGATTTATCTTATAATACTTAATAATAACATTGATATAAGTGAAGTTTAGTAAATATAAGAAGAAATTACAATACTCTTACACATTAGGTGCTTATCCTACAATTGAATTAGTAAATAATAAGCCTAGTGAAATAGTGAAAATTATTTATAGTTCAGCTTCAGTTGAATCTGAAGCTTTTGTGATAATTAAAAATCTATGTATAAAGTTTAATATAGACTTTATAGAAGCAGATAGGCAAATTAAGGATCTTTCTGAAAAAGAAAATACTTACTTTATAGGAATATTCAATAAGTTTGAGTCAAAGTTAAATCAAAATGAGACACACTTAGTTTTATATAATCCATCTGATTACGGGAATATTGGAACAATAATAAGAACTGCACTAGGGTTTGGAATTAGTAATATTGCTTTGGTTGAACCTGCTGTTGATATTTTTAATCCAAAAGTTATTAGAAGTTCAATGGGAGGGATTTTTAAAATGAATATAGAGTTGGTCTTAGATGTTGAGAAATATTTATCTAATAGAGAAAATATTTACATCTTTGACTCAAGAACTGAAAAGAATATTGATACAGTAACATTTAAAAAGCCTTCTACTCTGCTCTTTGGAGCTGAATCATTTGGAGTTCCTGAAGAACTTTTAAAAATAGGAGAGGTTATAAAAATTCCTCAATCGGAAAATATTGATTCATTTAATTTAGCAGTGTCTGTTGGGATTGGGTTGTATGAGTGGGGTAGGAAGTGAAAAGTAGAAAGTAAGAAGTAAGGCATAAGACATAAGATATAAGGCATAAGATAAAGGTAATACAGTAGTAAATACAGTAGTAAATACATTGATATGTTAGTTGGTGAATAGTTACTATAAATTACTTTTTTCTAAATTCATAAAAATAACTTGTCTTTGATTTTAAATATAACCCTTGAGAAAAAATATGTTTTCTGTGTAACCTTTTTAGTCTAAATTATTAACAGTATAGTAAAATGCTCTTCGAAAAGAGAGTTATTGAAAAAGCAAAAAATGGAGATTCAAAATCTCGTGAAAAACTTTATAGAGAGCACTTTAAGAGCCTATATATTTTTGTAAGACACAAGGTCAATACAAATGAAAGAGCTGAAGATATAGTGTCTGAGAGCTTTCTAAGAGCATTTGAGAAGTTAGAGAACTTTAAGGGAAATTCAAGTTTTAAATCGTGGTTGTATACGATTGGAAAACATCTTGTTTATGATTGGTATAAGAGTAAAGACAAAACAGCTTTGGTTGATGATGAAAATTTAGATTACTTGAGAGACGAGAATAATGAAACAGAAGACAATGAAAGTCAAAAGTCGAAAGTCGAAAATGAGAAAATAATAAAGGCATTACTTGGATCATTAAAACCAAGATATAAAGAAGTATTAGAGTTAAGATTTTTGTTAAACTACTCTCTTAAAGAAACGGCAAAAATTATGGAGACAACAGTTGGAAATGTAAAAGTATTACAAAATAGAGCGATTAAGAAGGCTAAGGAGTTGGCAATAGAGAATAAAAAGTAATTAATAGCAACTTGTAGTAATTAGGTAGCTAAAGTTATAAGTACAAAAAATTACTATAGCTAGAAATAAATAATAAGTTCTAATCAAATGATTAAAGAATTATTAAAACAATATAGACAGGATTTAGAGCCGACAGAGAAACAGGAGGATAAAGTGTTTATGAAAGTTTTTGGAAGAGTTTCTGAAACTAAATCAAATGATTTATTTAATACTAATTTCTTCAAATTTAGTATTATTGGAGTTTTTGCAGTTTTATTTGTAGCATTACCGTTTTCATTAAGTTCACAGGATGGAACAGTGATAAATGATGAAGTAGTGAAAGAAGATGTAAATACTTTTGTTAATGGCTTAAATATGGATCTTCCGTCTCTTGAAAATCCATTCGCAGGGAATGAAATAAATAATGAGGTTTATAGTGAAGATGGCGATATGCTTTATCGATTATATGACGAAAATATTATAGAAGATTCAACTGCAAGTTCAATTATGCCTGAATCAATGAATGGAAGGGGAGAAGATTTTTCAAATAGCAGTATTATGTATATTGAACCTGAGGAAGTTAAATTACCTTCAACTAAAATTGATGATCAAGGTTTATCTATAGATGAAGCACTAGACTACAGTATAAAAGCAAATCCTACAGGTCTAATAGGTATAAACGGTTTAAGCAAGAGTTTTTTATCTATAATTTTAGACTTTTTCAGTCTCTTCTTTAATTTATAGTTGTCTCTCTAATAATAGCTGCTACAATGCCTAATTCCCATTAAAAACACAGTCTGTGAAAAAATATTATCGCTTAGTTACAATGAACTTTGCGTTAATCTCTACATATAGATTCGATATGCTTGTAAGTTGGTTTTATTACGTAACTTACGCACTAGTTATGTTTTATCTATGGAGATTAACTGCATCTAATCCAGGTGAAGAAAAAATGCTTCTTGCCTACTTCATCATTTTTTATTCTATTTTTAAACCAACAAGAACGGGTAAAATCGCGAATTGGATTTCTGATGGAATACAAAAAGGGGAGCTTAATTCATTCTTAGTTAAACCGACCTATTATCCATATACTAAGATAATGAGTATTTTTACGATACTATTTATAAGGACATTAGTACCATCAATTTTGATTATAATAGCGGCGATAATTAGACCAGATATTTTCGCCCCAAGCTCAGGAGTTAACTTCATTTACTTTTTAATTTCACTTGTACTAAGTCAGTTTATGTGGCATACATTTATGTGGTTTCTGGGTTCCCTTTCATTCTGGATAAGAGAAATCGGTCATACTTTGACAGTTGTAGATTTGTTTTTTGATATTATAAATGGAGCTTTAATACCTATATATTTCTTTTCAAACACTATTCAAAATATTGTAAGTTATACACCAGCGTATTTTCAGGGAGCATTTCAGCTTCAAATTTATCAAGGACAACTTGAGCAAAAAGATATATATCAAGGACTTATTGTTACAGTAATTTGGTTTGTTATATTTTTCATTCTTGCACAATTCACTTTTCAAAAAGGTTTAAAAAGTTATGACGCAGCTAATGGATAATATTAAAAGATATCTAAAACTATATTCATTATTTATAAAGGTTTCTATAGTTGAACTTATGAGTCATAGGTTTAATCTAATGATGAGTGCACTTGCAAATATAGTTTGGACTATGGGGCAGTTAATATCTTTAAAATTTTTGTTTTCTAAGATTGATACATTTCAAGGTTGGGAATTTAAGGATATGATCCTCCTACTTGTATTTTCACAAATCTATGTATATTTATTTGTAATAATATTTTTTAAGAATTTTAGAGAACTTCCAAAAAAACTCATTTCTGGAGAGCTAGATATGATTCTTACTAAACCAGTAAACCGGTATTTTATACTTACATTTAAAAGCGTTAGCATTCCCCAAATCATTCCGATGTTCGTTACAGTTATCCCACTCGCGATCTACGGGTTAAGTGGAACTCAGAACATTAACTTACTTGTCTCATTGAACTCAATTATAATATTCATATTAGGTTTCATTGCAATTTACTTTGTTAACCTGATTCTTATCTCATTATCTTTTTATATTGATAATGCGCATATGTTTAGAGATTTAGTCGGAACAAGTATTGAAAATTTTGCAAGAATTCCACTTGGAACTCTACATAAAATTCTAAGAGTAACTATGATGGTAATCCTTCCAGTAGCTTTTGTATCATTCTATCCAGCTAAACTTTTTAGAGATGGGGAAATTTATTTAGAAGTGTATTTAGTTGAGATCTGTATGATAGTAATTTTCTATATTATTTCGAAAATACTTTGGGATAAAGGTTTGAAGAAGTATAGTGGGGTTGGGTAGAAGTAAGACATAAGAAGTAAGAAAAAGGAAAAAGGAAAAATACAAAATACAAAAAGCAAAAGGCATGGTAATTACTTAGTTACTGTCTTTCATAGCTAAATAAATTTATACTTTACAATCTGATCTGATCTTAATATTTAATATCTTACAATTTCAAAATGTCGAAGCCAGTAGTAAAAGTTCAGAACTTGAAAAGATACTTTAAACAGTATAAAAAAGAAGCTGGTTTAAAAGGTACTTTGAAGAGTCTCTTTAAACGTGAGCACTTTGATATAAAGGCTGTTGATGATATTAGTTTTACTATTGAAAAAGGAGAAAAGGTAGGATTTATAGGACCAAATAGTGCTGGTAAAACAACAACTTTAAAAATGCTTTCTGGAATACTCTATCCATCTGATGGAATCATTGAAGTTTTAGGTTATAAACCATTTAAAAGAAAGAAAGAGTTTCTTAAAAAGATTGGACTTGTTTTAGGCCAGAGATCACAACTTTGGTGGGATCTTCCAGCTATGGAAGGGTTTGTCTTGAATAAAGAAATTTATGAAATGAATGATAAAACATTTAAGACTCAAGTTGAGTATCTTTCAGAAATGTTAGATGCTAAAGATATTTTAGATATTCCAGTTAGAAAACTTTCTCTTGGTCAGAGAATGAAGTGTGAACTTTTAGCAGCTCTTCTACATAAACCTGAAGTTGTATTTCTTGACGAACCAACTATTGGACTTGATATAGTAGTTCAGAAGAAAATTCGAGAATTTTTTCTTGATCTAAATAAAAAACATGAAAATACAATTCTTCTAACTAGTCATTATATGGATGATGTACAAGAGCTTTGTGACCGATTAATTATTATAAATAAAGGAGGGTTAGTGTTTGACGGTGCAATTGATAATCTTATTAAAGAATACGCTTCGCATAAGAATCTTAAGTTTATATTTAATAAAAAAGTATTAAAGAAAGATCTAAGTCAGTATGGTGATGTAATCGACTATGATGGTGCTGGTTTTAGTGCTACTCTATCTGTTGATCGGAAAGTTCATACAAAAATAGCCGGAGATGTTCTTGCTAAATTCCCAGTTGATGATTTAGATGTGTCTGAAGTTAGTCTGGAGGATATTATTGGAAATATTTTTAAAAGCTAATGAGAAATAAAATACTCACACAAATAAGTAGTTTTACTCGTAATGATTCAACTAGTACAGCTAGTAGTCTTAAACGTTTATATCGAGCAGAGGTGATAGACAGAATTAGTATTGAAGCACAGAGAGATACTTATGCAAAATCTCAAATTGAACTTCAAGATTTTGTAGAAGTTGATTTAGACATATCACTCGGACTTGATCCTAAATATGCAGATAAACTTTTATGGTGCGCTAAAGATGGAGTATCTTCTTCTATCGTAGCAACATCTAGATTAATTAGCATGATGATATTTGATAGGAACTTTAGACAAAATTATATATCTGATCCGAATAGATACTTAATTTATGTATATAATATATTGGCAGACGAAAGTGACATCTTTATCTTTGATGAGGTTGGTGATGGCAAGCTGCATAATTATAATTTCAAACCAGAGATAGAGGTTGATAATAGTTTTGTAGTTCAATCAGGTGATATTGATTTAGCTATTAATCCTCCTTTTTATTTAAGACCTAGTTTTATAATTAAAAAATTAGAAATCTTACTAGGTACTGATTTTGATACAAATATAAGAATAGCCGAAAAATTATTTTTAGGGCGTAAAGATTTGGCTGTTAAATTTGAAGAATTTATTTTAGATAGAAACTTGCTGAATCTACGACTAATTGATATGTTAGAGCTAGCTTACTCAGTATCTGAGCTAGAACAATTTGAATCGATAGATATCATTGCAAGGTCTATAAATAAAGTTCTGTATATGATTGATTTCTTTCCTACTACTTTATTAGATCAAGATTATGAAGAATTTTTATCTTCTATCCTAAAAACTCTAAAATCAATATTTTCTGAGGAAAATGATCTAGCTGTAATCAAAGAAGAACTAGATGAAGTTTTTGGAAAAGATAATGATTCAGAAATTAGGTATAAATGAAAATAAGGATAGTAAACTAATTTCTAAATAGTTTGTCTAAATTCATGTTTTCTAACTCTCTAGGAGAGTAAAGTAAACATCTACCTGCTACTTTATTTCCAAAGGCTATACTTTTCCCAGTATCTCTAGTCTTTACATACATATAAGCAAAACTTGCACTAAATATTTCGCCTGAACCAGTTGAGTCCTTTATATTCTCAACAGGTGTTGTTGAAACATTATATTTCACACCATTATCAAAAAGATCAGCTCCATAGTATACGTCAGCTCCATCTTTCCCTCTTGTAACTATTAAACCGATTTTATGTTTTTTTGTCCATTCTGGAATAAGACTTAAGTCTTCCAGGTCCTCATCAGATAAGATACCAAAATCAAATAGTGGGAAAAGCAAGTCTACTTCTTCTAATTCTCTTTCTAATACATTACCGTTACTATCGAATTTTCTTAAGTATCCCTGCGGTAAAAGTAAAGATTTTGCAGTATTACTTTTAACTGAAAGAATATCCTTGATATGATCAATTTGATAATAAGGTGAAAGGGGCGCAAATATAATTAGATCAGATTCTCTTACCTCTTCTTGAATTTTCTCAATTGGATCTGCAAAATGAGTTCTATCGTAATTTTGTGCAATTTGTTTCCTACGTCCATTTTCTACAATATTTTGGTACATTAAGGTTTTATCAGAGTTTGGTTCTTTTGATAAAAACGACACTCCTTTAGTGAATTCAACGAAGTCATCAGAGAAATTTGTAACTATTGTATATTCAATATCTTGAAACATTTTTAAGGTTAGATGAGTATACATTCATGGACCTCCGAAATATTTATAGCTAATGCCCTCTACTCTGTTATTGTCTATACATACATCTGCAAGAACAGTAATTTTCATATATTTCGTCTAAATTGATTTTTGAATAGTTTTAATTGTAAAAAGAGTTTTATCTCTTCTCTTTGCCGTAAGAAGAGTTTCGCTATCCTTTTCCTCAAATTTATAGTTGATTTCTGACTCTTCTCCATTACATCTCAACATTTTTATGAATTCATCTTTACCTAAAAAATCTTCACTAGGCTTTTCGGTAGTTAGTAAATTCAAGCTCTCATCCTCTACTTTCTCCTCAGTTTCATTGTTCTTATAGATTAGAGTACCATCTTTATATTCATAAGAAATCTTATCATCTACATTTGAAGAATCAACTTTCATACTAAAAGAATAATCTTTAGGACTACCCTTTTTATATTTTTCTACAACCGTAATTTTATTAATAAAATCACTTATAGGAAGAGCCTCTGGACAATCTAAAAACGCTTCTTCTTTTTCAATTTCAATAACTGACTCTAAATTGAAACTATCCTTCTCGTTGTAATTAAGTGGAAGTCTCGCAAGGTTCATTTGGTGATGAAGATTAGATTGTGAATATTCATCAAATTTTTCAATATAATATAAAGGCATGAATGAAGCTTGAGACATATCTGCATAACTAGTTTCTATTAAATTGATATTATCTTTATCAGTAGAGATAGAAATTAAAATCGCAGTAAAGATAATTACAAGCGAAAGTAAAGGTATTAATATTAGTCGACTTAATAGAATCTTAGAAAATATATTACTTTCTGTTGGAGTAGCATTTTTAATAAATTTTTTTCGAAGAGATTTTTTAAAATTTTTATTCTCTTCAAAATCTATTAAATTTATTTCTTTTTTTAAATCTATTTTATTCATTTATTATATAAGTGATTAATAGTGTACATTTATGTTTCTGTAGCTAAAAGCTTTTTAATATTGCTTATCGCTCTTCTCTGAGTTACTTTAACATAATTATAATCTTTTCCAATTTTCTCTCTAACCTCTTTTAGAGTTAGTTTTTCATTTATTCGATAATTCAAAATTTCCATTTGTTTCTTTGGAAGCTTTTTTATAAGTCTTTTTACTATTTCTTCTAGTTCAGTACTTTTTTCGTAGGAGTTTATAAAACCATTTGCATAATTATAGAAGTCTATATTTTCAATGTCATTAAATGAATTAAGTTTATATTTAGTCTTTAACCACTCAAGAAAAACATTCTTTGCAATACCGTAAATAAAAGCTTTATTATTATTTATTTTAGTATTATTTTTTATAATTTCAGCCAGCCGTAAAAAAGTCTCGCTAGTTAAATCTTCAGCAATATTTTTATTTTGTACTTTAAAAGTAAAAAATTTATAAATATCTGTAAAGTACTTATCAAAAAGCCTTTCTAACTCAATTATCTCATTCTTCTTTCTAAAAATTTTCAAGATTTGTACACTAACTTCTACTTAAATTATGAAACTAAAATATGTTTCGAATATTTATATTATTTATTTATTAGTTTAATTATATGGAGAATAAGTCAAATAAGCTAGTTATTTACTTCTTTGGATTACTGGCAATAGTTTTCGTAGCAGCAATCAGCTTTTATGCTTTAAATGAAAGTGATGAAGATGCTAATGAGGAAAGTGATACAGAAATGGTTCAGGAGGAAATGGATAATACAGAGGTAGATCCAAATATTGTAGAAACAGCAGTAGCAACGGATAATTTATCAACATTGGTAGCAGCTGTAACTGCAGCTGAGCTTGTAGATACACTTTCAAATCCTAATGCAAGTTACACAGTATTCGCACCTACAAACAATGCGTTTGCTTTAATTCAACCAACAGTAGATACATTACTATTAACAGAGAATATGGCTCAACTACAAGATGTACTTGGTTACCATGTAGTGAACTCTGAAGTTCTTTCATCAGATCTAAGAGATGGACAAATAGTAGAGTCTCTAAATGGAGAAACTCTAAGAGTTAGAATTATAGATGGTGTTGTATATATTAATAATGCAATGGTACTAACTGCTGATATAGAGACTTCTAATGGAGTTGTTCATATTATAGATAGCGTATTAGTTCCAGGTCAATTTGGAACTGTTGTTGATACTGCAATTGCTACTCCAACATTATCTACATTAGTTGATGCTGTAGTTGCAGCTCAATTAGATAGTACTTTAGCTGATCCTAGCGCAAGCTATACAGTTTTTGCACCTACAAACGATGCATTTGCTGAGATTTCTGATAGCGTAGCAACATTGTTGTTACCAGAAAATATAGAGAGTCTTCAAAATGTTTTAACATATCATGTAATTGCAAATGAAGTTTTCTCAGATGAGCTTACTAATGTGCAAGTAATTACTACTTTAAATGGAGAAACATTGACTGTAGATATTACTGATGAAGGTGTGTTTATCGTTGGAAATCAAAACAGAGCTATGGTTAGTCTTGCAGATGTTAAGACTTCAAATGGTGTTGTTCATGTAATCGATACTGTACTTTTACCATAAAGTTTTAAATTATAAGGGAGTGCTTTCCGCTCCCTTATTTTATATTTCAATATTTAGCTTTTTGTAATGGAAAAATACAGCAACATAATTAGCAGAAACAGAGCGACAAGAAGGAAAGAAAGATTATCAGATTTCCAACTCTCAAGACAAGAGAACCAAATAGATAAAAATCATAGAAGTGCTGGTTATAGGTTTAGACAGAAATGGAACAATGCAATTGAAAATGCTCCAAATACACTACAGGCGTTAGAGGCAAATATTGAACAACTGGCTTTTCTTTGTACAATGCAACCTAATAATGATGATAGAAAGATGCAGTTAAAAGCAAATCTGGCTAAATTTGAAGAAGTTTCTAAGCATAGTGACAAGCATACTAAAGATTATGTTAGGAATAGAATAGGTAGAATCAATGGTGTAGCTGAGCAAGAAAATGAACTGCTTAAAGATTCATATACCAGCAGAAGTACTTGATGGAGATCCAAGTGAACCACAGGAAGCCTAGCTAATCGGAGATAAACTTATAATATTTAGCCCTTAGTTCTTTATACTGGTTAAGAGGTACGTATACTCCTATCTCCCCAAAGTAAACTTCAACTGCGAAACTGGGAATAGTTTCATAGTCATCTCTAAATCGCGTACCAATTTTATTCTTACTATCAAATTGCCCACTCTTAGTTAACGGTAGCTGTATAATTACATGGCCAATCTCTTTACCTTTTGTCTCTACTTCCATATTGTCTGGTAATTAATCTAATTTAATTCTATATGTTGGTTGAAAAACATGGTTGGTATCAGCAATACCAAGAGCTCTCAGTGGTGTTCCAATCCAAGCATGAACAGCCCCATCATCAGAAGGAATAAATCCCTTTTCTTGCATACTATCTATCCAACTATCGGGTATCTGGTTAGTTATCTTGCTTCTTGGTGTTCCGTGATATACATATCCTTTTGGATTCTCTAATTCTTTTTCTAAGTCAATACCATTTATTCTTCTAAATTCAACTACCTTAGGTGAAAAAATATGTGCTCTGTGAACTATTGGATAAAGATCGTATGGTTGCATAGTACAGAATAGGATATCTTCAATTATCTCTTGCTCACTAAAACTCTCTCTTAGAAGCTGTATAAAAACATCCCGCTCCTTTACTCCTTGAATTTTTGAATCCTCAATTGCATATGTAATCATTTGTAGTGCATAAGTTTCATCATCATCTTCATCGTATTCAGAATGACTTTTTTCTATTATTCGATTCAACTTATCACTAAGAATAGGAGCTACTTTTTCCTCAATTATATCTTTGATAGGAAGACCTGTTACATCCCTAATTCGATCTAATGCTGTAGGTTAATCAATTTCTTCTACTCCTCTTTCTGCTTTAGCGTCTCCCATATTTCTATCTAATTAAGTTGAAAGTATATTTTTACCATTTATATCAATCTTATCATTAGTTAATTGACTCTTCAGCTTTAAAATAATTGGACTATTTAAGCTGATTCTCCCTTCTCTTGGATTAATATTCTCTTCATTAACTATTTCAAATTCTCTAATTCTTCCACTCTTAGTTTTAACCGAAAATTTACTTCCTATAGTTAATTCACCTGTACTTCCTTTTACTACTTCAGCAGTT
The DNA here is from genome assembly GCA_030950485.1 of Candidatus Dojkabacteria bacterium. GTDB lineage: Bacteria > Patescibacteriota > Dojkabacteria > J137 > J137 > JAUZRK01. The sequence goes on along the minus strand of JAUZRK010000005.1, from coordinate 3,873 downwards.
CTAACCATATCTTTTAGGTCTTCTATTCTATCTAGATATGGTTGCTATGAATTTCAAGATAATGAATCCTAAAGGAGTTTTAAAAACAGAGTCTAAAGATGGAGTTAATTCTTGGTATAAGATATCAGATGTAAAGGAATTTGATAGTGAATCAAAGTTAGATTTAATGGATGAGAGATTAGATGCGTTTATAAATGAAGAGGTTATTCTTCAGGAGTTAATAATGGACTAGTTTATTAATAAATAGTTTTAACCTATTTTAGATTTGAAGGATTTGATATAAAACCAATTGCACATTCAAGAGCATCAACAAATTCATTAACTCTTGTATAACCTTTATTAGTAATAATTCCGTTTGTTCCGATTACATCTATTTCTTCGACTAGTTTTGACGGATATTTAGCTTTTACAAGGGAGCTTAATTCTCCAAATGTTGTGATTTTTTCTGCGATGAATTTTGGAATTTTAACTTTTGCACTACATCCAAATCCCATATTCGAATTTAATTCAATAACGCACCAACCGCAAATAAAAGTTCCATATTTATTTTTTGTAATAATACCTTCGAGTCCAATGTAACCATCAGCATTTCCTATTTGATCTTTTGCCTTTTGAATTCTATTAATACATCCATCAATACCTTCTTCATCAGTATCCGGGGTTTTAGATACGCCAGAGTCTACATCAACACATTCTAAGCAAGCTTCTGGATAATATTTACTAATAATCTCTTCTACTGCTTTCTTTTTTGCTTTGTTTGTTGAGCTAAGAACTATTTTCATTTCATCTTTTGCCATGATCTATATAAGTATAACTTATTTATATAAGTGTAATTATTAGATAAAAAAATAATATAATTTTATATTTTTATCAGTTGAGGTTTTGAAGTGTGAGTGTATTTTCTCAATATATTTATTTAAGAACTAAGCTTCATTGCTATCTTGTACAAATTCTAAATAACTCCCATTACTAGTATATTGATACTCAATGATCTCATCAGCAACGATAGAGCCTCCTTCTACATATATCTTTGAATATGTATAGGGACCATCTCTAGTATTCTTTTCACCTCTAGAGATAATTCTAGCTCTCGTTAAAGCTTGCAACAGGTTGACTGCTTCATCTGGAAAATACATAACTGTATCGGAAGATCCATTATTATAGTGACGAAATATAGTTTGGAGTACGTGATGTTTATTTTCAGCTGAATTTAGTTTATCAAATAGTTCATTTGATATTTCAACACCTCTTTCTCTAATTATAGAACCTATAATATTATCAGGAGTTTGTTCATCAAGGATTTCATCACTCATTCAATCTTTACTGAAAAATAATGATTACTTAATTAATGATTTAAACTTAGTCTTAAGCTCTTCCAAACTTTCCCAATCAAACGCAGAAGTTACAATATAGTTAGGATTTAATTTCTTAACTTTTGTAATTATTTTCTTAAGCTCCTTGGGATCAATTGTATCACTCTTTGTTAATATAATAATTTCCTCTTTTTCTAGTAACACAGGATTTATAGCTTCTAATTCTTTACGCATTGTCTTATAGTCTTTAACTATATCTTCAGATTCTAAGCTTAAGAAATGAGCCATTACTTTTGAAGATTTAGTATGTTTTACAAATCTTGTTCCAAGTCCCTTCCCTTCATGAGTATCTTCAATTAAACCTGGTAAATCCATTAATCGAATTCCATCTAGATCTCCAATTTGAGGATCAATTGTTGTAAAGGCATATGCTGCAACTTTAGCGTCAGCATTTGTAATTTCTCTTAATATTGAAGATTTTCCGGCATTTGGATATCCAATAAAGATTACGTCAGCTTGAAGTTCCAATACTAATCGAATATTAAGATGATCTCCATCTCCTCCAATAGTTCTAGAATATCTTGCTTGTAGTCCTCCCCTTCTAAATACATAGTTACCTAATCCGTTCCTACCTCCTTTTGCAATAATAACTTGCTGATTACTCTCTGAAACTTCTGTTATAAATTCATCAGTCTCTACGTTATAAATCATTGTTTTCAGAGGAACTTTAACGATTCTATCTTCTCCGTTCTTACCATATTGATTAGTAGCTTTACCGGCTACTCCATCTTCAGCTGAATAGGTTTGTGCTTTCTTTAATCTACTTAAATCGTATTCATGTTCTGAACCTTCGAAAATTACATCACCTCCACGACCACCATTCCCACCATTTGGTTTCCCAAACTTATCGAAAACAGCAACGCCGTCTCCTCCTCTTCCACCTTTAACTTTAAATGTTATCTTATCTCTAAACATGTATGTATTATACTACATTGATGATCGAAATGATTGACGAAATTATTTACTTATTCTTCGAGAAGATTTTGAATTCTATCTATCGATAAAAAGTAATGAAGAAGTGTAGCTAATATTAATACAACACCATAAACTTCTATACCTATCAGTATGAGTGATATACCGCTACCTATAAGTAATACAAGCTCGAGAGCAAGTCTTAACTTTCCTGAAATATAAGTTGTAAATGGAGGTTTAAATTCTGCATCTACTCTAGAAATAAAGCTTGTCCATATTCCTAATGTGATTAGTGGGGCTAATAGAGTAAGTAGAAATCTGAAAAATCCAATCTCAAGATTTAAAGATATAATACTAGTAGCTAAATACATTGATATTATTATCAAAAATCTGAATATTTTATTGAAAACATTTTGACTTTGCCTCATTGCTTATTTATATCTAACTATAATTTATCATGAGTGAAGGACAATGTGAAGATAGTATAAATCTAAACTATTCCGTATTAATATTATTAATACACCAATAATAATGTCCATCTTTTTTACTCTTATCTTTCATATAGTAAGTTGCAGATATAAAGCTATAAAAGGCAATATAAAAATTCATCTTACTAAGCTCCGAATTACTATAATTCTTCTTCAAAATCTCCATATACCGTTCTTTCAATTTTAACTTCGGCAGTTCATTGAACATATCTAAAAATGCATATGAAAGTGCTACATCCATTATATGATCTCCAAAAGCTGTCATAACACCAAAGTCTAGTATAGAGGTTAGTTTAAGCTCAGAACTAAATAAAACATTTTCGATAAAATAATCTCCGTGTATCAATGATGTTTTAGTGATTTCTAATGATTCAATATTAGAGGTGAGCTTTTCATATACTGTATCGATCTCTATATCATCATTTAAATAATTCTTATTCATTTTATAAGCTTTTTCTAAGCTACTTTCTAATGTTTTTTTAAAGTCATTACTAGGTGTTTTCAATAACGCCCTATCTCGATTATCTAATATCAGTTCAACTTTTAGAAAGTCTGTTTTGATTTCTGAAAGATAAGTTAGTCCATTTAATAATTCATTAAGAACTTCTTCTATTTCCTTGTTATTTAATTCATTAAATTTCAACTGTTTTCCAATAAGCTTAACTTCTGTAACAAAAATTAATCCTTCTTTTTGCTCTACATTTATTATTTGAGGTAATTTAATCTTGTTATCTGGAAATACTAAATCATTATAGAAATTCTGAAGCCTTCTAAAATATTCTAAATCATTACTTAAATATACTTTTGTAACAGTATTATTTCCATTGTCAAAAACTAAACTTTCCATTCCTTCAGCTAAAAGCTCTTTTTCTTCAAGTCCTGATATATTGAGAATTTTTTGTTTGAGTGATTTGTCCATGAGTCAAATTTATCGATCATTTATTATAGCTTATCATTATTAACTATTGGAAGCGTGTTATACCAACAACCAGGGCGCATGCTCCGTCCCTACGCATACAGCGAGACAGAAATGCATATTTTTTTCAAATTAAACAACAAAGCGTAGTGGTCGTCAGCCATGCGACCACGGGTGCAGAACC
>JAUZRK010000004.1 GCA_030950485.1 Candidatus Dojkabacteria bacterium | reverse complement strand
AATTTGAATGATTTACTTGCTGAGAATATTTCATTGGAGAATAGAATTCATATCGTAAATCAGCTTAGTGAGATGGTTCAGTTTGCTTCTGATCAAAGAATAATTATTAATGATATAACACCTTGGAATTTTTATGTCGATGAAGATTTAAATGTATATTTTGGTGACCTAGGTGGAGCAATAGTTAGAGATAATGCTATGGTTGAAATTGTTGAAATGGAAGCATATCAGAACCTAGCACCTGAGCTTAAATATAAAAAATTCTTAACATACTCTGATGCTGGGTTATTTTCTCATCCACATTTGTCTGGAATTGGAAAGAATCAGCTCGGTAATCAAAATAACTGGTTAAGAACTAGAAGAATGAAGAATAGTTCTTTATTTAGAGAAGTGAGACTACCTAAAGTTTTGAAATCAGGAAATATTTCAGTAGTAAACCTATATGGGGATTTAGATTCTATTACACATTATCAACAATACTCATTCATACTTTTGGCCTATTCCGTTATGTACAATGGTGCTATTCCAAACTTTTCTGATAATAACCCTAGACTACAAGATGTAGAATATTTTGAGAAAGATAGAAATGCTTATCTTGGTATAAACAAGATAAAGCAGCAAGATATTGTAGATTTTATAAATCATACTAGAAAAAGAGATGCAAGATTTGTATTTGATTTATCAATTACAAATGTTTCTAAACTTATACTTTCCGAGTTTTATACATTTGAGCCTTAAAAAAGAGCTCGAATTTCTCGAGCCCTTTTTTGTATTAAAACTAATCAATTAAACTTTTAAATCCATACTAACAGCAACTATTACTCCCATTATTATTAGTGAAGCTAATTGATGAAAAGCATTAATCATAAATAACTTTCTATCTGAACTTTCCCAGAGAACTTTGTTATATGAAGAAGTAACGATAAATCCAAGCCAAGCAAGCATTGCTACCATTATCCCCGCAATATAATCTTCCCATTTTCCAAATAAAATTCCTCCATCATTTAAATCTCCAAGTAAAGAAGATATATAACCGTATGAAATAAAAAGAGACATTACGCTAGCAGTTAAAAGTGCCGAACCAATTGAAATTGCATAGCTACTTGGATTTGGTTCCGTATCTTCCTTTTTTATACCTACTAGTCTCATCCATTCTTTACCAAACAGAGGACCATACCAAATCATGCCTAGAAAAATATTAGCAATAGCTGCTATAACTATTCCGATAACACTGATTTCTGCATTTAGAACTTCTATCATTTTTGTTACACTAAAAATTAATATAATAAAATATTACTTTATTTGAATTTACTTTCAAATATTGTTAGGAATAAATCACTTTTTGTTACATTTTTATTGAAAGATTTATAACCCTTATACGTTATAAGTATTGAACCAGTATTTTTTTAATCTCCATTATTTATGAAAGATTTACTAAAATTAGTCTTTTCAATTAAAAGACTTAGAAAATTATTTATCATCTTTATATTTTCGATAATTATAGCCGAAGGTCTAATAACACAGGCATTTCCGCTATTAGATAGAGAGATAAATGATCTAATAGAAAAAGCGATTAAAGGTGGCGAGGTTAATTTAAATGAAGTAATACCTTTTTACATTCTAATATTCTTAGGAACCGTAATAATAGATATATTTAATAGGATTTCGCATACTGTTGCAGATGTTATTAGAGAGAATGTATGGAATGAAACATTTAAAATTGGATTTCTAAAATTAGTTAATCATGATATTGAATATTTAGGTAAAGAAAGCTCAGTCAATAAACTAAATCAAATTAATCGTGCTAGTAGTAGAGCATCGCAGATTTTTACTGATGCTGCTTCTCAATTCCTACGAAATGCTCTAGCAGCTTTAGGAGCATTAATTATAATGGCAACTATCTCTTGGCAAGTTTCACTAGCAATGATATTAGTTACAGGAATTTATTTTCAATTCATTATATAAGGTTTAAAAAAGATGTACCTTTAGCTAAAAAGAAAGATAAAATTTCAGATAAAGAATTTACAAGAGTTTGGGAAGTTGTACCACAGGTAAAGCTTACAAAGTTATTTTTAAATGAGAAAAGAGAAATTAATAATATAGAGTAAATTAACAGCAAGTTAGTAAAAATAATTCATAAGAGAGAGCGACTTTGGGACTATGCTCAAGTAGCTGAATTAATATTTGTAAAACTTTCTAATACTTTTAATAAAGTTTTACACTGTATATTTAGCCTTAAGCGGAGAATTTGGATTCGCAACATTTATCCTATTATATTTCTTGATAGACAAGGCCCAAAGCCCATTCTGGACAATTAATTGGTTTATTTGGCAGGTTCAAGATTTAAAGGAAAGGTCTGCAAAGTTTATGAAAATATTAAACTCAGCGGTAAAGGTGAATGATCCGGAAGAAAGCAAGGTGAAAAGTATTCAGAATTTAGGATTTAAATTTCAAAACGTGAAGTTTAAATATGATGGAGGAGATGAGGATGTTTTAAATAATCTGAATATTGAATTTGAAGAAGGTAAATTCTCCGCTCTAGTTGGTAAGTCTGGCTCGGGAAAAAGTACAATATTAAATTTACTTTGTAGATTCTTCGATCCTACCTCGGGAGATATTACACTAGGAGGTGTTAGCTTAAGAGATTTATCACAAGCAGACTTAAGGAAGCATATTGGGTTTGTCTTTCAAGAAAGCTACGTCTTCTCTGGTAGTATTGAAGAAAATCTAAAATATGGAAAAATAAATGCAACTAAAGATGAAATAGTTGAGGCTTTAGAAAAAGCAAATGCATGGGAGTTTGTCAGTAAATTAAAAAAAGGAGTAAAAACTGAAATTGGTGAAAGAGGCGTTAAATTATCTGGTGGTCAGAAACAAAGAATCTCAATAGCTAGAACTTTACTAAAGGATCCTAAGATCTTGTTATTGGATGAAGCTACAAACGCACTAGATTCAGAAAGTAAAGTCTTAGTTCAAGAGGCCATAGAAAAATTTACAAAGAATAGAACCGTTATTTCTGTAGCGCATAGATTATCTACTATAAGTAAAGCAGATAAAATTTTTGTATTAGAGAAAGGAGGACTTAAAGAAAGCGGAACTCATAAAGAGTTGCTGCAACTAAATGGAGTTTATAAGAAACTTCACGACATTCAGTCAGGAGAGTTTGAAAAACAAAAGAAGGTTTTAAGTGAGTACGAAATGGCCTAAAATAAGAAAGATTAAAAAAATATATGAAATTCTATAAAATAACTCTTTATCTAATTATATTGGCTAGTATTCTGCCAATCTTCCTGTTTATTGATTTTCCAGATTACTCTGCAATTTCAGATAAGTCTCTAGCGAATGATTTATATATAGGTATTTTTGCGAGCATCATAGGTTTAGTTGGTGGGATTTTATTGTTATGGCTTGTAATTCTTGGAAATAGATTTATTGATAAAGTTATTCCTGATTTAATCTGGGTTAATTCACTACATAAAAAAATAGGTAAATATGGTTATTTATTTATATTGATGCATCCATTGCTTACAATTTATTCTTATGGAGAAAATTTATTGTATCTTTTTTTACCTAATGAACTGACCTTAAATCAGACTGAGTTTGAAACTCATGTAGCAATTGGAAGAATTGCATTTTATACACTTACATTTATAGCTTTAACAAGTATTTTTTTAAGAAAAAAATTAAGTTATAGATTATGGAAAAGAATGCATTTTCTTTCTTACATAATTTTTCCACTAATATTTATACATGCTCCAGAAATAGGTTCATTATTAAATGCCGATAAATCATTAATGCTTTATTGGGACTTACTTGCTTTAATATTTGCTATTACATTCATATTTAAAATTCTGTTTCATTTTGGTCTCTTTAGATCAAAATACAGACTTGTTGAAGTTAAAGAGATAACTCATGATACTAAAGAGTTTGTCTTTGAACCAGTCAATACGCCTATTCTACCTAAGATGGGGCAATATATTTATATCCAATCTGATGAGATTGGCGAGGGGCATCCTTTTACAGTTGCAAGATTGGATAAACAAACAAAAAAACTATCTTTAGCGATTAAAACATCAGGTGATTTTACTAGAAAGCTACTTAAATTAAATGTTGGTGAGATTGTTTTATTAGATGGAGCATATGGTGTTTTTACACAAGAGGACTCAATCCAAGGAAAAGAAGATGTTTATATTGCAGGTGGCATTGGTATTACTCCATTTTTAGATAATTTAAGACATTGTAGTGATGAAAAACACCTTTTCTTTGGAAATAAAACAGTTAATGATATTCCATATTCTGAAGAACTTGATAAAATTTTAGGTGAGAGAATAACTCATGTGTTAAGTAATCAATCTAGCGAAGAGTTAGAAAGTCTTGGAACTAAGTTTAAAAGTGGATATATTAGCTCTAAAATTTTGAAGGATTACCTTAAGAATGACTTGTTAGCTTACAACTTCTATATTTGTGGACCGCCAGTTATGATGAAGTTTGTTGAAGCTGAGTTGAAGAACTCAGGTGTTAGTTCTAAACAAATATTTATGGAAAGGTTTAGTATATAGTTTAGTTAAATAAACTGCCTAAATATCCTTTTGATTTGAAATATGATTTGTCAGAATATATAATAAGGTATTCAACATTAAAACTATCTGCTATCTCTGATCTCTCTTCATCATTACACACGAATAGTGATGTTGCAGCAGCATCAGCAATTAAAGTGTTTTCTGCAGTAGTAAACACAGCTGCTATACCTTTCTTACTTAAATCTGTTTTAGTATCTATTAAATGATGGAAGACTTCATCTGTATTTTTAGTTCTCCACAATCTTCTTGATGGAGAGGAGGCTGCTAAACCTAAATTTGAGGCTTTTATTTCGCCAATTTTCTCCTTAATATTAAATGGATTTTCTAATGGAAAAGTTACATCCATTCCTATGTCTGAAGTTACATAGATATCACCTCCAGCATTAACTATGAAATTCTGATATCCAATATCTTTTATTAGAGTTACAACTTTATCTGCAATATATCCTTTACCTATACCACCTAAATCAACTCTAACTTCTTCATCTATTCTAATTTTATCTTTTGTTAGTTCTAAAATTGATTCATCAAATTCTTTTGACGATGAATCGGAATACCTCTTATAGAAATTATATTTACTGTTATAGCCAAGCGCTTCTAAGATATGTCCAGTAGCTATATTAAAATTTCCGTTTGATTTTAAAAAAAAGCTTTTTGAAAGTTGAAATAGCTCAAATAACTCCTCGGGAAATTTTGTTAGTACTTTATCTCTATTTAATTGAGAAATGTATGAATCATTTAAAAATCTTGAATAGTTATTTTCAAAAGTCTTAAGTAAGTTTTTGATTTTGTTAGCGATTTGATTTTCTGCCTCCTTATCAATTTCATTAAAAATAGTAATCCACCATTTCCCACCAAGTACCTCGATTTCTATAATATTATTCATTTTACTTATTTATGGTTTTATATTATAACTGTAACACTCATTTATTTATACTATCTAAGTTTTTTAAAATGTCAGAACTAGTAATTGAAAAGGAAGCAGAAAGATCTGAAACATTTGGAGATTTTATCTACAGATGTGATGTAGATGATGTTTCTATGATAGTTCCAATAATTGAGTTAAGAATTCAAGAACGGGAGTCAGAAGAAAATGTTGTAGAAAGTTCTACAAATATAATTTTTTATCTGACCTTGAAAATACTTTGATAGTAGACATGAGCGGTTGGAGCTTTGCTGCTTTAGCTAGTGGTGGTATTGTGCGCCCTCGAATGTTTGAGGGTACTAGAAAGCTTTTAGCTGATTTATATGCTGAAACAAGGGTAAAGGCTATAGGTCTACTTACAGATATTCCTAATCCAATTTTTGAGGAGATAACAAACCCAATAAGAAGAATTGGAGCTAGACTTGCTTCGAGGTTTAAAAATGGAACTGAATTGCACGAATTTATTCAAGAAGAAATGATTAAGAACACAGGTATTAGCTCTAAAACTCATACTGGCTTTGGAATAGGTAACCAAAGAGGTCCTGATACTATATTTAGAGACCCAGCACAATTTGAGCTCTTAATATCAAATATTATTAATAGTATAGAACTTGATTCTGATGATCCAATTGAAATTATAATATCTGCTGATAGTATTGAAGGTAGTCCTAGAAGAATGCTTAGAGATGTAAATAGATTTTATGAGAAGAATTTTTCTGAAACATTAATTAAAGTTCTGGTAGGAAAAGGAGTTTCTTTAGAGAGAATAAGAGTAACTAACGTATATATTACAAAAGATCAAATTGCTGAATCTGATAATGTTTCAAAAAATCCTCTAAAAGAGATGTAATAATTATCTCTAAATTGCAGCTTCTAGTCTTATTTCATTTATTGCTGAATTGAATGCATTTGTAGTTAGAGAAGCACCTGCAATTTTCTCTATTTCAATGCTATTAATCTTCTTCCCTAGTATTTTCTCACTTATTGCTGTTTTAAATTCAGAATTATATTTCTTAGATTTACCCAAGTTTGCTTGATCTATAAACTCGAACTCATTTATAAAACCGTCTGATAGTGAAAGTGTTATTGTAAATGATTCTATAACATCAGTTGCTCCATATTCCGCTGTATATGTATATTCACCATCTTTGTATTTTCTGTTTATAATATCTTTATCTGATGAAGTTATCAGTATTTCTTGATTATCTGAATTATTTAGGTCTATAAAAAGTGTAAGCAGCCCTATAGCAATTAGTAAAATAGAAATAGCTATTACTTGCAATAAACCATTAGTTTCAGATACACCTTGACCCTTATATAATATCTTCATTTATAATTTGATTAATAGCTTGATTGAATCCTCCTGAAGTTAACGAAGATCCATTAACTTTTGATACATCTGCCTCATCGATATTTTTTCCTACAACTACATAATTAATACCATCAATAAACAAGCCCTCGTATATTTTAGACTTAGAATGTTTTGTATTACTTTTTACATTTAGTGACTCGATTTTATCATTTTCTAAACTCAAAGTTACAGTTATAGACTCAGATCCCGCTGGAGAGTTATATTTACCTGTAGAAGTGTATGTTCCATCTTTATATTTTGTAGTGGGAGTTTCACCTAAAGTATTGTCTTCTGGAACAGCAATTTCCGGCTGGCTTATAATTTCTGATATAGTAGTATTGTCATTTAATTCATCTATTTGATCTGCTGTTGAAGTATTTACATCTTCATCTTTTTTTTCTTCATCAGATGTAAAAAGAAAGAATGTACCAGTGCTAACTACTACAATAATTATAAATATAATAATTAGTTTAAGGGTATTGTTATTTTCGTTCATCTATGTGATTTAAGATTTAATCAAAAGTATTATAGATGATTAGCAAAAAGAATTCTATAATCTCTTTCTTATAGATTTTGCTATTTCCGGAGTATTTATATATGCAAGAGAGTTATATTTTTCATTTCTTAACTCAATCATTTCTAATTCACCATACTTATATATTGATTGATTAGTATTCTTTTTAATTCCTTTAAGCATCTCTTTTAACTCAGTTACATTAACATTAAAGTCTATATGCCCGTAGTGATTACCATATTCACTAGAATCTGGTTTTCTTAAATATAAATGAGTATAACTAACTTCTGGGAAGTTTTTAATAGAAGGCATATTGATTGGATCTATTAACTCAAAATACTTTATACTAGGATCATCACTAACTTTACTTACCATCCTTTCAGCATTTTTAAGGTATTTATACTCATCATCGAAGTGAGTAAAGACTCCTATATTTCCTGAATTATCAAAGATTCTGTCATATGTTTCAAATGCAAGCTCATAGCTTTCAATATGAATTCTTTGAATAATTCCTAGTAGCTCAGATAGTGTATTAATTCTTAGAGTTAAATTTCCCATAGAAAATCATAACTGGAAAATAATGTTTATATAATATGTAAATTCTTTAAAACTTAGTATCTCGCTCTCTTTACAAAAGTATAAGCTGTACCGACACTTCCATTCCTTCCTGTTCTTCCTATTCTATGGATATATTCATCATAGTTTTTAGGTTCATCAAGATTGATTACGTGAGTAATATCATCAATATCAATACCTCTAGCTGCAACATTTGTTGCTACAAGAATATTAACTCTTGATTCTCTAAACTTTTTAATCATACTCTTTCTAAATCCTTGTCTTTTATCACCATGTAAAACTCCAACTTTGTAACCTAGCTTATAAAGTAAACTATCTACCTCATCAGCGAATCTTTTTGTATCAACAAAAATTATAGCCTTCTCAACTTCCTCTTTTTCTAAAATCTCTTTTAGAAGTTCAGGTTTTTCACTACTGTGAGAAAAATCTACAATACTTTGAACGACACTTTTGTTTGCTGTGTTGTTTGAAAGTTTAACAATTTCGTAAGCCTTAGTTAGTCTAGTAACAATAGTTTCTACACTTTTGTTATGAGTTGCACTAAAAAATAGTGATTGTCTCTCAGGTGAAATACTATCAAAAATGAAATCTATATCATCTATAAATCCCATATCGAACATTCTATCAACTTCATCGATAATTATATTATTGTAGGTCTCGATTTTAACTAGTCCTCTTTTAATTAAATCAACAATTCTTCCTGGAGTACCAATTATTATGTCATCACTTTGTCTTAGGTTTCTAACTTGTCTATCCATACTTTCACCTCCAACTACTAACGTTGCAAAGATTTGAGTTCCTTTTAATAGAGTTACAGCTTCTTTTATAATTTGCTGTGCTAATTCTCTAGTTGGAGCGACTACCATTAGTTTTTGACCTCCATCATTGATCATTTTCTCAATCATAGAAACTAGAAATGCCCCAGTTTTACCTGAACCTGTCTTTGAAATCCCTAACAAGTCATTTCCCTTTAAGATTAGAGGTATAGCTTTGTCTTGAATCTCAGTCGTGTATTCGTATCCTTTGTCTTTTAAATTCTTTGCTAATTGCTCGTTTAGATTTAAATCTGCATACTTAATACCCTTAAATACTTCTACTTCAGAAGCTTCAGCTACCTCATTTACAAATAAATTTCTATCTAATTTTTTATCATTTGCTCCATATCTTCCTCCTCTTCCACCTCGGCCACCTCTTCCACCGCCACCATTACTTCTTCCTCCTCTGTAGCCTCCACTACTTCTTCTGTCATCTGAGAATCTACTACCTCCTCTTGAACCACCTCTAGAGCTGTCTCCACCTCCAAAGCTTCTTCTTTCAGATCTTTCTTCTCCTGAATTTCCACCTGTTAAGAAGTATCTTCTTGATGTACTTGAAGAGTTATTGTCTCTATTAAAATTTCCACTGTCTTTTCTGAACCCGTTTTGATGATCACCTCTGCTACTTCTATTGAAGCTTCCGCCTGGTCGTTCATTTCTATCAGAACCTCCTCTTCTATTAAAATTAGAACTTGATCTTGTTGAAGTATTTGAAGTTCCTGTAGAACCTCTAGATGAACCTCGACTAGTACTTCTTCTAGGCGAGCTATTATTATTGTCTCTCATTTTTCAATACGATAATAAAATTAATTATATTTGTACCGAAAAACATCAACTCTATTTGCATATTATTTTGAATATGTGGGATGTGCTCCAGTACTTTTTATGTTTTAAGCACTGTCTCTGAACTTGGAGATATACTTAAACGCGATGTAATTATAGCACAAATAGACTATAATGATAGACTTAATCAAAATTAATGGATAGAAATACAATACAAGAAGTGCTTAATAAGTATGGAGTTAGGCTACAGAATTTTAATGGAGTATCGGGAGGACTTCTACATAATATGTATGAGATTGAAACTTTAAGTAACAAATTTGCACTTAAAGCTTTTAATCCAAATATTTTAAATACAAAAGATATATTGCTTTCTTACGAGCTTTCAGAAGAAATTGCAGAAAAGTTTTTTGACAATGGAATTAATGCTGTTAGTGCAATAACAAGTCTAGATGGTTCAAAAATTGTAAAAGTAAATAAGCTTTACTTCAGTTTATATAACTGGGTCGATGGCATTGTTTTAACTAAGCCAGATCAAGAAAAGATCCTACTTCTATTAGAAGAACTAGATAAAATTCATAATACTGATGTAGGTCATTATCCATTAAGTCGTTATAAAATAAGAGATTTCAAGAGTTTTGATTGGAATGAACTTATAGAAAGACATTCTTTTTCTGACGAAGTTGATCAAAAAGTAAAATTCCTAAGTAAATTTATAACAGACTATTTATTTGATATTAAAGAGAGCTACCAGTTACTTTCTTCAAATTTAATTATAAGTCATAGGGACTTAGATATGAAAAATATCATATGGGATGATAATAATCCCTATATTATAGGTTGGGAGTCTGTTGGCTGGATTAACCCTGTTGAAGAACTTGTAAGTTTTGCTTTAGATTGGAGTATGGTTGATGGTGAACATGATTTGGAAGTAATTAGACTTATAGTTAGTAAATATAAAGAAGGTAAGTCAATAAAAAAAGAAGAATTTATTGCATCATTTAAAACAGCTCTAAACAACAAATTTGGTTGGTTGATTTTTAACTTAGCAAGATCTCTAGATGAAGATATTTCAGAAAATGAATTATCTATAGCAAAAGATCAGGTAAATAAATCTATTAATAACTTATTCTTTCTAGCTTCTAATACTAAGAAGTTTGAAGAATTGTTAGGTTAAAGCTATAAATTGAAATTTTAGCTTTCACTAGGCTAGATATAAAATTTAACTGAATATATATACTCAGCAAATTATTTCTATGAAAATAGATGTTGCCAAATGGAATAGTATTAAACTTAAGAAGGTATTTAAATAAGCGAACGACGAGACTCGAACTCGCAACCTCATCCTTGGCAAGGATGCGTTCTACCAATTGAACTACGTTCGCATTTTTAAAGATAGAGAGATTATACAAAAACTTATTTTAATAATCCATCTTTTTACAAAATTCTGCTGTGATATAATCCTGATCAATTAGTTAAGTAGATATTATGTATCAAAAAGATAGACTAGATGAAGGTGCTGAATTAGGAGATGCAGCAACATCATGTAACTCACTTGAAGATATTTTCGATAATTTTGGAATAAGGGTAGATGATTTTCAAGCTTATGAAATATTTGAAGACAATGTTATCGACAGCTATAAGTTTTTAGAAAATGGTATCGCACATGAACTTAACATTCTTAAAGACAGCACTGGAGTTGTTGTCGCTTCAGTACTTAAAGTATTAGATAGTGCTAATCAAATATACTCTGCTGTCATTAATATTCATGAAGGTAATATTATTGATGGAATTCTACTTGTTAATAAGAATCAAATTGCTTTTGAGGATTTATCAGAATTTATAAGAATCTCTATTAACCAGTCTTTTCGAGACTATTCAAATCTTTATGAACTTCCTCGTTTTCATGATTTAAGTTCTAGGCTAACTGAAATTATAATTTTACCTTTTCAAGAGCAATTAGATAATCTTGAATCTGATGGTACTGCATATCCTGGCACTATAGTCTTAGATTTACAAGTCTTAATTGAAAGAGAAGAATATTTAACTGGTAATTTTACTTTTGCTCTTAAATCTACACTAGGGTTTTCTAGACAAAAGGTTGCTGATAAAATTGTATCTTGGCAAAGTCTCGGAGCTATTGATCTTCCAAATTTGAATTTAAGCTATACCACTAAAGAAGCAGAATTGGGGAGAACTGGGATGTCAGTGAAAAGTAGAGAAGTATTGACGAGAAATGAAAGAAAAGATTTTAGTATGTTTATATTTGGATATTTAAATAGAGATAAAACTAGTCAATCAAGCTAATTTCCAATCACTTTCATAAAGATATAAAATAGTTTATGAACAGTAAGCTATATACTCTTATAATTTTATTTTTAATGTCAGCGTCCTCTCTAGCAGGGCTTATTATCTACAGTACTCTTAAGATAAGTGTTACTTCTACTGAAAATTCTCAAATTAAGGGAGTTGAATATTCCAAATTAGATTATACAAATAAGAGTATTAAACTTGAGTTTTCAGATAAGAATCGACTAATTAATTTAGCAAGTATTTATAATTTAGCTACTGATAAATTTGAAACTGACTTAGTATCATCTAACCTGCCGTTTACTTTTTCTAATAATGATTTTGTATATAAGGTAGGTAATATAGTTTATAACTGTGAATCAGAGCGTTATAACTATTCTATTGATGATTATAAACTTAAACAAATTGCAGGTTCAATTGAAGAGTATGAAGTGGTAAGTATTAATATTGATGATTTATTAACTGAGAATTTTGATGAAAATGTATTGAATAGTTGTCAAAAATATAACGAAGAGTTAAAGCTAATTACAAGTAAGTTAGAAAAAAGCTTTAGCAAAACCTTCGTAGAATCATTATTGCCATTATTAAAGACTGATGAAAATTACAACTGGGTAGTAACGGACATAAATAAATTAAACTCACTTCTTGCAGTCGAGAGATTAATTTTCGACAAACCAGCTTTTGAGGGCGATTATGAAGTTAATGGTGAAAATTTATATTTATACCAAAACTATAAATATGGAAAAACTATGGATTTAGAAAGTACATTGAATAACTTAATTGGCTTTCTCATCAACGTACAAACAAAGGAAATTACAATTACTTATAAATTGATACCGCCTAAAGTTCTTTCAAGTAATTATAATATTATGGATTTTACAAATTTAGTTGGGAAGGGTAAAACAAGATTTGAATTAGAAAGATATAAAGATTCTGAATGGATTATTGATACTGCTGTCAATGGATTGAAAGAAGTAGATAAGACTATAATTATGCCAGGTGAAGAGTTTTCATATCTTAAAGCAATAGGTAAAGTTCCAGGAGAAAGCTTAACTAAAAATGGTGCATTTATAGGAAATGGTTTTTGTAATTCTACAACAACTATCTTTAGAGCAGCTCTAGAATCAGATCTTCCAGTAACTGCTCGTTCATCGCATGGAACATACATTTCATCTTACGGATGGGGTTATCCTTTAAATATAGTGGATTCTACTTTTTTTGCAAAAGAAGGCTATGAAGTAGATTTGAAATTTAAAAATAACTATGACTATCCTATTCTTCTAAGAGTTAGTAATTTTAGAGATACTACTCATCAATACCATAATGTTTTTATCTATTCTGCAGGTGATGCTCCTAAAAGAGATGTTGAATTTTATGATTGGAAAAAGTGGGATGAATGGAGTCCAACTCAGTTTAAAGGTTCTTTTAAAAGAAACGTTATTGAGAATGGTGCGTTACTATTTCAGGATGAGTTTACTAGTTGGTACTATAATTAAAAGTAAAAAGTAAAAACTTGAAAGCAAAAAGTTGAAAGCAAAAAAGTTAAAAGCACAAAGTTAAAAGGTGAAAGTAGAAAGTAAAAATAAAAAAAGGGAATAGGGAGAAGTTTCTTTGTGAAATTTGGAAAGTTAAAAACTTAGGTGATACTATTCCCAATTTAAACTATTAAAATATTTAAATGAAGAATAATAAGGCAGTGTTAGGGTTATTTTCTATTTTACTAATAATTATTATATTAGCCGTAGGCTTTTTCGTGTTGAAGGATGATGAAGAATCATCTAATAACCCTGAAGAATTTAAATATACTAATTTGGAGAGTGCGGAGGAGATAGATTCGTTTTTAGAAAAAGTAAATAAGAATGCTGATGGATTTGCGGGAATTATTAAATTTAAATATACAGGAGTAAGCGATGAGACAGTTATAAGTACTGATAGAATCAATAGAATTATCTATGTAGAAGCTATAGACTTCAATGATAGCAACAATGTCTTATATATTTATCAGAATGGTGAAGGTAGGTTTATAGGTGGCGATGAATTAGAATTTGCTCTTTTTGCTCATGATGATGAAACTAAATCATCTTTTGATGAAGAGATTTCAGGTGATCTTATAAGTGTAGATTCTAGTAATTATGAATATAAAGGAATAGTTGATTGTCCTAATGATTCTTCAATAAAGTGCTATGAACTATATGATATGACTCATGAGAATACTGATTTTTTTTGATATAGAAAGTGCGCTATTTGTATATAACACTGCTGAAGATTATAAAATGGAAGTTCAATATGTAAATGACGAATCATTATCTATTCCAGAAGAAGTTTTAAATACAGACAAAAGGTTTGGGTTTTAAGTATAAATTACTAATAAATAGGGACTTATAATAAGTATGAGTCCCTATTTTTTCTCTAATAAGTTCCTCGTTTCTTTCTTGTAATCTTCAACATTTGGTTGATCAAAAGTATTAACGTTTAATAATTTACCCAAATACATTACTTCAAGCATTTTAAACTGTAAAAAGTATCCAATATTGTAAGCATCAAGTTTTGGCATTATTATCTCCATAAAAGGAATAGAGTTTTTTATATAGGCTTTTTTAACACCCTGATAAATTGCATTCATAACGTCAGAAGAAGTCTTACCTTTAATTCCTTCAACTAGATTTTCAAATATTGGAGAGCCATTCTTAATATCTTTTTCTGTATCATCTCTATAAATTAAGCAACTGAATTTGTCATTTGGACCACCAAAATATAGCTGCGCCATTGAATGAAGATCTGTTGAACCAATAGATGTTATTGGAGTAATTCCAACATGTTTTTCATAACCACTTAAATTATATTGTTTACCAATACTCTCTCCGATTAATTGCTTATACCATTTACCTAACCTCTCAAGTTTAGGAATAAAAAAGAAATGGTTAATTATATTCTTACCATTTAGATAGTGTTTATATATAGAGAATGCAGAAAAAATTGCATTGTTATCATTTGAATCTATTATATCATTAACCGCTTTTCTAGCACCTTGTAAAAGTTCACTAATATTAATATCTACTAAATATAAAGGTAATAAACCAACTGCAGTAAAAACTGAAAATCTACCTCCTACCATTCTAGGTATTGCAACTTTTCTTATATCTAGCTCATCTGCCTTTTTCCAGAGTTTAGAATTCTTATCAGTTGTAACAATTACTCGGTCATTTATTTTTTCTCCTAACTGACTAAGTGTTTTGTATAAAAGTTCAAAATTAAAAATTGTTTCAGTAGTAGTGCCTGATTTGCTAATTACATTAATTAAGATTTCTTCAAGGGAGCTAATTCTTCCTTCTTTAATTATTAAATCATTAATCTCTTCTATAATTTCTTCGTTTATAGTATCTAGAAAAATAATTTGGGGATATTTTGATTTATATTCATCAAGATAACCCTTAAGCCCATCATAAATAGCTTTCGTCCCAAGATCTGAGCCTCCAATACCAACTACAAATATTATTTCTAATTTAGAAACATCAACGTGGCTAACTAAATCTTCAATTTCTCTGATTATTTTTTTTGAAAAAGGTAGGTTAATAGAAGCTTCAGCTACTTCATAGTCGGATTTCTCAATTACACCTTTTAGATAAGTCGTATAGCTAATAGATGAATCTAACATTTCATCTAGATCTTTTTTATCTATTTTAGAATTACTGAAATTTATTTCCATAAGTCTGTAGCTATTTATTTAGAGATGAAGTTACTTAGTTTTTCTCTCGATTGCTTTCTTTACTGAACTTACAATATCCTTACTTGTAATTTTATATTTTTTCATTAGTTCTTCTGGATCTCCAGATTCCCCAAATGTATTGTTGATACCTACCATTTCTATCGCTACTGGATATTCTTTAACTATCGCTTCTGCTATTGCTGAGCCAAGGCCTGCATTAATTTGATGTTCCTCTGCTGTTACTATGCACTTAGTCTTCATTGCTGATTTTATTATTGTGTCTGTATCTAGAGGTTTAATAGTATGATTATTAATAACTTCTGCTTTAATTCCTTCTTTCTCTAATTGATTAGCTGCAACTAGGGCTTGGTAAACCATAATCCCACAAGCAACAATTGTAACATCACTACCCTCTTTAAATATTTCAGCTTTACCGATCTCAAAATTAGTATCTTCAGTAGTTATAACTGGAATACTAGTTCGCCCAAGTCTTAAATAGAGCGGTCCATGAATTTCAGACATTGCTTTAGTAGATTTTCTAGCTTCTTCATAATCGCAAGGAACTATTACATCTAAATTGGGAAGAACTCTTGTTATCGCTATGTCTTCTAAAGCTTGGTGAGTAGCACCATCAGGTCCAACTGAAAGACCAGCATGTCCTCCAATTACTTTTACATTTAAATTAGAATAGCAAACGCTAACTCTAAGCTGGTCCCAGTTTCGTCCAGGATTAAAGACAGCATAGCTTCCGACAACAGGTATTTTTCCAGCTATAGCCATTCCTGCAGCTATACCCATCATATTCTGTTCTGCAACTCCAACTTCAACAAATCTTTCTGGAAAATGCTCTTTGAAATGATTTAGTCTTACTGATTCTGTTAGATCAGCTGATAGTGCAACAATTTCTTTGTTTATCTTTGCAGCTTCAACTAACGCTTCTCCGAAGCCATCTCTTGTAGATTTTAATTCTACTTTCTTATCAAAAATACTCTTGTTTAATGATTTATTCATTTTTATACTTATTACACTTTCAATTAACTTCAATTTTAAATACTAATCACTAGCAATTCTTCATTAGCTCACTGCTTTTAATGTATTTCACTAATACCTATTCACTATAACCTAACCACTATTCTTAGTCCCATTCAATCTGATCTTTTAACGATCTTATTTCTTTTATTCCCTTTTTTGCTTCTTCAGTATTAGGTGGTTTACCATGCCATTCTGGTTTGAACTCCATAAATTCAACTCCTTTACCAGGGATTGTATGTGCAATTATTACTACAGTTTTTGCATGGATTGCTTTTGCTTTATTTGTAGCCTCTATAAACTCATCAATGTTATGTCCGTCTATTTCAAGTACGTGTAAGTTAAATGATTCAAGCTTATCTTTAAGGTTTTCTAACGGCATTATATCTTCTGTAAATCCGTCAATTTGGATATTATTTCTATCAATTATAATCGTTAGGTTGTTTACTCTTCTATTACCAGCGAACATAAATGCTTCCCAGCACTGACCTTCATTTAATTCACCATCTCCCATTAGGCAGTAAACCTGATTTTTTTTATTGTCCATTTCTACTGCAACTGCAGCTCCAATAGCTTGGGAAATACCTTGTCCTAAAGGACCACTTGAATTTTCAATTCCAGGGAGGTCTAGTCTATTAGGATGACCTTGTAATCTTGAGTTTATTTTTCTTAGTGTTTTAAGCTCACTTTTTTCAGAATAGCCAGCGTAAGCAAGCGTTACATACCAAACTGGACATATGTGTCCATTTGATAGGAATACATAGTCTCTCTCCTCCCATTTTGGATGAGTTGGGTTATGTTTTAATACATCAAAGTATAATCCTGTAAAGATATCTGCCATTCCTAGAGGTCCTGCTGAATGTCCTGAACCTGCAGTTAAAAGCATCTTTAATATATCTTTTCTTATATCATTAGCTAGTCTTTGCAGATCAGCTATTGATTTTTTCTCAATTCGTCCACTCATAACTATAGTTTAGATGAAAATTAAAGAAAGTGGAAGGCAAGTATTTCTACAATGATACGTTATATATAAAAGAACACCTGGGCAGCGAAGCATTATTCAGGAGATCATGTCACATCTACAAAGAAATACTCTTCTTAGAATAATTATGACCTAGCATTTCCCAATCAATTTATTCCAATCTTCCGCAAATTTAGTAAGTCCTTTATCTGTTAGATGGTGAGAAATATCAATTTTTGTCCAGTCCTTGGTCAGGTCAATATTTTTATATTCTATATCTAAAGAATTATCTTTTAGAAGATCTCTACTTTTAAAATACTTATTTTCATTCTTAAAATCTAAATCGTTCTTGTCTGGAATAACGAGGCCATTAGCCGCCCATTCTTCCAATATTTTCATTGGAGTGGTAATAATGTCAACATCAGAATAGATTAGATATAAGAAGTGCTCAAGATCTCTTATGCTAGCTGCAAGTACTTCAACGTTTGAATTAGACTCTTTGTACATTTTTTGAATATTAGTTACGAGATCAGTACCATCAAGATCTATGTCATCTAGTCTCCCTATAAATGGAGAAACAAAAACATCTCCTGTAAGTTCTGAATTAATGGCTTTATGAATAGCCGCAGTCTGTTCTTGTGAAAATATTAAAGTCATATTAACTCTAACATTTTCCTCTCTTAGTTTAATAGCTGCTTTAATACCTTCTTTTGTTGATGGAAGTTTTATATGTGCATTATCAATCCACTTATTCATTTCCAGCCCTTGCTCTACCATTTCCTCTGCTTTTGTATCTAAATCAGCACTAACTTCTATCGATACTGATTTCCCAGGAATTAGTTCCGAGATTTCTACAACTAGTTTTCGATATTCGTTTAGTAATTCTTCAGCTTTACAAACTCCTCCTTTTTTTTGAATCTCAATAAATTTTGGATTTTTTGTTACTAATGACGGATTTGTTGTCTGTCCGTCTAGGAATCCTAATTGATTAATTATTTTTCTTGTATCATTAGGATCTCCGCTGTCTAGGAAGATTTTTGTTTTAAGGTTAGAAGGTCGCATAAGAGATGTTTTTAATTAAAATAATTAAATAAAGCTATCCTTATTAATATAAACGTTGAGGCGTTGTATTGCAAAGCATAAACCTTGAGATGTTGGAATGCAACGCATAAACTTAAGACGTTGCATGCAACGTCTGTAACTGGAGCTTCTTTTATTTTTTCTATTCTATTTTTTCCAATTTGAAGGATTGTTTTTAATATAATTCTTAATATTAGTAAATGCCCTTTCGTTTCTTATAATATGTTCATAGAATCTAGTCTGCCACTTGAATTTAATTTCAGGATTTATTTTATTGATTTCTCTTGTGCAGGCTGATTTATATGATCTTAGTATTGTTGATAATGATCTAGGTTTGGGTGTTATATCTGAGAAATATTGAGATATTTTGGGATCTATAGATTTTTCTGTTTGTGGAGATATCGCATGCAGTGGAGGTATTGCATGCTGTGGAGACGTTGCATGCAACGTCTGTAACTTGAGATTATTTCTTTCCTCTTTCATTATTTCCTCTGGCAATATTATAATAATTCCATGCATATGATCAGGCATTATAATGAATTCATCTAATTGCACATTCTTAAAATGGTTAGGTATGTTAAGCCAGTTTTTATATGCAATCTCTCCTATTCTAGTTAATTGCATTTGATTATCGATCACTTTGCCGAAGTATCTCTTTCGTTTAGCTATACATATGGTAATGAAGTAAGTGCCTTCTTCTCTATAATCGTGATTTTTAAGCCTGATAGTATCTACTCTATATTTATTTAAGAATAATTTTCTCTCCATTCCTAATTTTAAACTTGAAACATCGATTTGTGCATTGTATTGCGGCGCAAGTTGTTGTTTAGACTAAAGGTGTAAAGTATACTATAATAGGTGTAATAAACCAGATTTGTATATTATGTCATCAATACAACTATTCCTCGACTCAGTTCCTGCGGGATTTCCTTCCCCAGCTACTGATTACATAGATAAAACTTTAGATATAAATGAATATCTAGTAAAACATCCAGCTGCTACTTTCTTTGTTAGAGTTAGCGGGGACTCGATGATAAAAGCGGGGATACATAATGGAGATATTCTAGTCATAGATAAATCACTAGAGCCAGTAAATAGCGATATTGTCTTAGCTGTATTAGATAGTGAATATACAGTAAAAAGATTTTTTAAATCAGGAGAAGAAATGTATTTAAAGCCTGAAAATGATAATTACGAAATTATAAATGTGAAAGAGTTCAATGAGTTTAGTGTTTGGGGAGTAGTTACTGGGGTGATAAAAAAGATAAAGGGATAGAAGCTAGTGAAGTCTCCTAGCCCTAAAGGGCACCTTTCCCAAATGGAGGAGAGAGTTTTTTTACTTATTACTTATAACTTTCACTGTACGCATTAGTAGACTGTAACAATTTCTTTGTGTCTTGCGAGAGGGTCTTTAATCCAAAACTATGGAATAAACCTACTATTGTTTTATCTAATAATGATGGTTGTGTAGTTGCAAGATCTCAGGAAGTAAAAGATATGGGGGTGGCTATGGGAGTTCCTTACTTTAAAATTAAAGATCTTTTAGAAAGCAAGAATGTAAATATATTTTCATCTAACTTTATTCTTTATGGAGACTTATCAAATAGAGTTATGAAAACTTTAATGAGTTTTGTTGACGATATAGAATTATATTCTATAGATGAGGCTTTTTTGAGGCTGGATGATGATATAGATAAATATACTTCGTTAGGAGATTCCATAGTAGATACAGTAAAGAAAAATATCGGACTACCTGTTTCTGTCGGTATTGCTAGAACTAAAACATTAGCAAAAATTGCAAATGAGATAGGAAAGCTTCAACGAAGATTTAATTCTACAACAGATCTTTCAATCCTTGGAGAAGCTGAGTTAGATGATCTATTAAATAAGCTAGATATATCTGAAGTATGGGGGATCGGATATAGAACAAGTGAGAAACTTAGGGGAGATGGGATTTATAATGTTAAAGATTTTAAATATAGCGATAGAGCTTTTATTAGAAAAAAGTATAGTGTTACGGTTGAAAGAACCTATCTAGAAATTAATGGCGTATCTTGTTTTAAACTAGATAATAATCCAACGCCTAGAAAAGGTATATCCTATACTAGATCTTTCGGAACTCCAATAACTAAAATAGAAGAGCTAGAGCAGGCAGTTGCAAGCTATACCTCTAATGCACTGAGGAAGCTTAGAAAACAAAAGTCTGTAGCTAATTTTATTACTGTTTATATAAGAACAGGCAAATATGGAGAAGATAAGCCATATTCAAATGCAACTACAATGACTTTAGATAACTATAGTAACTACTCTCCTGATTTTATAAAAAAGGGACTGGAAGCGCTAAAGTTAATATATAAAAATGGTTATAGATATAAAAAATCAGGGATTTATATAACAGGGATACGAGACGAGAATTCAATACAATACTCTATGTTACATAGTTATAATAAAAGTAGCGAGGATCAAAAGAGTACTCTTATGCAAAACATAGATTTTATAAATAGTAAATTTGGAACTGAATTAGTACGCAGCGGAAAAGAAATAAATAAAGAAAGATGGAGGGTTAGATCGGATAGAATATCAAGTAGATATACAACCTCGTGGGATGAGTTATTAAATATCAAAATTTAACAAATTTTAAGGCAATTCAACCTGCCTAACATATGCTAAAAGTACATGTATTATAAGCATATTAAACATTTAAATTATATTCTATGGAAGACATGCACTATATACAGATAGCAATATTAAATAAGTTGCTGTATAAAGACAACGCTACTTACACTAATTTAAGACCCTTTGATGATTTAGAAAATAATTTATTTAATTTTCATCTTAAAAAACTAATAAGCTTAGGATATGTTAAGAAAGAGGATAAAAGTTATGCACTTACTAATAAAGGAAAAGAGAGCGCCTCTATAATTGATAACGATTCTAAAAAGATACAAAGGCAAGGCAAAATATTAGTAGCATTTTGCTGCGTAAGAGAAAATGACGGAAGAAAACAAGTATTACTATATAAAAGACTGAAACACCCCTTTTATAACAATCAAGGTTTCCCTTCAGGTAAAGTTAAATTTGGAGAAACCATAAACGAATCAGTAATTAGGGAATTAAAAGAAGAGACTAATCTAGTCATCACTAAAAAAGCTGAACTGTTTTTGATCAAGCACGTAGTAGTTAAGAACCTAAGTGGAGAAATCATTGATGATAAATATTTTTATAATTTTAAGATAGAAAATCCAAAGGGTGATTTACAATCTAACGAAGAGGGGGAGTTTAAATGGGTTGATGTGCAGAAAATAGATGATTTTGTTAAAAAACCATTTGATTCATTAGAAGAATTTAAAATGACATATGAATTGCTTTTATCCGATTCAATTAATATCAAAATTGTTGAAGCTTCAAAATATTTAGAAAACTACTAATTATTAAGTTTTATGAAGAAATCATAAAGGATATATAAATATTACTTTAATTTATAAAAAATATGCTTGATTGTAACGTAAAAAGATCTATAATCGCTTGTAAATATTAGTTAATAAAAAATGACAAATAAACAAATTGAAATTTTAAGTGATGTTATTAGAGAAAAGGAATATAGAGGTTATATTGCATTCCTTAAAAATGTCCACAATAAGAAGATAGACTCAGATCTAAAGAATGATTTGGAAGATTTACTAAAAAAAATAGAAAGTGAGATTAAAGATCTAAATACTAAAAATAGTTTAAAAACAAACTTAATAAGTATTGCAAAAAAAATAAGCCTGTCAATGGAAATTGGTAGTTAATTAGTCTCTAAAAGGTATATATATCTACCAATATTAGATCCATCAGGAGTACTATAAGTAATTGGGTTAGAAATATCTAATTCAAGCTTTTGAAACTTAAAAAAGTTTGTAAAAACTTCTTTCTCATTTATTTTAATAGATTCACCTGTATTTGTAACAAAATATGGTATAACACAAATAACTTCTGCTTTACTATTTAGGTTATTCTTAAGATTTTCAAATAGTTTCTTATATAAATCCTGTAGTCGTTTTGCTATCTGAGTAGCTTGAGCTTTATTTGGTTTCTTTTTTAAGAATGGACCCATATAGGGTTCAAAAATACAAGCATCAGCTTTAAAATCAGTGCTTTCAGAATATCCTTTAATTAATTTATAATTCGCATTTTCTACAGAATAATAATCTATTGCCCATTCAATATTTTGCCTCGAAGTATTTATTAATTCCGTTTCATTATCAATACCTATTACAGAGAAACCCTTTATAAGACTTCCTATTAGAAAAGTACCAGTACCACAATAAGGATCTACTAGAGTTTTATGATTAAATTTAAATAAATTTAGCATTAAATTAGTAAGTCTAAATGAAGTCCCGTGTGTAAATTTTCTTGCTGGTCTACTATTATCAAAGTCTTTATAGTAATTAGTATTAGCTGAAACTAGTGTAATTAATACATTCAAATCCCCTTTTGTCTTATAAGCAATTAGCTCAAATCCATTATCTAGTTCCCAAGAAGAGTATTTACTAGGAGAAACTATGTTTTTAAGAGGTTTTTTATAATTGGCTTTGAATTTATTTTTTTTCAAATATTTTTTTACATTTAGCTCAACGATTTCTAATTCAGTACTAGTTAAATTAAGATTAGTAATTGAATAATTAAATTTAGTATTAAGAAATACTCTATCAAGTACTTCATCAATACTGTTAGTTTTCATATCTATTTCACCTATTTTAAGTGTTCCAGCAAGCTCATTAATTGTGGATTCTGGATTAAAATCCTTAATATCTACAGTTAAATAATTATCTGCATTTTCAATAATCTTATAAGTCGAGTAGTTAGCAGCGAGATGTCTGCTTATCTCTAACTTAGATAGGTTTTTATTCTTACCCAGAATGAAAATGTACATAAATAGTGTAAAATAATAATTATCATTATATAACTTTTATGGTAAAAGAGAAAAACCTATATAGAATTAGAGAAAATACACTATTAGGAGGAGTCAGTACAGGTCTTTCAGATTATTTCTCTATTGATTTAGTTTTAATAAGAGTTATTTTTGTAGCTACCTCGTTTGCTACTTTTTCCGCAGTATTTTGGTTATACTAACTACTTTGGATTTTTGTTCAAGAAAAAGCTTCTACTAATTCAGAAAAAAATACAAGGGAAGTTGTAGAAGCTGAAATTATAAATCGCTAAATAATTTCGATATAACCTATCATCCCTTTCTCTGAATCGTCATTTACTGTTGATCTGAATTCTAATATATCTCCTTTCTTTACATTTATTGGTGTTGGTAAAACAAGTACATGTTCTTCACCAGGTCCAATTATTGGTGACTCTATATAGAAGTCATTGCTTGAGAAATTATGATATCCACTTATTCCCTTAAGAACTATTTCGTTAGATACTGACTCTAAATTGATTTTGAATCTATTAGGATAAAATTCATAATCAGCCAACTCAACTATAATATCAAGTGTTTCTCCAGTAATTGAATTTATATAGGTCTGTTCATCTGTAACCTCTTCAGTTACTTCATTATTTTTTAAGTACTTTGGAAGAATTAGAAATGATGCAGATACAATTAATAAAATTCCGATAATTATTAGTATAGGTTTCATTTTTTTTAGTAAAGCTTAATCTAGTATAAATTAAATATAAACTCATTGAAAGCTTTTATGCTGTTAAATTTGAAATTATATGTTATGATTATGATGCTTTTATTATATATAAATGTACAATCCAATATTTAACTATACAGATAAATTAGTAGATAGTTTAATAAAATTAGAGTCTCATAAGACAACACTACAAAACCTAGATCTGACTTATAATATAAGATCGAAACTTACAGCACATACTAGAGTCTTAGATTTATTCCATTTAGCTCATATACTGAACCTAGATCTTACGATAAAAGATGTAGAGAGGTTAGCTAATGGTATAAAACCAGACGATATCGATGAGGTTAGAAAGAACATATTGGTAAATTATAAGAACACAATCGATTTTAATAGATCTTCTTTAGCTGATTCATATGCTGAGCTTGATTTATCAATACTAAAGCACTTAAATAAGCTTTTAATAGTTCAATGGAGAGAAAATTGGGATGCTAGACTTAGAAATTTGAATGATAAAATTGATGATAGATGGGATAATTATGTAGATCTTAGAGATCCTAATATAGCCTCACATGAAATAGATTCCGCTGTAGAAGATCTTGTCGATTGGTACTTGAACTCAATGATTGTTATTACTCCTGTTGTAAGAATAGGTGTTTTAATATTCAGATTAATGGAAATTAGTCCATATATTGCAGGAAATAAACTTACAATTGCCGCTTTACTAGATTACTTACTATTAAAGCAGGGAATGTCTTCAAAAATATATACTTCAACACTAAAGTTTTTAGAAAACAGTGAGAAAAAGTTAATGGCATCATTTGACTTAAGTAGAAGATCACATGATTTATCACTATGGTTAGAAAACTTTACAGATGGACTAGTTAGAGAACTAGTAACTGTTAGAGAAGATATAGATAGATTTATAATTGAAGATGAAAAGTCAAAGAAACAACCTTTCTTGGACCTTAATAAAAGACAACTTAAAGTTCTTAAATATCTTCAAACAGTACCAACGATAAAAAGAGAGGATTACTGTCATATGATGGATGTGTCTACAATGACTGCATTTAGAGATATGAAAGATCTTGTTAGAAAGAAACTAATAAAAACAGAAGGTAAAGGTAGAGGTACAAAATACAAGCTAGCTAGTATGTAGTTAGATTTAATTATTGAATACTTTCTTCTACAGATTGTCTTTTACTCTACAAATTATTTATAATATAGTAACTAAGCAAATTAATTAAACACATTTATGTTAACGGAAGGCGATAAAGTTCCAACAGATATAGCAATTGAAAATCAGAAAGATGAAAACATTTCTCTAAGTGATTATAAAGGTAAATTTATAGTTTTATACTTTTATCCAAAAGATGATACTCCAGGTTGTACAAAAGAGGCTTGCAGTTTTAGAGATTTTAATGAAGATATAAAGAATTTAGGGGTTGAAGTAATTGGAGTTAGTAAAGATTCGATAGACTCACATGATAAATTTATAGAAAAACATAAGCTTAACTTTACAATTCTATCTGATGATAAGATGGAGTTACAAAAAGCTTTTGGAGTTTGGCAGGAGAAATCTATGTTTGGAAAAAAATATATGGGTACAGTAAGATCAACTTTTATAATTAATCCAGAAGGAAGTATTATTAAAGTTTGGCCCGATGTAAAAGTTAATGGGCATGTAGAAGAAGTCTTTGAATATTTAAAGTCAATTATCTCTTAAATATTAGTTGAAAGAGGCAGATTTATCTGCCTCTTTATTTAATTAATATACCTTAATAAGGCAATAGCACTCCTCTCCTCACTAATTTCTCCATTTAAACATATTTCTCTTACTTCATCTTTACTAAACCAACTTAACTTTATATCCTCTCCATCTTCTAATTCTTGTTCATCTAATTCATTCAAATCAGTGATAATGAAATAGTAAAGGTTCCAATTAATAGTTGCTCCACATACAGATACATGACTAAGTTTAGAGCTTATTACTTCTATACCAAGTTCTTCTTTAGCTTCTTTCTTTAATGCAACTTCAGCTGCTTCTTGAACTTCATTAGATGTATTTACATAAGCTAAATAATCCTCAAGCCGATCAAAGACTTTTCCACCAGCTAACCTATAATCGTAGCTTTTAGTTTCATTTCTATACTCTTTTGTAAGTAAGATTTTTTCATCTTTCTCTACAATCATTCGAACTCCAGGAGCTCTTTCGGCAAACTCAAATACTACTTCTTTTCCGTTAAGATCAAATAATTGATTTGTAACAGCTATTATTTTCCCTTTGTATTTTATTTCTTTATTTCCAATTGGTTTCATATATTTTTTATGATTCATTAATAAGTTGTTCTATTGAACTAATTATTTTTTGTCCACCAGCTCTTTTATAGGTTGAATATGCACTTATAACTCTTTCTATTGATTTGTTACCTGTAAAATTATTTTCAGCACCATTCATATAGTACTTGGCCTGACAATCTGAAATAAGTAGATGTAAAACTCTATCTCTAGTACTCTCTGAAATATTAATAAAACTCAAAGCTTCATCTGTGTCTTCAAATGAACCTACTCCAACTTCGTGTTGTAGAGTTGAGTATAGGTCTTTACTTTCAGATGTATCCCAAACGCTTGATTGATTCTGTTCATCCGTATTTATAAGCAATAAAAATTATTAGTTATATTGTACTTATATAGCTTGCTTTGAACTTGACACTAACCTGATATAAGTGACTCTAAGCTGACATATTGATATAATTCTCTCGTATGAGTAAATTCTTTAATAAAAATCATTCAATAACTAAAGAAAATGCTAAAGAAATATTTTCTTTAGTAGAAAAAGGAGACAATGTCTCTTTAGTTTGCTTGCCAAGAACATTTCGAACTGAGTTTGGAGCATCGCTTCAAACTCAGTCAGGTCTGTCAGATTACCTATCTAAAGAGCAGATTGAGAACACTGAGTTTATTTATATAGATTTAACATTAGAAAAAGATCTCATAGAAGAACAACTGGGTCAATCGTTACGTTTATATTCAAATAAAGAAAATATAACTTCAAAGCTAAAAGATATAACCTTTCGTAAAAGTCTTGTAATTGTTGTTGATAACGCAAATTTTAATGATACAAATATTCTTAAATATATTCTTAATCTAAAATTAAATAATAATGAGAAAATAAATTTCATCTTTCTATTTATTGAGAGTGATTTTATTAATGATTCAAATATAAATGATTTAGGTTTAATCTTTTTTAATGTTATTAAGAGTCCATATTTTACAAAAGAGCTTGCTATTAGTTGGTTAAAGGAGAATGATTCATCTATTTCAGATGAAACTGCGGAAACTATTTATAATTTTTGTGGAGGTACTCCAGCTTTACTTAAGGCCGTTATTCGACTTAGAAATAAATATGATTCTCTGGATAAAGTTTTTGAATCTTTAGAGATAAATAAAGTTATAAGTCATCTATGGAGTAGATTTATTCCTGAGGAACAAGTAATACTTTTAGGTAATAAAGGAGATGAGAGGATTACTAACTATCTAAAGGAGTTAAATGCTATAGATGAAAGTGGAAAGGTTTTGGTAACTGGGTTAATATAGTAAAAAATAAAGAAGTAAAATTTAATATAGTTAATGATAATTTATATATTTCGTTAACTAATTTAAGAAATGAATTAACAAATAACGAGTACATTGTCTTAATGGAATTGGTAAAAAATGAAAAAATCTCACGGGAAAAAATCGGGGATCTTATATGGAAGGCAAACTACGAGAGTAAACACTCAGACTGGGCTATAGATCAATTAATAAAGAGAATAAGACTAAAACTAGATGGTTTTGGAGCGAAAGAAGCAATTATCACCAGAAAAGAATATGGTTATGAGTTATCTACCAAATTTATTTAAGCTTAAGGTATAATACTTTATTGAAATATTTAGAATTATGAATGCATTTATTGATACATTAATAGTAAGCTCATATGCGGTTTTTATTTTTATGAGTTACTTTTATTTTGTTGGTCATTTCCTTAAAAATAATGGAATTGTAGATGTAGCTTGGGGGCTAGGTTTTATGCTCATCGGTTCTGTTGCACTTTTCTTTAACGGCAACTATAACTTTTTAAATATTTTACTAGTCTTAATGACTGTAGTTTGGGGACTAAGGCTTACATTACATCTAGGTACAAGAAATTTAAAAAAGGTAAAAACTGAAGCCTGGAGATATAAAAAGTGGAGAGATAATTGGAGCTTCTTTGAATTACGAGCTTTCTTACAAATATATATGTTGCAAGGTTTTTTAATGTTGCTCATTTCAACGCCGATGCTGTTAGTGCAAACATATAATAAGGATTCAAATCATAATCTTTATATAATTGCTGGCGTATTAATTTGGTTAATTGGATTGTTTTTTGAAACAATAGGAGATTTTCAACTTAGACAATTTATCAGTATTAAAGAAAAGTATAGCAATAGACCAAATTTTCCTAAAATAATGAAATATGGAGTATGGAGTCTTACAAGACATCCTAACTACTTTGGTGAAGCAACTTTATGGTGGGGATTTTTTCTAGCTACTATCGGCACTGATAACTGGTACTTTGGTATTATTGCCCCAATTACTATTACTTACTTGCTACTATTTGTATCTGGAGTTCCAATGCTTGAAAAAAAGTATGAAGGTGATCCTGAATGGAAGGAGTATAAAAGGAAAACTAGCGTATTTATTCCTAGATTGCCGAAGGTGTAGAACCAGGAGCTAAGTTAAACGATGGTAAATACGATAGTATATACAATTGTATTACTATCGCTTCACTTTTTAAAAGTATTCCGCTACTACATTCCTCAACATCTGTAATTCCTCGTTAGTTGGAATGACTTCAATCTTTGTTTTAGATTTTTTATCAGTTATATCTAGCCTTGTTTCTACATTAAATGCTCCATCATTTTTCTTTTTATCTATCTCTATGCCTATAATCTTGAGTTTTTTACAAATTAGATCTCGTAAAACAAATGAACCTTGTCCAATTCCTCCTGTAAATACAAGATTATCTATACCCTCTAGTTTTACATAAAATTTTGCAATAAACTCAACTACTTTAGAAACATACATATCTACAGCAAGCTTTGCCCTTGGGTTTTTATCATAATCATCTATTAGTACCTTCATATCTTTTGTATATCCAGATATTCCAAGAAGACCACTATCATTATTTAAAGTATCAGTAATCTCCTTATCATTCATCATAAGTTTTTCTTTTAGGAATATAACAGCATCAAAATCAATCTCACCTGATCTAGTAGCCATAATCAAGTTCTCTTCTGGAGAAAACCCAAATGAATTATCTATAGCAATTCCATCTTTTACAGCACAAACGCTAGAACCTGAACCTAGATGACAAGAGACAAGTTTAAACTTCTTTTTTTTCTTTTTTAGCTCATTTGTAATAAATTCGTGCGAGCTTCCATGAAATCCAAATCGTCTAACTCCTAAATTTTCATAGTATCCATATGGTAATCCATAAAGGAAATCTTCTTTCTCCATTGTTAGATGGAATGATGTATCGAAAACACCGAATTGTTTAGACTTATGAAAAACTTTCTTAGAGTTATTTACTTTCTCTAATGCTATAGGGTTATGTAACGGAGCGAACTCATTAAAAACTTCTATTTTCTTTATATTTGTATCATTTAGTTCTGCAGGTTTTATAAACTCTTCTCCTCCATGAACTATTCTATGAATTATTGCAGTAACTTGTTGTTCACTAGTTATTATCCCTTCCTCATTTAACAAATTTCCAATATAGTCGAAGGCATATTTGTAGTCTCTTTCATTTAGCTTTAAAGCTCTCTCTTCTTTATTAAGTACTTTATATTTTATTGAGTACTCGTCTTTAGCATGATTTTTAAATTGACCACTTGCTAATACTTTTTCATCTTTATGTTCAAAAAGCTTGAATTTTAGGCTCGAAGAACCTGCATTAATTACTAATATTTTCATATTAAAAGTATAAAGTAAAAAGTACTAAGTAAAAAGTATTTTAAGTAATGAAACTTTTTTCTTAGTTATGCTCTTTTACTTCACTTTGGGGGGAGATACCTTTTTGCGTGTTTTTGAAGATTCAATTTCTCTAATTGGGTCATTATTGAATCTATATATTCTACTATTTCGTCTCTTTTACCTCCCATCTTTTCTGCATCATATAAAACAACTTCTATAACCATATCGTACTTTCTCTTATATTTTTCATTAATCTTTTTCCAATTTACCTCTTTAAAATAATTAGCAATATCATCTCGGTATTTAAGTAATCCTGCAGTAAATAGAAAAGCGATTGATGGGTATCCTAAGTATCCTTGCCAATAGCTTGCATTGTCGTTTGCATAGATTGAGTTTGTCTCTTGATCAAAACTTACAATGTAGTATTTTTCTCCAGATGAGTTATATACCCTTATTTCATTTTCCTCTTCTTTAACTCTTCCAGCAGCAACTGCTCCTAGAGCCTCGTAAATTTTTATTGGTTTTGGTAGTTTCCAAGTCATAAATAATTTGTGTCTATTTATATTATTCTAACATTGATTTTGAATCTCTGAACTTGATTCAGAGTTAACACCTGTGCGTGATTCTTAAGTTTACATTTAAATTCAGAACTAATACTACGGTGTTATCCCCGAATCAAGTTCGGGGTTTCTATTTATTTTAACTTCTACTGCTGATTTCATTACACCTATCAATATTTACACCTTCATTACATAAAAACTCAGTATACTCGTCTATATCCTCGTATTTATGAACCTGTATTCCTAACTCTCGTGCACCTTCTAATCTATTTTAATTATCATCTGCATATACTAATTCTTCTGGAAGGCAGCCAGCTTCTCTTACTAAAGCTTCAAAGATTTTTTGATCAGGTTTAAACACTCTTTCTTTAAAAGAAAATACTAAAGCATCAAAATCTGAAAAGAAACCAAATTTTTCCTGTAAAGCTTTAATTCTAGATTCTGAAATATTAGAACAAGCACAGATTATATAGCCTCTTACTTTTAGATCAAGAATGACTTCTTTTATTTCAGGATTTACTTCATAGTAATCAGTATATATTTCTTTAAACACTCCAAAGTCCAAATTAACTTCTAAAGCTTCATTCATTTCGTTTAGATACTCATCTATGGAAAGAAGTCCCAGGTGATGGTCTCTGGTAGCCTTTGAGTTATATATAAACTCACGTACTTCTTCTGGTGATTTGGGAGAAAGCTCTAAAAGTCTTCTTTCGTAGCCTTTCTTTCCTGCTTCAGTAAAGTATACCCCGTCTAAATCGAAACATATTGCTTTAATCATATTTATTTTATAAAACTTAATTTATAACTTTATTCATTTCAGAATACTCTTTTGCTTTATTTACTTTATCTCTCGCTTTACTACTGAAGCTTTCTGGAAATCTTTTATTGAGCTTTTTTATATTCATTTCCATTAATTCCTCAAAAGACACTTTATAGTAATCGCATATTATTGCAATATACCAAAGTAAATCTGAAGCTTCTTCTAAAATTTCTATTTTTTCAATATTTTTTTTATATATTTTAACTTTTTTTAATAAATCTGCTATTTCGCCTGCCTCTGAACAAATTCCAATAAATGCATGCTCTAGTCTTTCATCTATATACTTAGTTTTTGTAAATTCTAGCTTTGGCTCAGTTCGTAGAGCTTTTTTTATATATTCTGCTGAATTCATTTAAATATATTATTTAAAATTAAATTTACCTTTTCTAAATCTTTATAATCATATACATTAAGATATTTATCACCTCGAATCATTGCTGATAAAGACTGATATTTTTCTGGATTAAAAAAACAATGCACTGGTATTTTTAATTTCTCAGCATAGGCTAACTCATACCCAACACCCAAGCTAGGATTAGTAACCTCAGCTATAACTATATCTGAAGACTCTAGCCATTCAATATCTCTTTTATAAATAAAATCCTCTTTAACCTCATGTTCTCCTCGAGCTGAAAGAGGTAACGAACCAACATGTTCAGTAAGTACTTCACCGTAACTTTTTAAGCTTTCTATAATCTCAAAGTAAACTTCTTTGTCTTTACGACCTCCTCTAATTGATCCAGCGAAATAAATTTTCATTTTAGAATTTTTAATTACTGAGATTTTAGGCTATTAAATATATTTAGTCACTCAAATAGATTTGAGTAGTTTTATAACGAGTCTATGTTGTTTACAGATTCAATATAAATATTTTTATTTCCTGAAATAACTTTTTGAAATATTTCTCTTTGTCCGTAATGTATTTTGTCGATCTTTAAGAATTCTTCAGGTTTTAACCAAAAATTATTGTATCCTTCTGGAGAAATTAAACTACCAGTTGCATTGAAAACTACGAATAAATGAAATATTTTAGAATCTACAACTTCTTCATTTATTTTATTTATTACATTAGCAACGCCTAAATAACTTATATCTTTTGAAATTAAACCTAGTTTTTTTGGAAGCTCTTCTGTTACGTTTTGCAGTAATGTCTTTTCATATTTTACAGAACTAGCCATGACACCATGAAAGCCATAATATGGTTCTTTCTTCCTTTGAACTACAACCATTTCTGATTCCATATTACTTCCTTTGAATACATGACACTTAATGCTTAATTTAGGCTCAATATTTTTCTTAGGTGCTCTAGACCACATATCTATTATATTTGCTAATCTTTTACCTTCTTTTGATAAAAAGTATTTTTCGTTCTCTTTAAGAAGTATTTTCTGCTTAATTAATTCCTTAATGTGGTAGGCAGTTTGGTTAGATGGGATATCAAGAAATTTAAGATCAGAGAAAATACTTCCTGGCTTTAAAGATATATATTTAATTAATTCTAGCTGAATATAGTGATAATCCATATGTTAAAAGAGTGTATATTGACTTTTGTTTTTATGTAAATTATATTGACTTGCTGTTTTTTTAATTCTAATTGTTAATAATAACATTTGTAATAGCACTAATTAAATCTGACGTTATAACGTTATGATTTTGGTTTGATTAACAATTAAATAAATCATTCTCATAAAATTAGGACCCAAACTATAATTTTTATCATTAACAAATGAGCGAACAACAAGTAATAGTAGAATCTCCAGAAGAGATGGCTGATTATTTGGATACTAACCCAGATCTAAAATTTGTAACTATTGATAGTAATTTTGTTACATTGCTGGATAGTGAAAGACCGGCGTGATGATCCAGCAGTCATTTATTTAACTTCTAAAGCAACATCTGAAGGGAGAGTACCTCAAGAAAATTTTTTAGCTATTAACTATGTAGCTGATGATGATAAACCAAAGACAAGACATGATAGAAACGTCATTTTATTTTCAAGAACAATTGTAAATGCTGCATTAGATACTGCCGGAAGAAATAAAAATAATTATTATAATAGTTCATTCTTTCTTAGCGAACCTTATGATGAGCTAGATCAGACTCAAATGATTCCTTTTTTTGATTTTGATGAAGATGGTGAAGCTTAAGCAATTGTTTTGTCCTCATTTGTAACTTAGTTAGTCTTATTATATGTAGTAAGTCGAGAAGGCAGTGTTTGTATATCGACTTACTACATTTTTTGATAAGATATTATAAGTTATAAATATAAATTGAAAAAATCAATACTCCTTTTGTTAATTATAAATACAATTGTCTGGAGCTCGCTTGTAGGGTTTGTCACTGGTCGTTATTATTTCCCAAATGAATCTAATAGTAAGGAATATTACGGTGATGTTAAATTAGATTTATGTGATAAAGAAGTTATAAATTGTGATGATTTTACTGAGGATGAAATAAATTCCTATTTAAGAAATTATCTTTATGACAGAGTTGTTTTGCATGGAAAAGATAGCAAAGGAGAGAACTTTTATCTTGTAATGTATGTTGTAAGGAAACAACTAGCAAAGGATCAATATCATCAGTACTCTACACTTTTATATTCTTATAACGGAAAAACTCGAACACTTTGGACTTCAGAAAATGAAAAAGAGAGTTACGTTCTACCAAATGGATATATAAAAGAATATATAAACGAAGATTTTTCTGACCTATCTACTCGGGAGAGCTTCCAGATTACTTTAGATGTTGATGGTACTGATGTAGAAATCGATATTGAAAATCTAAATGGAGATTTTATAGTTAAAAATAAGAATGATTATATAAGATCTGTAAGTGAAGGAGATGCTGAGGTTAGTGTAGATGGAGACAAATTTGAGGTTTTTGCTGTTGCTGATCAGATTATCTCTAGCGATTATTCAAAATCACTTATCTTTAAAGGGAGAGATGAATTAAATAGTGAAACTCATAGTATTACACTCTGGGATGAAGAGGAAAACTTTTATCACCTAGATATAACTGATGTTGAAAATAAAGACCTTCCTTATAAAACACATAGGTGGATAATTTATAAAGATGGTGCGGAAGGTTATGTTAAAAAAGCTTTTGATGCAAACATCATTGATTTTGAAATGGATGAAGGAAAGCCGAGTAAATGGGTAATTGAGATTCCTGACATTTATAATACTGTTATTGAATTAGAGGCTCATGAGTACATAAATAATAAAAATGCTGATGGAACTGTTATCGGTACAGTAACTGACTCTAGAGGTACTAGAAATATATCAGGACATTTCTTATATCAATTAATTGGTAAATAATGAATAAATTTCAAAAACTGTTTTTAGTTATCTATTTTTTCATTGTTATAATATAAGCTTTATAGTTCCTACTAAAGCTTTAATACGGCCTGATATTATTGCTTCGGTAGGTTCTCAACTAGGTTTTATTTTTGCTGTAACCTTTACAGCTATATCAACATTTGTAGCAAGTATTTATCAATATCTAAAAATATTTTCAGAAAAATTTTATATTCCAAAGTGGAGTATTCCTTTGATCTTAATTTTAGTTATTTCATTTTTAATTGCATACTTTATAAATGAATCAGCGGTTTTAAGTTAAATGATAAGAGGATTAAGTAAAATTGAAAGTTTTATTAGTAATGTAGGACCAAAGACTATTAATTTAGCTTTCCTAGCTGATGCTGGTTTTAACATCCCTAATACATATTTCATTACAAATGACCAAATTGCTTCGGGAGAATATAAGCATATAACTTCTTCTGAGATATCTAAGATATTTCGAGATTCTAAATTTATTATTAGATCTAGCGCGTTAATAGAGGACTCTAGCTCCTAATCTTATGCTGGTCAATTTAAAAGTAAGGTTAGTAACGCTTTTAACTTTTCAAAGGATATGGAAAAGATAATACATCATGCTGAGGTTTTTTAGCAGGTGATCTTAGTAAGTTCTCCATAATTATACAAGAGTATATTGATGCAGATTTCTCTGGTGTAACATTTACTCGTAATCCAAATGGTGGAAGAGAAATGATTATTGAATCTGTTAACGGTTCAAATGAGATATTAGTTTCTGGGAAAATTAAACCAGAAGTTCTGAAAGTATATAGAAATACATATGGTTTACTAAACTTAGATCCTATATTTAAAGAATTAATTGATACTTGTTATAAGATTGATGATCTATACAGGCATCCTCAAGATATGGAATGGGTTGTTAAAAATAATGAACTATACTTAGTGCAAACTAGAGCTATAACTACTCTTTCTGAAGATAATTTTAATAGCTTTTATTTTTTAGATGACAACTTACCTAAAGATTATGATTTCTACTTTGAAAGAACTGAAATCTCTGAAGTTATACCTAAAGCATACCCCTTTATGATCTCTTTTTTAGAATACTTGTATAAAGACGATGGACCAATCTCTAGCACATACAAAGGTTTTGGAATTAGATACAAATCTACTAATTTTATTAAAATTATTGGTAATCAAATTTATGTCGATAAATCAAAAGAACTAAAAGGCATTCTGCCAGCTTCAAATTATGATTATCATACTTTAAGCATTAGAAACTTTTCTAGCTTAAATCTGAAAAATATAGGTCTAAGTATATTTAATAGTATTAAATTAACCTTTATAAAGGTTTCAAAAAATAGTTTGAAAAGCATTGAGCGTGACCTTATAAATGATTTAAATTTGGAATTTAGTGCGATTGTTGATTTAGAAGGCTTTTTGCGAATCTTTTTAGAAAAGTATGAGCTAGTATTTAGAGTAAATTTCCTAGCTAGAAGAGAAATGTCTTCTTTACAGAAAATTATCCAGAGGGATGAAATATCCTTAGTTGAAATCTTATCATCCACTGTAGCTAGATCTTTTAAATCTCATAAGGCTGAATATGAAGAACTTAACCTTTTAGGTAATAGCATTAATATAACTGATGAATCGGCTTTTATATATAATGTAAAATCAGATGATTCAAAAAATGAGATAGTTAATAAATGGTTAAATGGAGTTAGTAAAGCTAAAAGGAAAGTATTATTAAACCGTATTGAAAAAGCTCAATACCTTAATTATATACGTGAACTTACTAGAGTTCTGACAGTAAAATATATAACTAAATTAAGAGAACTTATTAAAGAAGAGTTTAAGAAATCTGAAATCGAAGCTGATTTATATAAATTTGTAAGTTTAGATGATTTAATAAGTGGATCATTAAATAGAAAAGAACTAGAAGCTGAAGAAATTGAGTTCATTTTCACTTATAAATCCAGTTTACTAATTAAAAAATATGTATAAATTAAAATACTTAGACTAATAAGTTTAGAATTCAAAGTATTTTATATTTTACTCTTTTAAATTATGCCAAA
Organism: Candidatus Dojkabacteria bacterium; assembly: GCA_030950485.1. Taxonomy (GTDB): domain Bacteria; phylum Patescibacteriota; class Dojkabacteria; order J137; family J137; genus JAUZRK01. Next base: position 3,936 of record JAUZRK010000004.1, on the reverse strand, counting down.
AGATCCAGCTGATTTTGATTTACATCGAGCTGATGATAGAAAGGAATTACCTGACTCTGATCTAGCTATTCTTTTACAGAAAGACAAAAATGGAGTTTTTGTAGAGGTTAGAAATAGGAGAGGTGAAGTAGATGAAAGAGTAATTGCAATAACTTTACAATCTAAAAGTAGTTCTGCAGCTTTCAATAAGGCTTTAATAATCGATCAGTTAGAGCGAGTAAGAAATATTAAGCCAATAAATACTAAACCTATGAATGTTAGTGACGCTATGGAAGAAGCTACGATGGAAATAAAAGTTGTTAGATTCTACGATAGAAATGAGATTATTGGTTTAATAAATTCTCTAGATCAAAATAATAGGTTAGATTTTACTAATTTAGTTGATAAACGAAGATCTGTTGATGCTCACTCAAGTTGGACTTTAAAAGAATCCTAGCATTTAATTGCAATTTAACTTAAAACTTTCTATAGTAAGTATAGTTAGTTTTTTTTTATGTCTGATGCTGTTCCAACAAAACAAGGACTTGCCTCAAATAGACAATTTGGAGATTTTAAGGTTCCTGCAAATGTTATTAAACCAACACAGCAACAACAGAACGCCCAGCCTCAACAGAATAGTCAGGTTATAAATAATACTTCAAATTCAATTCAAGAACCTATTCAGACTCAAGGAAAAGTAGGTGTAGTTGAAAACAAAAATGTATTAAATTCTGTAGTTAATAATGTTATAGATAATACTCAAAGACCTAATACAAATACTACTACAGCTCAAAATTCCATTATTCAGCCTCAAACCTTAAATGATGTACCGAGTGTTAATAATATAGGGAATACTCAAGAAGTAGTTTCTCGACCAAACCAGGAGGCTTACTCTCCAAATACAGAATTAGATCAGAACTTTAGTAATCAACAAAATCAGAATCAATTTCAACAAGATCAGACTGCATTTAATGAGCAACAGTCAAATGACCAAGATTATAATGCATATGATAATAACTCTGGGACTAATTTAAATACAGGATTAGACAGAAACGGGTTAGTTTTTCTTATTGGAGCTTTAGCTGGTTCTCTTTTAATATATCTAGTGGTAAATTTAATTTAGAATTTATTATAATTATATCTTGCTTATATATTACCTCCAGGTGTTTTTATTTTAAAAGATGATATAATAGCTAGAAGATTCTAAATAAGCGCCTGTAGCTCAACTGGATAGAGCACTGGTCTTCGGAACCAGGGGTTGGGGGTTCGAATCCCTCCAGGCGTATATACTATTAATAATGGCATTTCATAACTTATCCTGAATTAAATCAGAATAATTATCTATGAGCGATATAAAAGTAAAAATTCAATTACCATACGGAAATTTATTTAGAAAAAGACACACACTTATAGTATGTAAAGATCTAGATGGTAAGTTTTTACTTGGAAATAAACCAGACTTTTTTCCAGAGGGAATTACTAGATTTTTAGGTGGAGGAATTGATGAAGGTGAAGAGGAAGCTTCTTCAGCAGCAAGAGAACTAAGTGAAGAACTAGGAATTATAGCAAGCACGAGTGATCTAGAGTTAATGGATTAGATTAGTATACATGCAGTAGATAGAAATAACACAGTCTATGATGTAATTACCTATCTGTATTTTTACCAGCTTAAAATAAACAGATATACACCTGGTGATGATATTAAAAGTATTACCAAGCTAGACATAGATGGACTAAAAGACTTATATACAAGATTTTATGAATTAAAAGAAGATAACTGGTATAAAGGTATAGAAGGTGAATATTCCTGGCATGATTATGGGCAGGTATATGGAAGAATTCATGAGATTGCTTATGAAAAACTAAGTATATAATTGTATTCTTTAATCAAAGTTTTCTGTCACTTAGACACAGATCTATTTGATAAACTACTACTCTATGTTCAGCAATCTATTAAATTTTTTTGCATGGGGAAATTGATAGTTTTAATCTAGCATATTACAGCGCATTATATTTATTCTAGTTAATGTTCTTTCTAGCGTACCTCAGCCTATCAAAAATTTCTTTACATATTTTTTAAATGCGCAATAAAACCTTGAGATTATCTACTAATAAATGCGATTGATGGTTTGTAAGGAAAGTTCCGACCTCGTACGCTAGGCTGTATTTTTAATGCTCTCTAGCACTAACAGTTGTTCCAGCGATTTCAACTGCTTTACTAAATCCGATTATAATAGATTTATACTTTTCAGCAGTTTTGTAATGAGCTCTGTTTTGTATTTTGTAACTATTTCTTATTTTAAGTGCTTCAGCAAGCTTATAGTTACCATTAGTTATTGCTTCATTTCCTGCTGTAGTAAGCGCAGCCTGCATAGAAAACTCAGCTGTTTTTTAATGGCCCTATCCATAAACATAATAAAGTCAACTGTATAGCTTCCTCTATTTTCTCTATCAATTTGGCGCAATAAAAAAGAATTAACTTCGGTTCTTAATTCATGAGTAAATACTTGCGTAAACACTTCTTCAAAAAGATTGGTATATTTATTCCTATTCAGGAAATTTGTATTTTGTTTTATTAACCTAATAGTATCTTTCTCAAAGTGATCTATGGTAGTGTTTGCTAAATCTTCAGTACATATTTCTTGAGTAATTTTATAAATGCAATTTTGAATATAGTTTTCTAGTGAACTCCCATCAATGCCTCTAGTTCCATCAGGCATTGTGATTATAAAATTGGAGTTTAAGTTTAAATCGGATACGTTGGAGGTCATTAATGCATTCGCAATTATAGCATCAACTCTTTCTTCACCAGTCATAATTAATATTGAATCTTGTCCAGACGTACCTTGCTATATAATATATCATGAGTATAGTTAATAATTGCAGTTTTGAGTTAATTACTACATATTATTAACATATGTGAAGGCAACTTTAATGCGGTAAAAGAAATGTATGTCTTATCTATCTTCTTTATACCACCTTACAGTTCTTTTCATTCCAACTTTATATCCAATTTTATATTGGAAGTCAGTATCATTAATAAAGCTTTTTGAAGAGTATACCCAATCTCCTAAAAGATCTTTTACTTTATCACTATTAATAAAAGGATTGATTTTAAGTGTTTTTGAAGATAAATTGCCCATACAACCAAGGAACTTTATTAAGAACTTTGGAACGAAAATAGGAAACATAAATCTTTTTTCGAATGCCAACTTAAGAACTTTTGAAATCTTAACGTCATCAATTATCTCTGGATGAGCAATGAAATATGTTTTCTTAGATACATTGTCAGATTTGATTGCAGTTATTACAGCTCTTACGAAATCATCTATATATACCATTTTAAATTTTGGAGAATGTCCCAAGAAATTAATATCGATATTAGCATCCATCAATTTAAATAAAGGAATTGTATCGTAAGCACCAGGACCATAAACTGCAGAAGGTCTTAAAATAACATAATCAAGATTAGAAGTTTCTTTTAAATACTCCTCAGCTTTTAGCTTTGACTGTCCATAATAATTTGCTGGTTTACACTCGCTAGTTTCATTATTTTTATTATCTTTTGAAGGTCCTGCAGCAGACATAGAACTTATAAAAACAAATCTTTCTATATTGTGTGCTTCAGATGCTCTTGCTAATTTATTAGTACCTTCTGAGTTAATTCTAAAGTATGTTTTTGAGCTAGAGCTAGAAACTATAGCAGCTAAATGTAATACAATATCAATATTTTCTAATGCGTGATTAATAGAAATATCTGAAGTTATATCACCTTCAAAATATTCATAGTTTTTTATATTTTTATTTGCAGAATTCTCTTTAACATCAAAAACCCTAACAAAATACCCCTCTTTTACTAAAGATCTTAGAATATGAGAACCTATAAAGTCGGATCCACCAGTTAGTAATATTCGTTTCATGATTTTAAACGTAAGTATTAAATATCGTATTTCTATA
>JAUZRK010000030.1 GCA_030950485.1 Candidatus Dojkabacteria bacterium | reverse complement strand
ATGTTCTAGCTATAGCAATATCTGTTCTCTATTTCGATTTTTAATGTGGATTGGTATTATAAGGATATTACATCAAATAGCTTTAATCTCGGAATAACTAATAGTAATAAATTTTTTGATTCCTCCTCTTTTTTCTTTTCTAGCGATGTATCTAAAAATATTAAAATAATTAAAGAAGAGATTTATACTATTATGTCACACTATAAAAAATTAATATTACCGATATTTGATGCTAAATATTATGACACCCAAGCTAAAATAAAATGGGTTCCTTTACTATGCAGGAATACGGTAATTTTTGATATAACAATATATGTAAAACAATTAAAAGATGCTATAGAATTTTATATTTTTATATTTAGCTTCAGGGAAGTTGTTGTCACCATGAATAAAGGCAATCTAATTATTGGTAAAAATTTTAATAGTGTCTCTGCTTTATCACCTCTATTTAATTATCTAGACAAGATAGTGTTTCTCAATAAAAGTGAATTTATCCATATATTTATTAGTATAATAAAAGAGTTTTGCAATTTCACTGATCAAGAAATTATATTTTTTATAAATAAATTAACAAAAAATAAAGTAAGTACATTTAAGAATAATGAAGCTTACTTACCAAAGGTTGACAAAAAATTGTACATCATGTACTGTGATATTTTCAACAACTTAAAGGAAAAATAGCTAAATTAAAAAACATTTTGAACAGCTTTTTTAGTCTCATCATCTTGAAGTTTTGCATACTTCATCGTTTGCATAATATCTGCATGGTTCATAAGCTCTTGAATTTTTCTGATACTAACATCTGCTATTGCAAGCAGTGAAGCAAAAGTATGTCGTAAGGAATGAATAACTATTCTATTTTTTCTATCTTCTATTTCTAGTCCCGTATTATATAAATCGTCTAGTATTGGTTTTAGTCTATATTGTAATTTTCGGATAGAAATCTTCAAACCATCATGATTAAATGATACAACATAATCATTGTAGTTTAACTTTTTTAGATGTTTTTCAAGTAAGCCTTTGCTTGTATCAGATACGTATCCACTATATATCATTCCGCCTCTCTTAAAGTCGATTATCCTTATAATATCACTTTGTAAATCCATATCTCTTTTCTTAATATGTAAAATACCTTCTGTTCTCGCACCTGTAGTTAATGCCAATTTTACAAATAATTCTAATACGCTACCGTTTTCATTTACTTCATCATATTTTATAACTTCTGAGTATAACTCATGTATTTCATTTTTTCGTAGAAATCTTTCTCTTGTATTGTGAATTTTATACCTTTTAACCTTAGTAGCTGGATTAACCAATTCATATAATTCTTCATGTATTCCATAATTAAATATTGTGCTAAAAAGCTCAATAATCATATTAGCGGTCTTGGGACTTAATTTCTTCTCGTCCACTATGCCTGTGTGTAAATTAACTAAGTTACTTTTTTTTATTTTTTCAACAGCATATGATCCTAGTAATTCTTTGATATGTTTGTTATACTTACTAAGTCTCTCGTGTGTGCTAGTAGTATTATCTTTTGAGTTAAAGTATTTGTCCGCAATATCATTAAGTGTAATTATTTTTTTACGATGATTCTTTACAATCTTTGGTGGCTGCTCGCCTAAGTTTTGTGCATTGAGTATTTCTATACGTTTGTTTTTGCAGTACACTTCTGTAATTCCATCAGTATCATTCCCAACTTGTACACGTTTAGTTTTGCCATATTCATCTTTGTATCGAATAGAATACGACTTTGTGCCATCTGCTTTTATATAATGTTGCACACCAGAATATTTTTTTGAATTAACATATGTAGACAATTATAAACCCTTAATATAAAAAACCAAACAACCACAGAGGAATCTTATTCCCATGTCCTATCTCTACATCATCATAAGCTATAAAACTATTATCTATATCTTTGATTTGATTGAAACCTTTATTTCGTCCACCAACCTCAAACAAGAACTTATCTTCAACTAGGAAATCACCTTTTTTTGGATATGTTACATTATGATTTAGACTAAGAGCATTTAAAAAGAATGTTTCCCTAGCTGTACCAACATCTAATTCTGTAATATTAAGTAAGTTCGTATTATCTAGATATATCTTTTCTGGTTTTTCAAGTCGCTTAAGACCTTTAGATGATGATTTCATGAGAAGTTTTATTATCCCGGCATCTTCTAATTTTATAAAGTAGTCTTTTAATGTCCTTCCATCTCCTATTTCTAAAGACGTTTTTAGTTTCTCTATCACTGGCACAAAAGGAACACTTTGCATTATTATTTTTAAAAGTAACTTTAGCTTTTTGATGCTATTTCCATCTAAACTAGGATAAACAAATAAAAGATCACTTGATATAGATATGTTTATATTCTGTTCTAACATATCAAAAAATACATCGTCATTGTCTACATCTAAATAATATGGATAATAACCAACTTTTAAATAGCGTTTAAATAGCGGAAGGACTCTTTTATCATGCTCCTTTAGTTTTGAACTTATCTCAAATGCAATATCTGTATGCTTACTTAAAATATCCTCAATCTTTAATTTAGGCAGTTCAATATCAAGTTCTAATTCTAAAAATTCTTTAAAACTCATACCATGCATAGTTAAGATATGTGCTCTTCTACTTAAATCATGACTCCCATTATGAATCTCTAAAGCCGAACTTCCAGAGGCAATTATCTGAAGCTTTTCAAATGAATCATATATACTCTTTAACTCTTGTGACCAGTTTGAATATTTGTGAATTTCATCGAAACATAGAAGTTCTCCACCTTCTTGTTCAAACTGCTCTGCAATTTCGTACATAGATAATTCTCCAACAATAAAACTGTCCATACTTACATATAAGGACTTTTTATCCTTATGTAATTCCATATACTGAGCTATTGTAGTTGTCTTACCAATTCCTCTTTGTCCGGTAATAATGCTTAGTCTATGTTTTATTCTGTTCTCTTTGATAAAATATCGTTGATAGGGAAGGTTATTTCTTCGTAAGAACTTCTTTGATTCTATCTCTAGTCTTGATATCATGCTTATATCCTATTTAGTGATTTATTACTCATTATATCTTATTTATAGGTATTATATTACCTTTTAATATTATTAAAAAAGTATCTAATAACTTCTTTTCTTTATATTTTAGACTTTATCATATTTGTAGTATAGCATGTATTGGTGACTAATCGGGTGACTAATTCGTCACCATTATTGATAATACTTGATTTTACATGACACCACTTGATATAACAGAAAGCCATAATGAAACCCTATATAGGGCTTACTTGAAGATACTTGACATTACTTTAAGAAACTTGACAAAACAGTATTTTTCAAGTCCTCTCATCCGCACCACCCCTTAGTATAGGGCTTTCAGAAGAAAATCAAAAAATAAATTTCCTCTTAAAAACTTCAAGGGTACACATTAGGGTACACATTTAAATAAAATGAATCTATATAATATACATACCTCTCTACACAACTATCATCTAAATCTCAATCCCAATAATTTCAACTAATTCATCTCTCATTTTAAAAATATCCTCAACACTAAATTGCCGTAATAAGTCTAATGTTGCTAAATAACTTTCTAATCCACTA
>JAUZRK010000003.1 GCA_030950485.1 Candidatus Dojkabacteria bacterium | reverse complement strand
AAGTAGCCTCTCGAGCTATTTTATCGAAGTAGTCAAAATATGAAATGTTTTCTGGATCATTCTCATATTTTTTAAAGGCATCTTTAGTAGAGTCAATATAAGATTGTATAGCTTTTTCTATACCTTTAACTTTACCCTTATATTTATAAAAAACTTCCCATGCTCTTTTTTGATATTTTAACCATAAGACTAGGTTATCAAAATAACTAGTCATTTTAGGCTCTAATCCATTGCTTATACAATATCTATTCACTGACCAGACATATGTATCTGAATGCATATAGCTTATGCAAATTTTATCTGCTATTGATAATAATAAATCATATTGAGGAGGTTCTTCTTGATCTCTCCAATCGTCATGACTATTTATCATATGAATAATTTTCTCTACTAAACTATTATCAACTCCTTCTTTTTTTAATAAAGACTCTGTAATCTCGGCACCTTTTGTTTGATCTTCATTTCCGGTTCCATCGAATGCTGGTCTATATATATCGTGGAATAAACCTCCGATAAATAAATCTTTTGATGAATTATATTCATTTAATTGACCAAGCACATATGCTTCAACTGCTACAGAAAGAGCATGATGAAAGCCATGTCCTAAAACTGGCGGACTATTCTCCCAGTAATTTAATAGTATTTCTATATACTTCTCTAATTTATGTTCATTAAAGATTTCTTTTGCTTTGTTAATGTGTTGGTTCATTTTTTTATAACTTTGGTTTCCATCCAATTGAATTACTATTATCATGAAGCCTTCCTTCATTATTAGACACTCCATAAAGAAGTTCAAAATTGTTGATAATCGAATCTTTCTCAATGCAAGTAACTACTTGAGATTTTAAGTCTTCGTGAGAAAGGTAAACTTTAGAGAATCCTGCTTCTTCTTTATCTGAAAGAATTCTATCGTCAGCTGTGACTCCACCAAGCCTAATGCAAATTACTTCTATACCCTTATTTTTCGAATAGTATTTACTTAAAGCTTCCATATATATTTTATATGCTCCATAAGGGCTATCAGGAGTAGGTACTGTAGTAGTACTCATTTGATTCTTTGGAGTTGCAAGAGAGAAATCATCAGCGTGAATTGAACTAAACATTATAATTCTTTTATTGTGATTATCAGTAGCTGTATGTAATAAATTATAAACCATTGTGAAATCATCAGGATTATAATTTTCATCACTGAATCCCACCTTTGCATCCATATCAAGGTGAATTATTGCGTCATAATTCTTTATATTATTTAGAACAAATTCATGATCAGCAATATTAGAATTGTGAATATCATACCCAGTAACATCGTATTTTAGACTTTCAAGATATGGCACTAAAATTTTTCCTACAGTTCCCTTTGATCCTGTAACTAAAACTTTTTTCATTAAGCTTAATTAATTTTTATAAATATAACAATTGAATGTAATCTAGTCAATGAAGCTTTACAATCTTAACCAATTCTCAACTCTCTTCCTATACGCTATACTGAGAGTATGAAGTTCTCAATCCTAACGAAAAACATTATTTCTAAAGAAAAAAAAGGTGAAGCTATTACATCTTCGACCTACCCAAAAGACACATACCTAGACTCAGAAATCATTAAAAAGCTAAAAGATATTGAAAGATTTACTAATAACGAAGGTTTTCTAACTAAAAAATCAGGAGCAGTAGGCTGGGAATATGCAGTAAGTTTATATTTCTTAATCGATAAAATATATATTAGTAAACCGATATCTGGAAATTATTCTTCTGTAAACGTTGGAGGAGGAGCTAGAGTTCATCCAATTTATAGTCAAGATAATTCGAATGTAAAATTTGAACTAGAAATCGGGGATCTAAAGCAGATAACAAAAAACTATAAGACTAAAGATCTTGGCTCAGAAATTCGATTTGGAAAAGCAGCAACTTTTCATACTCATCCAAAATTCTATCACGATGAGAATACCTACCAGTATGGGTTTTTCTCACATGCTGATATTTCTTCACTGTTATATGGAAATTCGTCAGTATTAGGCCTAATAGCTGGAAATAATTTATGGCTAGCTTGTAAGACAAATGATTCAAGAATGATCCCTAATGAATTATTAAGCGAAGCTTCAAGACAGGAAGTTATTTCTGGAGTTGAATCTATGAAAAATTTTGTCTCGTCGAATTTAAATGAATATGGAATAATTTTTTTCTTTGGTTCATTCGGAGGAAAGCTAAAAAGAGTCTAATAGTGTTATCATTCTGTATTACTTGATAAAATTAACTAATTAATAAATATGGCAGACGATAATAAACCTCTTCTAGGTGAACAAAACCCAGAAGAACAGGGAGGTGATTATGAAGTTAAAACTCCAGATGCTTTTGTTTATATGATCGAGATGACCGGGACATCACAGCTTCCCGCAGGTAACGTTAAAATTTTAAAGACTCCTATTTATCTAAATGATCCTATAGATGTTATTCCGGCAGTTAGAAAAATCATAGAAAAACTGCAGTTGAAAGATTCAAGAGAACTTGATATTACTGAATTTGATGAAACTAATGGAATATTTCATATAAGTCATAGAAGAAATTTGATAGGAGTCTTACAGATGATTCCAGGCGAAACAAATATTGATGATATTAATGAGGATTTTGTTGCAAAGTGTTTAGTTCCAAGAACTAAGTGGTCAATTGTTACAAACGATTCATTAGAATTAAATATTTATAGTGAGCAATAGATATGAATGAATTAGAAATTATTAGAGAAGCTCAAGATACTCTCGATACAGAATCTAAGGAAGAGAAACCAATTGAATTTACTGAATCTCAACTTGAAGAAAATTTTCTATTCAACGAAAAATGGGAAAATTTTGCTGAGGGTAATTTAGAAGGAGCTGAATTAATCGAATTTATAGTTGAATCTTCTAATACAGGATTACTAGGCCTTGATAAAAATGGAGAATTACAATTTCAACTGGAAACTATTGATACTTACGACTATCTATATTCAATAATAAACAAGCAAAAGAGAGCTGCGCACGATAGTAAATATACAAATCTTATTGTTGAAGATGAACAAGATCTCATTTTATTCAAAGAAGGAGTAACAGAAATTGATTTCTTAGAAGAACTTCATAGATATATAAATGAACATAGAATATCTTTAATTAACCAGCGAATTAGGTTAGCAGAGAGTAACTTAGAGATAGATGCAGAAATATTAATGTTAGATAAGCTGCAAGGAACTTTGCATAAGAATGTCGAGAAATTCGGAATAGGAAATATTTTAAGATCTTCGAGAAAAATACATACAGCTAGAACTTCGTTAAAAATAGCCAAAGTCCCCACCATATCTCAATGGATTATAAAGATGTTGATAATAAAACACATATAAGAGTCTTTTCTACAGTTGATATTTTGGAGAAAAGCATTGATGAAGCTAATGCAAATATAGAACTAAAACACTTGTTAGCAGAAAGGCTACCAAGAGCTATATCTTCAATATTAGAAAAGGGGTGGGTTGAGATGTCACTAGAAGAAAGGGAATTAGTTAAAAGTGCAAGAGAGTTACCAATTAATCCTAAATATATTGGATCATTTATAGCGGGAAAATTAAGAGACTTTGGTATTGAAGATATACTTATTCTTAAGGTTGCAGATCTTTTAGAATTAACTGCAGATGGAGAAGCTATAGGTACATTTTGGGGAAGAGAAGTAATAAGAAGCCCGGAGGAAAAATCAAATTTCTTTAGACAGATTGATTTAACTAATTGCACTGAATCATTAAATTACCCAGCAGAAAAAAGTGATAGAGAAGCATTTATTATGGCTAGAGCGGCTATGACAAAGCTGGAATTATTCAGACAGCTAATGGAAGGCGAATGTGGAATGATACCTTCCGAAACCTCGGAAGATAGATACAGACATCAAATAGCTGGCTCTTTAACAAGACACAGAATGAGGAATAGGATCGGAAACAAAGATACTGTAGATATGTATGATCAATATTTAAAGCAAGGGTATGTTCCAATAGTAGTTACAACAAAAGAAGGTAATAATATAGTAATGAGAATTGAGATAGATAGAATTCTTAGTTCAAAGAATGATTTAGGTAATGAACCTCATCTAGTAAATGAAATTGAAGCTTTTATTAGAAAAGCTCAAACACAGCAAAAAACACAAGCCCAAGTTAATTTAGGTATGCCAAGAAGAATAATTAACTTTCTTAGAGGAAAAACCTCAGAAGAGTTTCAAACTATTGATATTGGTACAGTTAATGAGCAATATTCTGTATTAAAGAGAGCAACTCTCTGGGGGTAGGTCAGATAATAGAAAAGCAAGCAGTATACTAAATGCTATGAGTAAAGAAGAGAAACAATATTTTACTGATATGCAATCAGCTATTTGTATTTTAGATATGTCATTAGTTGAGAAAAATCTAGATGGTGGAATAGTTGAAATATTTGAGAAGGCAAGAAATTTTGATAATAATCCACAAGGGGGCACTTTCTATCTTGGCTATGACACTGAAGGGAACATGCAATTAGGAGCGTCTTTCTTTCATGGCGCAATTGACGGAAGTAAAGCTGCATATTTAGATGGCCGAACTCAGGACTTACTATACGACTTTTCAAAAATAGGTTATGAAGATAAAGAATTTGAAGAAGATTTGATTATTCATAATTTGGGTAAAAAAAGATCTAGAGAAATGAATTTACTTGTTACTAAACATAAAGAGGAAATAAGTAGACGTAGGTTTAGAGCTCGTGTAAGTCGAATTGGCGACAATGGTGTTTTAGATAACATTCTTAATAACCAAAATTCCCCGTCGCTGAGAAAAGTTTTCGGACAAATCACAGGTAACGATTATTTTGATAGTTATATAACTACGGCAAGGCTGCAAATTTAAATGATAAATCTAGCTATAGATAATGATGATTTAAATACAGTAATTACAGTAGATAGAGGTGTAACTCAAGATGGAAGACTTATGCTTGTCAATCTTGAAGATAATATTCATAACGCTAAAATAGCACTTTTAAGAGAAGTTTTACGTACGCAAGAATTACATGAACAAATTAACATAGACGAAATAGATGTAACAAAATTTGTTCAAGACTCTTCTGATGCGCTCTTTAATTTATTGGTTCAGTCTATTGGAGGCAAGATAGACGAGGGGAAATTAGGATACGTTTTATTACCAATGTTAGGTGTTTCCGGTTTAAAATTAGATATCAATGATGTAGCTAGACTAGGTCAGGTAGGTGTAAACATAGCTAGGCAGATACAACTTGTAATTGATTACGATGGCGACAGGCTAAAAGATAAATTTGGATCAGATGAAAGGTATCATGATGAGAATGGGGAGTTTTCTCTTGATATGTACATTCAGTCTACCGAATCAAATCTAGTTAAGTCATATAATGATGTAGTGAAATTAATAGAGACTCTTAATTCACTTTCCGAAATAGATCCTGAAAACTTCACACAAAATCTTGGTTAAACTAAACTTCTTGTCTTTAGTCGCTATAAAGAATAAAATGAAGTAATAAAGTACTTTATCATGAAAAAAATTGTAGCCATTTGTATGGCTATTCTAACCATACAAATTTCTCTAGGATTTCTTATGAATCCTATACTAGCACAGGAAACTGAAGATGTTGTAGTAACTGCGACTGTTAGCGGCTGTGACCTTACTATATTAATACATCCGGAAAAAAGAATTCCTCAAGTTGGAAATTGGGGTACGGATCTTGAAGTAGATATATATCGTTCTTCAGATAATCTTTATATGGGGTCATTCAATACAACTTCAAATGACTTGTTAGGTCAAACACCTAAAGTAAATCTTTGTGGCTTGGGTATAGTTTTAGACTCAAGTAACTATGATTTATATATCAACGGAAAATCTCATTTAAGAAGAAAATATTCAAATATTAGCAATTTTAATACTCCAGATAATGTTGTGGATCTTAGATTAAGAGGATTACTATTAGCTGGAGATGTTAGTAACATTTTGGATAACTATATAAATATTTTAGACATATCCGTAATACTAAGTGGATTTCTAGGCAATCAAGACAAAATAGATTTAAATCAGGACGGCAAAGTAAATGTTTTAGATCTTTCAAATGTAATAACAAATTATTTAACTAAAGGAGATTAAAATGAGAAAAATAACTACGATAACTGCATTATTATTAGTCAGCTTAATTAGCCTAGGTTTAATGATACCAAGCGTTGATGCTGCAAGTTTTGCTTTAAGTCCAGCTAATGGAGCACTTGAAAGGGCATGTAATAAAACTGTGGTTATAAATATTAATGCAACTGGAGCTTCTTCAAATGCAGCTGAAATTCTATTATCTTATGACCCAGCTCAGATAAAAGTTATAGATAGTTATCCAGGAACACCAGGAACTCAAGTACTAACTGGGAATGCATTTCAAACATATTTTTTTAACGAGGTAAACCCAGTTACTGGAAGAATTAAAATTGCTGCTTTTTCAGTTCTTAATGATTTAACTGGACCAGCAACATTTGCAACAATCGAGTTTACATCTTTAGTATCATCGACAAATGCAAGCTTTACAATAATAGAGGATGAAGGCGGCTATGAGGAAACAATTATAGCTGACTCTGCTACAAATAATAATATACTAACTTCAGTATCTGGTGCTAGCTATAACTTTATAGATGGACCATGCGTTGCAGATACCCAAGCACCAACTGTAAGTTTTCAAGACCCAACAAGTGGAGCTGCAAATGTAGCTTTAAATTCTAATGTCACAATAAGGATTAAAGACAATCAAAGTGGAGTAGATTTAGACAGTTTGACTTTTGTAATAGATGGAATTAACTATAAAGTTGGTAATGCAGCTGTTAGCTATACAGGGAATAGCTTAGATTATATTTTTACTATTAATCCAAATGTTAATTTCCCTGAAGGACAATTAGCAACAGTTGTTGTAACTGGTTCAGATTTTTCAGGAAATAACTTTAATAGACAAATGGTATTTAATGCACCAGTACCTGAGCCGCCAGAACCAGAGATAATAATTGAAACGATAACAGAAACTATAACCAACACTATAACCAATACAGTAATTGAAAAAGAAGAAGTTGAAGTTATAAAAGAGGTTTGTGATGAGCTTATTGATAAAGATCCGGAACCTGATATAAGTGATATTATTTGTGAAGGAACAGATGTTGTTACTGGTGGAGAAAATGTCGGAGATGCAATTAAAGTACTCAATAATTTTTCTAGTAGTGAATCAATAGTTACTGATTTTTTAGATAATACTCCTTTAAACGATACAATAGTTGAAGATTTTTTTACTGAGCTAGGTTCTTCTGGAACAATAGCTTTTACATCTGGTTTTCTAATATTAATGGGATTACTACAGGCTTTAGGTGTTCTAGGGTTGCCTTTAAGTATTGCATCGATTATTCTTGGAAAAAGAATTGAAAAGCCTTGGGGTGTTGTTACAGATGGATTATCTGGAAGACCTGTAGCTTTTGCAGTTTGTGCATTATTCACTTCGGGATCTCAAAATAAGGTGGATCAAGTAGTTAGTGACTTGGATGGAAGATATGGATTTAAGACAACTAGAGGAGACTACAGACTTGAAATTAAGCAGTCAAATTATAAAGTATTTATAAAGGAAATATCTATAGATGAATCTTCTCAGTTTGGAATGGATATTGCTTTAATACCTGCAGGTTCACATCTAGACTCAGCACCGGATATGGGTAGAAAGCTTAAATTAAATCTTAAAAAAGCCTACAATACGCTTTCTAAGTACTTATTTGTAATAGGATTTATATTTTCTATAATATCTACAATATTCGCTTTTAATCTCTTGAATTTAGCAATACTAATTCTTTACATACTAGCAACTGTAACTTATATAAAATTCTCAGGATTTAATAGCTCTAAATCTTCATCAATTATTAATTCAGAAAATAATCTTAGAGTACCTTATGCTCAGATAAAAATATTTGATTTGAATAACTGGGAACTAATTGATACCCAAGTAGCAAACTATAACGGTCAGTTTGACTTTTATGGTGAGCCTGGTGAATACGGCTTGTTAGTAACGGCAAGAGGCTATAATTTCCCGAGTAAGGATAATAAGCTACCTGTAATTTCAGGAGAGCTAGTACAGATGATTAAGACAAATTTGAGTAATGGTAAGAATGACTTAGATCTATTCGTTGATCCAAAGTAGAATAGGAATAGGATATAGTTTATGACTAGACTGACCTTGTTTGGATAATGTCGTGAAAAGAGTAGTGATACATATATTAGATTATAGAAACTAAGATTTAGACTTTAGGCTCTACCATCTTTCTCTATAGAATTGATCGCATGCAAATTGAACTAGCTACGCACTTTTTATTGTAATAGAGGAATTTATATATATTAAGATAGGAAATCTTATTTGCTTTTCTTAGGTGATTTGTAATATCTATAACCTAAAAATGAGGTTATCATAAGAGTCGACAAGAGAAGAATTAGTAATACAAGTATTTTATAAGGTAAAACATATATCTCATCGCTAATTTGAACTACTTCACCATTAATTTTTAAAGTCTTAACAGCAGAACGCTCACCTATCTGGTTAAATACTGATCTTTCATCCTTATTAAAGTCAAACTCTATACTTACTTCATCGTTTGGATAAAAATAACTTGGATAGTTTTGTGTTAATGACTTACTATCTATTCTTGTTTCTCCATCATATAAAGTTATATCTCCACTTATTTTTAGAAGTTTGGCTGAATTATTACTAATATTAGTTTTTATTTTAAACTTTGAATTTAAAGCAATACCAAAGAAGCTCTTTTCAGGCTCTATTGTTATAGTATTTTTTAATTGATCTAATTGTTCTCTTGTAAGAGTAGGATCAATAATAACACTTGCTAATTGGCCAGAAAAATCAAGCTTTGATTGATTTTCGTCTGAGTTTTCTAATAAATCTCTTTGTTTTACTATTACTCCATTTAGGTAATTTAGAATAGGTTGCTTATATTCAATACTTACATTTTTAAACTGATATGGTTCAATTACTAATAATTCATCTTCTATAATAATACTTTCCTCTAATTCATTAACTAGTTTTTCCTCTAGAACATCATCAATTTTCTTTAATTTTCGATCAGATGTTATTTCAAAGGCTGATTTAACTATTGTGAATTCTTTAGTCACATTAGTATTGTTCTCTATTTTTAGTAAATAACTAGAGCCCCTTTCAAGGTTTATAACTGCTGGAGAAAGTTTTATAGAACTTTCGATATTTATTTGTTCATTTGCGACTATTGGGGCTATTAAGTCTAAGTTATCTTCACTAGGTATTTCTAGCGGTTCAGTATTAAACAGAGTTGGAACAGCACCTGTTTCTTGTGCATTTACATTGCTAAAAGTAAAGACAGTACAGAATATAAATATTGTATAAAATAGGAATTTATTCATTGTTTTAATTATGGATTACCAATCATTGTAAAAGTAAGTGTATCAGTATAAACCCCTCCAGGCGTCGTAATCACAGCTAGGGCTTTTAGTATTATTCCTCCTCGTCCATTAGTAATAGGACCAACATTTGTACTTAATGTATCAGTACTAAAAATCTCTGTATCAGATGTTGTTACTGTTCCAATATTATTTGTTGCTAAATCGTAAGTAGTACCTTCTAAAAGCGGTCCTAATGCATCTTCAGCTACTGAGCCTATTTGAAGTCCAAACCCTCCATCAGAACCAGCATCAACAGATAAGTCTTCAGACTGTGATGGGATAGTGTCAGTTCCATTATATAAACCAGTATAGAGATCTTTTACGTAAGTAGTCATACCATTTTGCATATTTGTTCCTAGATCTAGCCAAATTTGATTAGCAGGGGTGTTTACTACACCAGCAGTTAGATTACCAAAACTTATATTATATGGCCCATCCGTATCTGCAGCGCTAGTAGTACCAATATCAATATCGAAAACTAGGGTAGGAGATTCAGTTGTTAAAGCTGCTTCTGAACCCCAATCTGATTCGGTGAAATCTCCATGTAGAGCTCTTGCTTTAACCGTATAGTTAGTATTCGCATTTGCATTTAAAACATTACTACTTTGTAAACTTAAATCCCAATTAGGATCTCCTCCAGTTTCACAACCACTACCAGTTCGTGTATCTTTACCTTCTAATTCACAAATAGTCATATAGTCATTAATATCATAAGTTGTGTCTAGTGTATGGTCACTTTGTAAGAAATATTGAGTATTTGTATCTTCATTATAAATAGCAACTAAATATAGTGTGTCGATTGGATTACCACTAGGGTTGATTTCTACTTTAAATCTATCGTAACAACCTGGTATTCCGCATTCTCCTTGTGCACCATTAGCGTTAGGGAAGTTTATACAGTTAGTTGAACCGGAATCAGTAGAAGACTCTGCACATCTAAAAATAGGTACATTTGCTTGTATTCCGTTTGGAAAACCTGAACCAATTCTATAAGAAGCACTTAAAAGTCTTGCATCATCTAAAGCACCTCCTTGCGAAGATAACATAGAATAGCTTGTTGACTCACTTCTTCCACCACCACTATCAACAGTTGGATCAACAATCTTATATGTTGGTGATGTTAACTCTGCTTGAGAGTTAACTATATGAATAAATAAGAATGAGCTTAAAAGAATTACAATTGTAAATGAAAGTTTTTTTATTATATTTATTTTCCCCATAAATACATTATTACAGCTTCATAAAATGAAATCAATAAAAGAAAGGAGCTAAATTTATAATTTAGCTCCTTATTGAAATTTAATTGTTTAGCACAAATTCTATTTTTTAGATTTTACTTTTCTATAAGTAACAAATCCTCCTATTAGTAATAGTGCTAATAGTAGTAGTATTACTTGCCAAGGGAATAATCTAAAATCTGTACTCATTGTAACTGTCTGAGAAGTAACTCCAGTATCAGACGCTGTTTGGAATTGTACTGTCACTAAATACTTACCCATTTTAAGGTCTAATGCCTTAGTAATATCATACTTTGTTGAATAGCTAGTTTCTCCATCTACTGTTTCTGCTTCACTATAAATAGGAGAATCAGGTTTCCAAGTAAATATAAAAGCTCTAGTATTACCAGGTAAAACTCTTAATTGATCAGGATTTAATTCAAAAGAAGTTATCTCGCTTTCCACAAAATTCTCATCTTTATGGATAATAACTCTTCCTCTTGGAACAGAGTATACATTTCCATTATTTGCAAATTCTGCAACTATATTGACTGGAGGATTCCATAAAAGACTTTTTTCGTCTCCTTTAATATCAGTTGTATAAAGAGAGTCTAATTTTAGATCTGAATTAATCTCTCCATCAACTGTTAGAAATATTTGTACGCCAGGAGCTCCATTTAATCCAGCACCTACTTGATCTTCTGTTAATTCTTCTACAGCAATATCACCATCTTTATTTAAAATGTATATTCCTGCAGCCCTAGAGCCTGGTTCTGCGTTTTGAGGAACTATTATAGTGAAAGTTACTTCACCTTCTTCCTCTTGTTGATCAAAATAGAATGAAGTTTGTCCAAGTTCTATCCAAGACGCTAAGCTCGTTTCATAAGGTAAATCGTAGATAAAAGTTCTTGTATCACCATCTTGCCCTATATCTCTAGGTTCAGGGTAAACTGTTATATCTCTAACAGATCCATCTTCTCTAGGTTGAAAGTCATGTTTTATAGTAAATGACTTTTGAATTACTTCTCCAGGTTGAACTAATCCAAGATCATATCTAAATTCATCTAGAATAATCCCTCTAAAGGCTGACTCTTGCTGAGCATCTGCTTTTCCAGTAAGTAGTGGTAGTGTTAATACTATCGCACTGAATAGTATTGTTATAAATCTCTTAACTTTCATCAAAATAATTAAAAAAATAAGATAAGCTTTTATATCTTATTAGAATACAAAGTTGAGATCAATCAAAAAATATGGAAAAAGAAAAGAGTCCCGTAAAACGGGACTCTTTTAAATTCTTAGTAACTCTTATCTAGGACTTAGAATGTAGCGTCTACATAGTAAGTAATAGTATGAGAGTATAGTCCAGTATTAGTAGCTGAACTTACTGCGAAACCGTGAACAACTTCTGTTACATCTGTAGCATCAGTACCTGCTGTATAAGTTACAGGTCCAGTTCCAGAGATGAAATTAGTAGCTGAAAGTGGTACAGGTGTAGAGTTAGTAGAGAAATTTCCGTTCTCAGTAATACCTTCACCAGCAGCAGCTGTTCCAGGGTTAACCCAAGCTAAACCGTAAGCCTCAGTACCTGCTGAGAATGCAGCACCATTTGTAACGTTAGCAATAGTATCAGCAGCTCCATTTTGGAAAACTTGATCAGCTTGAATAGTAGCTTGGAATCCATTAGCTGCATTTGTAGCAATAGCTAATGAATAACCACACTCTCCTTCTCCAGCTGTAACTGTTGCGTCAGCAGTTGGAAGAGAAGATGTATCAACAGCACCCATAGCACAAACATTTGTATCTGCAGTGTCAGTTATATTTCTAATATTGAAAGATAAAGTTGGTCGTACGATAGCAGAAACGAATACATCGTTATCATTTCCTACGTATACTAATTCAGCTCCGAAGTTTCCAACAGAGTCTGTTAGTGAAATTGAGTAAGAACCTTGAGCTGTTGTAGCTGGGAACCTAATACATAGTGATGCAGTTGTTGTTGCTGTTGTTGAAGCAGCTGAGAATGTATAAGTTGCTGTTCCAGATGAGAATCCAAAAGATCCTGCTCCACCTCCTACAGTTGTTGTAGCAGTACCACAGTCAGTTAAAGCACCACCTAGTGTAGCTGCTGAAGATGAAACAACATCTAAAACAATAGTTTCACCGATAGCATATTCAGCACCTGAAGTGAAAGAAACAGTAACATCTGTTGCTGTTGTAGCAGCAAACTCAATAGGAGATGCTGTTACTGCAACAGCTGCAGCGTTAACTCTATTAGAATTAGCAGAAAAAGCTACAAATCCTCCGAAAGCAATAGCAAGTGCACCTACTACTGATACGGTATTTTTTATTTTAAGTAAATTCATTTTTTATTTATTAAATATAAATCTTAAGTATTGAAATTAAAAATTTTTAATTTCAGGCCAAAAATGACCTAAAAATTACTTTCTTAATTTTTAAAGTCTAGAAAGTTAAGAAATAAAGACTATTAACACACCACACAACTAAACTTAATTCTAGAAAACTAAAAGCAGTTTTCAGTTATGTGTCCAGAGTCTGGTTCGAAGCGAACCGGGAAAAAAGTAAGTTCAATAGGCTAAATTAATAATAATTAATATAATTTCTAATCATTCTATTAGAAATAGAAGAATTTCTTCTGTATACAGAAAACCACTTTTCAGAAGACATGTCAAGAAAAAATGACTTGAGATAGGGTTACTAGTTTTGGGAATATATACTAATGTACAAATATTTATTATAAAAATTTCCAAGTTAAATACTTGTGAAATCATCTACAGAAAATGTAATGCTTGACTAACTAAAAGTTAGCTAACTTGTATTTATACCTTCGATTTTTTTTGCAGTAAAACTATTTGAGAATTATTTTTATGAAGTTGACAGTACAATATTTTGTGTTTAGACTAGTTTACTGACACAACATATAGTATTTATTTGCATAATACTGATTTTATTTTTGTTTTTTTACGTATTTAATTTATGAATAGCCTAATTAATATAAAAACTCTTAGAAATTTGAGAAATCTAGTACCGTTTAATAGGGATTCTTTTTCAAATATTCTTAATGAGTTAACTGCTGATTTATCTAATAGAGCAGAAAAAGTTGAAACTATATTAGAGGAGCTAGAGCTTACAGTGTTTGAAGACATGGACATTGATCAGCTTTTAGAAACTGCAATATTAGTAACTACACAAAATATCCAACACGATGTTGAGTATGACAGATTGGCTACTCGTTTTTTAAACTTAAAGAATTATAAAGAGATACTAAATATAAAGGATCATGATAATTTTGTTACTGCATATAGAGAAAGTTTTAAAGAAAATATACACCAAGGAGTTGAATTAAAACTTCTAAATAGAGAGCTAGTGGAAAAATTTGATTTGAACCAACTTGCTAATGCTTTAATGTTAAATAATGATGACATATTTAAGTTTGTAGGACTTACTACAGCTACGAATCGGTATATGTTGAGAAATAGAGAGCAAAAGCTTCTTGAGACTCCTCAATACCTTTGGATGAGAATAGCTATGGGAATGTCTTTAGAAGAAAGTGAGCCAACAAAGCAAGCAAAAATCTTTTACGACAAGTTATCAAAACAACTATATATTCCTGGAGGATCTACAAATATTGGAGCTGGTACTACTTTTTCAGTATTAAGTAACTGTTACCTTTTAGATACTGAAGATGATACAAACCATATATTTGATAATGTAAAGAATGTAGCTTTGATTTCAAAGGCAACTGGAGGAATTGGTATTTCAGTAAGTAAATTAAGATCAGCAGGTTCTCAGGTAAGGTCTAATAATACTATGTCTACTGGGCCTATTCCTTTTATAAAAGTAATGGATACTGCTTTAAAATCAATGTCTAGGGCTGGGAAGAAAACAGGGGCGATGGCTATCTATATGGAGAATTGGCATATAAATTTTCCAGAATTTGTTGATTTAAGACAAAATGCTGGAGATGATTATAGAAGATTAAGAACTGCAAATACTGCAGTTTATATTTCTGATGAGTTCATGAAAAGAGTAATAAATAATGAAGAATGGTATATGTTTAATCCAGATGACTGTAGAGATCTGACTGAGTTATATGGATATGAATTTAGCAATAGGTACTCAGAGTATATAGAAATGGCAAAGTCTGGCGAAATCAATAATTTCAAAGTTGTTCCTGCGAGAGAACAAATGAAACAGATATTGACAGCTTTATTAAGTACAGCTCATCCTTGGTTAACATGGAAAGATACAATAAATTTAAGGGCATTAAACAATAACACTGGAACTATACATTGTTCTAATCTATGTACAGAAATTACTTTACCAACAGATAGAGATAATATTGCCGTATGTAATCTTGCATATGTAAATCTAACAAATCACTTAACTCTTGAGGCTGATGGAGGTATAGAGAATAAAGTTGACTGGGATTTATTAGAGGAAACTGTAAGAGTCACAATGAGACATTTGGATAACTTGGGAGATGTAAATAAATCTCCGTTAAAAGAAACTTATAACTCTGATTATAATAATAGAGCTGTAGGAATGGGTTTATCTGGACTATCAGAGGCATTTGAGAAATTAGGAGTTTCATATGATTCAGACGAGGCTTTTGAACTTACAGATAGAGTATTTGAATTTGTAAGCTATATTTCAATAGATGAAAGCTGTAATTTAGCTGATGAAAGAGGAGCGTATAATAATTTTGAAGGATCAATGTGGTCAAAGGGATATGTTCCTGTTGATACAGTTGAAAAGGTTTCTCTTGATAGATTAGGAATCTCTTTTAAAGAAGGTACAGAAATAGAAAAAATTAATAAAAACTATTCAGAAATAAAACCAGAGAACGATGAAAATGTATCTAAAGAAAAGACAATTCTAGAGCAAATAAGAAATAAAATTGAAGATGGAATTAATGGAGCATCTTCAAAAGAAAGTAAAGACTTATATGAAATTTTTGGAATGTTGGCCAGCGTAATTGATCAAAATGATCAAAGTAAGAAAACTGAAACTGGTGAAATTACAGCAACTAAAGTTTCTGCCCTGAAAAATTCTGAAACTACTGAGTATTTAAAACCAGGAGAAGGTATTGAATTAACACAAGATAGAACTATAAGATTAGACTGGAATAAACTAAGAGAGAGAGTTAAAAGAGGTATTAGAAATGCAACTACTATGGCAATTGCGCCTAATGCTTCTACTGGACTAGTGCTTGGTACTTCCCCAGGAATTGACCCAAGATTCTCACAAATTTTCAGTAGATCAACTTCTAATGGTAAGTTCTTGGATATTAACCATAACCTAGTAAAAGATCTTAAAGAATTAGGTCTTTGGGATGAATTGAAAGATAAAGTTTTAGAAAACTATGGAGATATTTCTAATATAGATGAAATTCCACAGCATCTTAAAGATATTTATAAAACATCTTTTCAGATTTCCCCATATGCTTATATAGAGGTTGCTTCTAGAGCTCAGAAATGGGTGGATCAGGCAATGAGTAGAAATATGTATCTTGAAACTAGAGATATTGATGAAATGGT
Organism: Candidatus Dojkabacteria bacterium; assembly: GCA_030950485.1. Taxonomy (GTDB): domain Bacteria; phylum Patescibacteriota; class Dojkabacteria; order J137; family J137; genus JAUZRK01. Next base: position 79,423 of record JAUZRK010000003.1, on the reverse strand, counting down.
TGAAATTTATGTTGATGCGTGGAGAAGAGGAGTAAAGACAACTTATTATCTACACTCAAAGCCAAGACATACAGCAGAACAGAGTACAATCAAGGTTAACAAAGCAAAGAAGATTGATAAAAAAGGTTTTGGTGGCATTAAGAGATATGAACAACCAACTTTAGATAATTCAAAAACTGTAAAAGGATTTGGTTTTGCGAAACCCGATAATAAAGAAGAGATCGAAGTTAAAGCTCCGACTGTAACTCCAGGTGGAGGTGCAAGAGTAGGATTTGGAAATGTTTCTAGGCCAAAATATAAGCCAGAAAACGAAAGAATTAATGCAAAGCAGACTAGTAAAATAGATAGTAAGAGTGATACTCTTGTATTTGGTACAGCTTGTCCAGTAGACCCTGCAGAAAGGGCTGACTGCGAGTCATGCCAATAATTCTTTTAGAACTTAATATTATAGACTTATCTTATGAATGATAAGTCTATGTTAAACTTAATATGACAGCATAAACATAAGTAGATTAAATCATTAAATTATTCAAATGGCATTATTAAAAAAAAGAAATCAAGGAGATGAGCTTCAACTAAATGAAATAGAATATGAATGGGCACAAGAACTTCTAGATCAAGCTATAGCAAATACCTGGTTTCCGCATGAGGCTCCTATGGCAGAAGATATTCAAGACTGGATGGGAATGAGTGAAGAAGAAAAAAATGCCGTTATTATGTATATTGGGTTTTCTAATCCAATGGAATATGATGTAAATGAATCAATTACATACGGTATGCTTAATCACATTGCAGCACCGGAAGTAAAAATGTATTTAGTAAGGCAGATGTGGGAAGAGGTGAATCATGCATTAGCATTTGACTATGTTATAAACACTCTTGAAATTGATAGAAAGAAAGCTTTCAATACTCATATTGATGTTCCTGAAGTAAGAGTAAAGGAGGAATTTCTAATGAGTTCAATAGAGAAAATGATAGAAGGAATAGATGTTGAGACTGAGGAAGGAAAAAAAGATTTTGTTAGAAATATTGTAAAAACCAATATTGTAACTGAAGGTGTTTGGTTTTATTCAGGATTTATGTTTGCTTTGAATTTTAGACAAAGAAAATTACTTAGAAATTTTGCAACAATTACTGACTGGATTTCTAGAGACGAAGCTCTTCACTTAAAAGTAGGTATTAATATGATATTGACAGTTTTGGAGGAGAATCCAGATATTGTTACAAATGATTTTGCAGATGAAATTAGAAATATAATTGTTGAGGCTGTTGAGCTTGAGATGAATTACAATAAGGCGCTACTTCCAAAGGGAATACTTGGATTAAATACAAATTTTATAAATCAGTATGTTCAATACGTTGCGGATAGAAGATTAGAAGAACTTGGATTTGAACCAGAATTTAAAGTTTCAAATCCAGCTAAATGGATGAGTACTGCAAATGATACATTCCAATTAGTGAATTTTTTTGAAGCAGTAAATACCTCTTATGAAGTTAATGCAGGAGGTATAAAAAGTCAGAAGAAAGCGAAATAAGTAAAGAATTTTTTGAATTATGTAGAAAACCTGTCTAATTATAGGCAGGTTTTTTAAAGAACAAGTTTTTTGTTTTGTAATTTATTAAACCTTTGGTAAAATCCAAATAATTAAATAATATAGATGAGACCAAACGGAATAAATGATCTAATTTTTAGGCAAGAGGAGCAGAGAAAGAAAGATATAACGAGAGAGTTAGGTATTAGGATTAAAATGGCTAGAGATGAAGCAAGAATGTCGCAGTTAAAAGTTGGAGTTTCACTAGGTGTTTCAGATAAAACAATAAGTGGTTACGAAGCAGGTAGAATTGCGCCACCAATCGACAAATTAATTCAGCTAGCAGACTTGTTCAAAAAACCAATTACTTTTTTTCTAGGTTCAGATCCTAGAGATTATAAAGTATCTTCTAGATTAAGAGCAGTTGAAGTAGCTTTAAGAGAAATTAGAAAGCAACTACAAGAAATAAAATTGCTTTCTCAAAACAAGAATTTAGACAGCTAAGACAGTTTGATTTTTTCTGGTGAATCATAGAACCAGCTTTCTTCTGGATAGTTCACTACACTTACAGATACATTTTTAATAATATCTTTAACTTCTTTAATTTTCTTAAGAGGTGTGATTTCATTTTCATCGTTAAGATAGAATTTTGTATCAGATCTAAGTCCTTCTATCTCTTTTTCTAGATTAATATTAAAAGCAATCTTATAAGTATCTACTAAATTCCTTATATTTTTAATAAAGAAATTAAGTATGCTTATGTTTTTAACTTTAAGTCTTCTTAAGTAAGAAAGCTGAGCCTTAAAACTTCCATAAATGAAACTTTTTAGACTCATATCCACAGGTATTTTTTCAGTATCTGCTAAAACTAGCTTTTTTATAAGCTTTTGATTTTCGTTTTTCTTAGCATATCTAATAGCAACAGCACCGCCAAAAGAGTGACCAACAAGTGTAATTGGTTTATCTAAATTTAAAGATTTGACAAATTTTTCTACAAATAGTGCATAGCTATCTAAAGCCTTACTGTAGTTATTAGTTTTGAACCAATCTTCTAAAGAAGTTCCATAGCCAGGTAAAGCAGGTGCTATTACAGTATATTTTTTAGAAAAGTAATTTATAAATTTAGTATATAACTTATCAATTGTGCCGATTCCATGAATAAATAATAATACTTCCTCAGAGTTTCCTGCTTTATAATATTTAACTTTTTTAAATCCTTCTAAAGATATTTCAAGTTCATTTACCTTTACTGCACCCTTACTATTAAGTTCTAGGTTTAGTTTGTTTAGTAAACTAGACTTAAATTCATCTGAGGCATTAGCATCTTTTGAAGTTGCTCTAAGAGCATATACTAAGTCATTTTGTTTTATAATTTCTTTACCTCTCATTTAAAAACTTTTTACTAAATTATTACTTGAAATTTTCTTTGATTCTAAAAAATTAATAGCATCTGTATCGTACATTTCTGAAGATAACTGTCTTGCTTTATTCAAGGCTCTATTTTGAATTACTCTGACATTTCCCTCACTTAAATTTAAAGTTAAAGCAGTTTGCTTAATATTTTTAGAATTTATAAATCTTTCAACTAAAACATTACGATATTTTTTAGATAGCATGTCTAGAATTTCGCTTAACTGGCTTATTACTTCATCAATCTGAACTTCTTTCTTTTCAATATTTTCTAAAACATCTGAATCAATTGCATATTCATTATTTATTATGTCATCGCTCTCATTAGTCTCTTCAAAGATTTCAAATGTTTTTTTATTTTTTTGCCAATGCTGTCTAATTTTATTGAAAGCTATTCCATATACAAAAGTTGTAAATTTTACTTTAAAGTTATATTTATCAATAACATCTATTAAAGTTATAAACACTTCTGATGTAATATCTTCCGAAACAGACTTATCGCCGGTTCTGCTGTACACAAACCTATATACATCGTCAACACTTCTTTTATATATTTCTCCAAAATATATATTAGATCTGGTTTTTATATAATCTCTAACTAGCTTTTTAATTTTAAGTTTTGTAACATCCAATATTTTTTACAATAATAAATCAAATCATGTTACATTATTACTAAATTATATCACCAATAAAAAAACACCTCGCAAATAGCGACGTTTTCTGTTAAAATTTCAAACGTTATTAAGATATAGATATTCTAAAGTATTAAATATTTAGCTATGAGCCAAGAACAAATAAAACAAATCCAAAGTAAGTATATGGGAGTGAAAAGGCCTGAGGTTAAGACAGGTGATACTGTTACAGTACATACGATAATTAGAGATGGAGATAAGAGAAGAATTCAGAAGTTCAAAGGAATGGTAATGTCTACTAATGGTTCAGGTACAGACAAAATGTTTACTGTAAGAAAAATTACAAAGGGAGTAGGGGTAGAAAAAATACTACCACTTTATTCTACAAATATAGAGAAAATTGAGGTTGAAAAACACGCTAGTGTTAGAAGATCAAAATTATACTATATGAGAGATAGAATAGGAAAAGCTGCAATGAAATTGAAACCTGGAGCAGCAGTAATAGAAGAAGAAATAGAAGTTGAAGAACCAGTAGAAGAAGAAGTTGTAGTTGAAGAAGCTTCTCTTGAAGCTCAAGAAGAAATTGTTGAAGAGAAGAAAGAAGACAAATCTGAATAAAAGAATAATAGAAATATAGAAAAATACGCAATTTATTGCGTATTTTTTTTTACAAATTTACTAAGAGGGCGTATTATTAATTCAACTTAAACATTACTAAAATAAAATGACTTTAAAGATAAAAGAATTCATAATTAATTATTGGTTACATCTAGTTACTCTAATAGCTTTTTCTGGCGTTCTTGGTAGCTTATACTATAGCGAAGTAGAACAAATTTATCCTTGTCAGCTTTGTTGGTATGGGAGAATCTTTCTATATCCAATGGCTATAATTGGTTTGATAGCAATTGCAAAAAAGGAAAAATCTTTTGAGGCATATATTTTAGCTCTAGCTATTCCAGGTATGTTTATAAATGGTTATCAGTATCTACTTCAGAAGACGGATCTATTTGAAAGCTCTACTTGTGAATTAGCTAATCCTTGCGATAATATATACGTAAATTTTTTAGGTTTTATAACTATTCCGTTTATGGCCTTTGCTGCATTTAGTTTAATAACTATATTAGCGGCATCTTCAAAAATACTAAGGAAAAAATAAATTTTATCTCAATAACTAAATACTCTATACTAGTTATGTAATTAATAACTTTTATAGAGATGAAAAATTTTAAAATAATTATTTCTTTTTTAATCATAGCTTTTGGTCTTACACTATTTGGTGCGGTATCGCTTAATACTGTTAATGCTTGCGATTCATGCGGAGGTAGAGGAGTTGGAGCTAAGTGGTGTGAAGGTAGTAGACCTAGAGAATGTGTAAGTTGTCCTGGTCAGGCTGCTTGTTCTAATTATTGTTATGCAAATGGCACTTCTAACTGTGATGCTACTTGTAGTGTAGGTGGGCAAATAAACCAATATACTTGGGATAAGGGAGACTGCAGTAATACAGGGACAGCTTGTTCAAGTGGAAGCTGTATACCTTCTTGTAATTCTACTAACCCTGCCGCTGTAAGTTTAGCCTCCCCATCAAATGGTTCTAGTGGTCTTTTAACTTCAGTATTATTAGATTGGAATCCTACATCTAGTTGGGGAAAAGGTTGCCCAGGAAATAATAATAATTATGATGTTTTTTACAGAGTACAAGGAAGTGCTTCATGGCTTACAGCGGCTGCCAATTTACCTCCTTCAACTACTGCTAGAAATCTAGCAGGCTTAAACTGGGAAACTACTTATCAATGGTTTGTTAGGACAGAAAACGGAAGTAGATCTGCTAACTCAGCTACTTGGAGTTTCACAACAGCAAAGAGGCCAGAGATAACAGAGTTTGGGATAGACGCAGGAGCGGCATGGAATGATGTTTGCGGAGTGGGAATCTCAGGAAGCATAAATAATGTAGGGACAAGCAATCCAATAACATTTAAGCTTAGCTACAATGTAGAAAACCCAGGATCAAACATATATACATCAGTAGCACTAGTACCAAGAAATACATTTACAGATGTAATAGATGAAGCAAGTCTAAGATCATCAGTAGCAAATAATAATTCAATACTAGTAAATATAAATGTAATAACAGGAGAAATATTCATGTTAGATAATTCAGGAAAACTAGTATTACAAACTCCAGTAGCAAATGGAGGAGATATAAATAACTTTGCAAATAACTCAGCTCTAAAGTCAGTTGGAGTAAATACAAATTGGAATAGAAATCTAACAGGTGGAGAAAGTACAATAGCAATAGAATTCAAAGATAACTTTGTAAATAAAGAATATGATGTCTACTCAATGGTAGCAACAGAAGCAGGAGATGGCGTATTGTTTTCATCAAATGCAACAGGAAATGAAAGATTAAGATATTCAAGAATAAATCCATTAACAGCAACAGCAGTAGTATGGGGAGTAGACACAGCATCACCAGCACTAAGTGTAAGTGCAGCTAATTATCTTTCAGATAATTCATTTGAGGTAACATTCGGAGCAAATGATACATACTCAGGAATGAAAGCTTTCAGTAGTCTAGTAGAATCAAATAAAGACGGAAGTCAACTAAGAGATAATACAATCCCTACAATCTTTAACTTTCCAACAGCAAATACACAACAAGATGCACTAATTAATCTAGGTAATCTAGGAACGCATAACTATGCAGATATAGAATATAGACTAGAATCAAATTATGCATTCGAAATAAATGGAGAAGATAATGCATGTAATCCATCAACAATAAAAAGAACAATAACCTCACCATTTTTAAAGAAACCATGGATAATGGTTGTTGGAAACTCAACACTAGCAAATAGTGGATTTAGTGGAATATCAGTACCAGATGCAAGAATTACAATACCAGAGTTTGATATAGATGAACAATCATTTCTATCAGAATACATAACTGTAGATGGAGGAGTAAGTTCAGATAGAACAAGATTCTCAAAATATAATCAAGTATTAGGAAGTTATTCAGATAACACATTAACAGAACTAATCTTAGACAAAGGAAGCTTCTATAAACAAATTGAATATCTAATCTTTTCAAGTAAATCAGATAGTGTAATAGAGGTAAATAGTGATGTAGAAATAAATGGAAGATTAATTGGAACCCCAGGAAATAATAATAAGAATGGAGTTTGTGGAGATGCAATAAGACAAAATACAGAAGAATGTGATGATGGAAATCTAGTAGATGGAGATGGATGCGATACATTTTGTAGAGTAGAGGTATGTAATAATAATAGTGTTTGTGAAGGTCCATTAGGAGAAGACTTTATAACATGTCCTAATGATTGTCAGGATTTAGGATGTAATAATAATGGAACATGTGAGAGTGGAGAAGATACAAGTAGTTGTCCGGGAGATTGTATTACAGGAAATCAAGACACATGTGATAATGATGGTATTTGTGAGTCAATATTTGGAGAGAATACATTAACTTGTCCTAATGATTGTCAAACTACAGGTATATGTGGAGATGGGAAATGTGATGCAAATGAAACAAGCTTTACATGTTTTAGAGACTGTTCTAAGGTTCTTGGTATTAATGACGTGGAAGGAAACGTCTTAGGAACAGCAGCAACAGAGTTACCGGGATTGCCAAATAATGAAGGATTATATAGAGTAAATGGAAATATGCGAATACAGAAAGACAGTATATGTAATGAACCAGCAATAGTATTAATAACGGGAAATTTAACAATTGAACCAGACTTTACGACATTGAATCAAAAAGATGCCTGCATGTTTATAGTAAAGGGAAACATAGAAATATTAAACGGTGATTTAAAAACAGACTTAGATGTATTGGATCCAACACTAGCAAGCTACGATATAATAGAAGCAAGTTTAATATCAGATGGGGATATAATAACAACTAGAGATTATCCAGATATCAATAGAAAGGGAGATGGATTATATATAAAAGGGGTATTATTTGGTTACAATATTAACTTAGATAGAGATGTAAATAGATTCGCAAATTCTTTACAGCCAACCTTATTAATCGAATTCGATCCTAATATATATTTCAACTTTCAAAATGTTTTATCATTGAAGAAATTTTCAATAAGAGAAAGCAATTTATAACTATGACTGAATTCTTAAAAGATGATTTCGAAACTCGTATATTAGCAGAAGGCAAATACAAAAGAATTATAGGAATAGATGAGGTTGGAAGAGGTTGTTGGGCAGGACCTGTTACTGTTACTGCATTTATATATAGTTCAGATTCAGGACATGTTGACAATGTAACAGATTCGAAAAAAATCTCACTTAAAAAAAGGGAAGAAGTTTATGAGAAACTTTCTTTAAATAACTATCAGACTTTATATGGAGATATTGATCTAATAGATAGTGTAGGTATTGGCAAGTCAGTTATAAAGCTAATTGAAGATTTATGTAAACTTTTAAATACGCCTGACACACTTTTTTTAATTGACGGTAGATTTAGTGAAGACTTTGGTAAGAATACTATACAAGTAATAAAAGGAGACCTTAAATATTACTCAATCGCAGCAGCTTCAATAATAGCCAAGGTTGAGAGAGATAGACTAATGAATGAGCTCTCTCTTAAATTTCCTGGTTATGGACTTGAAGCACATAAAGGTTACGGTACAAAAAAGCATATAGATGCGTTAAAATCTTTAGGTGTAACTGAAATACATAGAAAAAGCTATAAACCAATAAAGAATTTCTTAAATGAAGCAAATTAATCTAAATTCAAAAGAAGAAGATATTACAATTAATGTAAATGTCGATTCAGAGATAAGAGGTACTTTTGTAGTGAATGAGGGTGAAGTCCTAAATTTAAATGCAGTATTTATACATAGAAATAGGGACGTAAAGTCAGATATTTTAATAAAAGCAATTGTATATAGAGGAGGGTATTTTAATATGAATGGAATGTTGAAAATAGAAAAAGGAGCTAAGAATGTCGATTCATACTTAACTATAAGGTGTCTTCTTATCGATGAAACATCAAGAGCAAGAGTTATTCCAAGTTTAGAGATAACTGAGGATGAGGTTAAAGCTGGACATGGGGCAACTATTGGATATCTAGATCGTGAACTACTAGATTATATAAAGTCTAGAGGTTTAAATGAATCATATTCAAAGAAGTTATTAATCGATAGCTTTCTAAGTTAGACTAAAAATTACAGAAACCGAATACTTACTATTCCACTTCCTAGATTTATACTGCTAATAGCATTGCAATCAAAGCTAGTACATATTCCTGTATAAGAAGTAGGGGTTGTATCTTTAAATAGAATTCTTGGCTGATTATCAACTAACGTATTTAAGAATGCTACATTGTTAAATACTGTATAGTCTATTATTCTATCAACATCAATATCATTTAAAATAACTGATTCAGTACTTTCCTCTATATCAAATTCGATGAGACTTTTTGTTGTTAAATTGTCCGAATTAGATTTGATGTAATATATTTTCTCATTAATATATTTGATTTGAGAAACTATAGTTTTATTATCAAATTTGATTAAATAAGTGTATTCATTTAAATCACTATCTAGTTTTTTTACACCATTTCTATCAACACTAACAATTGGTTCTTCAGAACAACTAACACTACTTAATTTTTTATTAGATAAGTTTAATTTCGAACATTTCTCACCCTTACTTAATATAATATAACTATCACTATGATCTAAAAAATTATAGAACTCCTCACTACTTTTAAAAACTTGCTTTGCGTCTAAAGTCTTTTCATTAAGATCAGCCTGATAAATTTCACTTCCAGATGAATTAGTAACTAGATAAGTAATTTTTTGGTTAGCTGTATTAAAATAATAATCTCTTATTTTAAAATTAAGACTATCTAAAGAAACTAGTTCAAGATACTCATCAGAACTACGATATATAATTTTATCTTTTAAATTTTCAGATTTAATAAATGAAGCATTTAAATCTCCATATAGTAATATATTATAAATATCATTATCTAAGATTCTTAATTTTTCTTCGTACGCATACTGATTATTAATATATCCAATATATGTACCATCTATTCTACTAATCTCTAAATAAATTTTGTTATCATCGCTAGCGACTTCTTGCTCTATTAAAGTATGATTACTTACTTTACTATCAAACAACCCTTCTATATTTCCATTTTTTTCATCAGCTGTTATTTTATTCCTTTTGCTATCAGGGGAATTGTTTACATTATTGCTGAAGGTTATTGGGTTGCTTTCAATTAGTCCTAAGCTAAAAACTGAAAATGCACCAACAGCTAGAGAAATAGTAGCTATACTAATGATTATTTTTAATCTTTTTTTCTTGTATGTTTTCTTCTTCACTAGATAATTATAGCTTAGAAGAAATTAAAAGTAAGCCCACCAATACTACTGAATAAACATAACCTATGTTAATATAAAGTGTACCAAATGATAAATATATCTATATTGATTTTAAATAGATTACATACTATAATTGACTGCTTAAAGAAAAGATATGAAAAAGACACAAGGATTAACATATAGACCAAGTAAAACAAAGAGAATCAGAAAGTTCGGTTTCATGAAAAGAATGAAAACTTGGACTGGAAGAAACATCTTAAAGAGAAAAAGACTTAAAAAGAGAGCTAAATTAACAGCTTCTGTTGAGTTTGGTTCTAAAATGGAGAAGAATAAAAAATTTAGTAGAAGAAAATAATCTTCTACTAAATCTTTTTTAATTCATTAGTTATCTCAGTAATTTTTTCCAAAAGAGATTCATCTGAACTAACAGAAAGCTCTATTCGTAACTTCAAAAGTTTTTTATTTAAATATTCCTTATATAGACGCTTATATAAATTTTCTATAGTATTTGCATCTGCATTAGTAGAAGTATCTATTAAGCTTACATCGCTGTATAACTTTATAACTTCGTCGCTTAAACTTCCTAGAATTTCATTAGTTATTTTATTATCAGTTTGTTGAATTATTTCAAAAAGCTCTTTTTGTGTTTCGTCTTGAAAAATATCCGGATTAAACTGTGTAGTATCGACATTTTCTGACTGAACTATTAATGCTAGAAAATGTTTATATAACATAAATTCTTCCTTTTCTTTTTTTATTATCTCATCATCATGTAATTCCTTAGGTCTTGGGATATAAGTCTTTTCATTTGAAATCAGTTTTTCTACATCATCAGTAGATAATTCTAATAATAGAGCTACTTGCTTAATATAATGTTTAATATCTAATCTTTTTTTTATTAGTTTCAAAACAGGTAATATTCTAGATTGTAACTGTCTTTTCCCGTCTATACTTCCCAAATCTTCTTTTTCTGAAAAAAGTTTAACTAAATATTCAACTGAATTGATTGCATTGCTAATAGTCTTCTCCCAAAGTTCAGGTTCTGAATTTATTAGATCATCAGCATCTTTATATTTTCCTAGATCTAAAACTTTATGTTTAAATTCAAAATCTTCGGCGATTTTTATTGCTCTTATTAATCCATTTACTCCAGCCTCATCGGTATCAAATGAAAAGTAAACCATATCAGTAAATCTTTTCAATAGTTTTGCTTGACCAGGGGTAAATGAAGTTCCAAATGGAGCTACTATATTTTCTATACCAACTCTATGAGATGAAACTGGATCTATATTTCCTTCAACTATAATTGCAAAATCACTTTTTCTAATTGCACTACTACCTTCATACATTCCGTATAAAATAGATTTTTTATCATAGACCTCAGTTGCAGGTGAGTTTAAATATTTCGGCGCATTTTCATAGTCACCAATATATCTACCACTAAAACCTAGAATATGACCGTTTAAATCTCTAATCGGTTGCATTAACCTATTTCTAAACTTATCAATTACATCATTATTTCGTTCTACAAGTAAACCAAACTCAATTAACTCTTTTTCTTCATATCCTTTCTTTTTTAAAAAAGTTTTAAGATTATAGTAACTTGATGGTGCATATCCAAATAAGAACTTCTCAATTTCGCTACTTCCAATATTTCTTTCAGATGCATAATCACGGCCTGGCTTTCCAGATTTATGTTGTTTAAGAATGTATTGATAAAATTGAGTTGTAAGTGCATTAGCTTCAATTATTCGCTTTTTCAGTTTTTCTTTTTCAGTATCCTTACTGTTATAGTTATTTGTTAATTCTACCCCTGCCATTTCGGCAGCCTTTTCGAGTGCTTCTCTAAAACTAAGTTTTTCAAATTCCATTAGAAATTTAATGGCATCACCACCAATTCCACTACTAAAATCTTTAAATATTTGAAGCTGCGGACTAACCATAAAAGATGGAGTCTTTTCAGTTTTAAATGGACTGAGTCCCTTATAGTTACTACCAGATGGTTTTAGCTCTACGTATTTAGATATAACCTCTACTATATCAAGCCTTGATTTTATAACCTCAATATCTGACATAAACAATTTAAGCTTTAATCTTATATTTATTTTAGCATCCACTGAAAAAAGAAAGTTTAAAATAGAAGCATAAATCGAGAATATCTACGTTATTAAGTTAATTTCAAGGTTAGTTAAAACTGCTTTTAATTTTCTTTCTTTACTAGTAAATTGCAAATTGCTACATCTAACATTAGAATGATTTAAATAAAATTTAATATAAAGAGTATGACTATTTATATCGCTTCTGATCATGGTGGATTTTCGTTGAAAAATGAATTGGTAGAAGCTATAGAACAAAATATTGTAGATTTAGGTCCATATGAGCTGGATACTAAAGATGATTATCCAGACTTTGCTAAGTTAGTTGCTGAAAAAGTAATGAATGAAAGTGATGCACTCGGAATTTTAATTTGTAGATCTGGGAATGGAATGGTAATGACTGCAAATAAATTTAAAGGTTGTTACGCAGCATTGTGTTTTACATCACATCATTCAGAGATGGCTAGAAGAGATGATAATGCCAATATACTTTGTCTTGATGCTGATTATGAAGGAGAGGATCCACTAAAAATTGTAAATTCTTTTTTAAATACAGAATTTACAGGAATGGACTCTAGACACGGTAGAAGATTCAATAAAATTAAAGAAATAGAGGGGATTAATTTTAGAGATTAAATATATCATTTTAAAGAAATAAATTTCTGATATACTATTAAGGCTCTGTGAGTATTATGTTTCTAACAAAGGAAGAAAAGAAAAATATAGCTAAAGGAAATGATGTCTCTATGGAAAGGGTTACGTCTGAAAGTGATCGTAAGATAAAGATAGGAGATAAAACTAAAGCTTCAAAAAAAAAGAAAATTGATAGACTTTCATTTCAGAATAGTCAGAAAGAAGAAAAAAAATCTGTTAATCAGAGATCTAAAAAAACACCCAAAAAGACATTAAAAACAAAGAATAAACGAAACTTTAAAAAAATATTTACAATCCTAGGACTTGTTTTAGTTGTAGTAGGTATATTTTCTTACATTAATATCATTTCACCTTTATTAAGGATAAAAGCATCAGCAAGTAATATTAAAGTTACTTTAAATCAAATTCAGACTGATTTTGCAAATAAAGATGTAAGTCGATTAAATGAACAGATAGATATAATCCAATCGGAAATGGATACTATTAATGGTGAATTGGAAAATTTTAGCTTTTTAAAGACACTTTCCTTTACAGAAGGCTATTACAATAATTTAGAAGTAGCTAATAGCATTATAATTAAATCAAATTTACTTATAGATGATGCAATGCCACAGCTTATTGATTTACTTGCTGCATCTGGCTTTAGAACAGATCCTTCTCAACCATTGATAATTAATAGCGAGCCAGAATTCACTACATTTACAGGAGGTACAGATGATTCTTTATTAGCTGAAAATAAAGAAGAAAATTCAATAAACCTAATAATGTCTGATCTAGATGAATACATCGATTTATATGAAAGATTAGAGCCTGACATACTTGATATAGTAAAAGAACTTGAGCTTGTAGATCCGACTTATGTACCAAACATAAGAAACATAAAAGCAAAAGGTATGTTAATAGACTTACAAGACATTGCTAGAGATTTCCCAAATACATCTAGAGAAACTGCTGAATTCTTAAGAGAGGTACCTAACCTTATTGGTTCTAAAGAGACAGTCACTTATTTATTAATTCTTCAAAATGAAGCAGAGATGAGGTCATCAGGAGGGTTAATTACGGTTTATGGAACACTTTCAATAACAGATGGTGAAGTTGATAACGTGTCTCTAACAGATACTTGGAACTTAGAAAATTTTAATAGATTTAGTGTTGGAGTTGATACTGGTCCTGATAATTTTTATGAATTAGAGGAAATCCCACCTTACGTGAGTCCTTACTCTGGATACTATCAAAATATTTACGGACAGTCATATCTTATGAATAGTTTTAATAATAGTTGTGGGGCAACTATTTTAAGAGCTCAGGACGTAGGACTTTATCCGGATCTAAATCTAACAGCACAAATATTTTCAGATTATTATGATCTTGCAAATTTATATTATCCAGAAGAATTTCCTCCATACGATCATATAATTGTTGGTAACTTTTCTTTTGCAGAAAACCTATTAGAAGTTTTACAACCACTTGAAGTTGAAGGATTTGGTACAGTTAACGCCGAGACACTATTTGATTTTATTAAACAAGATACAGATGATCCTGAGAAAGCCTTTAGCAGCGAGAGAAAGCAAATCATTGAAGATATTGCTAGTGCTATAGGTAATAGAGCAGCTGAATTAGAAGTGGATGAAGGGCTAGATTTAGTTGAAATACTAATCCAAAGCTTTTATGCAAAGGATTTAGCATTAATTTCTGACGACGTAGCTTTACAAAACTATTTCGATACATACGGAATGGATGGGAGAATAGAGCAAATATTTAACGGTGATTATTTCCATTTCAGTGAGGCACAAAACTGTTCTTTGAAGATAAATAAGTACTTAAGAGACTCTGTAACTCAAAATATAAATATTGATTCATCAGGTAACATATCAAAGGATATTGAGGTTGATTGGGTACAAGATAAAGTTTACGAAGATGAATTAGAATTACAATATGATAAAACTGGTAAGTTCGTATATAGAGCCTGGGTTAGATTTTTTACACCTGATGGATCAGAGAATTTTGACTCAACAGGTTATAAAGCTTCTGGGGCTCATTACTATGAACCATATGATTACTTTGATGAAGTTGTAAATAAACAGATTAGCGAGAATGTAGTTAGGTTTGACCATCGAAGATTAACTGAAGATGATCCAATTATTGAAAAATCACTAGAGGTAAGTTATGACCTTCCAGATGAGTTAAATTATATTGATAATGGTAGAGTTTATAGAATGTTAATTCAAAAACATCCAGGTAAATCATGGGGCGAAGAATATTTTATTAATATAAATGACAATGGGAAAACCCATTCAACTTCATTTACTTTAGATAGAGATAAGGTTCTTACATATAATAACGGTAGTATTACAGTGGAAAATTTTAATACTGAGTTAGATTTCATTCTTGATTTAATAAATAAATCTCCATTTTAATAGATTCTATCTATTGTTCAAATTATCAATATTAGTACTTTTGAAGTATAATTCCAGTAGTTATAAATATAAAATGTCAGATTCAGATGTGCCCTTGCGTAAAATATTAATTGATTTAACATTTTTACTTGATCAGTATAGTGGTAGAGGTATTGGTAGATATGGGAAAGAAATTATAAGAAGACTGCTTAGAATGATTTTAAATGAAGGAGGATGGGAAATACATTTAATTGGGTTTGATGATTTAGAAAAAAATTTATATGAGCTAAAGTACTCTAAACTTTCAATCAATGAAATTTCCGAAAAACTGATCTTCCACTCCTTAGGAAAAGCATATCCATCAAATATAAAGAATATTTTTAGATGGGATAAAACTTACGATAAGATAATTGATGCAATTAGTCCAGAGATTTATTATGCTGTTCATTTTGAAAGAGGACTTCCAAGCGTTCCAAGGTTCAGAAAGAACTTGGTTACAGTGCCAAAAACTGTAGTTGTAGCTCATGATGTAATTCCATTAGTTTTTGATAAATATTCAGAAAAGGGATTTATTCAAAACTATATTAAGAAGAAGTTTTATAACTTTATGTTTGAAGGTGTACAAAAAGCTGATCTAGTTCTAACTGCATCTAATTTTTCAAAGAATGACTTAATTACATACGGAAAAGTTCCAAATAATAGAATTAGAACAATATATCTAGGAGTAGACGAAATTTTTGAAAAAGATAAGTATGATGAAGAACTTTCAATGATAAATGCAACTCTTGAAAGATATAATTTAAGACATAGGACTTATCTTCTTTATGATTCTGGTCTAGAAGTGAATAAAGGAATAGATGGACTTTTATCTATCTTTAAGAATATCTCTGACTCATCGAAAAAAGAATTGCCTGAGTTTTTAGTCGTTACAGGAAGTTCTTTAACTCCTGGTGTAGGAAAAGAAATAACAGGAAGAAATAATTTAGGTAAATCATTTATTCGTAAAGCTAAGAAATTAGGAGTTTTAGACAATATTGTTGCAGCTGGATTTATTTCAGATGAAGAATTGGTAACTGCATTAATGAAAGCAGATGGATATATTTATCTATCTGACTATGAAGGATTTGGATTTGGACCTATTCAAGCTATGAAGGCTGG
This sequence comes from Candidatus Dojkabacteria bacterium, assembly GCA_030950485.1. Classification (GTDB taxonomy): domain Bacteria; phylum Patescibacteriota; class Dojkabacteria; order J137; family J137; genus JAUZRK01. The sequence goes on along the minus strand of JAUZRK010000003.1, from coordinate 63,180 downwards.
AATTCCATCAATTGTTGCTAATAGATCTTGTTTGCCAGAAATTACAGATGGAGGGGCGTTTTTAGTTGATACAACTAAAATTGAAAAGACATCGAAGGCAATAATTAAATTTTTGACTGATGAAGATGCTAAGAATGAAGTAATTAAGAAAGGAGAAATTGTTTCTAAAAAGTATGATTGGGATATTACAACAAAGAAAACTTGGAATGAGATAAAAGAATTATGTAATGATAATCTTGATAATGAATAAATAAATAGTGTAAGATTTAGTACAGATAATTAAATTGATTAATGATATTTTATGGATCCAGAGAAAAAACAATACGGTAGTTTTGCAGCAATTATTTCATTTTTATTTTCTGTGTTTTGGAATTTTCTAGTTGTAAATATGTTCAAAGGTTCTTATGGATATGGTTATCCATTTGATTTAGGAGATAGTTCTGGATTTGGAGAATTTATGCTTCGAATATTTAATACTTTGATTATAGGTTTTTTCTTAGTAGTTCCTATTTATTTAGGGTTGAAATGGATGAGAGATAAGGGGGTAGGGTATTAAATTTGTTTGGTTTAAACAAAAATTTTAAAGGGCTGGTTTTGAAAACCAGCCCTTATTTATTATTATTTACTAAAAAACAATCTACTAAACTCCAATCCTTTTTTAAGAATATCGATATTATAATTCTCATTAGTTCCGTGCATATTACAATCTGCATTTCCAAGACCAGCTAAAACTCCATCAGTCCCTAAATACTTTTGATATAGAATTACAATTGGTAATCCACCTCCAGAAAATGCTAGGTAAGGAGCCTTACCAAATGATTTAGTAAGTTTATCTTTAACTATTTGTACATATTTATTATCTAAATTCATTTTTGAAGCTTCATAAGGATCTGTAACTTGTAAATCCCATTCTACATATTCTGGCATAACTGAAGCAATATATTGCTTATACTTTTCAATTACTTCATTTGGATTCTGATTTTTAACTAGCCTGAAATTAACTTTAACAGTTGCAAGTGCTGGAATACTATTTCTATAACCTTCATCAGTAAAACCAGAATCTAATCCGGTTACTTCAATTGTTGGTCTAAGACCTACTTGAGAATAGTAATCTACTCCTTCTTCATTCTTGAGAGCTTTTATACCTGTGATATTAGTTATTTCATCCATATCAAATGGAATATTTTTATTGTTTTCAAGAATCTCATCAGAGATTGAATCAACATCATCGTAAAACCCAGGAATAGTAACTTGATTGTTTGAATCTTTAAGATTTGCAACAAATTTAGCTGCTTCATGTGCAGCACTTGGAGCAACTCCTCCGAATAATCCAGAATGAAGATCAGTACTAGCTGTTTTAATTACAAGCTTTGTATTAGCACCTCCACGAAACCCTGCATCAATTACTGGATTATCACTAATAATCTCACCATCCGAAATTAAGAAGAAATCACAAGCTAGATCAGCTTTATGTTCCTTTATAAAATCAGGTAGCTTTGGAGATCCAGTTTCTTCATCACCTTCGATCATAAATTTTACATTGTAAGCTAACTTACCATCTTTAATTAAGTCTATTATATTTGCGATATGAATAAGAACTTGTCCTTTATTATCTACAACTCCTCTTGCATATAGTCTTCCATTTTCTTCATAAACATCAAATGGATCATGATTCCATCCATCCTCTTTTTCTGCTGGCTGAACGTCATAGTGACCGTAGATTAAGCAAGTCTCAAAAGATTCATCTGCAACATAGCTTGCAACAACTATTGGGTTTCCATATCCCTCGTGAATCTTAGTTTCAAATCCATTATCATTAAATAACTCGTTTAACCATTTAGCTGTTAGTGCACATTCGTCTTTAAAAGAGTGATCTGTAGACACACTTTTAAGCTGAATAATTTGTTTAAGTAAGTTTAGATATTTATCGTAAGTAGACATAGTGTTAGATCTAATATTTAGTAGGTAAATGATAAGCTAGAATCAATTGATTTTCAAATCTAACTTAGCTCTGTCTCGTAATCAAATAGGATTAGAAATGTTTCTCCATTTATTTTAAATCCTTTTATTTCATAAATAGGAGAAAGATGTGCATCTTTTGTGATATCTCGTAAGTAATAGTCACCTGCTTTTGTAGTGAAACTCAATATCTTTAAGAAGCTATGAAGGTATTTGTCAGTAGAGTCTAATAATTCCGATACTTTTCCAGATGTATAATACTTTGCTTTATTTTCCATTTCTCTAATGTGAGTAATTCCATCTTTTGCGATTTCAACGTTGATTTCTTCTATTTCACTTTGCGCTCTTATACCAGTTAAATTACCTAAAGCATATTCATCCGATACTCTTGGATGAATTATTATTTGATCTGGATTATTTTCATCTAAAAAAGATTTTATTTCTTTTAGTACATTTTTATCTCTTTTGAAAGTCTGGAAAGGGAAATTGAATTGTATAGTTTTATTAAACCAAGCAGTTCTTATATAGACCATATCTTGGAATGGAAAGTTAAATTTCTCCCATATATCTATTGTCTGATCTAATATCTCATCAATCTTATTAAAATTATTACTACTAACTACAGTTGAGGGATCATTTAAGAAATAAGCATTTAACTCCTTTAGTACTAGTTTTGATGTATTTCTAATTTTTTCAGTTATCTCTGAAAGTCTTTGTTCTCTACCTCCTTTTTCAGTTAGCCCTCTTTGATCAAGAAAGCTCATAAAAGTCCCTTTTTTTTCTGTTGGTTTGATCATTTATTTTTAGATTTCAAGATAAATACTATCGTGATAAAATCACTCAATCATAACATAGTTAATGACGAAAAATAACATAGATTATACACACTTCGGATCAGTTTTCTCTCGAGATACACTTACGGGTAAAGTTGAACCTAGAGCAAATCTACTGTCGTTTAATGATGATAAAGTATATAGCTTTAATTCTATTCCTACTGAGCTTAAAAATATAATTGTTGGACTACTAAAGGAAGAAGAGTATAAAGAAAAATCTCTTATTGAATTTTTAATATTAATAAATTTCAAGAATTTAGAATATAAAATAATAATCAAGAAGAAAGCAAAATTATCTACGAAAGAATTCGGAAATACATATTTTGAATATTTAGATAGTAAGCTAATAACTGAAACAGACTTATTAAACCTAACAACACTAGATATATATAAAGATTTCTTTGTTAAAAAAATTTCTAATGCAAAAGAACTTAAAAAAATAACTACAGCAGATGAAATATCAACAGGTGCAGTAAGTGGGATTCTATCAACAAGTAAAGAAAATACACTTAGCTTATTAAAGCAGAAACAAGATGCAATTTGGTTTTTAAAGGAAGTATCCGCTGAAGATCTTAAAGTTTTTGGTAAAGTTAAGGGATTACTACTAAACTCCGCAGGAATAACATCACACGCTGCCGTAGTTGCTAAAGGACTCGGAGTACCTACTCTTACAAATGTAGATTTTGAATCTATTAAAAAATACGAGGGAGAAACTATAACAATAGATACCTCTCTTTCTACAATATATTTAGGAAAGGCAAAATTAACAAGTGCAATAGATAAGAAATTTATTTCTAGATTTATTGATATTTCCGTTAAAAATAAAACTATTAAAGTCTTATCAAATTCAGATACAAGCGATCAAATTAAAACAGCACTGCAATATAGGGCTGAAGGAATAGGTTTGTTAAGAACGGAGCATATGTTTACGGGAGATAATGCAAATTTAATTAGGGAACTTATCTTTAGTGAAGAAACTTCTAAAGAACTAAAGGAGCGAATAATAAGTAGTCAATCTAAGGACTTCTATTCAATCTTTAAACTGCTTGAGGGTAAAGATGTTGTAGTAAGATTCTTAGACGCACCTTTACATGAATTCATACCAAAAGGCGAAAGCGAGGTTAAATTATTATCAAAAAAATTAGGTATTTCTGTAAATTCTCTTAAATCTAAGATTGAATTCATGCACGAGCAAAATCCTATGTTAGGATTTAGAGGAATAAGAATGTTATTAAAAAGACCAGAAATTATAGAGATTCAAACTAAAGCTATAAATAAGGCCATATCAAAATTACAAAAGAATAAAATTAAAACTCCTAAGATTGTAATAGAGGCACCATTAATTTCAGATACTGCTGAACTTAGATTATTTAAAGTTGAAGTAAATAAGTACATTGAGCTTGATAAATTTAGATTTGGAGCAATGGTTGAAACTCCACGTGCTGCAATATTAGCGAGTGAAATAGCAAAAGAGGTTGATTTTATTAGTTTTGGTACTAATGATCTTACATAGACAACCTTTGGGTTATCTAGAGATGATACTGCTAACTTCTTAGACTTTTATAAAGAAAAAAGAATAATTTCTAAGAATCCATTTGTATCATTAGATATTGAGGGAGTAGGCAATTAATATTAGATGTAGTCAAAAAGGCGAGAAAAGCAAATCCTAGTATCCATATTAGTGTTTGTGGAGAACAGACTTCAGAGAATGATTCTATAGACTTTTTAGTAAATAAAGCTAAAGTCGACAGCATAAGCATTTCTCCAGCTAGAGTACCTTATGCAATTTTCTCAGCTGCGAAATCAATAATTTAATTTTCTATTTCTGTAGATTAATTATTCTTTTAACTGTATTATTTTTTTATGAATAATAAATATATAGTAATAAAAGTTGGCGGCTCACTTCTATCTAGGTCAGAAGAAACACTCTTCGATTACGAATACGCTGATAAATTAAAAAACTTTTTAAAAGAATTAACATCAAATGGGTATAACGTAGCTCTAAATGTAGGCGGTGGTTTTATTACAAGAAAGTATATGAACTATGCCCGTGAAAAAGGGGAGAAAGATACTAATGATCTACATAAAATTGGTGTTTCAACTACAAATTTAAATGCTGAACTACTACATGCTAGATTAGATAACTTGGTTTATAAACAAGTGATTCGGTATCAGGAATTTGATGATTTAATTAATAGCGGGACTAATATCTTGAACGCAAAACTTTCAACTTATTTTAATGATACAAAAGTAATTTTAACTGCTCCATCAAGACCAGGTTTGAGCAATGACTGGAATGCTGTTCAGATGGCGAAAATTTTAAAGACAGGTATTGTTTTTGATTTAAAGGACGTAGATGGAGTTTATACCGCAGATCCTAATATTGACTTTGAAGCAGAAAGAATAGATAAATTAAGTTGGGAAGAATACTTTAATATTATTGGGACTAATGAACATAAACCTGGTGCACACTATCCATTAGATCCAATTGCAGCTAAAGATGCTAAAGAGTCAGGAATTAAGATTTTTATACTTCATGGTTATGATTTCGAGGATATTAATAAAGCTTTAAATAATTTACCATTTGAAGGAAGTATTATAGGATAGTTAGCGACTTTTAAAACAGAACACTAAATATAAAACTCTTAACTTTTTTAATATGATAAAACAAACATATAGAATAAATGCAACTATTGATGAAGTTTGGGATGCATTGACTAATCCTGAAACAATGGAAGACTGGGGAGCTGGACCTGCCGAAATGGATGATTCAGAAGATGGAGAGTTTAGTCTTTGGGGAGGGGATATATGGGGGAAGAATATTGAAGTTGAGGCTAATAAAAAGTTAGTACAAGAGTGGTATGGCGGAGATTGGGAAGAGCCTTCGTATGTTACTTTTGCGCTTATTGAAGAAGGGGATCTGACAATTGTTGAACTTACTCATGAGAACGTCCCGGAGGATGAGGAAGAGGAATTTGAAGATGGGTGGAGTGATTATTATCTCGGCGCAATTAAGGAGTATTTGGAAGAGTAGGAAGGAGAAAAGGCAATGAGAAAGAATGGTAAGACAGTAGTAATATAGTAGAACGCGATAGTAATACAGTTACAAATTTTAGTAATGAAATCAAATATGAAACTGATTTTATTTTCAATGCCTAATTCGGCAACAATAGATAAAGTAGAAAAACATCTTTTTCCAGAGTCTTTAGAGAATAAGAGATTGGCATATATTAACCCTGACGGATCATTAATGCCTGAGAAAGTTAAGAAATATATGAAAGACTGGGAAGTGATGTGTGAGAGAAACAATTCTGAATTTATCTTTATAGAAATAGATAAAGATTTAGATTCTGAAAGAAAAAAAATACAGTCATGCAACTTAATCTTAATTACTGGAGGGAATGGTTGTAGACTTTTAAAAAATCTTCGAGAAAATAATTACTTTAACTCAATAAAAAACTTTATTAGAGAAGAGGGTAATATATTTGCAGGCTTTTCAGCTGGAGCAATGGTTCTGACACCATCAATGAAACGTGCTGATTATCCTCCATTTCAAGAAAATGAGGGTGTAGGAATAACTAGTTTTGATGCTTTAAATGTATTAAGTTTTGAATTATTTCCTCACTACATAGATGAATATAAACAAATTTTAGAAGAGTATAAGAGAAATACTTCAAATAAAGTAGTAATAATGAACGATGATGAAATTATTATAATTCAAACGTAAACTATATCCATGGACGAAGATTTAAAGAAGAAGTTAACAGATGAGGAATATAGAGTCTTAGTTGAAAAGGGGACTGAGATACCTTTTACTGGTAAATATCTTGATAATAAGGACGAAGGTGTTTATAAATGTAAGGCATGTGGAGAAGTACTTTTTAAATCAGATGATAAATTTGATTCAGGATCTGGTTGGCCAAGTTTTAGCGATGTAGCTGACAAATCTAAGCTTATATTAACTAAAGACTTAAGTCATGGCTTAGATAGAATTGAAGTACAGTGTTCTAATTGCAAGGCTCACCTTGGCCATGTATTTCCTGATTATCCAAAAAAGGGAGGAATGTATTATTGTATAAATTCAGTAGCATTAGATTTTGAAGAAGAAGCAGAAGGCACAGGGGGATAAGTAAAAAGTAGAAAGTCCAAAGTAAAAATGGCAAATAACAAATAACAAATAACAAATAACAAAAAAACATTGGTTAGAAGAGATAAAGAATGAAAAATATGAGCAGAATAATTGCGAATAAAATCAAAGGCAAGTCAATAATTAAGACAATCGTAATACAATCGTTTATACTGTCGTATTAACTACAGTTTTCTCTGTTTAAATGAAAAAAATAAATATTTTTGATTACTATATAATATTTCTCACGATTCTCTTTGCATTACCGCTACTTGCTCCTATATTTTCACACTTTGGATTAGACGGTGTAGCAAAGCCAATCTATTTCTTTTACAGTTTCTTTTGTCATCAATTTCATACAAGATCACTACATCTTTTTGACAACCAATACGCATGGTGCGCAAGAGACACTGGTATTTGGTTTGGCTGGCTATTAGCTGCTATTTCAATAAGGCTATCAGTATTGAATAATATAAAATTCAAATATTATTTTCTACTACTAATACCTATAGTTATAGATGGAGGGATTCAAACATTTGGAACTTTACAAAATATAGGTACTAACGGAGATCTTTCGAGTACAAGTTTTTACATTAGTAATAACCTAATGAGATTTATAACTGGTGGACTATTTGGTTTTGGAATAGGATCTATGTTTGCTTTCTATATAAAAGCTTCGACAGAGAAAAATATCGAGGGTGATAAAAATGAAAGATCAAATAAATCTAGTTTTAAAAACTTAGCTAGTTTGTTAAGTATTCTTTTAATTACCTATATATTTTTAATTCAGGCCTGGTCTATATCGAGTCATGAGTATAAACCAACGAACTTTTTAGACTCAAAAACAAAAATACAAGAAACGGATTTTCTTCAAAGAAGGACAAATGGAGTATGTCCTGTAGCGGGTGAGGATATGTTTAAGTTTGAGTGTTTTTTCTAGTTCATAAAGTATGAAATGGAGAAATAAGAGGTAATACAATTGTATATACTATTGCTTTAACTATAGTATTACCATAGGTTTACTGAGTTTATCTTTAATACAGTGTATAATCGGACAATGAATAACCTAATTGTAAATCACAAACTAAAACAAGACGAATTTGGGAGATGGAGTGGAGTAGAAATTATAGATAAGCCTAAATGGAAGACATCACACGACATTGTTGATGAATCAAGAATAAAGTATGGAACGAGGCAGGTAGGTCATGCAGGAACTCTAGATCCATTTGCAACAGGACTACTTATAGTACTAGTTGGTAAGGCAACAAAGCTGAGCGATCAATTTCTAAATATGGATAAAGAATATGAAGCAGAGATATTATTTGAAATTGGAACAGATACGGGAGATATAGAAGGAGAAATCACAAATGACAAATTCAAAATTACAAAGAATATTGAAAATGAAAAAATCAAAATTGTGCTTGAAAGCTTCATAGGAAAATATAATCAGTTTGTCCCAGTATATAGTTCTGTAAAAGTTAAAGGTGATAAATTGAGAGTTTTAGCTAGAAAGTATGAAAAGTTTGAAATAATGGGAGATAAGTCAAAAGGCAAAAATCAAAATTCAAAGATCGTTAAATTTTTTAATGGAGATGATTTAAAAAAAGAGGTTGAGTTACCTTTAAAGCATTTGAAAGTTTATGAGATGGAGTTGCTTGAAATTAATGAAATTACTAAAGAAGATCTAAAAAAAGAGCTTAAAGATGAAAACCTTCAAGATATTAATATATCTTCATTTAAAACTGCAAAAGTTCGAATTTTCGCTTCAAAAGGGATATATATTAGACAGTTAGCTGTAGATATTGGAGATAAATTAGGCGTTGCTGCTACTTTGTTGAATTTGAGAAGAACTCGAGTCGGAGATATTGCTATATAAGGTGCCTTAAAATGGCAGCTTATGATATAATTATATATGGATGAATTTACTGATAATCAAACTGGCCATAAAGTCATTGTAGGAGAGAGTCTACTTACCGATACTGGGAAGCCAATATATCCTGATTTATACATGATGAATAGGCGTGGGTGTCTTGCTTTAGGGACTGGCGCAGCTATAGGAGGTCTTGCGACTTATTTATCATTAGGCGGGGCTAAGGTTGAAGCTAGTGATGGAATAGAGGTTATTGCAGTAGCTGATTCACATCCTTCAATAGATCCTTTTGGTGAATTTAAGGAAGTTAAGATCACAGGCCCTTATCCGCGAACTTTTAATGAAGGTCTTGTCGTGAATCCTGATGGTAGTCTAGGTGTTTTTGAGATTAAACCAGGTGTAGAAGCTTTTTGCTTTTTCGTTAACGAAATTGAACAAATATCTCAATTATTCCTAAATCAAGGACAGCATATTTTATATGAATACTCAGGCTTTTCTCAAATAATGACTTTGCCGTATCCCCAGAGCTATACATACGTTCCAAGTAATTGGAGCCAAATGAACGGAGAAAATGATGTTCCAACTTTATTTGTACCAAAGAACTTTAGTAAGACGAGATATTATGGGGCTGAAGAAAGTACACTAGTTGGATCAGTTCCGGTTTATGAAAATGCTGATTTTCCAGGAGTAGGAATATCAAATTTAACATCAAATTATTCACCTGAAGACCAAAGACAGGATTTTGCAGGTAGTATGAATCTAAGTATAAACGAATATCATATAAATATTGATCTTTTGAATAGAGTTTTAATATTTAACAACTTAGATGGTTTTACTGAGAGCGAATATAATAGCTTACTCCTAAATTTAGAAAGTCCTTACTATATTGCAAATGACTATTCAGAATCAATATCTGCAGTATCAAAGTTTATTAATGTAATTCATTTAACTAATAGCACCGAATTAGGAGAGATTATCAGATCTAATATAAATATTTCTCTGTTTTTAAATAGCGAGGGAGAGCGTCTTGTAGTTGATCGAGAGAGGATGGGAATGTTTTTTTCTGGCGGATCAATAATTATAGATGAAAGACTTGAGTTTGTTGATGGTACTACATTAAGAATTGTAAATGAATTAATAAATAGATTAGACAGACAATTTAACAAGGGAGATGCTACTTCATTTACTCAAATTGATATAGTTCGAAGTGAGAAAACTTTCAATCCTAATAATTCCGAACATATAGCTCATTTAAATCGACAAATATTCAGATATAATAGTAGTGAATGGCCACAATGGTTAGTTGATTATGTTGCAGATCTAGGTATAAGTCAGGAAGATGCGAGATTCGCAGCAGGCGAAATGCCAGGTACTTGGAATATTAAGGTTCAGACCAAATCTGGTAGAAAGTTTATGGCAACTACATATGATGGACCTCAAACTTTAGGAATGGTTTACAACAAACTTATATACTATATTCAGGACTATCTTGGAGAAGAAATTTCATTCATTCAACTTGAGGATGGAAATAGAGGGTTATCTGAAAGTTATATTCATGGTCAGGGTTATGGTGTTGGACTTCATTATACTGGTGGCTATAGTGCAGATCCAAATTATAGAACTTCTCTTGAAGATAGAGTAGGTCTGTATGATAGACAATTTGAAAAAGTCGTACCTACACTTATTGTTTCAAGGCAGATGGTCTGGGGAATGAAAATACAGTAATAGATTAAAATTTCCTAAGAATATGACCATAATAACCAGTGATCTCTTTCTCAACCAAAGTTCTTAAAAATAATCCAGTTATAGAATTCTGAACAACTTCTTTAGAAATGAATCTATTAACAAGTTTTGCGATCTTTGGAAACTTATAATACATTCTTGCCAAATACTCTAACTTAATTAAGTTAGGTATTACCTTATCTGAATAGTCTGTGCTTTTTGAAACTTCAAAATTTGATGATTTTAATAAAGTATTAAATTTAACAATATTAAACATCTCATTCAAAGCCATAGCGTGTTCACTTAAGGTCAGTATTTTCTTATCTAAGTTATTTAACTCACTAATTTCTCTTCTTCTATATCCATCAAAAATAATAAAATATCCTCCAGGCTTCAATACACTATAAACTTGATCGATAACTATTTTGGGAGTGCTAGAATGACAAAGTGCTTCAATTATAAAAACTAAATCCAAACTATTTTCCCTGTACTTAGACAAATCGTGATAATCTCCATTTTGGAACTGAAAGTTTTTCAATTTGAGAACTTTTTCTTCAGGAGTTTGTATTAAATCAATTGCTTTAAAATGGGTGTCAGGAAACTTGTTAGCAAGATAATAGCTATTCGCTCCTTGACCACTTGATAGTTCAAGAACATTTTTAGCTTTAATTTTTTCTATATATTCAGATATTAGTTTAGGTTGCGTTTCGTAATCTTCTCGTTTTACAACTTTTCCGTTACATAAAGCAAAGTGATGAAAGTTATCATGTGTGTGAAACAATGAGTATGCCCACTTACTATTAAGATAATATTTATTCATATCTTCTTCAGCTTCCTCGAGATTCTCTATACTAATAACACTTTCTACCTTATTTAGATAAAACTGAGTACTAGATTTAACAGGGCTTTCTTTTACACTATAAGCTTTTTTTCGTAAGTAACTTCTAAGTAAACCCATATTCTTGTATCATGTTTAAAGTTTTATTATTATAACCTATGAGTATTATAGTTTTTTTACTACATTTTATTTTTATTGGAGGAGTTTTTGCTTCTGGATATTACTTGGGTAAGAGAAAGTTAATTTCTGAAGTAAATAATGGTGAGGAGAAAAGTAGTAAAGTTGAATAAAAATTTATGGATAAATTTAATCAAAGCTAATTAAGTAATGCTTACTTAATTAGCTTCGTTATTAATTTCTAAAGAATTTCTAGAACCTCTTCTATTTTCTCTATTTGGTAATCAGCTACAGAATTAACATAATCATCATCACTAATTGCAATTCCGAAAGACACTTTTTCAAATACCTCTGCATCATCTCTTCTGTCACCGATATGAACAACATCTTTATAATCTAATCCAGCAGTATTTAATATCTTACCTAAAGAAGCAACTTTATCACCTGCATACTCTAAAATTTTTCCTGTAAATTTATTATCTATCACTTCTAAATTAGTACCAGCTACAAAATCAAACTCAAACATTTCTTTCAGCAGCATACTTAATTGAATAGGTACGTTTGTTAAGAATGCTGTTTTATAGCCTTTCTTTTTAACAGCTTTAACAGTTTCTTCTGCATTCTCTCTAAAAGTAAATGATTCAATTATTTCAGGCAACTTAGAGATACTTAAACCTTCCCATTCAGCAAATGTTCCTGTAAGAAATTCTTGCATAGTTATACTTCCATCTTGGTATAGACTTTTATTTTTATCATAGAAATCTCCTCTGCCTACTAATTTAGCTCCAGAGTTTGAACCTGATCCGAGAACTAATGTACCTGACATATCAAAAGATACTAATTTGATATCATCTCTCATAAAATTACTGTTTAAACAAAATTAAATAAAATCTCACTGCCATTAATTTCTATATTATTACCAGTAGCAAATGTTCCAGTTTTAGATAATCTTACGATTTCACTTCCTAGGGTTTTCTCTAAAATCTGACATCCTCCAACTGTTGTACAGTGACCTGGAGCCATAAACTCAATTCCAAAGGATTTGAATTTATTAGCAGACTCAATGATCTCGTCTTCTGTTTTATCTGCAAGATGAAAACCTCCTATTATTCCTCTTACCTTATTATTTCCAGTAGTAATCTTTGCTTTTTCAACCATAACTTCTAAGGTTGGATGTGAGCAACCTACTATGACAATTATTCCTAATTCTTTTTGATCGATAACAATAGCTTGCTCTTCCATCCAATCACCTGCAATTTCAGAAGTATATATATTATGAGAAATTTCAAAACCTTCTTTATCTACAGCTACAGTATTAAGCTTCTCATTTAAAAGTAAAGCATCCTCCTTAGATATTTGCTAAGTCATATCCTCCGTCTGGATTCTTAGGTAGGAAATTATATTTTTCAGGATGATTTCTAATATCTTCTTCACCAAGCTGCGTCGGTAAATATACTCTCTGATCATTTAAATTACTTACCATGTTTGTAAGTGCACCAATATGTCTATGAGAAATTACTACGTCATTAATATCATTTAATTCTACTTTTAATTGTTTCATATTATGTTCAATAGCACCCGGAATCTCTCCGACATCAAATAGCATTTTATATTCATCTCCAGCTTCAATTAATATAGATTGACCATGCTGAGCTAGAGCATTATGTCTAAAAGTTGTATTTTCAGCTAAAGCAGTAATTTTATATTTCATTTACTATGTGTAATATATTTTTATATTAACCGTTATAGTTAATATAGGCAATATTTTTTATGATAATTTTACTCGAAACAAAAAGTCGAGAACTTCTAGAGCATTTATCATTATGCTCTGGGAGAATTTACGTACAAACTTCTTAGTCCAATCTGCACGCCTAATAAATCTTAAACAACATTCATTTATTCTAGTTATAACTTAACAGTAATAATGTAATACAAAGTTCAATAAAGCGTGCATGTATATACTGCACTTAATACTTTATAATATAAACAATGATAAAAGCTGAGAATTTACAAATTGAATATAAAAAACTACTTTTTACTGGCGTTAATTTCATACTTGGAAATAAAGAAAGAGTAGGTCTTGTTGGTCTGAATGGATGCGGTAAAACTAGCTTGATGAAAATTTTAGCAGGGTTAGAAGATCCAGATAAAGGGCATGTAAGCCTGACTAAAGAAGAGAAAATTGGATATTTACCTCAAGAGTTAGACCTAAGTTTTGAGAAGCTTACATTTGTAGGAGAGTTTTTAGAATCACTAGTAGCGAATCACTATACCGATATGTGGAAAGTCGATCGATTATTGGCAAAACTTGAACTTGATGTGGATGAGTTTGATGAAGTAAAAACACTTAGTCCGGGGCAGAAAATGAAATTATATCTTGCAAAAGTTTTAATAAAAGAACCGACAGTTTTACTAATTGATGAACCAACTAATCACTTAGATATTAATGGAATCATTTGGCTTGAAGGCTTTCTAAAGGACTTCGATGGAATCATTATTATGATCTCACACGATAGGATGTTTTTAAATTCACTTACAAATAAAATTTTTGAAATTGACGAGCAGACATTAAGAATCTGGGATGGAAACTATGATAAGTTTCTTGAAGCGAAAGATTATTATATTGAAGAGAGAGCAAGATTATTTAAAGCTCAAGAAAAAAAGAGAGAGCAGTTAGAAAAACTTTTAGAAAATAGTAGAAAACTTAAAGATGCTAAGCAAAGAGGTAAGGCTGTAAGAGCTGCAAAACAAGAATGAAAAGAGAAGTAAGTAGAAATGAAATTGGCACATATAAAGAAGAGCTTATAGGAAGTATTTCTGTTGAAGGTGAAGTTCGTAGAACTAAGAGAGTTTTAGAAGTTAATGACTTAGTCTTTGATTGGGGAGCATCACCCCTCCCAGCCTTCCCTCAAGGGGAGGAGAAGACACCATTGATTAATGGTGTAGATCTAGAGATTTATGGAAATGAGAAAATTTGGTTAGTCGGACCTAATGGTACTGGTAAATCTACTTTTATAAAGCTTTTAGTTAATGAACTAAAGCCAGTAGAGGGAGCTATAAAATGGGGAGAAAACCTTAAATGGAAATACTTTTCTCAAAATCAAGAACATCTTCCGATGGAAATGAGAGTTGATGAGTATTTTATGAGAGAAGCTAATGTTTCTTTCAGTAGTTCTTTCGGACAATTAGAAAAATTTCTTTTTGATAAAGATTTAAGGTCTCAAAAAATTGGTAAATTAAGTCCTGGACAGAGAGCAAGGCTTTCATTCGCAATCTTTACTTACCATGAGTACGATTGTTTAATTCTTGATGAGCCAACTAATCATTTAGATATTAAAACAAAAGAGGTAATTGAAGAAGCACTTAGAGAATTTAAAGGCGCTATGATTTTAATTTCACACGATAGATATTTTTCTGAGAATATAGGACCGGACAGAGTGGTAACACTAGAAGAAGGTGAATTAGTCGAAGTCTAATTTAAAGAGGCGGCAATTATAATTGCCGCCTTTGTAGTTAGAAGTCTTTCTATAACGAAGACAAAACTGTATTATGTAATCAGATGAACTCTGTATTTAAAATAACAAAATTTCTAAGAGCGCTATACCCTTTACTCAGCCAAGGTCACAAGCTAGGTAATCCTGAAATAAAGGCTAAAAGTATAGAGTTAAGGCAAATAATCACTGAACTAGGACCAACTTATATTAAGTTTGGTCAAATGTTAAGTGTAAGGTATGATCTACTACATAAGATTACGTGTAAAGAACTACAGGTCTTACTAGATTCAGGAGAACCGATTGAATTTGAAATAGTAGAGAATTTAATTTCTGAGGAACTTGGGGAGAATGCAAGTCATATTCTTGAGGCAATTGATGATACTGCGATAGCTGTGGCTTCGTTAGGACAAGTCCATATAGGTTATCTAAGCGAGAATGAGAAAGTAGCAATTAAGATACAGAAACCTGGAATGGAAAAGCTCATTAGGGAGGATGTAGGTATACTAAAAAATATCGTTAAATTAAGTGCATTCATTCCCCAGATAAAGCAACTCCAACTAGGTGAATTAATAAAGGAGTTCGAAAATTGGACGTTAAACGAACTTGACTATAGTATAGAAGCTTCTAGTATGGAGAAATTTAGAGAAAATTTTCAAAATGATACAAATACCCATACACCAAAGGTATATAGAGAATACTCTACTGATAAAATCCTGGTTACTGAGTTTATTGAAGGTCCATCAATAAAAGAGCTTCTAGACTTATTTAAATACACAGGTAGTGATGAACAGCCTTATAAAGGTAAAATTTATAGTAGGAAAATGATTTTGGATTTATTCACGACAAATATATATCGTCAAATATTTACCTATGGATTAGTTCATGCAGACCCACACCCATCAAATATTATTTTGAATGAACCTAATAAAATTTCATACATAGATTTTGGGATAGTGACTATGATAACTAAAACTCAAGTAGAAGAATTTAAAAATATAGCATTTGCGTTAATTTCAGGTGATTATTTAGGCCTTACAGAAGCTGTACTAAAATTCGACCAAGAAGAAGGTGCTGAGCCTAAAGATGTAATAGCAAAAGAGCTGAAGAAGATTGTTGATAAATTAGAAACATCAATTGCAGAAAGTTATAGCCCTACTGCAGCTTTTACTGAAGCTATGTTTGTTTCGACAAAACTAGGGATTCAGTTTCCAATGTATCTTGTTCTATTAGGTAAAGTATTAGCAATATATGATGGGATGCTTCAAATAGTAGCTCCGACTTCTAATATTTTAGAAATGATGAAACCATTATTTGAAAAGGAACAAATGAATATGCCGTTGAACTACCTTAATACCGATAACTTTAAGAAAGACATGGCAAAGGCATATAGAGGTTTACTTGATTGGAAAGAGAATATAACAAGTATTCCAAAAGATTCAGCTAAAATGCTTAAAGGATTAACAGAAGATGGTATAAAAATAAACGTCAATCAAACTGACAATGAAAAGAATAAACAGGATAAATATAAATTAAAAATCGAAGCTGTTCTATTTACATCTACACTGAGTTTCTTAGGTTTCATGATGATGGTTATAACTGAGAAAACGAGATTATTGCTAGGAATAGATATAGCATCACTTCTTTTTATAATATTTATAATTTCAATAGTTTGGAGTCTGAGAAATTTATTGAAAGAGTAATGTTATAAAAAAGAACTGTAAAAATTTACAAGTCTTAAATTCAAAAGTACTATTGAAATACGTTAGTTACTTTCTATTTACTTTAAGTCTAACTGTTGAGTTTTCATCTGCTTGGTAACTTCCATTTATAGTTACTTCTTCAATTACTTGAGTACATATAAGACCTTCTGCTGGTTTATTTACATCTAAATTTACAGTGACTTGTTCTGGAAAGCTTTCAGCAATAATAACTTCAGTATCATATGTATAACAGGGATTAGGCACACTTCCATTAATTACAAAGTCCCATGAATTACCTCCTTTAAACTCAGCTTCTAGATAAAAACCATCTACGATATGAGAGACTATATCTCCTTCTCTTGTAGGAGCACTTTTATTAAGATCAGCTGTATTTTTACTATCATCTTTGCTTACAGTAGAATCGACACTGTCAAAAGTTAAAAAAAGAAGAGCAGCTGCTATAAGTAGCAAGCCACCTATCACAAAAACAAGTTGGCTATTCGATCTATTCATTAATTATTATATAAATATAATTTAGTTTATCAGGAATAGGAATTAATTTAAAATTAGGCCTGATATTTGTAAGAACATAAAGGTAATGAACGCCGCAAGAAAGATTGTCCAAAATAAGCTGAAAAATAAAAACAGAATTTCATTCCTAGATATTTTATGATCCCCTATAAATCTTAGAAGAATTCTAAATGATTCATTTTTTAGATTTGGTAAATTAAAAGAGTCTATTAAAAGGTAGTATCCATCAAAATCAAGGAAAGGAATCAGGTTGATGGCTAATGTTAGAAGATTCGTAATAGCTAACGCCATGAAAAATAAATCTATAGAGGAATTAGTATTTAAAATTACAATGAATAAACTAATTGCAGCTAATAAATAATTAACTATAAGCCCCGCAGCAGTTACAAATATTCTTTTATATGCCTTCTTCATCCAAGAATCAGACGTATCGACAAAGAATACTGGAATACCGAAAACAAGCCTAAATCCGCTTCGTTTAACTTTAAGCCCAATATGGCTAAGAGCAAGCCCATGTCCAAGTTCATGCACTATGATTGTTATCATAGGAATGAGTAGAAGACTTAATAGCGAAGACGAAGATGCAACGTTATCTGATTTGAAAGTGTCTTCTCCTTGTATTATAAATGTTGATAGATAGAAAAAGTTTATTATTGTAGCTATAAGAATACTGCCCAAAGATACGAATTTGGAAAACATAAACTTTGGTATGAGTTTATATGTATTATTTATTAACTTTGATAATAGGCTTATATTTATACTTAAGTTTGATACCAGATAGATATAGTGTATAAAATTTTTAGCTACAATCTTTTTTTCCTTAACATGAATATTTAAGCTTTTTCCTGAGATAATACCCTCGTCTGCCCATTTATCTAAAATATTCTCAAAGAGTTCATAATCAATCTTATTAAATGTTTTAAGATAGTTTAATAGAACCTCTTTCACATCACCGTTCTCCTTTAACTCTAACCATATAAAAGCTTCGTTAGGTGAAATCAAAACTCTTTTAGAGCTATTAGAATCTATAAGGAAATAATGTGACGAGTTTTTATCTTTTCCAAGTCTGTCACCCCTGTCTAGATAAAAATTTTCGTTTATTGTTATATTGCTCTGCCAGTTGTAATTTCTCTTTGTCATTGTTATTTGGAGATGACGGAACATCTTGCTATAATTCGTTGAGTTTGGGACTTATCCTAGCCATATAATATACTATTTATTGAATCTTTCAACTATATGTCAGATAAAAGAGATGCTGAAGATCTGCTTTATAGTGAAACGTCTGAAAATGGGAAGTTTGAGACAGAGGTATTAGACAATTTTAGGTTAGATCCACTAGCTGCAATTAATGAAATACATGAGCAAAATCCTGATTTGTTTTCTAGAGCATTTGGTGAAGGTTCTGAAGTGGCTATACTAGACATTGATAACTTATTAGCTTTTTGTTCTAGCAACGGTTATTCTCCAGAAAGAATATATTTAACTCTCGTATATTATCAAAGCGATGGGGATCTACATGCTGCGAGAAGTCTAGCTGAAAATGTTAGACCTCAAGCTATGAGGGAAATTGATGGAGTTGGTTTTAGTAAGAAACAAGTAGAGAGAGGTATAAACTTATATCGAAGCTCTTTTGGTAATTTGGGAATGGTTATAGATAAATTAAATAGATCTGGGCAAGTATGCGCTGCTAAAGCAGTAATAGTAGACGTAATGGGAGATAGTCCTTGGATTCATTTCTATGGAAGTGAGGAAGAGATTTTAGGCTACGTAGAACATCTAGATGACATTCTTATAGCTTTAAATCCTGGTATATTAGATGACCTAAGATGGACAACCGAGGGCGATTCATTAACTACAACTTTTAATGCTATAGGAAATGTAAATACTCCTGATAAAGTAGGGATTATCTGTGAAACTAGAAGTAAAGAAGTAGATAAGAATTTGAAATCATTAAAAGCACATAATGATACACATGTGCACTTAAAAGTAGGTGCTAAATCCATATGGCAAAATAAGCAGGAATTAAAAGTTCGAGCAGGTAGTATTGAAGATAGCTGGAAAACTACGATAGTTCAAAATATAAAAACTGCTACTCAGGAAATTGTAATAGCTGATAAGGTAGATGCGGGACAGAGTATTATTTTTATTGGAAATGTTAATGGAGATGATTATGATGAAGAATTCAGGCAGAGTATTTTAGAGGCTGTGTCTAAAGCAAGATTACTAGGCTACGATGTTAAAGTTAGAGCAGATGGTTTTATTATTCTGGAGGCTCAAACTGCAGAGATCTCTAAAGTACTTAGGGTTCTCCATGATAATCGTCTAGATGAAAACTATAGAATAACCGCAGCAGTTGATAATGCTATACCTTTTCGATTCTATAATTCGCCACAATTTAATATTCATGTAAATGCTTTAGGGGGAGCCGCAGGACATATGATCAAGGCTGGAGGAGAACCAGGAATTAGAATAGCTTGTAGCATTAATGACAATTTAGGAATTGATGGTGATGTGTCTCACTTCAGAACAGAAGGAAATTATCACATTTTCTTAGTTGATGTTGATTTTGAAGCTAAACGAGAATTTATAAATGCACAAGAGTTTCTTGAATCACACATACATCACTTACCTAGAATGTATTTTGATAGAACTCTTACGCTTTTTATTGAAAATGAAAGATGGTCGGAGGCTAGTATATATCTCGCAAAATTAGAAGCAATGCATGGAAGACAGGAATACGGATATAATAATGCTTCTATTAGAGATGGCAATTCTACCTATATTCAGATTCTTTATAATCAACTTAGAGACAAACAATTTACGAAACAGGATGAAATAAGAGTAAAAGTACTAGAAGCTGCTTACGGAGGTTTTCAATTAGGTATAAAGTTAAACACACTTAGTAGGATTTTAGAAGTAGATTCAAATGAAACATTAGGAGCTCAATTAGATTATTTGGAAAGTATCGAGGCGATTAGAAGATTTGAAGAAGCAGATGGGAGTATAAGAATTCTTCCTAACGAATTTTATCAAGGGACACTAGAAGTTTCACCAATAGATGTAAAAGAAAATGACGTTTCTCTTTTTAATGGTGATAATTTAGTGTATGCACAATTTCTAGATAATACGGCTGATCAGTTTAGACGCCTAGAGGCGAATGAAGAATATATTAACCTAAAAGCTGAAAGTTCAATGATTTTTTTAGATCTTGCAGAAAAGGCATTTGTAAATGGTGAATCTACATTCAATTTTATAGATAGAGTTGATTTAAATGCTTTGGATAACCCAGATTTGGTATTTAAGGCTAGTTTGTACACTGAATGGAAAGAATTAAATGAAACTGTTGATGGATCTTGGATTGAAGTCTCTAATAGTCAAAGGCTAATTAAATTAATTAATACTATTGCCAATTATGCTGGTGAAATTGACGAGAATTCTGCTGAAGTTATAGGTCGATTAGCAGTAAGCTACCAATATAAGCTAATGCCTTTGAGACTTAAGCAATCAATGAGTGAGTCTGAAGAAAAGTTTTATGAGTTATGCAAAACTAATCCAAGGATTAAGGCTATATTATTATATGATTCATATAAAGCATTAAAAGAAGAGGGAGAAAAAGATGCAACAGCGCTTCAGTTTTTAGAGCAATCTGTAGACGAAATAATTAACGCTAAGGACCTAAGAGCTTTTGGCATTACATTAGCTTCTCTTTACACTATGTATGGAGATGTTGAACAAGAAGGTAGGGTTATAGATTTAATTAAACAAAAATACGAACCTATGTTTAAAAGGCCTAAGAATGTTGATCTTTTACAACAACTGGTAGAAGCTAAAACAGCACCTGAGAAATTAGATATATTGATTAAGAGTACTTTGATACCAGCAAGATCTAAAGCTCAACTGATTACTAATCAACCAGTAGTAGCATTTTATGCGGGAGTTGAAATCTCGGATATCTATTCTGACATGATTAGACTTTTGCCTGAAGTTATCGTCATGGAATTTTCTAAAGTAAGGTTAAATGCCCTTACTAACTTATTACAAGTCTTATCAATGCTAGGTCAATCAGAAGATGAATCTATGAGACAGAGAGTTGCTAATGTTTCATCAAACTTAGCAAGTATGCTTTTTCTTTACCCTGAATTTATTCATAGAATTCCAGGAAATAAGGAGACCAAAGCTAATTTATATATGAATTTAATAAAGTCTTTACCATTAGAAATGGTTCCTGGAGATATCGACAGGCTATTAGATCAGCTTGATAGAGTATTTGCGCTTTCTCCACAGCTCGCTGTTACTTCGGCGTTTCATAGGTATGACATGTCAAAAGTAAGATTTATCTTGGGTGAGTTTATAGATATAAATAATGGAATAGTAGATATAAATGAAGGTGACAAAACATTTGCTGTATTCGAAATAAATATGGGGGAAGAAAAGATAAAAATTAAAGCTAATATATCATCATACGATGAATTTATAGATTCTATAAAAGATATAGACGGAATAAAGATAGAAAATCCTCAGCTTTTTAAGATTGTATTTAATAAATTAATACGACCAAAAACTGAGGATTTCTTGGAATTATAGTAGATTAATCACCCACCAGCCATAATGAACCCTTTGTTATCTCTTTCGCTTAGAACTTGAGAAAGATAACTTCCAAGATCGTCGATTTGACCTGGTTTATCGTTAACTACTTTTTTTAGTAAAGCTTTATCCTCATCAGATAACTCATGATCCTTAACTGCTGATTCAAAATCACTAACTAAAATTTCTCTAAAAGATGTATCTGTTAGAGCTCTCCAAAGGAGATCTTTTATTACTGAATGATCCATATTTGAAAATTAATATATAAAGTATAGAGTGGGTTTTTTTCCAAATATAGATTAATATTTTTTCTGTCACATTTCAAAGACATTCTAAATGTACCTTTCTATCGTTTAACATTTCTAATAGAATGTTACTATGAAGATTTAGTCATTAAAAAAGGTTGAATAATCAATTATAGTTTTTAAATAGTATTTATGATTAAAAATAAAAAGTTCTCAATTTATGCGGGACCATGTTCTATAGATAATAATAAAAAGGAGATTTTAGAAATTGCAAAGATAGAGATTAATGGCAAAATGGCAATTACAGGAACAAGAATTGTAGGTCTTAAATCTAGAACAGTTTTAGATAAGTCAGGAGAGGGAATGGGAATGGATTACGAAACTTTAATGTACAATTTCCAACTTCTACCAAAGGGAGGGAATATTAAAGATTTTCAAATTCCACCAAGTATAGAAATTGCAAAAGAAATAATTAAAAAGACAGGTTTGAATATTGCTACAGAAATAATGATGCCAATAGTACAGTTACCTGTTCTCTCAAGAGAATTACCAAAGCAAAAAGTTATGATTTGGAACCCTTCTGTAAATCAACTAGGCTGGCAAGTAATGCAAATGAGTGCTGTTGCAAAAGAAAATGAATGGGTAGTTGGATTAAAAAATGGGAAATGGGTTGGTGAACATATTGAAGTTGCAGATAATTATAAAAATTCTGAGTTAAAAACTCCTATTGAGAGTGCTTGGGAAGGCTTAGTTACTCTGATAATAAGAATCACACGGTATTGATTCATAGAGGATTTGATATTCCAGAAAAAGCTGACTATAGAAATTATCCTATGCATAATCATGCAGCTAGAGTAAAAAAGAGAACCGGTTGTAAGTTGTACTTTGACCCAAGCCATGCCTATGGTCCAAGAATGAGAGACAGTATTTTAGATGCTACGATTGATGCAGCTAATATGAAGTTGAATGAAAGCGGATTTTTATATGATGGGATTTTAATAGAAGTTGGTACATCTAAAACAGATACTGGGCAGCATATTTCTATCAGTGAGCTTAAAAAACTAGTCGTTGATATATCGAAGAATAGAGACTTATAAGCTATATCTATAAGGCAGTACATAAGACTATCTGTAAATATTAGTGAAAAATATTTTAAATATTTAAACTTTCTGTTATCATCAGTTCGTGAATAATAAAACAAAAACAAACCAAAACTATTTTTTCTTTTACTTTTTTGGAAATCCTAATTAGGGGTTGTTTTTGCATATCTAGTAGAAAAACATATAAATCCCCGAAAGGGGATTTTTTTTATCTTTATAATATATATTTTTATGGCTATAGAAAATTTACAAATTGGAGAAGAATACGATAGACTCTCCTTTGGCGAAGAAGGAGGTAGCTTAATAGTTTTGACAAACAGCGGAGTAGAGGCAATAGGTGAGGAATTACTTGGAGAAGAATTAATGAATAGTTTAGATATACATTTAAGTCAGCAAGCAATGATACCTTTAAGTAGAAGAAATATAGATAGTCATTTAGCTGGTATTTCACCTAGGAGGACTTTATCTATAGCCTCAGGGACAAGGGACATGAATCATCATGAAATCGATGTTGCAACTAAAATGGGAATAGATATTAATTCAGTCTGTACTCAGAGAACCTACATGTCTAAGGCTGAGGGTGACATTACCGTTCTTTCTGGGAGAGAAGGGTACCCTAGAGCAGATGGAGATCAATACAAGGGAATACAATTAAAAATAGGTAATGAAGAAATGTATTACACTTCTCACAGTATTTTACTGGCTATGAGAGATCATAAAGATAATTTAAAAACTCAAGGTTCTCAAGTGATAGCCACTTTAATAGAAGAGCTTGGAAAGGAAAATATTGCTATTGATCTGTATCACCTTGATCTTGAAATGAAAATAATTATATCTTACTTAAGTCAAGAAGTTGGAGTTCCACTGTTTGTAATGGCTAATGGTCCAGAGTCGGCTAAATTAATAGATAAGGGAAATTTATATCCTAAACTCCTCAGGGAAGAGATAAATGATATATCTAGTAAAACTGCTGAAGAAATAATGTATTCAAATAACCTGCCAGATAAAACTAAGTCCGAAATATATCAAAGAGTTTCTGCGGCAGGTGGTAACCCTGAAGATCTTGCTCTTGGTTTAGGGTTTTGCCTTGAACTAGATAGTGATATGACTATTGAGGAATTAAATCTATATATTAGAGGAACATTGAGAATAATGCATAAAAAGCATAATGTTGCAGATGTAGTTTTAAAAAGAAGGCTTGGGACAGACGGAGATGGTGTAGAGGTTTTTATGTGGGAGTTCGGTGATATTAATTCTAAGGTTGAAGCAATTAGTAAACTGATTATAGATGAATATAGTAAAAACCCCGACTTTAGAGGATTCGTAATTGAAGAAGCTGTAATACCAGATGAAATATATATAAAAATGGATAATGGCGAAATTGAAAAGCTCAGATACGGTCTTCTATCAGCTCATATTAGAATGGGGGGAGTTATTAGAACTGTTTCGACTCAGTTTGTAAATGGCAGAGCATGGGTAGGAAATTTAAGATTAACTGCAGATCAACTTTTGGAACTGGCTACAATGGCTCATAATCTAGATTTAGATAAAGACAATGAATTGATCCAAATGCTTGTTAATTAATATGACTCAATAATAAAAAATATGACATCACTATCATCACTCCCCGATATTTGTAGGGGTGGAGTTGACCTAATAATGGGTACAGGTAGAAGGCTTAAGCAAGGTGAAGATGGAGCTACTTATTTAGCAGAAAAGACGTATGGGAGAGAAGAGTAATTATGAATGACCCAAATATAAGATATACGGGTAAAGATCCTTTGACAGACTTAGAGGAATCAAGAACTGATATACCAAACGCTAATATGGCAACATATGCTATTGCTTCCTCTGAGAGACCAGCTGTAGAAGGTTTGAGAGGTATGTTGAATAGGATAGTTGGAAGTCTGAAAGCAAAATTTAATATGGATACAAAAGGTCGAGAGTGGGATTCAGCAGAAATAGCAGCAAATAAGGGCAATCTGTGGGCAATGATTTATTATTGGAGTAATGAAGATTTAGGGATAGTTGAGTTTTTAAAGAGACTCTTCCTAATAAGAAATAACACTGAGAATATAAAAGGGGGAATAGAATTTTAATTATATAACTTATTAATTATTAAATAATATGACACAAGAAGAAAAACTAAAACAATTAAGAGACTCAATAGATCTATTAGATAATATGTCCGTTTGTTGGGTTGCAGAAAGATTAAATGCGGCTTCTAGAGCTTGGGATACAAAGCAGGATGCTGGTATGCCATCTCATGCTCCAGGAAGATGGGAAGAGGTTTTGAAGTCGAAAAAAGATCTAGCTGCAAAAGTTGGAGTTGACAAAGAGTTAATCTCAGATTTAATGAACACAATTCATGACTTTATTTTAAAAACTAGAGAAGATGAAGGAAATTAAAACAATAGGGATAATAGGATATGGAAAGTTTTCGAAACTATTAAAAACAATGTTTGAAGATGTAATTGTAGATGTCCAAATTAAATTTTCTTCAAGGTCAAAGAAAATTGATAACAAAGACTTTTTTGATTTTGAAGATGCTTGTAAATGCGACATTGTCATTCCATCAGTGCCAATAAAAGCATTTGAAAAAGTTACTAGGGAAGTAGCAAAGTATATAGATAATGATTCAATATTTATAGATGTTTGTTCTATTAAATCTTATCCCAAAAAAATTATGATTAAAGAGCTTCCGGTAGAAGTAATGAAAATTTGTACCCATCCAATGTATGGGCCAGAGTCTTATAAACATAATAATAATTCTGTAGAGGGTTTTAATATTGTGATTGAAAATATTAACGCAAGTGAGGAGATTTACAATATAGTAAAGGATATATTTATTAAGCTAAAAAACAAAATTGTAGAAATCTCAGCAGAAAGACATGATGAACTAGCCTCAGAATTTCACTTTACTACTCTAACTATTTCTCATGTGCTTAAAACATTGAGTATGAAGAGGACTGAAATTGACACAGTATCAGCATCAAGAATGCACGATTTTGTAGAAAGGATCGGTGCTGATATGGAGATTACTGAGGATATGTATAACTTTAATCCATTCTGTAGTAAACAGTTTGACAAAATAAAGATGTCAATAGAAGAGACTATGTCTCAAATATCTAACAAACAATTAAGACTTAAAGAAGAATGAAAACAGTATATTATTTAGGACCAAAACAAAGTTATTCTGGAATTATTTCTTCTAAATGTTTTGATTCTAACGATTATAATTTAGAACCATCAGACAATTTTAACGAAATTGTAAAGAGGTGTATAACTAATTCTAATACCATTGGAGTTTTACCGATCGAGAATTCAATTACTTCTACAGTACATGTAAATATAGATTTTATGTTCAAGAAAGAGCTTAGGATAGTAGGCGAAGCAAATATGGATATAGTTTTAAATCTCATAGTTTTAGAAGGCGCCGAGATCAAAGATATTAAAGAAGTATATTCTCATCCCAAAGCTATAGCTCAGTGTTCTGAAATGATTAATGAAAGAGGGTATGGAGTTAACGAATCTAAAAGTACTGCTGCGGGTGCTGAGGATATTCTGAAGTTAAAAGATAAGACTAAAGCTTGTATTGGTTCAGCTGAGCTTGCAAAGAAAAAAGGCTTAAAAATTCTTATAGAAAATATAGGCAACTACTCTAATAATGTTACAAGATTTATATTTGTTAGTAATAATGTATTTGAAGTTGAGGAGTCAGCTAAAGACTATAAGAAAATATCCGTTATATATAGAGTATCGCACTCTGCTGGATCACTAGCGAATCTTTTGACTAGTATCGGAGGTATAGGCATATCGCTAACAAAGATTGAATCAAGGCCAATCCCAGATACAAATTGGGAATATGCTTTTTGGATAGACATGCTTGTAGATTCATCAACTGAGATAGGTTTGAAAACAATATTAGATAAATGTACAATAGAATATTCAATTATAGGAAGATATAGAAATAAATTAAATAAGTAGAAAATACATATGAATTATATTAAAAAGTTATCAGAAAGAAATAGGTTGATGGACTCTAAGATTGTTCGTGATAGCTTAAGCACCTTTGGTGTAGACAATCTTATTTCACTAGCAGCTGGTCATCCAGCGGCAGAGTCTCTTGATTATGAACTATTTAAAGAGTCAGTAGATAAGGTTCTAGGAAAAAATGATTTATCACTAATGAACTATAGTTTTAGTAATGGGATTCCACAACTTAGAGAAGCCGTTGCAAGGTTTTTAAAGAGAACACAAAATTTGGAGATTGATTCTAGAAGTGTAGGCATTTCTTCAGGTAGTCAAGTAACTATCGATACAGTTTGTAAAGCTTTTTTAGATGAAGGGGATGTTGTGCTTGTAGAAGAGTGTACTTTTCTTGCAGCCTTACAGTCAATGCAAAGTTGTAAAGCACAGATAGTACCTATACCTATGGACTCTGAAGGGATAATAATTAGTGAGTATGAGAGACTTATAGAGAAGTATGATGTTAAGTTAACTTACTTGATTCCTACTTTTCAAAATCCATCTGGTTATACCTTGTCTGAGCAAAGAAGGACTGCTTTAGCAAAGATCATTAAATACAATGATTTAATTGTACTTGAAGATGATCCGTATGGACACATTAACTTTAATGATAAGCAGATAAATAGCATATACTCTTTAGCTGCTGAGAACGTAATTTATTTAGGAACATTTTCTAAATCTATAGGGCCAGGACTAAGGGTAGGGTTTTATACAGGTCCGTTTGAATTGATAGATCAAATAAACGCAATGAGATTTTCAGTTGATGTTCATGCAAATGTATTAGCTCAAAATGTGGTTGTAGAAATATTAGACAATGAAAGATTCTATACTAATGTTAAAAAGATGAGCTCAATATATAAAGTGAGAAAGGATATAATGGTCGAAGCTTTGAATAAATACTTACCTGAGAGTTATAGTTACGCAGAACCTGAAGGGGGTATGTTTATTTGGTTACAAGGAGAGAACGATATAGATTCTGATCTAATTTATAAAAAAGCAATTAATAATGGTGTATCATTTGTGCCAGGAACTTTATTTACTCCCAATAAATTAGATGGGAAGAATAAATTAAGACTAAATTTTTCTAGTCCTGATTTAAAGAGCATAGATGAAGGTATTAAAAAATTATCAGAAATATTATGAAAGTATCTATACAAGGGAATTTAGCATCTTATTCGCACATTGCTGCGGATCAAGTCTTTGGATCTGAAATTGATCTTCTTCAACGAGGTTCGTTTAGAGAGGTATTTGAAGATTTGAAATCAGGGCTTGCTGACGTTACTGTTGTGCCAATTGAAAACTCAACATATGGATCTATTTATCAAAATTATGACAATATTACTAATTACTCAGTTTCATTGGTTGGAGAAGTTTACGTTAAAGTTAACTTTCATTTGATTGGCCATAAAGGGAAACTTCTTAAAGACATAACTGATATTTATGTACACCCTGTAGCAAGAGGTCAAATAAAACCATTTGAACTGGCTCATCCAGAAATCAAATTTCATGAGCATGAAGATACTGCAGGCTCAGTAAAGATGGTAGCTGAAAATAATATGATTACATCAGCAGGCTGCGCTAGTAAGATGGCGGCAAAAGTTTACAATCTTGAGATACTTGAAGACAACATTCATGAGAACCCAAAAAATTATACTCGATTTTATGTGATTAGTAGACCAGAAGATGAAGGAGAAATAAAAAGAATAGTCAATAATGAAGATAATGGTTACAAGACTACTTTTCAATTTACTCTAGGGTCAGAAGCGGGTTCATTATATAAGACTCTTAGAGCTTTTGCTGATAGAGATTTATCTCTAACTAAAATAGAAAGTAGGCCTGTTATAGGAACAGACTGGGAGTATAGGTTTTATGTGGATGTTGCAGCAGGTATGGCTGATGAAGCACTTAATAATGCATTAAAAGAGTTGTCTAGTTATGTCGAGAAGCTAAAAATATTAGGCAGCTATGTGAAGGGAGAATATGTTAATTCTTGAAATTATTATCTATAGATAGGATTAAGTTGTTTCTATTGTATATCTTATTTATATATATAAAAGCCCGTTAAATATTTTTTTTATGCTTTAGGGGTTGATTTTCTAGAGTAAAGCTGGGATAATCCGAAGAACCAATTTTAGATTTGAAGTTGGAATTCACCAAATAGAAAAGATTATAGGGTTTTAAATTATAAAAAAAAATTGCTATACTCTTTGTTACCAACAGGAAATATATAACTTTAATTTATTATTTAAATTCAACATGGCAGATTTTCAAAGAACAAAGCCTCACGTTAACGTAGGCACTTTAGGTCACATTGACCACGGAAAGACAACATTAACTGCAGCATTAGTTGCATACTCAGGAAGAAAAGGGTGGACAGAAAGTGGAAAGAATTACGAAGATATTGCTAAAGGAGGAATTGCAAGAGCTGGTTCAAATAAAATTGTAACAGTTGCTTCTTCTCATGTTGAATACGAATCAGAAAACAGACACTACGCTCATATTGACTGTCCAGGACACAAGGATTATATTAAGAATATGATTACTGGAGCAGCTCAGATGGATGGTGCTATATTAGTTGTATCAGCTGCTGACGGACCAATGCCACAAACTAGAGAACACGTTCTACTAGCTAAGCAAGTTGGAGTTGAGCACTTAGTGGTATTTATAAACAGATTTGATGATGATCAAGATGAAGATCTATTAGAGTTGATTAAAGAAGAAGTAAAAGATATCCTTACAAAATACGGATACGACGCAGAAAAAGTTCCATTTGTAGTAGCAAGTGCTCTTTATGGAGCAACTGGTGAAAAAGATGGAGATGAAGGTATGGCTAAATTACTAGCAACAATGGATGAGACAATTCCAGAGCCAGCTAGAGAATTAGATAAACCATTCTTAATGCCTGTTGAAGATGTATTCTCTATCGAAGGAAGAGGTACAGTTGCTACAGGAAGAATAGAGAGAGGAGTTGTAAAAGTTAATGATATATTAGATCAAGTTGGTGACGCAGAAGATATTAAAAATGTAACAGTTACTGGAGTTGAGATGTTTAAGAAATCACTAGGGCAAGGTCAAGCTGGTGATAATGTAGGTATCTTACTAAGAGGAATTAAGAGAGATGAAATTAAAAGAGGACAAGTATTATCTGCTAAGGGTTCTATTAAACCTCATACAAAGTTTAAAGCAGAATTATATGTTCTTTCTAAAGAAGAAGGAGGTAGAGCTACTGGATTTGGTTCTGGTTATAAACCACAGTTCTATATAAGAACTGCTGATGTAACTGGTTCAATCTATCTAGAAGGTGATGCTCAATTAGTAATGCCTGGTGATAATGTTACAGTTACTGTTGAACTAATGAGTAAGACAGCAATTGAAGAACAAATGACATTCGCTATTAGAGAAGGTGGTAGAACAGTAGGTGCAGGTGTAGTAATTGAAATTGTTGAATAATCTTGATAAAATTATCCCCCCCAAGCTTTATGCTTGGGGGTAAGTTATAAATAAACGCTCTTTAAATGAGTTTTAATTCTAAATAATATGCAAAAGATAAGAGTTAAAATAAAAGGATACGATCATAGAGTAGTAGATAAAGCTACAGAACAAATTTGTGATGCAGTTTTAGAAACTGGTGCTAAGATAAAAGGCCCTGTTCCACTACCTAACAGTAAATGGATGGTAGCAGTTCACAAAGGACCACATATCGATGCTCAATCTAAAGAACACTATGGTCAAACAGTACATACTAGATTAGTAGATATACTGGAGCCTAACGCAAAAACAATAGAAACACTAACACATATGCAATTACCTGCAGGTGTTGGTATTAAAATTAACTAAATATATAACTTGTTTATATAAGAAAGATAAGTAAACCTTTAAAAAAAATATGAAAAGGATTCTTGGTAAAAAAATAGGTATGACACAAATCTTCAAAGAAGATGGTACCCAGTCAGCAGTTACAGTAATCGATGTATCTAATAATGTCATCTCTAAATTACTAACTGATGGTGATAATATTACACACATCGAATTAGGTTTTAGTAGTAAAGTTAAAAATACTAGAAAATCTGATGAAGGTAACTATAAAGAATTAGGATTCGTTCCTAAATATAAAGTTGCATTTAAAAAAGATTTAGGAGTTGGAGGTGAGATTAAAGTAGGAGATGAAATTAAGCCTGAAATTTTTGTAGTAGGAGATATAGTTGATGTTACTGCAAAGACAAAAGGAAAAGGTTTTCAAGGAGTAATGAAAAGATGGGGTTTTAAAGGAGGTAAGAGAACTCATGGACAATCTGATAGAGACAGAGCACCAGGTTCTATTGGTTCAGGTACAACACCTGGTAGAGTTTATAAAGGTAAAAAAATGGCTGGAAGAATGGGAGCTGTACAAAGGACAATAAAGAAACTAAGAATTGAAGATGTAGATGTAGATAATGGATTGATAGCAGTATCTGGTTCAATACCAGGAGCTAATGGTACATATGTAATTATAAAAGAATCTTTTTTTAATAAGAAATAGAGTTAAGAAATTAATATGAAAGTAGCTGTTTATAATCAAAAAGGAGTAGAATTAGAAAAAATGGATATTGATGATTCAGTATTTGGTGTTGAAGTAAATGATAAAGTTATTTCACAGTACGTATATTCATATTTATCCAATCAAAGGCAGTCAAATGCTCATACAAAAGATAGATCTGAAGTAAGGGGAGGTGGAGCAAAACCTTGGAGACAAAAAGGTACTGGTAGAGCTAGATTTGGTTCTTCTAGAAATCCTATTTGGAGAAAAGGAGGTGTTGCATTTGGACCTACAAATGAAAGAAATTGGAAGAAGAAAATGAATAAATCATTTTTAAAATCAGCAATGAGAAATGCATTGAGTTCAAAATTAGCAACTGATATGAAAGTTGTTGATTCAATAGTTATAGACGAGAAAAGTCCAATGACAAAACAAGCATTGGAAGTTAAGTCTGCTTTTGAGAATCCAAATAAGATGACTATAATAACTGCTGAAGTTAATAAAACATTGATAAATTCATTCTCAAATATTCAAAAATCTCATGTTAGGTTTATCGGTGAGTTAAACGCTTATGATATTTTAAACGGAGGTTTAATAGTAATTGAGAAAGAAGCAGTAGAACTTTTAAATAAGAAACTAAGTAAATAAAATGACTATTAAAAAACCTATAGTAACTGAAAAAACTCTAAGCTTATATAAGAATCAAAATAAAGTTACTTTCGAAGTTTCTTTTGATGCAAATAAGATCACAGCTAGTAAAGCTTTAGAGGAAATATATCAAGTTGAAGTAGAGAAAGCTTGGGTAATAAATAGACTAGGTAAAAAGAAAACTGACTGGAATGTAAGAAAGCAAATTAGAAAAAGTGCTGACATGAAAATAATGCTTTTTAAATTAAAATCAGGAAATAAAATTTCAATTTTTGAACAATAGAAATAATGGCTTTAAAGAAATTCAAACCAACAACACCAACGCTTAGACATACAACATTAGTTGATAAGTCACACCTAAGTAAAACAAGACCTCCAAAGGCCTTAACTTCTGTTATAAAAAATTCAGGAGGAAGAAATCATAAAGGTAAAATTACAATAAGACATAGAGGTGGAGCTGTAAAGAAATTATATAGAATAATAGACTTTAAGAGAGATAAAACTGATATAAAAGGAGTAGTAGAAACATTAGAGTATGATCCAAATAGAACAGCTTTCATAGCTCTAATAAAATATGTCGATGGAGAGAGGAGATATATTTTAGCTCCAGATGGTTTAAATATTGGTGATGAAGTACTGAGTAGTGAAGAGGCTCCAATTAAAGGAGGTAATGCTATGCCATTAAAGAATATTCCACAAGGATCTTTTGTACATGCTGTAGAAATGTATCCAGGTAGAGGCGCTTTAATTGCAAGATCTGCTGGAACAAATGTACAAGTAATGGGTAATGATAAAGGTTACGTGCAATTGAAAATGCCAAGTGGTGAGTATAGATTAGTAAGAGAAACTTGTATTGCAACATTAGGTGTAGTTTCTAATCAAGATCAAAAGAATGTAAAATTAGGTAAAGCAGGTAGAAGAAGAAATAAAGGTATTAGACCAGGAGTAAGAGGAGTAGCAATGTCATGGGGACACCCTCATGGTGGAGGACAGGGTAAAGGTGGTAGACACGGAACTGGAGGACCTAAAAAGGATTTATGGGGTAATAAAGTTGGAACAAGAACTAGAAAAGATAAGAAACCAAGTAGCAAGTTTATCATTAAAAGAAGACCTGCGAAGAATAAATTTAAGAAATATAAAACAATTATTTAAAGTATTATGTCAAGAAGTTCAAAAAAGGGACCTTACATAGACCCAAGAGTGCTAAAAAAAGTTAAGAAGCAAAAAGACGAAGGTAGTAATAAAGCTATAAAAACTTGGTCAAGAGCTTGTACTATATCCCCTGATATGGTTGGTGTAACTTTCGAGGTACATAATGGAAGATACTTTATTAAAGTTTTTGTAACAGAATCAATGGTTGGTCATAAGTTAGGTGAATTTTCTCCAACAAGAAAATTTAATGGTCATAGTAAGAAAGGAAAGATTGCAAAAGCTACAGGTTCAACTGGTAGAGCTGCATAATATAACAATAAATAATTAATAAAATGGAAGTAAGAGCAATAGCAAAAAACATAAAAGGGTCTGTACAGAAAGTTAAGATTCCTGTAGATGTAGTAAGAGGAATGTCTGTTGATGATGCTCTTCCAATACTAGAGTACATGCCAAAGAAGGCAGCTAAGGATGTATATAAAGTATTATTTAGTGCAAGAGCAAATGCTATAAACAATTATAACTTAAACCCTGATCATCTTTACATTAAAGAGATTAGAGTTGATAAAGCTAGAAGATTAAAGAGATATAAATCAGGTTCTAGAGGTAGAGTAAAACCTATAAGTAGAGAATTCTCAACAGTTAGTGTGTCTATTGTAGATATTTTAACTGAAGCAGAAAATGCTACTGTAAAAGAAGAAAAGATCACTAAAACTCATAGTAAAAAGGAAGTAGTTAAAAAAAAGTCAAAAGTAGTTACAGATAAGGCTAAGAAAACTAACAAAAAGTAATTTATTATTAGGAAATTAGCATTTTGTCTGATAAAATTAAAAGCTCAATTTAAAATAAGATAATCTAAACATGGCAAGAGGAGCACACAAAGTTCACCCAAATCTTTTCAGATTAGGTGTTAATAAAAATTGGATATCAAGATGGTATACTGACAAACATAAATTTGCAGATACTTTTTTATCAGATGATAAAATTCGAGAGGCAATTGAAAAAGATTTGAAAACAGCTGGCGTAGCATCTGTTATTATAAAAAGATCAATGTCTAAAATCCTAGTAGACATTAGTGTTGCAAGACCTGGAGTAGTAATAGGTAAAGGAGGTACTGCAATAGTAAAATTAAAGGAGAAGTTAACAAAGATTGCTAAACAAGAAGTTGAGCCAAAAATATTTGAAGTTAAGTCACCTGAAACAGTAGCTAAATTAATAGCGGAGTCTATAGCTTTCCAATGCGAAAGAAGAGTGAATCCTAAAGTTGCAGCTGAGAAAGCAAAAGCAGCGGCAGTGGAGTCAGGAAAAATAAAAGGTATTTCAATTTGGATTGGAGGAAGAATTAAAGGATCAGAAATGGCAAGAAGAGAAAAAGTTACTTGGGGTAAAGTACCAAGACATACTTTAAGAGCTGATGTAGACTATGCTTTTACTGAGGCTCAAGTACCAGGAGCAGGAAAGCACGGTATTAAAGTGTGGGTAAATAATGGAGAAAAAAATAAATATAGTTTAGATTAAAAATCGATAAATGTTACAGCCTAAAAAGAGAAAACATAAAAAAGAGTTTAGAGGTAAAATGAGAGGAATCTCTCTAAAAGGTTCTACTTTAGCTTATGGAGATTTTGGTTTGCAAGCAGTCGATAGAGGTTGGATAACTAGTAGACAATTAGAAGCTGCAAGAAAGGTTATAGTAAAACATACAAAGAGAAAAGGTAAGACTTGGCTAAAGGTGTTTCCACATAAACCTGTAACAGCAAAAAGTTCAGAAGTAAAGCGAGGTGGAGGTAAAGGAGAAATTGACAGATATGTGGCTGTAATTAAGCCAGGTAGAGTTATTTTCGAGCTAGGAGGTTTAACTGAAGAAGTAGCTAAACACGCTTTAAAGTTAGCTGCACAAAAATTCCCTTTAAAATTAAGAGTAATTAGTAAGTAAAATGGCTGAAACTAATAAAAAGACAAATACAAAAACAAATAAGAAAGTAGTAGAGAAAGTTAAAGCTACAGAAGTTAAGGAAGTTAAAGCTGCTAAAAAGGTAGCTAAAGTTAAGGATATATCTTCTATGAAGTTAGAAGATTTGAAAGTAGAATTACAGAGAACTAAATTAAAACTTGTAGTAGGTGAAGAAAGTAATACTTCTAAAGTTACTAAATTAAAGAGAGAAATAGCTAGAAAATTAACAAAATTAAATCTAGAGAAATAATAAATATGACTAAAAATAATACTGAAAAGAAAGTTATAAAAAGAGAGGTTACTGGAGAAGTAGTAAAAATTTCTTCAACTAATACTGTAAAAATTAGAGTTGAGATTAAGTTTGCTCATCCTTTATATGAGAAGATATTAAAAAAGCATAAGAATTTTTTAGTTCATGCATCAGATAAACAGATAGAGAATATAAAAGTTGGAGATACAGTGATTGCTGAAAGTTGCAAACCAATATCTAAGAATAAAACATTTATTTTAAAGGACTAATTATAAGTAAGGTTAAAAGAAAGTACTATGATTCAAAAAATGTCAAGAGTAAAAGTTGCTGATAATAGTGGTGCTAAAGAAGTACTTGTGATACAAGTTTTAGGTAGCAAGAAGGGAAGAACTTTTCAAAAGACTGGAACAGTTGGAGATATTGTTAGTTGTTCAGTAAAAAGAGTACTTCCTAACTCTAATTACAAGAAGGGAGATGTAGCTCATGCTGTAATATTAAGAACTAGAAAAGAGGTGAAAAGAAAAGATGGTTCTCTTATAAGATTTGATGAGAATGCTGTAGCAATTATAAATAAAGATACAAATGAACCAAAAGGAACAAGAATTTTTGGACCTGTAGCTAGAGAACTAAAAGATAGAGGATTCAATAAGGTAATTTCGTTATCACCTGAAGTATTATAAGTTAAATTTTTTATAAAATGAGAAAATTAAAAACTGGAGATGTAGTAAGAGTAATGTCAGGTAAAGATAGTGGAAAGGAAGGGAAGATATTAAAAGTAGTTCAAAAAGTAGAGAAGAATGGTGTAAAAAAAACTCAAGTCATTATAGAAGGGGTTAATATAGTTAAAAAAGCTCAAAAGCCAAATCAGGCTTATAATATTCCTGGAGGAATAATAGAGTTTGAAAAACCAGTAGACATTTCTAATGTAATGTATTTAGAAGAAGGAGTTCCAATTAGATTAGGTTTTAAAGTAGATCTAAAGACAGGTAAAAAAACAAGAGTATCTAAAAAGACTGGAAAAGTAATTGATTAAATATAAATAAGTTCCATATTAATAAGATGAACGATTTACAACAAAAGTACAAAAAAGAAATAGTAACAGAACTTCAAAAGAAGTTTGATATTAATAATATTATGGCAGTGCCAAAAGTCGAAAAGATTATTGTAAATGCTGGTATAGGTAAAGAATTTAATACAAATTCATCTGTAGTAGATGAAATGAAAGATGTAATATCAGAAATTACTGGTCAAGCACCTATAGTTACCTATTCAAAAGAAGCAATTTCTAATTTCAAGTTAAGAGCTGGAATGCCAAATGGTATTAAAGTAACTTTGAGAAAGAAAAAGATGTGGGATTTCTTATCAAAACTTATAAATGTAACGTTACCTCGTGTAAAAGATTTTAGAGGTATTCCTAGAAATTCTTTTGATAAAAGAGGAAATTATACTTTAGGAATGAGAGAACATACAGTTTTTCCAGAAATTGATACTACTAAATTAGCAAAAATTAGATCTTTACAGATAGTTATAGTAACATCTGCAGATACAGATGAAAAAGGATTTGAATTATTATCTATGTTAGGAATGCCTTTTAAGAAAAGTAAAAAGAATTCTTAATATATTATTTGATTAATTAAGTGTTTTTTTTGTATAATACAAAGCTAGTAAATAAATTAAATATAAAATAAGATTAAATGGCAAGTAAAGCAGCAGTTGCAAAGAATAGAAAAAGAAGAAAGTTGATAAATCAGTTTGCTGAGAAAAGAGCTAAACTTATAGCTGAAGGTGATTATGAAAAATTGCTAAAACTTCCTAGAAATTCAGCAGCTAGTCGATATAGAAATAGATGTGAGATTACAGGAAGAGCAAGAGGTTATATAGGTAGATTTAAAATGAGTAGAATTGCACTAAGAGATAAAGTAAGAGACGGAAAAATGCCTGGAGTAAGAAAGATCAGTTGGTAATAAATAATAGAAACTTAATTTTATAGTATGATAACAGACCCAATAGGAGATTTCTTAGCTAGAATAAGAAATGCACAACAAAGAAAAAAGGACTATTTAGAAGTTCCTCATACAAAAATGTTAGAATCTATTTCAAACATTTTAAAAGATGAGAATTTCATTGAGTCTGTAGAGGTTGTAGAAGCTGAGCCTCAAAGTACTCTTGTAGTAAAATTAAGATATGTAGATGACAAACCTGTTATAAGAGATCTTGTAAGAGTATCTAAACCAGGAGTAAGAAAATATAGAGGATATAGAGAAATATCACCAGTAAAAAATGGACAAGGAATATCAATCTTCTCAACACCAAGAGGAGTAGTAACAGGTGACGAAGCATTAAAGAATAAGATCGGTGGTGAATATTTATGTTATATTTATTAAACTAATTGTAGTGAGTAGAGTTGGATATAGTCCTATAAAATTACCAAATGGAGTAACAGTTGAAGTAAAAGACGGTGGAGATTTCGAATATAAAGAAGTTTTTGTTACTGGTCCTAAAGGATCTTTATCAAGATCTATTAGAAGAGGAGTTTCTATATTAATCGAAGGAGATACTGTTAAATTAGAAAGAGATAACGAAGCTAAGCAAACTAAGTCTTACCATGGACTATATAGATCACTTATAGAAGGTATGGTTACAGGAGTTAGTGAAGGCTATAAGAAAAAGTTAGAGATAGTTGGAATTGGTTATAGAGCAGAATCAAATGGTAACACTGTTATTTTTTCAGTAGGTTATTCACATAAAATTGAATTAACACCTCCTGAGGGAATTACAATAACAGTAGAAGATCAAACTAAAGTAACAGTTGAAGGATATGATAAACAGAAGGTAGGTGAGATAGCAGCTAAGATAAGAGCTTACAGAAAACCAGAACCATATAAAGGTAAAGGTATTAAATATGCTGATGAACAAATAAGAAGAAAATCCGCTAAATCAGCAAGCGCAGGTTAAAAAATAAAATTATGAGTAAAATAATAGACAAACAAAAAAAATATTCAAGAAGAAAGAGAGGTGTTCGAAAGAATATTGAAGGATCTTCTTTAATACCAAGAGTAACAGTTAAAAGATCAAATAAACATATACAAGCTCAAGCTATAGATGATGGTGGTAGAATTACTCTAGCTGCATCATCAGATTTTAAGACAAAAACAGGTACAAAAGCTGAGTCAGCTAAGGCAGTTGGTTTGCAATTAGGTAAAGATATGGTAGCTAAGAAAATAGATAAAATAGTATTTGATAGAAATGGTTATAAATATCATGGAAGAGTGAGTGCTCTTGCAGATGGTCTAAGAGAAGCTGGAATAAAATTCTAATTATTTAAGTAAAGTTTTATTAAATGTCAGATAAACCAACAGAAAAAGAAGAGAAGAAAACAACACCTGAGGTTAAGAGTGAAAGTGTAGAAAGTAAATCTACTAGTTCTACATCTTCTACTTCTTATTCTCAGCAAAGAAGAAATACAAAGAAAGTTAGGCAAAGAAAGTTTAAAGATAAAAATAAAGGAGATAAAAATCAAGACAAATTTGAAACTAAGATAATTAAAATTAGAAGAGTAACAAGAATGTTTAAAGGTGGTAGAAGAATGAGATTAAGTGTTTTTGTAGCTATCGGAGATAAGAACGGAAATGTAGGTATAGGATTAGGAAGAGGTGCTGATGTAAGATCAGCTCAATCTAAAGCTGTAACAAATGCAAAGAAAAAGTTAATTTCAGTAGAGAGAAAAGGTAAAACTATTCCTCACGATATTTTCTACAAAAAAGGTGCAGCTAAAATTTTAATGAAACCAGCTTCACCAGGAACTGGAGTAGTTGCTGGATCATCAATGAGAATTATTGCAGAACTAGCTGGTATTGATGACTTATTAGGTAAGATACAAGGTACAAATAATGCTATAAGCAATGCTTATGCAACAATAGAAGCTTTAAACGAATTAAGAGGTAAGAAATTA
This sequence comes from Candidatus Dojkabacteria bacterium, assembly GCA_030950485.1. Classification (GTDB taxonomy): domain Bacteria; phylum Patescibacteriota; class Dojkabacteria; order J137; family J137; genus JAUZRK01. The sequence continues at coordinate 23,566 of JAUZRK010000003.1, read as the reverse complement.
TAAACAAAATGGAATTAAATACTTTAAAATCACCAAAAACAATTAACGGTAAAGTACAAAGAGGAAGAGGTTCATCTTCAGGTAAAGGAGGTCACACTACTGGTGGAGGTCATAAGGGACAAAGTTCTAGAACAGGTTATGTTAAAGCAGGTAAACTATTTGAAGGTGGACAAAATCCAATTTCTAAAAGAGTGCCATATTTAAAGGGAATCTCAAATAAAGGTACAACAAGAGGTTATTTTACTTCTAAGGTTCTTAATACTCCAATTAATTTAAGCAAAATAGCAGTAGCTTTAAATGAAGGAGATACAGTTGATATAGATAAACTAATAGATTTAAAGTTAGTAAAGTTAAAGTCTCATAAGTCAAACAATATTAAAGTATTATTTGATAAAGAGATTGATAAGAAATTAATATTTGTTGGAGTTAGTACATCACAAAGAGCTAAGACAGCAATAGAAAAAGCTGGGGGAAAAGTTGAATAAATTTATAAACAATGTCTGATAAATATAAAGAGATAAAAAGACAAAGTAAATCTAAGAAACAGGTAAAGTCTTCTGGATCTTTATCTATAATTTCTAAAGGTTTGGACTCAAATCCTCTAACACGAGTAATTAAAGAAATATTTACTAATAAATCACTATTTGCAAAGGTTGGTATAACCATTCTTATTATAATGATTTTTAGAGCTATGGCTACAATTCCTCTACCTGGAATTGACATGGATGTCTATCAAGAATTTTTTGGCGCTAGTAATGCTACTGAGTCAAACTATCTATTTACACTATTTACTGGAGGTCAATTAGACTCTCCTAGTATTGTTGGATTAGGTATTGCTGCATTTATTAATGCATCAATTATTATCCAACTTTTAACGCCCGTTATCCCTAAATTACATGAGCTTTCAAAGGAAGGTCAGACTGGAAATCAGAGAATACAGCAATATACAAGGTATCTTACATTACCTTTATCATTTATGTATTCTTCAGCCTATATATTGTTTCTAAGTAGAAGAGATTTAACTTCAGGAAGTACTTCAATATCATCTGCTACTGATGTAGGAAGATTTTTAATATCTAGTGCTGATGGAAGTCAGTGGCCATCAATAGCAAAAGTTATTTTCATGGCTTTAATTTTAACAGCTGGATCTCTATTTGTAATGTGGTTATCTGAATTAATAACTGAGAAAGGTATAGGAAATGGTTCATCAATAATTATTGCTATTGGTATACTTTCTTCTTTACCAGGTTATATTAGAAATGACTTTTCAGGTCTTAATATTCTAGATGCAATAGGTGAAGTTCTTAGTGGCTCATTTGCTATACTAACAACTTCAGATATATTGATACTCGTTGGTATTATTGTAGGTGCAATTTTGACTGTTATATCTATAGTTTTCATTAATGAATCTGTACGAAAATTAAAGATACAATATGCAAGAAGAGCAAGAGGAGATGAAGGTGAAGGAGCTCATTTTCCAATTAAGTTAACTGTTTCTGGTGTAATGCCTATGATCTTTGGTTCAGCTTTATTGTCTGCACCTCAGCTGATAGTTCCACTAATTGAAAATTTTGCTGATAGTGATTCATGGTTAATAAATTTTGCTAACGATGTTAAAGCTAGTTTTCTATATTCTAATTCAGATGGAATAGTAGATGGTAAAGATTCTATTTATACTTTAGTTTACTTCACTTTGATTGTAGCTTTCTCAATGTTCTATTCATTCGTGATAATGAAACCTAAAGATGCAGCAGAGAATTTACAAAAGTCAGGCGGATTTATGCCAGGTATAAGACCAGGTGCATCTACTGAAAAATTCATCTCTAATGTATTATTAAAAATATCTTTTGCTGGTGGATTATTTTTAGGATTTATCGCATTGCTTCCATTAGTATCAAGATACTTAATACAGTATACTACTGGAATAAATATTGCTTTACTATCAGGTATAGGTGGATCAAGCATTCTTATTATTATAAGTGTGATTATTGATACAGCTAGACAGTATAGCGCTCTTAAAGCAACTAGAAGTTATGAAAAATACGTTAACTAGATTTTATTCTAGTTAATATTCAACCCCTCTCATTTAAAGCTCACAATAAATAACTAATCTCGTAAATTTCCATTTTGTGGACTTTTTCTTTGTACTCTCTTCGAAAATATGTAAGAATATTCCAGAGAAATTTACCTACTTATTTATGAAATTAATGGACAAAAAACTAATAAAATATTTTACTTATGTATTAGCTTTCTTACTAATATCTAGTATTTTTATATCTAAAACTAATGCATTTACAACAAATCCTTCAAGTAGAGAATTGACTCCAGGAGATTCTATCGATATTCAAGTTTTAGCAGCACCTCAAACTGGTGAAAGTGGAATTGAACTTGATATTCAAATAAGTGGTATGACTGTAACCGGATTTACTGCTTCAAATGGATGGTTAGTTAGTCAAGGAACCTGTGTTGGAGATGTCTCATTTACTACAAACTCTGTTTGCCATTTATATGGAGATACTGAGGCAATAACTGAGGGGCAATTATTAGGTACTATTACAGGTACAGTTGGAGCTAGTGGAACTGTAGTTATAGATAGAGGTGCTACTGAATATGCCACTGCAAGTGAGGCTAGAACTGTTACTGGAACAGCAGCAACCTTTACAATTGCTGCAAGTGGAGGAACTACAACAGGAGGAGGAAGCACTGCTGGTGGTGCAACAGTTTTACCAAATACAGCAGGCGGTACTTCTAGTATAAGCGACTACTTTTACTTAATTCTTGGATTAACTTTCTTAAGTCTTGCTGCTTTAACTTTGACTTTTAAGAAGAAATTGAATGAAAACTTTTCAATAATATAAATATTTTAATACCCATGATAACAATAGTGAGTATTTTATTATGATTATTACTAAAATTAATCAGCAAAAAAGAAACTTGGATAATGAAAATATTTTCTTAGATGAAAAATACTGGATAAGTTTAAGTAAAACCCAACTAATCAATTTTTCTTTATTCAAAGGTAAGGAAATAAATAATGTAGAAAAGTTAGATTTAGAAAAAGCTTCAACATTAAACAAGATTATATTTAAGGTTCAATCATTAATTTTAAGAAGACCTAGAAGTGAGAAAGAAATACATGGTTATTTGAGATATAAGCAGAATCTAAGTGAAGAAGAGTTAAAAACAGCAATACATTTATCAAAAGAAAAAAATTACATTAATGATGAATCATTTACAGAGTGGTTTATTAAACAAAGATTAGAATTTGGTTTAAGTGGAGATAATAAGATTAAATCTGAATTAATCAAGAAAGGAATTACTTCAGCTATTATCACTAAAACTTTAAAAAGGCTAATCAACGATGAAAATGAATTACTAGAAAGAAGAGAAGAAAGACTTAAAGAAGAGATTATTAAATTGAAAACTCAATTTGATAAGCTAGATTTATGGAAAATGAAAGAAAAAATTTTCAGAAGATTACTTTCAAGAGGTTTTTCTTATGATGAAATTAAAGGTAATTTTGAATGATTTATTATGTAAACACTTGTAACTAGGTTATTTTGTAGGTACTATTAAATAGATAATAAAGAAAATGAAAAAGGTTTTATTAGTGTTAACAGTAATAGTTGCTTTTGTAGCTATTATTTATATATCAATCCAATCTAGGTCAGATCAATCTGCAGAGGACAGTAGTGCCTCTGTTTCGGGAGATTATCCGCCAACACCTAGAGTTCCTGACTCGAATTATTTCGCAGGTTCATACTATAGGCCAAAACCAGTTTACCCATCTCATCAATGGAATAATCTACTTTCTTACAATAGAGAAGAAGATGGTGTCTTAAAGAGAAAACCAGTATTAGGGTATTATAGAGGGGATAGTATAGAGGCGATGGACTGGTCTATTCTTTGGGCAGTTGAAAATGGCTTAAACTTCTTTGTTTTTGATGATTTTTGGAGCAATAGCCAATCAACTCCTGTCTATGATACAGGTATTCAAGCCTTTTTGAATGCTCAAAATAACGGCTCAATGAACTTTTCAAGTATGGTTACTAGTATTTCTGCACAGAACTTTGCACAAGCAAAGCAAAAGTTTTCGGGAGATATAGCAAATTACTACAAGAGTACTTATTTTAGTAGATCAAATTATCTCAAAATAGGAGAGAAACCAGTAGTAGTTATATATAATAACAGTGCAGCTTTCAAAGTAGCTAATAATGATGTCTCTAAAGTTTCTAGTGCACTAACTGCATTTGAACAGACTGTAGGTCAGGAAGTTTATTGGATATATGCTGCAAGTAGCCCTACTGAGAGCAGTTATGAACATTATAAGCAGATGGGGTATGATGCCTTGTTTCCTTATGGAATGCTTCCAGATATAAATTATGATGTGAATCCACAAGCTACTTTAGATCACTCAGAGTCTCTTGCTATTCAACTAGAAAAAGTAGAACAAATGTATCAAAAAGCTACTGCGGCGAATATAAAATATATTCCAGCAATCGTACCAAATTTCGATGAACAAAATATATATCTTACTAATAGTGGTTTTTTAAGTGATCTCACTAGATATACTTACTAGTCCTAATATTCAGAACTATATTACATTACTTCGTGGGTTTAAAGCGAAGGTTGATTCACATAAAAGTTCAAGCGCAACTATTAATAAGGGTTCAAAGCAGGTAATATCATTTGGCCTTTGGAATGAATGGGGAGAAGGAACTCAAATTGAACCCGGACTAGGAGAAATTAATGGATCAGATAAATATCAAGTTATCAATTGGATTGCAGAGGTATTTATTGGTTCTGAAAATAGATTCCCTAATATTACAACCTTTAAAGATTTAACTGCTGAAGTACCTGTGAAAGATGAGTTTCTATTATATACTTCAGATGCAGACTTAGTATATGTATCTCCAAATTCTACTAATATTAATAAAAAAGCGAATATAACTGCGGGTGAAATAATAGAGGATAGCAGAAGCAGTATTCAACTTTTAATGCCTATGAATATAGATGTAGATCAATATAAAGGAATTGAGATTATTTTCAAGGATAGTTGTAGTTTCCAGGATTGTATACAGAGTATAAATGCTAACTATTTTACAACTAGCTGTAGTAGTGATACAAAATCTAGTTGTAATGACTTGTCGTTTACATTTGAATATGGTTCACTTGGTACTTCACTGTCTACTTGTCAAAATTTATCGGATGGATTCAAAAAGTGTGAATTACTTACTAATGCTAGTAATATAAATTCATGGAAAAATAGAATGGAAATTCTAAGATTAGTTTTCTTTTATGCTAATAACGCAACTCTTCCTATAACTATGCAAATCCGAAGTATATCTTTAATACCTGTTGATAATAATAAATCCCTAGACGCGAAATTTGAATCTCAGTTAATTAATTCAGTAATAAGTATAGGATCTCAAGAGTCTGCTAGTGTTAGTTTTACCAACATAGGAGTAGATGATTGGGTTAAAGGAGAGGTACAACTTCTATCTGTTAATCCTATAGACAATACAACTTGGGGAGTTAATAGAGTCAATTTAACTAGAGATGTAGCTCCAGGTGAGACTTATACATTTAATTATGACATATCTACCCCTACTGAAGCAGGCATTTATAATTTTCAATGGGGGATAATTAAGATAGGTGAGGGGAAATTTGGCGATGAAAGTGAGAATGTAAGTGTTACTATAGTAGCAGGTGAGCCTGATCCGGCACCTTTGCAAAACTGTGGTGCACTAGACATCAATGGAGATTTAAATATAGCCTTGGTCGATCTAACATCATTTCTTTCAATTTATAATGAATCATGTACTTCAGTGAGTACTACCTACAATGAGTGTGGATCTAAAGACACTAATGGAGATAATGAAATCGGTTTAATAGATTTAGTGTATCTTCTTTCGAAATACAAAGCAGTTAAATGTAATTAAAGAAATCTTTATTTGAGTTCTGCTCGTAGTTTTGGTAATATTACGAGACAAATACAAGATATTTTCAAATATTTAAATTTTATTTTCATATATAACATGGCAGGTACTATTGACTACAACAAGGTAAAGGATAGAAAATTCTATAGAAACCTTGGAATTATTGCGCATGTAGACGCGGGTAAGACTACAACCACTGAGAGAATTCTTTTCTTTACTGGTAGAAAACATAAAACAGGAGAAGTGCATGAAGGAGCAGCAGAAATGGACTTCATGGATCAAGAAAAAGAAAGAGGAATTACAATTCAGTCAGCTGCAACAACTGCTTTCTGGGAATTTGAAGATAATGCATATAGAATTAATATAATTGATACTCCAGGACACGTTGACTTTACAGCGGAGGTAGAAAGATCATTAAGAGTATTAGATGGAGCTGTAGTTGTATTTGACGGTAAAATGGGAGTAGAACCACAATCTTCAAAAGTATGGTTCCAAGCAGAAAAATATCTAGTACCTAGAATGTGCTACATTAATAAACTAGATAATATTGGGGCAGATTTCTATAAATCTTACGATACAATTCTTGAGCACCTTTCAGATAAAGCAATACCTATTGCACTTCCAGTAGGAATCGAGAGTGATTTCAATGGAATTATTGATCTTGTATCAATGAAGATGAGAATTCACAAAGACGAAGAAGGAAAGGAAATTGAAGTTAAAGATATTACAGACGAGTATATTGAGAAAGCTAAAGAATTTAGAGATAAGCTTATTGAAATGGCTGTAGATACAGATGATGATCTTGCAATGAAGTTCTTAGAGGGAGAAGAAATTACAGAAGATGAACTTAGAGCTGCAGTTAGAAAAGCTGTTCTTGCTAAGAATCTATTTCCTGTAATGCCTGGTTCTTCACTTAAGAATAAAGGAGTTCAATATATGCTTGATAATGTATGTAGATACTTACCTTCACCATCAGAAAAAGATTACATTCAAATAAACGAAGAAGGTGAAGAAGTTGTTTATATGGGTGAAGTTCCTGGATTAGATCCAAAAACTGATCACACAATTACAAGAAAACTTGACGAAAGCGAACCATTCTCTGGACTAGTGTTTAAGTTAGCTATCGACCCACATGTAGGAAACCTAGCCTTCTTTAGAGTTTACTCTGGAGAACTAAGAGCTGGAACTTATGTTTACAATTCTGTAAGCAAAAAGAAAGAAAGAATTGGTAGAATTTTAATGATGCATGCTAATGCAAGAGAGGAAACTGATATTGTTAAGTCAGGAGATATTGCTGCAATTGTAGGACTTAAAGATACAAACACTGGAGAAACAATCTGTGATGAAAACAAACCAATAATTCTTGAAAGTATTGATTTCCCTGAACCAGTAGTTAGTTTTGCGATTGAACCAAAAACTAAATCAGACCAAGAAAAACTTTCAGAAGCATTAGGAAAACTGGTTTCTGAAGATCCAACTTTCAAAGCTGAGACTGATAAAGAAACTGGACAAGTAATTATTTCAGGAATGGGTGAACTTCATCTTGGAATTAAAACTGATATTTTGAATAGAACTTATGGAATAGATGTAAGTATTGGTAAGCCTCAAGTTGCATATAGAGAAACTATTAAAGTTGAAGGAAAGCACAGAGAGTTATTGAAAAAACAATCTGGAGGTGCAGGTCAATTTGCTGATATTGAAATGATATTAAGACCTAGAAAACAAGGTGAAGGATATAAATTCATTGATAGTATCAAGGGAGGATCTATTCCAAGAGAATATATTCCATCTATTGATAAAGGAATAAGTGATGCTACAACTGCTGGACCTCTTGGAGGATTCTCTGTAGTAGACATCGAAGTTGAAATTGTTGATGGTAGTTACCATGATGTAGACTCGAATACAGATACATTCAAAACTGCGGCTTTCTATGGATTTAAAGAAGCAATGAAGAAATGTAAACCAATTCTTTTAGAGCCAATCATGTCTGTAAACATTAATGTACCTGAAGAATATGTAGGATCTGTAACAGGTTATCTATCTGCTAGAAGAGGTCTTATTAAGAATATGGTACAAAGAGGTAAGACAAAAGAAATTATTGCTGAAGCACCATTAGGAGAACTATTCGGTTATGTTGGAGATCTTAGAAATCTAACATCTGGAACAGCTGCTCCAAATATGCAACCTAGTCACTATGCTGAAGTTCCTGCAGGAATTCAAGCTAAGATCCTAGGAGCTGAAGATAAATAATAGTTATCGATTTAACTAATTAATAATGGCACTGCTATAATAATAGCAGTGCCATTTATTTTAATATTACTAATAATGGGAGAAGATAAATCTGACTATATTGGAAAAACAATTGGTAGTGATACTCAGGAGGTTCAGTCAATTAAGGACACTCCTAAGATTGAAAACGTTGTTAGCATAGTATCTCTTGTTCTGGATCAATCTGGGTTGAAAGACTATAGGGTTTACCTGGATAATATCGAAGAGTTTGGTGGAATGATAATATCTGCAGATGAGAGCTGGAGTATAGAAATTACTTCACTTAAGGCACAAGCAAGTGCTGATAATCCTAACGTTAGTAACCCAACACCAAATACTAGATTAGGTATGTCGGTAGTTTCATTACTCGAAATAGAAGACAAGGATTCACCTAAAAGAAAAAAAATAATTTCAGATAATGAAGATATTATAGAAATCCGAGTTGCATTTGCTGATTTTTCTACATTCAATCCTAGTTTAAGGACTGAAATTATAAAATTTTGTAATCAAATGTTCAAAAATATAGGATATGTAGCAATTCCTTATGAACACCGAATTCGGAAAAACCACGTTTATGACGAGGAAGCAAGGGAAATTGTCGTTGTTCCTCTTGAAAAGAATGATCCTAGGAGATTAATTGAGCAAATGATAATTCTTCCTACTAAATTTTTAAATAATGCAAAATAAAGAGCTCTCGTTTAAAGAAAAAGTAATTGATGTTGTTAAATCTATTCCTAGGGGTAAAGTACTAAATTATGGAAGTGTAGCAGCTATTTCTGGCTCGCCTAGAGCCTCTAGGCAGGTAGGATCAATCCTTACTGGAATAAGTGGAGAGAATAGAGAGGTTCCTTGGTGGAGGGTTGTTAACAAAGCAGGTTATCTATCTATTAGAGGAAAATTGTATGATGCAAAAGAACTGCAAATGAAACTACTTATTGACGAAGGTGTAGAAGTATCTAAGGATTATTATATTGATATGAGAAAGTATAAGATGAATGTAAACTTTAGCTAAATTCTTTAAGACTCTCTTTAAGATCTGATAAAGATCTAACTCTTACTAACTTTGATCTAAGTTCTTTTGCTCTATCAAAACCTTTCATATACCATCCAAAATGCTTTCTCATTTGGACAAAAGCTTTTTCCTCTGAATCATTTAGTTGATCAAATAACTCAGCATGTTCAATCATAACTCTAATTTTTTCTTCTTGGCTGATTTCCATATTCTCATAGTCTTTATTGAAAACCCAAGGATTACCAAAGCTCGCCCTTCCTACTAAAACACCAATGCTTCCAGTATGATCTAGCATCTTCTTTATATCTGAGAATTCTTTTACATCTCCATTTGTCATTATAGGGATATCAGTAATTTCAACTGCCTTTTTTAGTTCATCCCAATCTGCACCACCTCCATACATTTGTTTTAATGTCCTACCATGAATAGATATCCATTCAGGGCTTTCTTTCTCTAAATTTTTTATCCAACTTTCAGTAACAGGCTCATCATATCCAATACGTGTCTTGACACTTACTGGGATTTCAATACATTTTCCTATAAGGTTTTGTCTACCTTTGAAATTTGAATTATTATCAACTTCAATATTCATTTTTTTAAGCCTATTTCTAAAAATTGTAACATTGGCCTCGACAGTTTTCATTGCCTTATTACTCATACCCGTAAGTTTCCCGTCTTTAACCCAATCATTTACTCCTCTTTTAACTTGAAATATTATCTCTCTTGCAATATCTGGAGTTCTTATTAAAGCAGCGCCTGAACCTGCAGCCCTAACCTTCTTTGCTGGACATCCCATATTTATATCTACACCATCAAAACCAAGCGCTATAACTATTTTAGTTGCATGATAAAAAAGCTCTGGATCTTGTCCGTAAATTTGAGCTATAACTGGTCTTTCTACTTCTTCATAATAAAAATGTTTTAAAGTATTCCAAGGTGCCATGAGTAGGCCTTGTACATGTGTAAATTCTGTAAAAATTATATCTGGGTTCCCATATTTTTTTATAATCTGTCTAAAAGGTGAATCTGTAATTCCATCCATTGGAGAAAGACTTACAATAGGGTATTTCAAACCTAAGACTTTTTGTGATTTTTCAATTTTTGACATCGTATAATTTTAACATAAACTAAAATTTTTAATCATGCAGGGCACTAATAATAATCATGGACTTAGAGATAGTTTGATTGATAGATTAATTGCACCAAGCAACTTTGATGATGCTTTATTAGATGCAGACCTTAGGGAAGATGATATCAGCGTATTAGAGGACATTGAGAATGTGGTCGATGAATTATTTTCTCTATACAAAGATGAATCAATAAAAGTATTTCTAGTTAATCTAGATAATATTATGGGAGTATTACAGAATTATTATGAAGATTTCGCTGTTATTTGGGAAAATATTACTACTAACCCTGATCTATACAAAGTAATAGTTAAAACTTTTAGACAGCTAATTGCAGATACATCAGTATTTACTGCTGCTGATAAAGAAATGGCACACTTTATTACAATGGAAACTGATTTGAAAACAATTGAAAACTACTTTTTTTCTGATAGTTTTCATCCTGAGTTACAATATGGAGAAAAAATTGAGGAGGTGATGACCTTAGTTTATAACTATGAGCTTATGTTAAAAGAAGATCCAATCTTGAATTCAAGTTTCTTTTATAACTACTACAAAGGATCATATGTTTTGATAGAGCTTAGAAACTCAATTTATTTAAACTTGCAATTATTAAAAATAGCATTAATGAGACATGGATATTATGGTGAACTTTAATTAAGTAACACTTATGTATCCTTGTCTGTTTCATTATTCATTTAATATGTTCCACACTATCCTCTCTAGAAAATCTTAAACTTCTCTTTAGATTTCGAGACAAAATTGTAGTAATGAAATAAGCTAAATACAATATATTGTGCTTTTATGAAAGTTAATATTGTTAACTCCCATATGAGCGCAAATACACAACAAGAATTATTTAATGTAGACAATCATGATAATTCTCGCGCTTATGAAATTAATTCAATACCTTACAGAGAGGAACCTCTTTTAATTAGAGCAAATCAATATAAAGACGATGCAGGCTTTACTGTAGTACAAGAAGATTCCAGAGTAGTTACTGTATCCCTATAGTTATTGAAGGCTCTAAAGGGGTGTCAAGGCCACTTCTAGAGGCCTATAATTCTACTTATGGAATAAAAGGTGGTGTCAATAGTCACGGTGAATTTATATGGGCTGTCGCAGAAAGCGGAACAAACCATCAAGATATCCTAGACGCTCATTTTGAAGGAATGAAATTTCCTATTAGAGTAGAAATTAGAATAATCAGTGGTCTAGATGGATTTCCTATAATGAGGGATATAAGTATATCTGCTTCTAAGAATATTAACAGTTTTGCTGATTGGCAATCAATCGAGGATATGATAGATGTTATCGCAAATAAAATTCATATTCTAGGGACCTTAGATAGTGAAATTGAAACAAATGTAGTAGTTACTGGTAAAGTTAGAGGAGCGGATGGATGTACTCAACTTTCATTAACTAATTTTTTTAATAAACCAGTTGTTAGGTCATTATTTAGTGTTCAAAGGTATATTCTAAGGTTAATAAGCCAAGCTGACTTCTTAGAAAATTATGAACACTAAATAAGTTTATATTTACCTCATTCTAAACTCATCTACGTAAACTCTCATCCACATCTCAACTATAAATAACCTCCAGAAAAATAGTATATCTGAATCATAGTCTTTACCTCCATTTATAGCTTTATCAAATTCTTCTAGAACCTTATCTACATTCCAAAATGATCTAGACCTAAAACTTGTTGAGCTAAATATCTCGATAAATTTATCCTTTTTTCTCTCGATCCATTCCCATTCAGGATTAGTAAATCCAACTTTTGATCTTCTAAGTCGATTTTTATCAGGAATAATCCCCTTCATTGTATTTCTATAAATCCATCTATTCCATCCAAATTTTATTTTTTGATCTATAGGTAGATTGAAAATATATTCAACTACCTTGTGATCAAAGAACGGAACTCTTGATTCTAATGAATGAGCCATAGAATTTTTATCCTCATACCTCAGTAGAGCAGGAGTCGTAGAGACTGTTACATCATTAAACAATCTTTCATTTAAATTTCTACTATAATTTCCAATTTTAAAATCGTAATTATTACCAGTAAGCATATCATTTACATTAAAACCTCCTTTCTTTTTAAATTTACTTTCTAAGAGCTTTTTTATAAAAGGAAAGTATAAATCCCTACCTTTAAAAGTTTCTCTAATTAATGAGAAATACTGCTTTTGGTCTAATGCTGATTGCGCATAAGTTTTAAAATATGGAATATAGCCTGCTAATAGTTCATCACCTCCTTGTCCTGAAAGTAAAACAGTAACTTGCTTTCTTGCTTCTCTCATTACAACGTAATAAGCATAAGGAGCACCGCTAATTACAGGTTCTTCTTGATAATAAGTCCAATCTTCTAGCTCATCCCAAAAGGTTTCTACATTTGGTTGGATCTTTACAGGTTTAATTCCAGTAGCATTAACTACTGAATCTATATATTCACTTTCATCAATTGACTCACCCGGATGAATAGCTGAAAATGCTATTACTTCAGGTTTAGAATCTGCAGTTTGATCTAGAGTAAGTGCTTCATCAAAAAGCTTCATTGAAAGAGAAGCAATGCCACTTGAATCTAGACCTCCTGAAAGTGTCAGTCCAACTGGAACGTCAGCAACTAAATGTAATTTAAGTGCTTCTGAAAAAATATCTTTAAATTCTTTTGCATAATCATCATCTGATTTTCTAGATTTAAATTCACTATTAAATGTCGGTTCCCAATATTTTTGTATATCTATACTAGGGAGTTCACCTTCTTTAACTGTTTTAAGAACAGCGTAATGGCCGGGCATTAATCTCTTCACATTTTTGAAAAATGTTTCTTCTGTATCATCATGAACTCTAGAAGCTAAAAATTTGTAAACTGATTTTTCATTAGGGCTTCTATCTATATTAAACCCGCTAAAAAGTGTTTTTATCTCAGATCCAAAAATAAATCTATTATCATGAATAGCATAATACAGAGGTTTAATTCCTAATCTATCTCTAGCAATAAATAAATTACCTTGTAATTTATCGTAGAGAACAAATACAAACATTCCTCTTAATTCTTTAACTACATCATAACCCCATTCTTCATAACCGTGTACGATCGTTTCTGAGTCAGATTTAGTTTTAAATTTATGACCTAGTCCTTCAAGCCTTGTCCTCAATTCTTGATAATTATAAATCTCGCCATTTAAAACAAGTTCAATATTTTCATCTTCATTTCTAATAGGATAGATATTATTTGTCTGATCGATTATTGCCAGTCTTCTATACCCAACTGAAAAGTTTGAATTAACAATATAAGCAGTATCATCTGGTCCTCTATGTTCTATAGAGTCTGTCATTTTTTTTATTACTTCTGAGTTTGTAGCTCCACTAAATCCTGTAAGTCCGCACATTTTTTTATTATAAATTTACTAAAACTAGTTTATCATAGAATTATATATTTACATTAAATGCAGAGCATTAATTCATTATATATATGTTAATTTACTTTTTATCTTTATATTTAAATGACAAAATACTTTTTTTTGCTTTTAGCAGTAGTACTAGTCGCAGGAGGCTTCTTCGTTTTTAATGAATCAAATCAAGAAAAAGAGAGTAGTGATAGAGCTGAGGAAAAAGATGTAATGCTTGACAATAATACTATTTCTCAAGAAGAAACTAACGAAGAAGACAAAACTGAAGAAATATTACCTTCTGATGAAACAGAACTAATAACATATGAATATTCTGGTGCTTTAAGAGATGTAACTGCTGACTGGGTTTCTCAATTAAGAGGCATTGATACAAAAGGTTTAGCCAATGGTTCTGCTCAAATGACTTTTCAAAATGGAACATTTTATCTTAGCGCACTTATAGCTAATCTTCCTGACCCACAAGAAGATGATTTCTATGAAGGCTGGTTAGTTAGAAATGAACCCTTTGATTTTATAAGCACAGGAATTCTGGTGAAAGAGGAGGATGGTGTTTATACTAATGTATTTGAAAGCGATCAAGACTTAACTACTTACACTCAATACGTTTTAACAATTGAACCAAATGATTCTGATCCAGCTCCTGCTGGGCATGTTGTAGAGGGGGAATTAGTGCAAAGGTAAAACAGAGATAATACAGAGGTAATACGATAGTAATACTATCGTATTTACTACTGCTTTACAGTACTTGTTTTCATTCTTTCCTTGATTCTTTCTTCTACTTAGGCTTATAATCAATCTGTGAGAAAAATAAACAATATCTTCACAACTACCTCAAATTCAACCCCTTGCTAGGGGACAATTCTTACGTATAAAACAAGATCCATACATCTATTACATTTAGTTAGGTTTAAATGAAATTTTACAGTACAAGAAATCATGACAATTCGGTTAATTTTGAGGAAGCTTTACTTAAGGGATTGGCTTCTGACGGAGGATTATATTTTCCTGAAATTATACCAAAATTTACTGATGATGAGATTAAAGGCTTAGAAAATATGAATTTGCTTCATGTTGCATATTTAGTTTTGGAAAAATGGTTTGGAGATGAAATTAGTTCAGATGGTTTGAGAGAAATTGTATCTGAAGCTTCAAATTTTGAGATACCTATTGTTAATATTGCAGGGATAAATATAGTTGACTTAACACATGGGCCAACAATGGCATTTAAAGATGTAGCTGCAAGGTATCTTTCTCTACTAATGAGGTATTTGCTTAAAAAGAGAAATGAAGAAAAGGTTATTTTAGTTGCAACTTCTGGAGATACTGGAGGTGCTATTGCTCACGGTTTCTCAGAGGTAGAAAATATAAAAGTTGTAATTCTATATCCGAAAAATAGAGTAAGTAAACTCCAAGAAGAGCAGTTAACTAGAGTGGCTTCAAACATTTATCCTATTGAAATAGAAGGTTCATTTGATGACTGCCAGGCTTTAGTAAAAGAGGCATTAGTCGATAGTAGCTTAAATAAAATTAATCTAGGATCAGCAAACTCAATAAATATTGGTAGATTACTACCTCAAATAATTTATTATGTTTATGCTTATTCTCAAATAAAAAAGAATGAAAAAAACATTAGATTTGTAGTACCATCAGGAAATTTAGGTAACCTTACTGCAGGATTATTTGCAAGCAAAATGGGGCTGCCTATTAACTTCTTAGCTGCAATAAATGCAAATGAGACTTTACTCAGGTATAGCGATTCAGGAAAATATGAACCATTGGAAACTAAAATAACTTTTTCAAATGCAATGGACGTTAGTAATCCTAGTAACTTTGAAAGGATTATGGATTTGGTAAAAAATGATGTTAGTGAGTTTAGAAAAAAGTTAAATGTATATTCTGTAGATGATATTATGACAGTTGAAACTATTAAATCTGTGTATGAAGAATATGATTATTTATTAGATCCACATACAGCAGTAGGTTATAAAGCTCTTGTAGAAAATGATTCAGAAAAATTTAATAATATATTAATTTCAACAGCTTCTCCTGTAAAATTTGCAAGAGAGATTGAAGATAAGACTGGAATTATTATTAGTGATAAAGACCAGATTAAAAAACTTAGTAAACTAGTAAAAAGAAAAACTAAAATGCAAAATGACTATATGTCGTTTAAACAATATTTAGTAACAAATTCTTAGATATAAATAATTTAAATTTTAATTCATAAAAATGTCAAATAATAAAAGAGTTAAATATGAGGATTCAGATCTGTATAAGATCAGGCACTCATGCGAACATGTTTATGCACAGGCGATATCAGAACTTTATCCAGGTAAGATCAAATTAGCTGTTGCTCACATTGATGAGATGGGATTTTCAAATGATGCAAAATGGGATATTGAATTTTCAGATAAAGAGTTTGAAAAGATAGAAAAAAAAATGCAGGAGATTATTGATAAGGATCTACCAATAGTAAAAAAGGAAATTTCTATTGATGAAGCTAGAGAGATGTTTAAAGATAATCCGTTTAAATTAGAGTGGATTGAACAATGGGCAGCCGAAGGTAAACCATTGAGTATTTACTGGACAGGGGATGAATATGTAGACTTTTGTAAAGGTCCACATGTCGAGTCTACTGGCGCTATTAAGGCATTTAAATTGATGTCTAACTCTGGAGCTTATTGGAGAGGAGATGATAGCAACGAAATGTTAAATAGAGTCTATGGAACAGCATTTAGAAACGCGAAAGAATTAAGGGTTCATTTAAAAATGATGGTAGAAGCAAAGAAAAGAGATCATAGAAAGATTGGAAAAGATCAGGACTTTTTTATCTTTTCTGATCTTGTAGGTAAAGGATTGCCTTTATGGACTGAGAGAGGAGCTACTTTAAGAAGAGAGCTTGAGAGATTTATTGTAGATGAGGAAATCAGAAGAGGATATAAACATGTTTATACTCCAGATATCGCAAAATTAGATCTTTATAGAACATCTGGGCACTATCCTTATTATAAGGATTCAATGTATGCTCCTATAAAAATTGACGATGAAGAATTTATGTTGAGGCCAATGACTTGCCCTCACCATTTTGAGCTATTTAAATCTTTACCTAGAAGCTATAAAGAGCTTCCAATGAGAATTGCAGAACTGGCTAAGCTTTATAGGTATGAACAGTCTGGTGAACTAAGTGGCTTAATTAGAGTAAGAAGTTTCTGTCTTGCAGACGCACATATCGTTTCTCCAAAATCTAAGGCTGAGGCTGAAGTTAATGGTGCATTAGATTTAATTGAATGTGTTTGTGGAATTTTTGGATTGAAGCCAAATGAAGACTACTGGTATCGATTATCGTTAGGAGATAGATCGGATGATAAAAAATATTATAAAGATGATGCAGCATGGGATTATGCTGAGGAAGTTTTGAGAAAAGCCTGTGCTTCAAGAGAAGTTGAAACTGTAGAGGAAGAAGATGAGGCAGCTTTCTATGGACCTAAAATTGATATTCAAATGAAGAATGTAAATGGTAAAGAAGATTCTGCTTTTACAGTACAGTATGATTTTGTCATGCCTAAAAGATTCAACTTGAATTTTACAAATGAATCTGGAAAAGACGAAGAGCCAGTTGTAGTTCATAGATCTTCAGTTGGTGCTATTGAAAGAGTTATGGGGTTCTTAATTGAAAGATATTCTGGTAATTTCCCAGTTTGGATGCATCCTGAACAAGTGGCAATTCTACCAGTTTCAGAAAAACATGCTGAATATGCAGCTACTGTTGTTGAAAAATTAAGGGAGGAGGGCGTAAGAGTATTTGAATCTGAGGTTGATCAGACAGTAGGTAATAAGATTAGAAAAGCGCAAGAGATGAAAATTCCTTATATGCTTATTTTAGGAGATCAAGAGGTGGAGAATAACTCAGTTAGCGTGAGATTAAGAACTGGAGATCAGTTGGGTGAAATGAGTATAGAAGATCTATTGGTAAGAGTTAAGGAAAAAATTAAAAGCAAGAGTTTAGACTTGTAATATTTTAATGTAGAAGGCGAGAATAGCTATTGTCTCCTTCTACAACATTACCTTGCTCGCATAAGAATATTCCCCTATACTTATATATATGAAAATACTTCGAACATATATAGCATTATTTATCATAGCAGCATTTGCTGTTATGGTTGTTTTTACTAGTGATATATTAAAGAATGATAATCAATCTTCTGAGGATTCTTCAGCTCTCTACGGAGGGAGATTAGAAGCAGGTTACCCAAGTGGTGGATATTTAGTCTCTGAAAATTCTGAAGGGAAATATAATTATTGCAGTATTGTTACTATTGAGCGAGGTAAGGCAATAACTGCTGCTCATTGTGTAGAGGATACTGTTGCTTTAGAGATAGGCTTTAATTCATTTGTGTTTGAAGGTGATAACAACTTACAAGTTACTAGAGTTTATCGAAGTAGAGATTGGGATGGGAAGAATTTAAATGCAGATTTCGCAATAATTGAGTTTAATTTAAATAATGAATTATCTAGACCAATTGCACAAATAACAAGCCCAACAGAGAACTGTAATTATACAGTTGTAGCTTATGGACGGACTGAAGAGGATGAAGCTGGACAGTTAGAGACAAGGCCTAGAAAGAGCGGTAAAGTTTGTATTAAAGAGGTGGATGCTGGAACTTTTGTATTAGAAGGATTTGATAGTGGCATTTGTATAGGCGATAGCGGAAGTCCTATCTATGAGAGCAATACAGACATTCTAGTTGGGATAGCTTCTTCTATTCTTACTAGTCCAGAACAAAAAAATGATCCATGTTTTATTGGTAATACGGCTGTAGCTGTTAGGGCTGATATTAATTATACAGAATTTAGTAGTATAGATAGTAATACATTGACAGGAGAATTTAGTTCTCAAGATATTACTGAAGCAAGTGGACTTTTTGAAGACTTCATAGCAGCTACTGGTACTGAGGATCTATTCTCTGAGAGAAGAAATGTAATTATTTTTATAGCTGGAATATTTGGAGTATTTACTTTAATAATGCTTTTAACACAATTTTTAAATAAAAGAAGATAATTACTCTTGCATAATATTGAATAATATATTATCATTTGACAGCTTAATAACGGTTAGGAAAGATAAATGGATAAATACACAATCATAAAAATAGGACCATACCAATACACTGTAGAAGAGGGTAAAGAGTACACTGTACCTAGATTTACAGCAGATGAAGGTAAGAGTTTAGATATCAGCGAAGTGTTACTAATAGCTGAAGGAGATAAATTAAATGTAGGTAAACCTACAGTAAGTGGAGCTAAGGTTACACTAAATATTGTAGAACAAGGAAAAGGTGAAAAAGTACAACAAAAGATTTTTAAGGCTAAAACAGGATATAGAAAGACTAGAGGACATAGAAAACAAGTTACTAAATTTAAAGTAGAAAAAATTACAAGTAAGTAAAATATCACAAATTTTAAAACTATATGGCACATACTAAATCAGCTGGAGCAGCAAAAAGAACGGTAAATATAAAAGGAAAAAGGCTTGGAATCAAAACTTTTGGTGGTCAATACGTTAAACCTGGTAATATTATACTTAGACAAAGAGGTACTAAATTCCACCCTGGAGTAGGAGTAGGAATGGGTAAAGACCATACTATTTTTGCTACATCTAAAGGGTTTGTTTATTTCAAGCAAATGACAGGATATAAAAGAACTCAAAAGTCTGTTCATGTTTTAGAAAGCAATGAACCAGTAGCTATTGAGAAATCTGTTTCTTCACAAGCATCTACAGGTACTAAAGCTCTTTCTACAAAAGAAAAAGCTAAAAGAGCTGCAGAATCAAAAGCTTAAAATATCAACTAAAAATTTCACTATAATTCTCTTTAATACTATACCAACCATTTTGGCCAACTATTACATGGTCTAGTAGTGGAATTCCTAATATATTTCCAGCTTCAATTAATGCTTTTGTTACTCTAACATCTTCATTTGATGGTTCAATATTCCCTGAGGGATGGTTATGTACTATTAATAAACTAAACGCCGAGTGTCTTATAGCTGGCTCATATACTTCTCTTGGATGAACTAGGCTTTCTGTTAAGTTTCCAATAGAAATTAGTTCTCGTTTTATTAAATTATTCCCAACATCTAAGTAGAACGCTAAAAGGTGTTCTTTATGCTTATTATATATATCAAAACATTTCTCCCAGATTTGTTTAGATTCTGTTATACATATTTTACTAGTACTGTTATTAATTCTGTCTGCTATTTCTGTTATTGCAATTAGTTGAGCTATCTTTGTTTCGCCTAGACCTTTTATTTTATTCAGTTCCTCTACCTTTATATCAGTAAGTCTAGTAGTTTTAGATTCAACTTCTTTTGCAAGTTGTAAAACATTTTTTTTCTTTAGTACCACTTCTAAAAATAATAGCTAGTAACTCATATAACTGAAGGGTGCTTGAACCTCTTTTATAAAGTTTCTCTCTTGGTAATTCCATTCTTCTTATATTTAGAGCCATAAGTTTATTATAACTATGTCTCTATATATTAATTTAAAAAAAATGAAAATTTGAAAGAATGATGAAAGAAAAGAGCACTTTAAAATTAATTAAAGTGCTCTTATGATTTTATTTATAGACTTAACTATAAAAGAAAAGTGAGATTAATCTCTTTCTTCTCTTTGTTTAGCTAAAGAAACGATTAGTTCTCTTCCGTCTAAATCTTTACCATTTAATTCTTCGATAGCCTTTGCAGCGTCTTCTTCAGATGCGAAAGTTACGAAACCAAATCCTCTAGATCTTCCTGTTTCTCTATCTTTAATTATTTTTATCTCTTGGACTTCTCCGGTTGATTCGAAAAAGCTTTGTAATGAGTCTTCTGTAGTACCCCAAGAAATACTACCAACAAATACTGTATTATTCACTAGAACAAAAAATAAGAAATTAACTTCGCTATTACCAATAGTATTCAGAAATCCGAACTATATCCTTAATAGCTAAATATATTATAGCACTAGATTTATTAATAACATAATAAAATCTTCTTTGATATAATCTGAAGCTTTTAATTACTTTTAGATATGTCTCAATTAGATCTTATTGACGATAATTCAAGTGCTGAGGACAATAAATCAGAGATTGAATATAAGGTTTATTCAATAGCTAATAGAGCTCTTGAAGTTATTGGTGACAGAGTTAGGGAAATATTTAATGAGTACTTTTTAGAATATAAGAATCCTGATGAGTCAGAAGAAGTCTTTTGGGAGAATCCTGGATTGTGTCATATTTATGCTTTTATAGCTAAAGATTTATTTGAACATGCTTTTCCAAACTCGATAGTTAGAATTGTTCAAGTTGTTTTTAGCGACTTTAATACATTATTTCCAAAGTACAGTGATCATAATTTTATTGAAATCAATTTGGTTGGCTTAAATACTAAATTATATGTAGATATAAGTACTTTGGGATCTAGTAATTCATTTCCAATTATTTTTGGGGAGAGTGAAGTGCATCCATATATATTAGAAGGTAGCCCATACGTAACTGTAAGCGAATTTCAATCTAAACTTAGAAGTCATCCTGCTGATTTAGGACAATCAGTTCTATTTTTATATAACAATTTTTCAATTGATTATTATAATGATATTAGAAAGAAATTCTCTGAAATAATTCTTTTTGAATAATATATCTTATAAAGCTGTTAGCCTTCTTGAGAGTTTAGAGGTCTTCTTCCTTTGCTACCTAAAAATCTTAGATCTCTATAATGAGCTCTAATATGAGTTGAAGCATTAGCAATTCGCATTCTTCTTATTTGCGCTGGATCTGTTGGCCTTTCAATTCTAACTTCGACTTCTTCCCAACTTACTGGGTAAGCTATAACTGGTACTTCAGGTTGCTCATTATGCTTTGCATATAAACATTTAATGTTCCTGCCTAATAATTTAGCTAGAAAAACCCTATGGATTTCATCCACAATTAATAATTTAGATCCATCCTCTTCATATGAAATTTCTACTACTGGTGGTCCAATGACGATACCGTCTACCTCTATAATTCTATCTTAACTTAAAATATCAACTCCTTTTTCTAAAAATCTATAGTACAATTCTTTTAAAGAGGTTACTCTATCTCTTAAAACATATAGGGCAGTTGGACATAGTACTTCAGGATCGAAGTCTGTAATACTTATATCAGCATCCTTATAAACAAAGCTATTCCCCTCTAAAGTTTTAGAATATTTTAGCTCATCAATAATCTCTGAATCATCTAAAATTATTTCTACTGGAGATTCTAAATCCTGTAGAGTAGTATCTAATGTATTATCTTGTGTTTGTTTATTAGGATTGTCTGCCATGAGGAATATAATATCATAGATTTTGCTATTTCAGTAGTAGATGAACTATCTAGAGAAGATAAATTCATTAAAAAGAGAGCAAAAAATTCACAAAATTTTTTAACTCAAACGTTTTATATAACTACTTCATTCTATAGAAATGATTGTATTTATGTCGATCTAGAAGGTATTTTATAATATTCAAGGATAACCTAGCTACTTTATTGGTAGCAAAAAGTGATACTTAGGAATAATGTTGATAATTTAATCATTCACTTTCTTTTTAATATCTTTGTATCTTATTAAAATTTAATCTACCTTTTTATGCTTTAGGTACACATTTGACTTGATAAACGGAGAGATAATTATGGCCCACAACAGTGCAGGAATGAAACTAGTGAATAAAGATATGAAAAATAACTCAATAAATTTGAACTGTTGATCATAGAAAATAGTAGCCCACCCATACGTCCCATCTGTAGCTATCCATAGTACTAAATCTAATGAAATAAAAAAATAAATACATTACTAAGAAAACTTTAAGGAAGTTTGATAAAATCTGTCCTCTTTTCTTTACAAAGTAAGTCTCTTTCTGAATATCATATCCTATGTGTTCATAGAAATATAATAAAGCATTGTCATACTCATTATTTCTAGTCATTTTATAATAGTTATAACTACAAATAGTTTAAAAAATTCTGATTGTACGTCTAGTTAAAGAAATAGTATATGAGTGATTAATGCTGAGAACAGGACTCGAACCTGCACACCCAAATATTAGGCACTACCCCCTCAAGGTAGCGTGTCTACCAATTCCACCACCTCAGCATATATTTAGCTTTGTATGACTTTATTGCTCGTAAACTTCGTCTACCCCCGTTACGCTTCACGGGACTAAGAATCTAATAGCATCGCTTCGCTCTGCTTTATTTTCTTGAGCAATTCCACCATCTCAGCATAAAACTGTTCTTATGAATTATACAAGATTTTTACTATTTAGTCTGTTATATAGTCTGATTTAAGAATATCTCTATATTCTTCTTTGATTTTTAATACTTTTGGAGAAATTATAATTCTACAATATCCTAGATTTGGATTTCTTTCATAGAAGTCATAGTGGTAGGATTCTGCAGCAAAGAATTTAGTAAAAGGAGTTATTTCTGTAACAATAGAAGCATTGTATAAACCACTTGCTTGCAATGTATTTTTTGATAACTCTGCTTTCTTTCTTTGCTCTTCTGATCTGAAAAATATTGCTGATCTATATTGCTTGCCTTCATCATAGCCTTGTTTGTTTAACGAAGTAGGGTCGTGAACTTTCCAGAAAATATCTAACAAAGTCTCATATGAAATCCATGAGAAAGTTTTTTATTTTTTCTTACAAGCAGGTTATATTCGTTTTCTAGCATAAAGCCTGAATTGCTAGCTAGCTCTTTCCACTCTTCCCAAGCTTTATAATTATCAACCCATTGCATATGAGGATTC
>JAUZRK010000029.1 GCA_030950485.1 Candidatus Dojkabacteria bacterium | reverse complement strand
AAAGCCTGTTCGGGTGACGCTACGCAAAGACAGGATCCAAACTTCAATATAAATGAAGCAACTACAATTCTTGATATTCCAACTAGCTTAATCAATAAATATACAGAACCGGCTGAATATTGGGAAGTGAATGACCCACAGATAATGAGTACAGCATTAGATCTTAAAGGAACCAAAACAAATACAGGTGAGATAGTTAATCAAACCTACAATTTTGTAGTAGACAGAATAGATTATAGTTTTGTAAAGAAGTACGGTATAAACGAAAGACAGGGAGCTAAAGCAACTTTAAATGGTGGGGCTGCTGTTTGTATGGAATACGCAGATCTTTTTATAACTTTAATGAGAGCACAAGGAATTCCTGCAAGAGCCGCATACGGTTACGGTTATAGTTCCTTAGATTTCGAATCGAGAAGTGAAAATAGAATTAACCATCAATGGGCTGAAGTCTACTTGCCTGGTTTAGATACATGGATTAATGTAGATACAACTTGGGGAGATTTTGGAACAACATTAGTAGGAGGTGATCTAAATCACTTTTATTCACATGTCTCTTCTATAGATCCAAATACACCTAGTCTTCTTCAAACATCTTACTTTGGAAATATTGGAGATATTCCTGAAAGAGAAATGGATATAAAACTACTTAGAGATGTAGAAATTAAAGCAAGTTTTGATTCTAGTGATGAGTTACTTAGAAAATATAAAGAAAAAGAAGGTATAAATATAATTACTGGAAACGTTTCATTATATGCTAATAACTTTAATGAGCAATTAAATATAGTTCTAATAGATAGAGCCGGCTTAACTACAACCGGAGCTATGATTGTAAAATTAGCAGTACTATTCATAATTCTTTCTCCAATTTTATATTCTTTAGGAAAAAAGATATTAAGGATATTTTTTAAAGAAAATAGTAAATAGAATACACAAACTGTATACTAAATTTATGAAGCAACTACATACTAAACTTGAAAAAAGTAAATCAAATAAAGATACAGAAAAAAAGGTAGTTGATATATCTGAAGACAAAGATCTTGAACAAGAAAAATCTGTAACCCCATTCACAGTAATTTATTCTTGGAGTTCAAGAGAAAGGTACTGGGAGCTAAAGGATAGGGCTTGGTTTGTTACATATTCATTTTTCTTCGTTATACTAATTGCAATTGCAGTTATGCTAAATTACATTTTATTAGCGGGAGCTATAATTTCATTCGTCTTTCTTTGGTTTATACAAGCTAGTATAGAGCCTGAGACTGTTATTCATGAAATTACACCGCTTGGAATAAAGACATACGATAAACTTTTCAAATGGAAAGACATACAACATTTTTGGTTTTCCGAAAAACATGGAATCAGATATGTCCATCTAGATGTACCAGATTCTTCATCATCAGATAGATTAAAAAGATTTACACTATTAGTTGAAGAGAGAGGGGATCAAGATATATTCGAAGTTCTTATTAGAAACCTGGATTATGCTGATACAGAGAGCGCTGGGATAAATATATTTTCAAGTTTTATTCATGGTAGATTTCTACCAATATCAGAATATCTTAGTAGCTAATAATACTCTTTCAGTCTAAATGTTACCTATAATTTCGTCTTGGTCTTCTTTTTCTTCATTAAGATCAACCATATCAATTTGAAATCTATCTCTATTTCTTCGAAGTTCAACTAGGTCATTTGGAGAATTTATATTAGCAACTACCTCTTCTAAATGAATTCTTTCAGTACTGTAGTGCCTATTACCATTTATAGAATAGTCTTTAAGGACAGAAAAGTTCGCAAAGTAACCTGTCATCGTTATTGCCTGTTTTTCAGTAAAAGCTGATAGTTCAGTTATAGTTTTATTATCAGGGGTTGAGAGCCAACTGTAATTAAATATACATCTATGACTATCTGTTCTATTAAATCCACCTAGAAAGGGTTGGTCTCCAAACGAGATAAGCACTGCTTCATTAGGATCCCAGCCCAACCCTATTTGTGAAATTACATTACTAATATTTAATTCAATATCATCCGTTACCTCAGGACTTGCTTCCAATAAGCTTAATTTAATTTGGAATCTCTCTTCCAACCTTCGAGTTTCCTCTTGTACTAAACTCTTAAGTTCTGGTCGAATAACTATTATAAGTTCATCCGCTCCTTGTATATTATAAAAGTTTACTATGTAAGTAAGCACACTCTGATCTGCGATTTTTACTAGAAGCTTTGGATAGGGAGATTCATTTGTACCTCCAAATCTTTAACCTATACCTGCTGCTAAAATTATACCTTTCATCGATTAATTTTTACTAGCTATAATTAGCTGCCTATAATCATTCTCTTGAAGTCCTTTTTTAAATGCTCTATAGCTAAATGCTTTATTTTCTATAGCTAACTTAAAATTATCTTTAAGATCTATATTCTCTATTTCAATTTCATTTTTTGTGAGAGCCTCAGTTATAGCTTTTGTTAAATCATAATGATATTTTCCATTAATGTTTTCAACATATTCTGAGTTTCCAGTATTTATAGCCATATCATATAAACCAGGAGTATCATGAAAGTAAGATTTTTTACTGATATGTCTACTCACTTTTGCTTTCAACTTTACATTACCAGATTTCTCCCTTAATCGCTTAATGGCACTTTCAATTGTATTTGTAATTATGTTTAAAAAACCTATGTGCATAAATGCTTTCCATTCAGATTGTTCAGAATAAATAATGATTCCAGAGCAGTCAGCGGGCTTTAAAAGATAAATATAGTCATCGGAAAGATTACTAACTAATCCATCAGCATGGATATAATAATCACCTGTATCTTTATTAAAAGTAAGATCTTCAAATAGCTTTTGAAATTTATTATCAATTGTAATTACACCGTTAAAATGACTGGGTATTAACACTACTCTTTTCTTTTCAGGTAATCTATTCTTTAAAAGGAAAAAATTTACATTTCTCTTTACTGATAAGATATTATCAGAGTGAGAATAAGAGATATTACCGTCTTTAGAGCTAGATATTAATAGATTCATTTAAACTAATTTAGCTTTAGATTTAACCCGCTCGTGTCTTTGAGATCTGATTCGTTGATATTTTTAAGATCATTTTGATCTGTCCCTCCAAACCTTCTAGTTCTTCCCG
Source organism: Candidatus Dojkabacteria bacterium (assembly GCA_030950485.1). Lineage (GTDB taxonomy): Bacteria > Patescibacteriota > Dojkabacteria > J137 > J137 > JAUZRK01. The sequence continues at coordinate 9,777 of JAUZRK010000029.1, read as the reverse complement.
AGTAATCTAATATCGCCCTTCTAAACTGAGTAGTATCAAAATCAGGGAAATATACATTTGTAAAATATAGCTCTGCATAAGCAGCTTGATAAGGCATAAAGCCAGATGTCCTCCTTTCTCCGGCTGTTCTGATTATAAGATCTGGATCTGGTAACCCATAAGTATCTAGATATTTTCTAATTGTTTCATCATTAATTTCTGTTTCTTTTGCTGCAAACATTTTAGACATTGCTCTTACGATTTCATCCTGACCTCCGTAATCCATTGCAATTATAAAATTCATTCCTTCAAATTGCTTAGTTGATTCTTCAATATCTAATAGAATCTCTATAATGTCCTTAGGTAACCTATCTCTCCGCCCGATATGTTTAGCTTTAATTTTATTTTTAATCAACATCTTCTTTAATCCTTTCGCAAGCTTTCTTGCAATCATAAAAATTGCTTCTACTTCAGCGCCCTCTCGCTTAATCCAATTCTCAGTTGAAAGTGCCCAGAAACTTAAATATTCAATTCCTAATTTTTGACATTCATTTATAGTAGCCTCAATGTTCTCTAAAGTAGCAGCTTTCTTATGCCCTACCCAAGGTTTATAACCTCTTTCTCTAGCCCATCTTCTATTTCCATCAGGAATGATTACTACATGATTTGGGGAATTAATTTCTTTCTCTGAAAAATCTAAGAGATCTCTACCTAAGTGCAAAATACTATGTGCCTCATCTAATATAAAATTTTTCTTTGCCTTCTCAATCTTGAACTTCTTGTGTTCTTTTTCCATCTCTCTCCATTCAAAACTCATTCCTGTAACTTTTGCTGGGAAATATCCTTTCTGACACCAAGTTAAAAGCTCTTCTAGAGCCTCTTCCTTACCTTGAGCAAGAACTTCTACACTCCCATCCGTAAGATTCTTTACATAGCCACTTAACCTGAATTGATCAGCTATTTTAGCAACCCTTCTTCTAAAATTAACCCCTTGAACTCGTCCTGATATTTTTATTAATAATTCATTTTTTTTCATATCGTAATACTTTTGTTTAGTAGCAGTGATAATAACATTCAAATAATATTTTTCAAATACTCATTTATTAGACACTAATCTTAATCTTTAGAGACAAAATTAGCTATATCAATTTACAACACTTTGTCTATTACGTAAAATGCATGCAATAATGCTGCTAGTACTAATGTATATAAACCTCCTTTAAAAAAGGAATGACGCCTATATTTATTTCTCTGATATAATTACAATATGAATATTAATTTAAAAAATCCAGTAATTTTTATATTAGTCCATCTAGTTATTTTTATAATTACAGGAGCCTTAGCTAATGCCCTAGCAAGCATACTTAGAATCAGTCCATCAGTAGCGAGTATAGGAACAATCTTACTGTCATCAAATTTTATAGGTAGCTATTACGGAAAAAAGTATGGTTCCCCTTTAAAAACAACTTTCTTAAATACAGTTTCTGTAGGATTATCAGGTATTATCACTCTATTCTCTTTAATATACTACAGGATTTTAATGATTCGAGGTGAGGTTGATTCTAATGTTGATGTAATAGAACTTGGTATTGCCTCGGTTCTAACTTTTTTAATGTTTTCATTTATAATTTCATTTGCAATTAAATTCGGTATTAAAGCTGGAATAAAAAGTATTCAAAATGCATAAGCCATTAAAGAAATCTCAGATTAAAAAATTATTGAAAAGAGATAGCGAAAAGATCGCTGAACATGAATTAGTATTCATACTACAAGATGTGGTCGACCCTATAAATGTTGGATCAATTTTTAGAACTGCCGATGGTTTCAATATTAAAGTAATACTAACTGGTAAGACACCTGTTCCTCCTGATAATGGTATCTCTATGACATCTAGAGGATTAGAACGTAGCGTCAGCTGGGAGTATATAGAATCAATTTCTGATGCAATCGGTTCCCTACGTAATCGAGGATTTGAGATAATCGCATTAGAACTTACTGAAGACTCTGAATTTATCACTGAACATCAATTTAGCGCCAAGACTGCTATTGTATTAGGAAATGAAGCTATAGGCGTTTATAAAAAAACTTTAGATATAGTAGATTCTGCAGTTCACATCCCAATGGTGGGAAAAGGTCCTTCTTTAAATGTAAATGTCGCCGCTTCTATTGCTGCTTTCGAAATTTTCTCGAGATTTATTAAATAAGATCTGACAAAATAAATTGTAACCTTCAACGTCTTAATTAAAGATATTATATTATTTATTATTTAAATTTCATGTCCAAATTAATTAGGCTTTCGTTCACCTTATTATTATTTTCTTTTACATTAAGCCTTGCCTCAATTATAAACCTACAAAGTGTATCTGCTTGTAGCTGTATACAACAAACAACGTCAGAACAGGTTCAATTCTCAGATTTTGTATTTATAGGTCAAATTAGTTCTGTAGAAACTAATAGTAGCAATGATTTTAGTCCTGAAGATTTAGTAGCTAATGTTAGTGTTACTGAGAATATCAAAGGTACGGATTTACCTTCTACAATAGAAATAAATACAGCTTCTAATTCAGCTGCCTGTGGAATAAACTTAGAAGCAAATACTGAAAGATTATTTTTCATAAGCCAAACTGAAGATGGAAGTTATTCTACAGGATTATGTAACGGTGGAGTAGAAATTACTCCAGCTGATCTTGAACAAGCTAATTATATAGAACAAGTAAGAGTGGCTTCTAGCAGTTTATAAAACCCAGTAATTGATCCTAGAATTGTAAATGATGATTTAGTTCCTACACCTACGCTTTATGAAGTTCCAGAAACTACAGATCTTTATATAGATCCTAGTTACTCAGATGAATCTAACGATGTAAGAGTCATGAATCAAAAGATAGAAGATCTGGATTCAAACTTACAAATAATAACATATGTTGCTACTGCTGCTCTTACTTTATCAGCGATAACTTTAATATTAACAGTTTTAAATAAGAGAAAAAATAGCGCTTAATTATTTAAAAGGGAGCTTTACGCTCCCTTTTTTTGATCTATAAATTCTTGGATAAATGTCAGCTCCTCCGGTCTCATTTGATGAGTACCATCATGCATAAATAACTCTACTCTAGCTCCCTTATCCTCCAATTTCTTTTTTAGATTAGGCATATCTTCTTTTGCATTTATAAATTCATCATTCTCACCAGAAGTAATAATAATTGTATGCCCTTGTAGATTAATCTCATCAAATTCAAATGGGATCATAGGGTGTATTAAAAAACTTTTCTTAATTATTCCTGGATTCAACAGTTGATTGCTAAGTATCATATTTGCACCATTAGAAAGTCCTAGTGCAGCTACTTTCTCTAAATCAAATGAATATTCATTAGACACAATTTTTAAAAATTTATTCAGTTTTTCATTTTCACTTTTAATCGAATCTAGATTTAAAGTACCATCGTCATTTCGTAAGAAAAATCTATTCATTCCACCAAACTGCACTACATTACCTCTTAAACTTAATACTGAATACTTATAGAAATAGTTAAAAGCTAATGGTATTAAATCTCTCTCGTCTGTACCAGTACCGTGAAGTAATATGATTGTCTTATCACTCTTCTCATTCCTAATAAATTTATGAATAAACAAATCGAGATCATTATTCTTTTTTAGTTGTAGTGTTGGTAGATGGGCAATTATTTCTTTCGTATCTTTCTTATACTGCTCAGGAATTTTAAGCTCTGTCCCAAGTGTTTCTAAATCCTCATCAATATTAAAACCAGGACCGTCAGTAGCTAATTCAAACAATATATTATTTGATTCTCGAAAATAGACTGACTTAAAGTAATTTCTATTAATTACATTTGTAGGGTGCAATCCAGCATTGATTATTTCTTCTCTTACTTCTAATTCTTTCTCCTGATCTTCTACTCTAAAAGCAATATGATGGACAGTACCAGCACCTTGTCTTTCTTCAGGCCAGTTTGGCATACTAAATAAATCAATGTATTTTGCAAAGTTTGCATTATTATTTACATAGCGATAGTGATTTATTTCATTTGAGACTATTTTATATCCTAAAGTTTTAAGTGTTTCTTCAGTTTCTTCGTAGATTGAAACACTTAATTCTGCACCATAAAATCCTCTTATTGCATGTTCTTCTTTAATCTCATTTGTAACCCATGGTTTAACCCCATCGTGTTCATCAGTCATAACTAGTTCAAGTTGAAGTCCATCGAAGTCAAAAAATTTTATTGTCGATTTATTGAATCTTTTTAAAATGCCTTCATTTTTTACACCTTTTTCCCTAAATCTGTTCAGCCAAAATTCTAGGCTCATTAATGGAACAGCAAACTGTATAGATGTAACTTGCCCTACTCCTCGCATTCCAGTTCCAGCATTTTCAAAAGGAAAGAATGTTAAAGCAGTCCCAGGTTCTCCACTCTCATTTCCAAAATAAGTATTTTATGTATCTGGAGAATCAAAGTCTACTGTTTGTTTAATAAATCTTAAACCTAAGATCTCTATATAAAATTCATAATTTTTTTGAACGTCTGATGTAATTGCTGAGATATGGTGTATTCCTTTTGTCATATGCTGTTAAAATGAATTATGATAATAAAAGTTAAAGTAAATTCAAATTCTAAAGTAGAGAAAATTATTAAGCTTTCTAACAACTATTATAAAGCATCATTTAGTGAAACTAGAGAAAAAGGTAAGGCAAATAAAAAACTTGTTAAACTTCTTTCAGATTATTTCAATATTTCTATCACTAAAATTGTAATTAAATCTGGGTTTACTAATTCAGAGAAGATTATTGAACTACTCTCTTAAACCTACATAATTCCTACATCTAAAACATCCTTGTAGAGATCTCTTATCTTGAGTATCTTCTGTATGGTTAGTAATAATAAAAATGAGTGATAAATTTGGTATTTCTGAAAGTATAGATAATTCTGATTCTTTAGTGGAGTTTACAAATGAACTTATATCAGAAGCCAATAAGAAGGGAGAGACAGATGAGTACGGGCTTACAACAGAAGCTCTTCTTGAACAAAAGAATGCAAATTGGAAGATAGCTCAAGATATATTTTTAAATATTTGTGATTTCGATACTAATAAAACCGAGCGTGATGCGCTAATAATTCAGCTAACAGGCGAAATGGGTGCTGGAAAAACAGAGATTAAACAAATGCTTATTAAACTTTTAGAAATAGCTGATAGAGAGAATAGGCAAATATTGAACTTCAAACTTCAAGATGGACGAATTGATAGCGATGGTAAACCTATGGATAGTAGATCACCTAAAGGTATAGATAAAATTCATGAACCCAAGGAAATTTTACCTGGAGATTTTAATTCATTAGTGCAACAGATTAAAATTGCTGAACTTAAGAGAGGGGATATAATTATGGTTTCAGAGCTTCAATTCATACTAGGTTTTGAAGAAAATGTAATAATAGAAAATGCACTTGAATTAAGTGAATATTTAAATGATATAGGAGTTCATTTAATTGCGGATTGCCTTGAGTCTTTTTCTAAAGGAAATCCAGTTACTGGCTCGCTATTTATTGGAGAGATAGCTGATCAGGTATATAGACCTAGGGCAATAAATGTAATAGATAAAAACACTCCTCCCGATCATAATTTTAGATTTATAGAGGTTAATGAAAATGGTGAGCCAATTCATCAAACAGATTTACAGGAAGAATTTAGAACAAAGCTTGATGAACAAGAAATTATAGAAATGATTTCAACTATAAAATCCGGGAATGGAGATAGAAGATTAGGATTTCTTAAATATGAAAGGAACGGTAAGATGATTTATAGAATTCCTATGTCTATGGATGATCCTGATTACGTGCCTGGAGGTAGAGAACGATATGCTACTCTTGCCTTTAATGATGTAATTAAAATATATTCCTCTCCCGGAAGAACAGTTGATCTGGCAATACTTGAAGGAAACAGATCTAGCAAGCCAGCTTTAGTAACAAGATTGAAAGGTATTTGGAAACAGGTAAGGTCTGCCTAAATTTTTAGAAAGTTTTTACAAAAATAGTCTTTTTAATAAAAAGCTTTGTGCAACTTTAACAAACTTACCAATAGGAATATATATATAATCTCTTTTGCTAATTCGCTGTGAAATTTTAATGGGAAAAGTTTAAAATCCAATATTCTAATGTTTCTATCTTCTTCAATAATTACATTATGAATAGCGGTATCGAATTTATTTTTAGTAAATAGTGCTTTAAATTTCTTTGAAAAATATGGTGCTGTAAGTGGACCATCTCCACCAAAGGAATCGAAACTTAAATTCTGCTCTACCTCGATCTTCTTATTAATTTCTATTAGTTCTTTTAGTTGGTTTAATTTATTTTTGTCTTTACTATCTAATCTTTGAAATACTGATATATTATTTAACTTTTTCTGAATTACACATTCAAGACCAGCTACATCTTTGGATTCAAAGATTTCTGTATATTCAGGTAAATATTTAAAAAATATTTCTCCGCAATACTTAAATCTCTTTTCAAGCTATGGTTAATACAAACCCAGTTAATCCAATAATTTCTAGGAATCTTTATAACCTTGTCATCCTCGTACTCGAATATAAAATTCTCCATTCCTGTAGAATCTATTAGCTCCCCTACTTTTGTCCCATCTAAGCCAAATGAAGCAACAAGTAAATTAAAATCTTTATATCCCCATTTTTTGCTAAATTTAGCTTAAGTCTGATTATTTAATTAAATAGCTCTATTACCGGGCTATTCTCTGTCGGTTGTTCAACTATTCTTTCTACAGAACTTACTGATAACAATAATGACATAAATATCGCAATTAAAAATGAAAACATATTCGTAAATTTAAAAATTAAATTTGATAATTTATCCTTACTATCTTTGGCTTAATAAACACTTTTCAGATTTAATACTACCAGGTGTTAGAAAATACAATACTGCAACTGAACTATCAATCCCTTCTGAATTTTTGTTAACTAAAACCGCTGTCCAGTAAGTTTTATTTCCTATATTGCTAGGAACTTGAAATAAAACATCTATACTTGCCTCACCTTTTGAATTTGATTTTTTATTAAAGCTCACCCATTCAGTTGCTGAATTTTCTGGATTATCAATAAATTTTGGAAGTCTATCGCTACAATCTGTTCTATTTATATCAAAATCAATTGCTCTAATTTCTAGTTCTTGTTGCTCACTACTATTATTTACTATTTTAATATTATCGGCAAAAAATATTTTTTCATTTCCTATATCTAATGCTCTAAGATTATCAAAATGCTCAACTGACTTATCTATAGTTAAGCCTCTAGAGCCATTTCTACTGTCTAAATTTACTGTTATCTCCTTTTCAAAAATACTTGTATCAAATGTCTTATCAACTTCTATTATTATTGAAGCAGGATTAAATTCAATCACCTCCTTAACCAAGGTATTAGGCTGAGTAATACTTAGAAAAGTTAAGAAAGCTAAATTTATTAATGATTCAAACATATTTTAATTAATTAAAAATATTACATCTTTTCAACTGTTTTTATTCCTAGAAGATAAAGACCATTTTTTACAACCCTAGCCGTTGCTTTTGCTAATGCTAGTCTTGATACTTTTTGTTCATTAGTTTCTGCGTTAAGAATCTGATTCTCCCGATAAAACTTATTAAATTTTTGCGCTAGCTCATATACATAATTTGCTATGTAATTCGGTGCATATTCTACAGAGGCAGATATAATTTCATTGCTAAAGTTTTTCAAATGTTTTAATAAATCTAATTCTTCTTCAGTCTCATATTTAAATTTCACTGAATCGAAATCTATATTACCTGCTTTATTAAGAACTGAGTTTGCTCTAGCGTAAGAATAGATAATATAAGGAGCTGAGTTACCTTCAAATGAGATTGTAGTATTAAAATCAAATACCTGATCACTAACTCTATTTACTGAAAGCAAGGCGTATTTAATAGCTCCAATAGCAATTGTTTCCGCTATATTGTCTTTCTCGCTATCATCAAAATCTCTCTCCTCTAAAAACTTACTGATCTCCTTTTTTGCACATTCAATTAGATCAGAAACATGCTCACTTGTCCCATCTCTAGAGGACATTTTTTTTGCATTTCCATCAGCACCTTTTGCAAGAATAAATCCATAAGGTATATGGTGATAATCTTCGTATTCTCCAAAACCTAATTGAGAACAAGCTTTAAACATTTGTTTCATGGCTAAAGATTGTTCTGGACCTATAACCCAATACATTTCGTCAGGGTGAAACTCCTCTCTCTTTCTATATGTAAGTTCTAAATCTTGAGTAATATATAAAGAGGTTCCGTCATTTTTAATTAAAACTGTGTCTGTGATTCCATCGAATTTATTAAAATCAGTTATAACTGCCCCGTCATCTAATTTTTTAAATATACCTTCCTTAAGACCTCTCTCTACATGTTTTTTACCATTCTTGTATAATTCATGTTCATGCCAAACTTTATCAAAATCCAATCCATCAATCCTAGTTAATATATTTCTATATCCCTCCCAAACCCATTTCTGAGTTAATTCCCAAAGTGCCCAATTTTTTTCATCCTCAGATTCCCAGTCTATAACCATTTTTCTTACTGCCTTCTCTACCTCTGGATCATTTTTAAATGGCTCTGTAGCTTTAGTATAAAGTTGATCTACAAATCTTCCTGGCTCAGTATTAGCACTTTCTGGTGTATTCCACTTTTCTTTATTATCAAACCAATAATTTAGATCTGTAGGTAATGAATCATCTTTTTTAGCAAATTCTAAATACCCCCACATTAATCTAGCAATAGCAATCCCTCTATTATTATCTATACAATCCCTATAAACTTTTGCACCAACCGCTTCAAATATTCTAGCTGTTGAAATCCCTATTACATTTGTTTTTAAATGACCTATATGAAATTCTTTATTAGGGTTTGGCGACGTATGTTCAATTAAAACAGTCTTTCCTTTTTTAATTTCTGACTTTCCAAAATTTTCTCTTTTCTCTAATATTTCCCTAACTACTGAAGTATAAATATCAGTATTAACAAAGAAGTTAATAAAACCAGGTCCCGCTACTTCTGCTTTATCTACTAAATCAGAATTAATATTCTCTACAATTTCGCTAGCAATTTCTCTAGGATTCTTACCTAATTTTTTTACAATTTGCATTGCAATATTTGTTGCATAATCTCCATGTGTATTGTCCTTAGGTATTTCTAAAAATATTTCGTATTGAATTGCTATAGTCTCATCTCCGTATAAGTTTGTCACTACATCAAAAATAGTTTTTTGTAATGAATCCTTAGTCTCATCATTATATCTATGTTCTACTTTCTCCTTTTCTTTTTTACTTTTAACTTTTGACTTTTGATTTCTTATTTCTGGGATTTCTACTCCCTTTATTGATTTAGTTTCATATTCATACTCCGACTCTAAGTTCTTAGAATCCAAAAGCAATAATTCTGCATCATCTTCGTTTAACGAATAAAGCTCAATTACTCTACTAATAAGCTCTTCAGCTGCAGCTTTGACATTGTCTTTATTCTTAACAAACCCATCCATTATAAAAAATCCTATCTTATCATCACCGTCTAGTTTAGTTCTTTCACACTGCCTCCAATTTAAAGATAATGTTGAAACATCGAAGTCGTCTCCCCAAATCAGATCACCTTCTTTTGGACTCTTAGCCTTCTCTGCTGAGATTCCAAGCCAGTGTTCACTTCCATTTGCGAACTTTAGTTCGAAATCTCCGTAAACCTCTGTAAGCTCTTCTCCTCCAAATGGAGTTAAATATTTAAGAC
>JAUZRK010000028.1 GCA_030950485.1 Candidatus Dojkabacteria bacterium | reverse complement strand
CTGATTTTGTAGTTCGTTTTACTTTAGCACTTTTACTTTTGACAATGTTGAGATGTAGCTCAATTGGTAGAGCTCCCCGCTGTTAACGGGGTGGTTGCAGGTTCGAATCCTGCCGTCTCAGTTTAGATTAAAAGTTTTAGGCAGTACATTAATAAGTAAAAAGTACAAAGTACAAAGTAAAAAGTAGAAAGTCAAAAGCATGGACCTTTTACAGTTTTGCTACTCTGATTTTGTAGTTCGTTTTACTTTAGCACTTTTACTTTTGACAATGTTGAGATGTAGCTCAATTGGTAGAGCTCCCCGCTGTTAACGGGGTGGTTGCAGGTTCGAATCCTGCCGTCTCAGTTTGAATTAATAGTTTTAGGCCAATACAATTATAATTACGAAATTTACAAGTGCTGTTTTATGTCTCTGGTTTATAAAATACACCTTAGTGAGAAATTAAGTATTAAGCAACTTAATGATATCCTAGATAAATTAAATGTATATTTAAAAACTTTAGGTACTAGCTTGCATGACTTTAACATTGAGATTGATGAAGATAATAAAATGATCATTAGTTCAGGAGACAGTGAAAGTATTTTTAAATTAGAAGATAGCTATGATTATTTATCTGGTTACATTAGATTTGAGAACGGTGGAAAGAGAGATTTTTATTCAGACAGTTTAGACAAAAGGTTTATAAGTACTTTGAAAAAGCTAAAGTCAAGGTGCTAGATGTTTATATACAAGAGGGACAACTTATAAAAGATGAAAATTTTGTAAGTATACCTGACTAAATTTAATTACTAATTTTTAATTTAATAGAATGGAAAATCATTTAACTTCAGAAGATAAGAAGGTCTCTATAAAAGATCTTTCTAAACATGTAGACAGTAAGATTGAAATAGAAGGATGGGTTTATAACCGAAGAGGTTCAGGAAAGATTAGTTTTGTTCAATTTAGAGATGGATCAGGCTTTACGCAAGTTATTTTTGAAGAAGATAAAGTTGAATCTGATATCTGGGAGGTAATTGGAACGCTTTCGCCTGAGACTTCAGTAAAAGTAGTTGGAACAGTTTCGAAGCATCCAAAAAAAGACGAATATGAGATACAGGGAGAAAGCATTGTAGTTTTGTCTATTTCAGAAGAATACCCAATTGGTAATAAAGATCATGGAGTTGAATTTCTGTTTAAAAATAGAGATCTATATCTAAGATCTAAAACACCATGGGCTAGTCTTCGAATTAGGGACCAAGTATTTAGATCAGTTACAAATTTTTTCTTTGAAGAAGGATTTACTAGAACTGATACTCCAGTGTTTCAACCAACTAGTTGTGAAGATACAACTGAGTTATTTGAAGTAGATTACTTTGGTACACCTATGTATCTAACTCAATCAGGTCAATTTTACTCTGAGGCTGCAATAATGGGGTTAGGTAAAGTTTATGATTTTGGACCTGTATTTAGAGCAGAGAAGTCAAAGACTAGAAATCACTTAACGGAGTTTTGGATGATGGATGCTGAAATGGCATTTTATAACCAGGAAATGAACGAGGATCTACAAGAGAGAATGGTAAAAAGAATCTTAAAAGATGCTTTAGAAAACATGAAAGAAGAATTAGCTATTCTAGAAAGAGATACTACTATCTTAGAGAAATGTGCAAATGAAGAATTTATTAGATTAAAGCATTTTGAAGCTAAAAAGCTATTAGAGGATAATGAATTTGAGGTTGATTATAAAGACGATATGACGACTGATGAGGAAATTTGGTTAGGTAATCATTTCCAGATACCTGTATTTATTGAAGACTATCCTTTTGAAGTTAAAGCTTTCTATATGAAGAGTTATGTTGATGAGAGAGGGATGAAAAGAGCAAAGTGTGCTGATCTTATTGCACCTGAAGAAGCTAGAGAAATTATTGGTGGTTCTCAGAGAGAGGATGAGTATGAGACTTTAAAGAGTGAACTTTTAGCTAGAGATTATCCTCTAGAAGAGTATGAGTGGTATTTAAATATAAGAAAGTATGGTTCAGTTGTACACTCTGGTTTTGGACTAGGATTAGAAAGAATGGTTAAATGGATCTCAGGAGAACATCACATTAGAGAAGCTATTCCTTTTCCAAGGACTTTGGTTTTAAATAGACCGTAAAGTATAAATTTAATGCATGCGGAGTTATATAAAATATAGCTCCGCTTCCTATTTATAAAAATAGAATTATAGGGGGAAGGTAGAAACCATCTTTCACTTCACTAAAATAATATTCTTCAGTATCAATTATTACTAATTCTAAAATCTTCTCTTTTTTGTTCATGGTATATAGAATTTGATGAACTCCAAAGTCATCTAAATGTAGTCCATATTTACTAACGCATATATCTGCTATCAATTGAAGCTGAAAATGTATGAATCCATACAACAATCTATCCGCTTTTGTTGTATAGTTCCAACCACCATTGAGATCGATATTTTGTCGTATAGATTCCTCTTGATAATAGCTAAAAACAGCAAATCTTTCTTGTCCATTTAAATTACCATTTTTATCAATTGATGACACTGTAAACACAGGTTTTTGAACTCTAATTCGAATTGTTCCTTGGAACTGCTCCTCATTAACTGAGTATTCGTTAAGTCCTTCTAGTTGTAGTATGTGTTCGAAAGCTAATGCTATCTGGGCTTCGTGTTCAGGTCGTAAATTAAATTTTGTAGAATCTACAGTATCTTAAGAAATACCTATAGATCTATGTTTAGATACATAAAGTTGTTTATCAACTTTATGCGTTCTGACATCCCTTGTTGATGGTTTTATATGATTTAAGCTTGTGCCATTAAATTCTGCGAGATCCTCAAAACTTTGCAAATATTTAAGTATATCTTCGTTTTGCTGCTGAGTATTATGAGTACAAAGCATTACCAGAACGTCAGCCCCACCCTTAAGCGTAATCTGGGCAGGTATATATAAACTGTCTTTTGTTGTTTCTAAATCGCCTTCTTTTGAAGTACCGTTATCTTCCAATAGACCTACTAGTTCTGAATAATGTTGAGAATTATAGCATAATTTAAAATTCTGCAGAAAGTCGACAGAAAATGCTGACATATGTTATAAATATGGAATTAAAATTATAGAAATGGGTAGTAATGAAAGTAAAGAATCTCTAGACAATAGAGTTGACAGATTAGGTGATGAAGCTACTACTGTTTATATGAGTGATGTAGGAGAGGATTGGTCTGGAGACATTTCAACAGAAGGGAGAATTGAATTAGCTAACATAGCAGGTCAATTAGAAGAATTAAATAAACAACGAAGTGTATTATCTAGGGAATTTAGGAATGAATACGACAAAAGACCTAATTTAAAAGATATCCACTCTAGGCATAGTAAATATCTTACTCCAGAATACCTAACGTTAGTGAATGGGGATTTAGTCATAAGAGATAAATATAGATTTACAGATTTAGAGGAAGGTATTAGGACTGCACTATACAAGCTATATGTAACTGCAGATGTTCAAGCTGCTGCGGAAGGCATTACTCCATATAAGATTCCAAAAGAAACTGCTCAAAAGTTTAAAGATGTTTTAAAAATGAGTATAGCAAATTTACAAATGCTAGATTCTCAGTTGGCTCAAATTAAGGAATATGTGATAGATCAATGTATGATTCCTAGGCATACACAGATAATGCGATTGAAATTAAATCAGGCACTCGAGGTTTATAATGAAGCAAAGAAGATCCCTGATTTTGACATATCTAATATTGATAAACAGCTAGATGCATCAGTAGACGTGATAATGAATGAGTACATTTTGGCAATTTAAAGTCCAATTGGAAGTATGTTTGTAGACACTTGGGATGAAGAAAAGGCTAGAGAGAATTTATTAATGGCGGGAACAAAAGACGAAGGGGGGGGAGAATATCTTTTTACATCCCTAAATATAGAGATGGTACCTAATGGTTTAGGAAAAGGAACATTAGCAGCTTCTCAAGATCAGTTAGCAATAGAAATTCAATAAGCAGTCGATAATGAAGACTCTAAGGCGGTACAAATAATGCAGGATACTGTATTGGGGGGAATAGTAAGAGCTAACCTAAGTACAGATAGAGCTAGAACGGCAACTGGCACTGGTGGCATTTTCGTTCCAAGGCAAGGCGACCCTGAATATGAAGCTTTTGCTGCAATGGAGAAAGCAGCTGCTATACCTGTAATTGCGGGCCATTTGTTAGATGATAATTTTACTAATGCTATGGTAGTACTACAAAATATTAGACATTTAGCTAAAGGTAAAAACGTAATTGATAACGATACATGGCCTAGATCTATGGGACAGGCAGCATACCTAAATGATAAATTAATTCCTCTTTTCCGAGATAATGGAATTACACTTAATAGTAACATGATACAAGTAGAGGCAGTAACTTCTGAGACAGCTAGAGTTATGAGAGATAACCCTGAAGAGGCAAAATTAGCACACCAGATTATAGGAAATAGATTAGAAAGAATAAGAAAAGCTGAGGGTGTAGCAGCATCTCTTGATGAGTTAGCCTTCTCCGATGCAGATGATAAGAATTTTAAATTTAAAGCAAAGTTAGCATCTCTGAATGCGTTAGTCGAACTTGGTGGAAGTAGCACAGAACTTAAAGATTTAATTATCCTTGTAAGTAACATTACTAACGACATAGATACTTTTGATTTAGAAGGCTTTGGACTGATAAGAGCAAAGTTAATTGAGAACTTAGCTAGGAAAAATAGCATCTTAAAAGATAATTTGGAGAGCATATTAGCTCAAGTAATTACTGAATCTATTAGTAGAAATAATGGACAAGTCTTAGAGTTAGTATTACAGAGACTAATGCATAATATTGATGTAGGTATTGATATAAATGAAAAAGAACTGGAGAGCATAAATTTACAAAGAACTAAGGCTGGGGAATCAGCATTAAATATTGACGATTTCAATGTGGAGGTTTTATATAAGATAACTGCAGACCTCATTAAAGGTCGAAGAGTTTCCTTTGAAAGAATGGTTTCGAGAGCATTTGAACTAAATAGAGAAGACGATAAATCACATGCGGCAGTGGCAAAAAGATTAGCAAGTTATGATAATAATACTGTACAACCTGCAAGAGATATGGGAGGTCAAGGAGGAGTTATTATAATACCAGGGGCGGGGTCACCTGAGGAGGCTATTGAAGAATATTTGAAAGCCCAGGTAATACAAAGAGACCCAGACTATGACTTTTCAACCGATAATGTATTATGGACTGATTTTGTAGAAAGAGCGAAAAGGATAAATAGGAATAGCGTAGAAAACTTTACAGCTTAAATAATTATTAGAAAAGATTAAGCTAACTCCCTAAGATTTTTTAACGCATATATGAAAGTGCGAAATGCATGCAACAATGATATAATGTCGCTATAAAATGATAACTTATGGTGATGCTTCAGGAATCTGAAACAATTCCTGATTCGAGAGAATCAGAAGGTACAAGAAACGTAAAATATACGAAAGACGGAGAGTCTTTTGAAATTGAGGTTAACTACGCTAGTCTTTTTGATGTTTCTAGTGCACTAAAGGCAATTAAAAGGCCATCGCAAATAGAATATAAGGAAGAAGAACTTCAAGATATTGAGTTGCTTATTGAATATAAGAAAATGGAGCTTGAGGACTGGGATAGGTACGTTAATGAAATACTAAATATTGTAAATAACTCATGTCTGAGTATTGTAGTCATACATTCAACTGACCTTACTGATAATTGGCTTGAAGATGATCTTCTTATTAGTATAAGAATAGCCTTATCTAGTGCAGATTCAATTCAAAAAAAACTAGAAAACCAAATTATGGGTTTAAAAAGAATATTAAATCCCACAAAAATAATTGACTTTCCTTCAGAAGATGAAGAGGAGTTTGCCTTAGAAGCATAGGGGAAATTGATATATGAATTTAAAATTTATATATTAAATTACTCTATAATTCCCAATCATCACCTAAATAGTTATTTTCTCTTAACCATTTTACACCTCTAGCTGTAAGTGGGAAAGCAATATTTTGAGGATATGGCAATCTTCTAATATGTTCAGCAGGGTTTATAAACTGCATATAAAAACTTCCCTCGCCGGTTTTTTCCTTTGAGCTATCATTTAGAACTAGATGAAAGTGTGCTCCTAGCGCTTTAGCTAATTCTAAAGATAAAAACCATAGATTTCGGCCTAGACTCTTAGATTTATAGTCTTTCTTTACTATAAAGCTGTCTACGCTAGATCTCATTTCCAATGGAAATGATTTTGGAAATTTTAATCTAAAAGAAAAATCTATAGTTCTCTCACCAAAAGATACAGGTAACCCATACCTTGAATTTATATAAAAATCTCTAAATCCAATATTTTCTTTTTCATCATTGAAGACGCTAATAGCTACGAAAAACCGGTCTTCATCGTTTTTTATAGCATAAGCTTCGCAAGAAAACCCCTTAATTGAAGTTTCAAACTTTACTGCAGGAAAGAAATTTAAAAGTCCATCTCCAATATATCCTCGTTCTAGTAATTCTTCAGGAGTTAGATCATTAAATTCAAGAATTAATCTTAGTTTAGTCTTAAGATTTATAATTACTTCATTAGGTGTTTCTGTATCGGTCTCTTGAATAGCAGTTTTAATTCTACCTATTGATAAAATCTCTTGAGTTTTTAAACCTGCTAAATGATCGTCAAAATCACTATGTGTTTCTATAGCATTATCTGAATAACTATATATAGTTGCTAAATCTAGATTATCGCTCATATCCTAACAGTATTAAAATTAACTAATGATTTTAATATGAATTGCATGTGGATGCTATACACTGGTAATTATTCTGTTTCTGAAACAACAACCCCATTCCAAAAAGTGACAAAGCTAGAAAAATCTCCTTCGTACTTTCCATTATTTTGCTCAGAAACGACTTCCTCAGATCCATTTTTAGGTTCTGGATAATACCAAGCAGAATTTTCATTTAATTCACCATTTACTTCTATCGAATAATAGCTAGCAACTCCTTTCCAAGGACATGTAGTATGTAAATCAGAACCCTTTAGAAAATCGGTATTAACAGAAGATTTTGGGTAGTAAACATTTCCCTCTAAAATTAATATTTCACTTTCGTCTGCCTCTGCAATAGTTTGATTTCTCCAAGATGCTGTATATTTCATTTGGTTGTATTTAACTTTATATATTAGTCTACCAGAATTTCAAAATAAATTAAACTGGCAGTACTTCTTGATATACATTCTAATCTGTGGCGAACTAGTCCCACTTAAAGAATTTCAAGGCTAGAATATAAAAGATTGTTCCTGATAAAACTATAAAAATTATTTCTGGAGCTATTTCTATTAAATTGGCATTGTAAAAACTAACTTCTCTAAGTGCCTTATTAATATAAGTTAAAGGTAGTAGATTACTAATAAACTTCATCCAATCTGGATATAATTCAAGATCAAAAAATGTACCTGAAAGGGCTACTTGGGGTAGGATAACAAAACTCAAAATTGCTTCAAAGCTTCGTTCATTCTTAACTAGTCCAGCTATTAGAATACCTAAACCCATAAAAGAGCTAATAGATAACGCTGAAATCATTAAGATAAGTAAAAAAGTTAAAGAACCATTACTAAGATAAAAGTCGAAGAAGACTATTCCAATTAGGACTATTATACTAACTTGAAATAGACCGAAAGTAAGTCTACTTAAACCCTCACCCAAGAAAAAATTTAACTTTTTAACAGGTGTTGTAGAAAGCTTCTTAAGAACTTTGTTCTTCTTTAAAGTAAAAAATAGATATGCAGTACCTAATATACCAAAATTAGTAAGTGCTAGAGCTATCTGACCAGGTAATATAAAATCTATATGTTTGTACTCGACTCCACCAACTATATCAAAACTTATCTGTGATGGGAGCTCTACAGTATCGCTCTTTGTCTTTAAAGTATTAATATTCTTATTATCTATTATTCCTTGTAGAATTGACTTAATAGCAGTTTCATTAGATGAATTTGCAGAACTCACTTCTAGATTTACTAGAACCATATCGTCTCTAAACTTCGTAAGATTTAAGTAACCATCTAATTCACCCGTGCTTAATTTTTTATCTATATTAATTGCATCTTTTTCATCTATAAGTTCTATAAATGAGATTTTTGAAAGTTCTCTATAAACAAAGTTGTTCTTGTTAGATTTTTCAGAGACTACAATATCTAATGTTAGATTATTAGTATTAGCATAACCAAAAGCAGCTACAAAGATTAAAGGAAAAAAAACACCAAAGAATATAGTTACAGGATTCTTTAATGTTGCAATAATCCCGGAAATGAAAAATGTTTTTATCTGTCTTAAATCATTCATACAAAGAATTGTACCTTTAATCTGCAATAGATAAAAGGTATTTCGAAGTTAAAAGCTTTTACTTGTAGAATTAATGAGTCTATTGTGGTATATTTTCGAAGCTTAATTAATGATATAGAAAATATTAGAAATGAACTTTAAATACCTAAAACTAACATTCGTTTTTGTTTCAATTGTAATTTTTACATTACTTGCATTACCTGAATTTAATATAAAGGTAAACGGCACAGAAATAGATTACAAAGCAGTTGATTTTGGTACAGTTGGCATAGACGCAAAGTTTAGTAGTTTTGAAAAGAGTTCAGACCTTTTCCCTTCAACAAGAATAAGAGTTGAAGCAAACTTCGATACAGAAATGTCACAAGAGGAAAAAGAAAATGCATTAGAAAAAATGATGCAAGTTTATATTGATAGAATTGATTATAAAGCTAGGTTTGACGATATTAAAATACAAACCCTATCTTCAGAAGAATTTAATGGTTTTGTTTTCGTTGTCCCAGAAAGATATGAGTTTCCAGAGGAAACAGTAGAATGGATAACTGGTAAAGGTGAAATTAATTTTACTGGCTCGATTTTGAATGCTAGTCTTGATGATTCAGAGATTACAAATTCTTACTTTGATGATGAAATAGGTGTTGAAGTTTCACAAAACGCCTATGATTATGCAAGATTCCCAACTTTAGTATATGAATTCAAAGATAAAGAAGATGATATTGCAACAATCGCTAATGGTGGTTATGCAGGAATTGATTTAACTGTTGATGGAAGAGATTTTGAATTTGTAGCTCACGAGACTAAGGATAACGCTATTAGAATTCAAGCGATTTTTGATGGAGAAGAATCTCAAATTACTAATGAATTATATATAGACTATCTTAAGATTGTAGAATCTTATCTAGAAGATGACGTTTTAGAATATAGTGTAAATATAATAAATGTTTCAAGCGAAGCTCCTTTATACAATCCAGAAGGTGCATCATTTATAGGTATTACGTTTATATTAGGATTAGTAGTTGTAGCTTTTGCAATACTAATTAAAAAGGGTAGTAGTGCCTTTGTAACTTATGTATTAAGTTCTACTTCTCTTATATTACTAACTATCGTAATTGCTAAGATGTTTAAAATTGATCTAAGCGTAACTGCAATATTAACTTTTGTAATGATATTTGTATTAACTACAGTATTTATTATTGAAGCAATTAATAATATTAACAAAGATAATATAAACAAAATTTTACGAAATTTATTAAACTTAAGTATTGTTTCATTATTTATTAGCTACTTCATAATTACATTCTTAATAAGTCAAGATTCAAGAGTTGCTAGTGTTGACACAATGTTTAGAACAATATTTACCTTTAATTTAGCTACTATAATATTAGTAAATCTAAATTTAAAATTTATATTACAGTTATATACTGCAAAAAGAGAAAACAGCTTTTTGCTTATTAAAAGAAGAAAATGAAATATTTAGGAGAAATAAAATTAACAAATAAACTTAGTGGATTAGTAATATTACTTATCTCTATTCTTAGTGTGATTACAGTAGGAGTTAATAATGGATTATATTATTCAGAATTTAATGATTCAGTAATTGTTGAGTTATCTAGTGAAGTTGATAATAAATCAGAAATTTTAGATAAAATTGACAGTATAGATGGAATTAGTAGAATTGATAGAGCTAATTATAGAATTGAAATCGAATATAAAAATATAGATGAGGTAAAGTCTGAGGTAGAAAATGAATTAGGAGATGAACTAAATAAAGTTGATTTTTATAAGTCAGTTGGTTCAGATCAAGATAAAGTATTCATGGACCTATTTATAATTTTGGTTATTATATTGATTTCTAGTGTACTTGTTTGTTATTTCGTTTACTTTAGAAATGAGACTAGAATTAAGGATAGAAGAATTCTGAAATTACATATTTTACCTATAGCATTCATTCTCTCTTCAATAATTATTCAAGCAGGAATTATAAGTGCCTTATCAGGAGTATATCAAATTAAACAAGTAGATTTATATTCAATTATTTTTGCTGCATTTTTAACTATAATCTTATATATATGGGCTCTAAATGATCTATTACAAGATTTACCAGAAGATAAAAGTGAAGTTCTTGATGTAGTAAGAGCTAAATTTGTAATTAAATCCAAATATACAATTCTTTCAACAATAGTAATTTTAGTAGCTATAGCTTTCGGTCTAGGTTCTCAGTTTGTATTAACTGCTTTAATATATACCTTAGCTTTACTAGTATTTACTTTTGTATCATTGTTTAATATTTCTATAGCAGATAGAATTAATTCAAAGATAGTAAGAAAGCCTAGATCAAAAAAAGTTACGACAGATAATAAGGCTAAAGCAGAAAAAGTAACTTCTACAAAAAATAAAAGACCTGTAAAAAAAACAGTAAGAGGTCAAAATAGAAAAAAGAAATAAATTAAACTCTTTAACTTGATAGATTCTAATAAGAAGCTAAAAAAGTTTTTTAACACTGAGTTTGATAAGCTTAGAGAAGAAGGACAAATAGAAGAAAATACCTCAGAATATTTTGGCCTTATCGGTTCAACTCAAATAGAAGATATCCCGTATATAAAGCAGTTAGAAGTTAAAATAGCTTCATTGAAAGACATTTACGAGAAGTTAATAGATATATCTCTCCTAGAAAATATACAAATAGTACCTTCAGACAAGATCTATGAATATAGATTTAGAATGGACTATGTAACTTGTTACGACCCCATTTTCGAGCCTAACAACAGATTAGGGCAAAGAAAGCACGGAAGATACAATATAGTAGTTGATATGCATAAACCAGTTCTATTTAAAGATGAGTGGTTTCAGAAAGTTAGAAAAATATATGAGTTCTTACAATCTAAAGGTATAGAAAATTATGATTTAGTAAAACATACTGGGAACTTAAGATACTTAGTTATAAGAGCTGACGAGATGTCTCTATTAAGTATTGTTACTAAAACAAATAATTCTCCTGAAGTACTGGAAGAAGCTGCGATGATGGCGTTAGAATTAGGATTCAGCTCAGTATATTGGCTAGTAAATGATTCAATTAGAGACGAGTCAGATGGTGAAGTGGAAAATTTTTGGGGTAAAGAACTAATAGAGGTGAATATTAAATTATCATTTATTAATAGAGACTTTTACGTAAGCCATAACACTTTCTTTCAGAATAATATTAATGTATTTAAAAAAATATCTGAACATATTTATAACTATCTAAATACAAAGGATAAAGTAAATACAACTCTTTTAGACATGTTCTCTGGTGTAGGCGTTCTAGGAATATTATTCTCAGATATGTTTGAAAGCATAATTGGTTACGAAATAAATAGCGATTCTATTGAATTAGCTAATAAGAACTTAGAGTTAAATAAAATTACTAATGCAACATATGAAGCTAGAGATTTACTTCAAGAAAATTCGTACTTAGACTTTGAAAACGCAACTGTAATAGTTGATCCACCTAGGACTGGACTTACTTCTAAATTTACAAGTAAACTTTTGGAAATGTTACCAAAGGAAATTATATATATATCATGTAATCCTGTTACTCAAGCTGTAGATTTAAGTGATTTGAATGGGAAATATAGAACTGTTAGTATTAAGGGGTTCGATATGTTTCCACATACCTATCACCTTGAAAATGTAATAATATTAGAAAGAAAATAGTACTAAGCTATTGCGAATTGGTAGTAAGTAGATCCACTTGAAAGAGTATTTTTATTCAAATAGCTAATTTGCAAGTTTTTTTGTAGCAATTTGCTCTATATATTGCATCATTTCTTCGTTCGAAAATGGTCTAGTCCAAGTCAGTGTTATTGGAGGATCTACATTTCTTAGTGTAATAGTGTAGGTACCATCATCATTTTTTACTATTGTAATAGCATTATTACTACTATTAGTTACTTTTCTTGGATTAACAAGGCCTATTCTATCCATCATACTTACAAGAGTATCTTTTAGTTTCTCTGAAGGAACGTTAAAACTTCCTACAGTGTCTCTACTACCTTCGTTTTTTGTAAATATATTTAAGAATTCCATGTCGTTATATTATAGCAGCATATCTAATTTTGGTCAATGTCTACATAAATAGTGATTTTAGAATTTGGCGGCCCATTGGGATAATACCACATATGATTGACACGTCAAGAAGATACCTTTAGGATGTTATAGAAGATTTTAATAATATGGGAGTATTTGGTCCGAAAAAACTTAGCACACAAGAACATCTAGATATTGAGGATATCAGAGATGATTTAGTTGTACTTAAAAATGGAAAAGTTTCATTAGTTATAGAAACAACTTCTTTAAATTTTGAGCTTTTAGATTCGGGTGAGAAAAGAGGTAGAATTGGTTCTTTTGCAGGCTTTCTTAACTCTATAAGATTTCCAATACAGATTGTTATTAGAACTCAAAGAACAGACATAGCAAAATACATGCAGTTACTTGATAAGTATAAATCTCAAATTAGCTCAGAAGCCGTTGTTCAACAGGTAAGTCTATACCAGGAATTTATTAATAACTTAACTCAATCAACACAAATACTTGATAAAAGATTCTATGCTGTCGTACCATCAGTTAAGCAACCTATAATAACTACTGGTTGGGTAAAACATATGTTAGGTAAAGATAAAAGAATAATAAATATCGCTTCTTTAGTGGAAAAAGCTAAAGAAGAGCTATATCCTAAAAGAGATCATGTATTAAAACAATTCTCGAATTTAGGTATAGCTGCTAAACAATTGAAAAATGATGAATTGATTAAATTATATTATTCAGTATATGAGCCAGATATAAGCGGTTTAGATATTTTAAATATTAGAGATGAGGATATTGAAAATGGTTTTGTTGTTAGTGGGCAAGATGTATAAAATAGATTATAGTTAATATATATTAAATAAAAGTACTTGGGATTACTAGATTTTATACCGTTTTTAGGGGGTTCATCTTCTAAACCAAATCAACAGAATACTGGAGGGCAAATTACAGCTGCAGGAAGTCCTGTGTCTGCTCGAGAACAAGCTATTTTAGCAAGAGAAAGAGATATCGTTGCAAGATTTGCTAAAGGATTAATTGATGTAAAAGATATTATCGCTCCTTCAGCTATTGAAGTTAATTTTAATAATTTAATAATTGGTCACAAATATTTTAGATCTTACTTTGCAGTAAAGTATCCAAGTGTAGTTAGTCCTAATTGGCTAGAGCCATTAATAAATTTTGAATATCCAGTAGATATAAGTACTTTCTATTATCCTAGAGATACTTCTGAAATTTTAAAGATTCTAAAGAGAAAGATTGCAGAAATGCAAGCAACTCTTAATTTACAAACTCAATCAGGAAAACCTGCAGATCCAATTACTAAAGTTCAACTTGAAGATGCTCTTCAGTTTCAAAGTTCTTTAGCTGATGGTTCTGAAAAATACTTTCAATACGCACTTTATATTACAATTCACGCAGAATCACTAGAAGAGTTAGAGCAGATAGCTAAAAATTTGGAATCAACAATGGCTGCAATAGGAGTAATAATTAAAGTTGCAACACTTCAACAAGAAGAATGTTTCCAAAGTTGTATTCCTTATGGGCAAGATAAAATTCAACAGCTGTATAACTTCGATACAACTGCTATTGCTATGACTTTCCCTTTTGTAAGTTCTGAGCTTACACAAGAAAGAGGAGTCTTATATGGTGTTAATTTACATAATAGCTCACTAGTTATTTTTGATAGATTCTCTTTACCTAATGCAAATTCAGTAGTACTAGCTACATCTGGAGCTGGTAAATCTTATACAGTAAAACTTGAAGCTGTTAGGTCATTAATGATGGGTGTAGATATAATTATAATTGACCCTGAGAAAGAGTTTGATAGGCTTTGTGAGGCAGTTGGAGGAGAGTATATCTCATTTTCACAGGATGGTGCTCAGAAATTAAATCCATTTGAACTTTCTGGATTAGGAAGTGAGGAAGAAGATGAACTAAGATTTAAGATTCTAACTGTAACTGGTCTTATTAGAATGATGATGGGTGGAAGTTTGACAGCTGAAGAAGCTGCAATTTTAGATAGAGCAGTTATACTAGCCTATAAAGAAAAGGGTATAACGCCTGATCCTGCAACACACGCTAATGAAGCACCTCTTTTAGAGGATTTATATAAGATCCTAAATGCAATGGCAGAAGATGAGGCTCATTCAATGGCTAGAAGGTTGGAAAAGTATATTAAAGGTTCTGCTGCGGGTGTATTTGATAGAAGATCAACAGTTGATGTTCATAATACTTTTACAGTATTCAGTATTAGAGATTTAACAAGTGAGCTTAGACCTTTAGCAATGTATACGATGCTTGATTATATTTGGAATAAGGTTAAAAGAGATAGAAGAAAGCGATTATTAATCATTGATGAGGCTTGGTTAATGATGCAATATGAAGATGCTGCTAGGTTTGTCTATTCTGTTGCAAAAAGAGCTAGAAAGTATGCTCTAGGGCTTACTACGATAACGCAGGATGTAGATGACTTCTTAAATTCTGATTATGGAAAGGCAATTATTAATAACTCATCTATGCAGATGTTATTAAAGCAATCTCCCGCAGCTGTTGATAAGCTTAAAAAAGTATTCTATCTAACTGATGGTGAAAAACAATTTTTACTTTCAGCAGGAATAGGACAAGGATTATTTTTTGCTGGTGCTAACCATGTAGCTATTCAAGTAGTTGCAAGTCAGAATGAACACAATCTAATTACTACAAATCCTAATGAACTTTTAAGTGAGGATAGGGGAGGGGATGTTTAAAAGAGCTCTTTATAATCTGCTATCATTTACTAATAAATTCTTTGTCAAATGAAATTACTAGACTCTTGGAAAGACGATTACAATAATATTTCTAATAAGATTTATCAATTAGACAATAAAGTTAAACTAATCCATTCAGAAAACCCTAATACCTTAGATTTTGATTTTTCGATAATAATAAAGGGAGGGAGTTACTACGAGAGACAAGTTGGAGTACCTCAAGGTACAGCTCATTTATTAGAACACATAATTGCAGCAAATCCCAATAATCTATTTAAAACTAGAAGTGAGATAGATAATTTTACATATGGAACAAGAACAAGGCCCTCAATTGATCATAACGCATCTACATCTAGAGAGTATATTTATATATACGCTCATAGTAATTTTAAAGCTTGGAAAGAAGTAATCGATTTTAATTTTGCAAGAGTGAACTATCCTCTAGATAACATTGAGAAGTTCATTGAAAAAGAAAGATTGTACTTGGAGAGATTCAAAGAAGGGTTAAAGAAGATCGTAATACTACTATTCAGTATTCTAAATTCATATTAGGAGATGTTTACCCTGAATATACTGAAGATGTATTAGGTACTGAACAACCACTCGGGCAGATTACTACTGATGATCTTATAAAGTATTTTAAGGCTATCTTAACTTCAGATAATTTAGTTTTAGCAGTTCAAACGCCTAAGCTTAAGTCAGCCACTCAAATAAATTATTTATCTAAAAAGTTAAATGAATTAACTCTATTCGGTAAGATAAGTAAACTAAAGCAAATAGATAAAGAGTTGGATTCAAGTTTTAAGTATTTGCATTTTAAAGAAGAGAACAATAGAAGCGGTTTCTTTTCTCTTAACCTTTTCTTTAAAAAAGATAAGCAAAAAAGGAATAGATATAAAAGAGGTAAACTTTTCTATCTAATGCAAAGATTAATTTGGAAAATAGGTCACGATTATTTAAGAGAGGAAAAGCATCTTATTTATTCTTTAAACTCAACAAACTTTAGTCCAAGTTTTAATTATAACGGTAGAGGATTTAGCCTTAGTTGTGAACTTAAGAATTTGAAATCTACTTTAGATGAAAGTTACAAAATGTTTTATGAATATTGGGAAAGCTTTTTAGAAAGTTCAGAGGGGAATTTATGGTTTGAGGGTGAAATAAGTGATGAAATCTTTAAAAGAAGTGTAAGTTTTAACGAAGATTATGCAGAATATAAAGCAATAGATATTTTGAAGATAATCCTCTTATGAAATTCAATTTAAAAGAAGCTACAGAGGTAACTTCAAAACTAACTATTAAAGATTTAAAGCAGTTCTATAAAGACTTTATAAAAGTTAAACCAATATTTTGGTTTGTATCTCCTTATAATGATGAAGAAATTTATAAAATATTTAAGCAATCTAAATACTATAAAAACTTTAAGGAATAGAGAAATTTTGAATTAAAAGTCTTCAATAATATCTACAATCATTTCTGCTGCATTTAGATTAACTAATTTCTTAGTATTATTAAAAGAATCTTCTAATTTTGTACCATTAAAATTCTCCTTTATATTTATAAAGTTAACACTATCCAGAAGAACTTGCTTTATCTCTTCTGCAGTTAGGTCATTTTGATTAAGTATTTTCCCTAAACCAATACTTTCTACATACTCAGCATTTTTAAACTGTTCATTCATTGATACCCAAGGTATTGGAATGAATATTGCTAGCTTATTTAAAGCTATTATTTCAAATACTGTGTTTGCTCCAGCTCTTGTTAATAAGATATCTGCTTTGTTTAAAACTTCCCCAATCTCATCTGAATAAACGTAATCTCTTACAATATATCTAGCTTGTTTCTCAGCTTGTAAGGATTTTTTTATATCTATAGCCTTAGAATGATCGTTTGTTACAGTTGAGTTCCCAGTTTGATGAATAATATTAAAATGTTCTAGTAAAGTGTTTAAAATTTCAAAAACTCTCGTATTAATCTCATTTGCTCCTTGATTTCCACCTGTTATATATAATGTTGGCTTTGTAGAATCTAAAGATTCTGTAATATTTGATTTTATTTCAAATATAGCTTTTCTTAGAGGATTACCAGTAAAAATGTACTTATTGTTTTTTAGTCTAGTTTCATCCTTAAAGCTCAATAGAACTTTATCTGCAAATTTCGAAATTAGTTTATTTGCTAAACCAATTGTAATAGTTTGCTCGTGAGTAATAACCTTCTTTCTAAATACTTTTGTCCAGAAAACAGATGGAAAAGCTAGAAAACCTCCAAATGAAATTACCGTCTGGGGTTTGTATCTAAGCTGTATATATAGTCCTTGGATAAACCCAATGAAGAATTTTGTAAAATTAGTTATATCACTTAAAAAATTCTTGATGACCCATTTTCTAACAAGTTTACCTGCAGTAATATTTATAAATTTAATCTTATATATTTCAGTAATAGTTTTAAATTCAGCAGAAGTAGCTTTATTTCCTTTTTGATTATGCTTTTCTGAAACCCAAACAAAATTTTTATACCCTCTTTTCTTAAGCTCATCTAATACAGCAAATGCTGGAGTAGAATGCCCACCAGTTATTAAGATCTTTTTTTCTTTTATACTTTTTATCATTTGAAGAATTATACAGTATTAATTATAATTTAATATCCCCATTTATAATCGCTAAAGTATGAGTCAGTAAATAAAATAGCATCTTCGTCTTTAACAATTCTATCAAATGTGGAATTAAATTTAACAGGGCTAACGTAGTCTGTTATAGACCAGTTTAGATATTCAACTTGTCTTCTCGAAAGCTCTGAAGACCCTCTCATCTCTATTGTATGATATTGATAGCCTAGATCATCATATTCGATTACTGTCCTAATGATTATAGGTTCATTGAAATCATTTACAAACTTAAAATCAATTATGGATCCAGGGGCTGCATAAAATGTCGCATCTACTAAATGAGCAGTAAGTTCATCTGAAGTAGATGGATTCCATTGGTATTTATATACATATTCACCATAGTTTTCTCTTTGGGTTATTGGTAATCCTGAATCTAATACAGATCTAAAAAGTGTAGTTACAGAAGTACAAATACCCATAGCTATAAGTTTGTCACCTTTTGTATAGGTATTTTCTGGCCCATGAGCACCTATAGCATTGAAATATGAGAATTCTTGTCCAGGTTCTAAAAGCATATTATTAATTTCCTCCAGCCCAGTTATAACATTTTGAGCTTGCCCGATTCTATTATCATATACTAAATGCATTCTTGTTTCTCCAACACCCAATACTTGAGCAAAGTCTTTAACTTCTTTTCCAGTAAGTTCTGCATTAGCCTGTATTTTACTATAGACAAAGGGAAGTTCCTCGCTTGGATTATTTATCCATAAAGCAATAGGTTCTAAAGATTTATCTACATCTAAAGATCTTCCAGATTTGAACCATTTATATACATAAATTGACTTCTCATCTTCAAAATATTCACCTTGGTCAACTTCTTTATCGTTTTCTATTTTATATTGATTTAAAGTTTTCAAGAGCAGATCCTTATCCTTTATATTCCAAACTATGCTATCTCCGATAACTTCTGACTCAAAATAATTTGAAGCTTTTATTATCTGAGGATCATTAATCTGAGAATCAGTAAATAAGTTTTCAAATTCAGTTAGCTCAGTGTTTAAATTTTTACATAGATTTATTAATCTTATGTTTTTTTCATCACCTACTATGTCATCTAATTCTAAAGATACTGTATTATCATTGTTTTTGATAGAGTTCTGTATTTTGTTTCTATGATTATTTGCATCTAGTTCGAAATCGAAAGTATTACTCTCACAGTTTAATAACTTTCCATCTCTTATCTCGACATTATTAGTATTAGAGCTTACAATTGGCAGCTTAACTATAACCGGGTCTAAATTCATATCAAGATTAACATCAAAGTCTTTGGACTCTGCAATTCCTATAATTCCACCAAAAGTATTTGTTAAGTTCTTACCTTTTCCATATTCTATGATTTCGTCTGTATTAATTGATAAATCTAAACTAGCTTTACTTATTGTAATTCTTTCACCATCTAAGTTTAAATATAGAACGTCCTCTTCTTCAAAATCAGTTAGATAACTAAATTCATCCTTAATATCATTAGCAGTAGCGAAAGACATAGTCTTTCCCTCTATTTTTATAAAAGGAAGAGTATTGTCATTTAATATAGTGGTTACAGCTACATAGTAAGTAAGAAATAAAGAAATAGATATTAAAAGAAAAATATGAGGGATAAATAAAACAAGGACATTTCTCTTCTGCTCATCTTCAGTTTCGATGTTCGAATATACTTGGGATGACTTTGAAGCTAAGACGAAATCATCATAACCAATTGTGTATATTATTGGATATATAAAAGTTTTAGTTGTTGTTTTAGAGTCGTCAATATTAACTCTAATTATATCTCCCAGAGCCATAGATAATATAAGAGTCTATTTCATAATATAATAATTGACATAAGATTCAAAGAAAAGTATCAATATTTTGAACAAAAATATACTTGTAACATAATTCTTACTTGCCTCCTTGCGTTTCTTACCTCTTTTCTCTAGACTATGAGTGTATTTAAACTTCCTAAAATGATAGATGATAAAGATGTAAGTTCACTAAAAAAGTACCATAGCTTAACGAATTACTTGTCTGTAGCAATGCTTTATCTTAAAGAGAATTTTTTTCTAAAAGAAGAGCTGCAGAAAGAGCATATTAAGAAGCGAATTCTAGGTCATTGGGGTACTGTTCCTGGAGTTAATCTAACTTATGGAGCATTAAATTATTTAATAAAAAAGTACTCTCAGCAAAGTATATTTATACTAGGTCCAGGTCATGGAGCTCCCGGAGTTTTATCTGGTCTATGGACAGAGGGTTCATTATACGAATACTATCCGAAAGCTACATTAGATGAAGAAGGTGCAGGTTATTTAATAAAAAATTTCAGTTGGTCTGGAGGATTTCCAAGTCATACATACCCAGGACTACCAGGATCTATACATGAGGGGGGAGAACTAGGTTATTCATTAGGAACTGCATATGGAGCTGCACTTAATAATAAAGATCAACTAGTAGTAGCACTAGTTGGAGATGGAGAGGCTGAGACTGGACCTTTAGCTGCAAGTTGGCATCTTAATAAATTTTTAAATCCAAAGGTCGATGGAGCTGTTCTTCCAATTCTACATTTAAATGGTTATAGAATCTCAGGACCAACTATATTTGGAACTATGTCTGATGATGAAATAAGAGATTACTTTTTTGGTTTAGGTTACGAGCCAATAATTTTAGATGTAATCAATTCTAAAGATCAATATAAGGAGACACTTGAAGTATTTGATGAAGCATACCAAAAAATTCAACATATAAAAGAATACTGGGATGAAGGAGAAAAAACAAACTGGCCAGTTATTATTTTAAAAACAAAGAAAGGGTATTCATGTCCAGACTACTGTGAAGAAGTAATTTTAGAGGATCATAATAATTCTCATGGAATACCTATACATAAGCCAACTTCAACAGATGAGAGATTTAATACATTAAAAACTTGGCTTGAAGGATATAGAATTAATGAGCTTGTAGAAGAAAATGGTAGACCCATAGAAGAGATAAGAGAATTCTTAGCAAAAGGAGAGCTCCGTATAGGTATGAATAAAAATACTATTGCAGGGGAAGTAAAAAAAGATTTGATATTACCTATGTTAGAAGACCATGAAATGAGATTGGATAGCAGAGGTACAAGGATGGAAAGTAGAATGTTTAACTTAGGCCAATATTTAAGAGATGTTTTTTCTCTTAATGAACCATATAAAAACTTTAAATTATTTTCACCTGATGAAAGTGAATCAAATTTGCTTGGAGCTACTTTTCAAGAAACTTCTAGAAGATATATATGGCCAACAAGAGAAAGAGATAAAAATTTTTCTTATGATGGAGATATTATAGAAATTTTAAGCGAGCATGTACTACAAGAATTATTTACTGGATATGTTTTAACAGGGAGGCATGGGATTTTTATTTCTTATGAAGCATTTTTTGGACTTATTGCAAATCAAGTAGCTCAGTTTATAAAATTTCTAGAGCAATCTGAAGCTTATTCATGGAGGAAGGAAGTTCCTAGCATAAATTTAGTTTCAACTAGTACTGCTTGGAGACAAGAACATAACGGATTTAGTCATCAAAATCCAACCTTAATCAACAATCTTTTAACTAAGAAATCTAAGTATGTAAATATATATTTTCCCTCTGATGTAAATTCGCTTACAGCAACGACGGATAAATGTTTGAAGTCAACGAATTGTGTAAATTTAGTAATAGCTTGTAAAAGACCTACACCTCAATGGCTTAGAATGGATGAAGCTAAAAAGCATGTTGATAATGGCTTAAGTATTTGGCATTGGGTTGATACTTCTCACGATGACGATATTCCAGATGTAGTTTTAGCATCTGCAGGAGATTACCAAACAGTAGAAACACTAGCTGCTGCAAGCATGCTAAATGAATTAATACCTGAGATTCGAATTAGATATGTAAATGTTAATGAACTAACCTCATTAGGTTTAGGGGATAATAATGATCCTATCGATTCTGAAAATGAATTTAATCGTTATTTTACTGAAGATAGAGATGTACTTTTTAACTTTCATGGTTATAAGGATGTTATAAAATCTTTAACATGGGGTTATAGTCTTGCTAAGAGAATGAAGCTTTTTGGATATAGTGAAGAAGGTACAACAACAACGCCATTTGATATGCAGGTATTAAACGGTACGAGCAGGTATCAAGTAGCTATTGAAGCAATTAAATCTGCTATGAAGTGGAATAAAAGAGTACTAGAGCGAAAAACTGAGTTAATTACATATTTTGAAGAGCTTTTAGAAAAGCACAAATCTTATATTCTTGAGTATGGAGATGATATGCCAGAGGTTAAAGATTTTAAATTTAAGTTTTAAACTTATATTTTAAAGATTTTAAGTTGTAGTGATAAGTGAAAACTCATCACTACTTTAACTCTTTAACATTCTTTATAACTTTATTAGTCATAAGACTTGTAAAACCAAGCCTTTTAGCTTCTTTTTCTCTGTTTTCTTGCATAATAACTTTTCTTATTTCACCAGTTAAGCCAACTTCTCCAAAGAAAATGTTTTGTCTTGGAACTTGAATATTTTTTATAGATGAAATAATAGCCCATAGTACTGCAAAGTCTAATCCGGGATCTTTAACTTTTATACCTCCAGTTATATTGACATAAATATCATACTCTTGTGTTTTAAGATGAAGCTTTTTATCTATAACAGCTAGTAATAGATGTAATCTATTTAATTCAAAGCCTGAAGCTGTCCTTCTTGGTATAGAAAAATAGGTCTTTGTTGCTAATGCCTGAACTTCAACCACAACAGATCTGTTACCCTCTAAAACCATTGAGAAGACAGAGCCTGGTTCAGATTGCTTACTAGGATCAAAAAGCTCTTTTGTATCTTTAATCTCTTTTAATCCATCTTCAGTCATTTTGAAAATTCCAACTTCATCAGTTGGACCAAATCTATTTTTTTTAACTCTTAAAATTCTTAAGTTATATTTTTTATCACCTTCGAAATATAAAACAGTATCAACCATGTGTTCCAAGATCTTTGGTCCTGCAATATCTCCGCTTTTAGTAATGTGACCAATTATTATTGTTGGAATTGAGAATCCCTTAGCAAGATTTACTAACTCATTTGTAGATTCGCTAATTTGTGATACAGAGCCAGTTGTTGAAGTAACGTTTGGACTATATAGAGTTTGTATTGAATCTACTATTATAAAATCAATTTTACTTCTATTTGAAGCTACGTAATTTCTTATAGCGTTAACATTCATTTCTGGAAAAAATGATACATTAACAAGTTTTAATTTGAGTCTGTCAGCTCTGTTTTTTATCTGAGTAGGTGATTCTTCTCCTGTTATATATAGAATATTTAAATTTTGCTTTGATAAATTTTCTACGGCTTCTAATGACAGAGTACTTTTACCTATTCCTGGCGCTCCAGCTAATAGAATTACTTGTCCGGGTAAAATTCTTCCTCCTAAAGTATTATCGAATTCACTTATCTTTGTTTTAATTTCAAAACTAGGAGTTTTTGAATCATTATTACTAAGTTCTGAAAATTTAACAGGTTTTACTATGTCAGGCTTTCCTAGAGACTTACTTTTCTTTCCTTTTTTCTTATCTACAAAATTTGGATTTTCTTCTATTGAACTCCATTCATTACAAGAGTCACATTTACCTTGCCATTTGGCATATTCAGTTTGACAGTTAGAACAAATGTACATAAAAATACTTAAATTAATTACCTAGAGTATAGTGTGAAAAGTTAAAAGTATAAAGTCAAAAGTTAAACTCATATTCATAAATTGTACTAATTGCTATATTTAGAATAAAATAGTATATAAATACTCTAATAAAATTATTTAATGAAACATCTTGTTATTTCAGATCTTCATCTGACTAAAAAATTCAACCAGAAGAAAGCCAATGAGTTAATTCATCTATTTACTTCTGTAGACAGAGTAATTATTAATGGAGATTTCTGGGAATCTTATGCAATTACTTTTGATGACTTTATTAAATCTAGATGGAACATTCTATTTTCTGTATTAAAAATGAAAAAGACTGTTTATATTCCTGGTAATCATGATGAAGAAGAGGAGTTGGATGAAAGAGTAAATTTGTTTTCAGATACTTTTACTGTAAGAACAGAATTGGAATATAGTAAGGTAAAGTATTTTATTGAACATGGCCACAAGATTTGTGGTGATGAACCTAAGAAAAATAAATTTCTTAGAAGAGTAGCTTATACAAATTCACTATTAGAGTTACCAGTAACTTTTTTCTCTAATGGAATTCTTCAGAAAATTTATAGTAAAGCTGATATTGAAAAATTAAAATCTTATTCTAAAAAGAATCTAAAAGATAATGAATATCTTATAACTGGTCATACTCATATCCAAGAATTTGATAAGGATAATAAGTACATAAATACAGGGTTTAATAGATTTCATTACCTTCAGTATGCGACTATTGATGATGATGGAAAGATTGAATTATTTAAGGAATAAAAGTGAAATGAAATTCGTAGAGGAGAAAATATTTTTTCCGCTACGAATTTATAAAACCTAAAAATTCTCAGGATAATAAATAATTTCTAGGAAGTTCTTATTTGACTTCCCAATGCTCATATCTAAGATATCCAGTCCACCGATATGCATATTTTTTGAATCTCTAAAATCTGCGATACTCATTAGTTCATGACTCATTCCAGGTACTTCTTTTATAAGTTCCCCAATACAATTATAAGCAGTAAAACAAAAGAGGAATTTATCTTCCGCGACCTCTTCATTAACTATATGAATATAATGAGCAACACCGTGATAGCTAAGATCACCTCTTAAGCCAGTTTCTTCAAGTAACTCCCTTTTCGCAGTATCAAAAGAAGTTTCCCCAAATTTGATTTTCCCAGTTATAGCTCCTATAAATCCATAAAACGGTTCCTTTAAGCTAGTTTGAGCAATTATCTCTGAGTTAGAATCTCTTCCCATAAATGCGTATATGATTACACCAACTTTTGCCTGCTTTCCAATTTTTGTAATACTAGAATCAACATCTAATCTATTTGCAAAATCTTTTCCTGAAGAAGTTAGTTTATATTTTTTGTCTTCTTTGATAATTAGTTTATCTGTAATTAATTGCTTCATATGGTAGGCAAAAGATCGGATGTAATTCCTTTTGTATTTAACCCACTAAATTTAGTATCAGGATTAAATAATAATTCTCTTAGTATTTCTAACTGTATATAATGCAATGACATTAAAATAATTTAAAAATTAATATTAGTTCTCTGAGAATACATATATGCTAGCATGTTATTTATAGTAATTAGCTTAAATTAAATTCAGTTATGGAAAATAAAGTAATATTAATAATAGGTCCAACAAGTAGCGGTAAGACTAAATTGTCAATGGAGATTGCTGAATATATTAAATCCTTTATAAAAAAAGATGTTGCCATTTTAAATGCAGATTCTAGGCAAATTTATAAAGGACTAAATATTGGAACTAATAAGATAACTAGCGAAGAAATGAGAGGAATACCTCATTATCTCTTAAGCGAGGTAGAACCTACAAATAGATTAGATACAGACAACTATAAAGAAATGGCTGAAAAGCTATTGGAGCAACTAAGCAAAAGTAGTACAGTACCTATTATAGTTGGAGGAACAGCTACATACTTTTTAGCACTATACGGAGATTACATACTTAAGCAACCTAAGTTCGGAGAGAAACTAGAATCAGATAATATTCTAATAATTACACCAAAATTTGAAAGTAGAGATGTTTTATATAGAAAAGTTGAAGAATCTACTGAGGAAATGTTTAAGAATGGTTTATTTGAAGAGGTTAAAGATCTTAACAGGAATCAAGCTTTTCAATTAGTATTAAATACTACACTTGGATATAGAGAATTTCTAGAATATAGTAGAAGAAACAGAAAAAAAGTTGAGCAACTCAGTTATGTTGATCAACAGAAAATTAAATGGAAAATTAAAACTAACACTAAGAAATTTGCAATGAATCAAATAAATTTACTTAAAAAATTAGATAAAGTTAATACTATAGAAGGTGATCAGTATAAAGATGTAATAAATGAATTTCTTAAATGAGTAAAGAATTAATTATCAGAAAATTAAATATACTTATTGAGAATTATAATAATGGACTGATACCAAAACTTCATGAGCACGAAGTAAATCCCGGATTGGAAATAGGTTCTCGAGAAAATTATCTGTATTTTACACTTCCCGTTAGTTTAAATTTTCAAAGAAGCTCGCCTTCTATGTGGAAAGCAGCACTTGAGACATGGGAAGATCCAGAAACCAATTATTTATATTTCCCAGAAAAAGTAGTAGATAAAAATTTTGAAGAACTGCAACGTGATTTAGTAAAACATAAGTTAGCACTTCAGAAAAACAAGCATGTTCAAATCTGGCAGAGAATTTCTACAACTCTCTATGAAAAATATAGTAGTGATCCAAGGCTTATATTCAAATATACACAAAGGTGTGTAACTAGAACAAAGAATTTAATAGTAGAGAACAAAAAAGAATTTCCTTATTTAGCTGGTCCTAAGATGTCTAATTATTGGCTTTACATTTTAGATCAATTTACTGATATAAAACTTAGAAATAAACATAAAATATCTATAATTCCAGATA
This sequence comes from Candidatus Dojkabacteria bacterium, assembly GCA_030950485.1. Taxonomy (GTDB): domain Bacteria; phylum Patescibacteriota; class Dojkabacteria; order J137; family J137; genus JAUZRK01. The sequence continues at coordinate 958 of JAUZRK010000028.1, read as the reverse complement.
CTCATGTAATTCAATCATCAATTAAACTAGGAATTATTAAAGTAAAAATCAAGCCAGAAGATGTAGCTTTGAAATGGTTCGATTTACTTAAAGATACTAAGTTTAGTACAACCACATTACATCCTATTCTTTGGAACTGGAGTAGGAATAATTTTCTACCTAAAGTTTAGTTTTTTAGTATCATTAAAGCTCTAGAACCAAGTTCTGATTTTCTTGTTACCCTATAGCTAAAATCATATTTACGTGCCATTAAATCAAAGTATCTATCCCATTCATCCCAACCTGAATACTTATGTACTTTAAAGTATGAACCAGTTGTGGTGAATAACATTCCACCAGACTCCAATATATTAAATGCATTTAAAAAAAGCTTTTCATAGAATACTTGATGTAAGGGTATTAAATTCCATCCTCCAACAGGGTAAGAAATAATTATTTTAGGCCCTCTCTGTCTTTTAAATTTTTCATTCTCCAGCTCTCTCCAACATTCTCCTAAAAGTAAATTTCCACTTCTAACATGAATATCTAGCTCCATATCTTTAATTTTTTGCTGAATTGTTCTTCCATCACCCAAACTAACAGCAGTTCCACCAATTCCAAGTACCTCAAGGTGACCACCTATACCACCTAGCTCAAGCCCCCAATCTTCTTTATCGAAGTTACTAGAAAGCCAATTATTAAATTCAGACTGGGGCATTAGAAATCGAATGAAATTTGTAAATGTATTACAAGCGGCACCATTATATTCGTTGCGATAAACTCCCCATGGATTAATACCGGAGTTATTTCTATCATTTTCTTTCCTTGCATAGGTATTTGATACTGCTAGCAGTCCTAATACCTGATCTCTTTATACATCAGTAAGAGTTGAAGAATCTACTATAAGGTCATCTAAAGTTTTATTTTCGTATAAATCGTTTTCAACCATGTATGCGATTATATCATTCGTTTTAATATA
>JAUZRK010000027.1 GCA_030950485.1 Candidatus Dojkabacteria bacterium | reverse complement strand
CGTAGCGTATCCTTTTATATATATTTCTTGGTTTCTATTAGCAGTCAGTTTAAACTCAGCAATTAAATTCCCGTCACTGTCTTCTTTTATAGAATACGGTTCTGGGTTAATCTCCTCATAATAAACTCTCTGTGAAATTGGACCACTATCTATATCTCTAGGTAAAATAAGATCTACAGTATTTAAAACTATAGGGGCGTTAGTTGTTTTAGGAACTTCTTGTTTTATTACAAACTCATAAAACTGTTCAGATCCAATTTGCAACCAAACGGTATCACCTTTTAATTTATCAAAGTCTATGTCAATAGATTTATCTCCATTTGATAGAGAAGTAACATCTAGTTTAGGAATACTTAGATTTAGCTCTGGCATTTCATTAGGAATTATCACTTTTGTATTTATAGTCTCACTAGTATTACCATCAGATAAGTCATAACCTTCAGGGAAACCAGGGATATAGACATCAAAAACTGCACCACTTTGAACAACTAATCCATAAGATTTATATTTAAGCGTTATAACTTGAGGATCACCATATGTAATATCATCAGTAAAAGGTACCTTTATTATTAGATTATTACTCTCAGTTTCTTCGTATGAAAACTGTAGGTCAGTACCTACCTCGTTTGTAATCTTTATTGAATCTAGAGTTTTTTGAATTTTTTCTCCAGCTTTAGGATCTGATTCAACAGGAAAAAAAATTGCAAATGCTTCATTAGAACCATAAGGTACAGCATATCCATAGCTAGCAATCTCAGTTTTTTTTGTTTCAACTACCTCTAAGTAATCTTCATTGACGGTAAAAGATCTATCGTAATTTTTATTAACGATCTGGGCATTTGCATCTACTTTATAAAATATACCGATTACAAAAAAGAAGAATACAAAAAATGTTAAGTTTTTTAAATATTTAAACTTCATTAAAACAATTCTATCAATAAACTAAGTACTACTAAAGAAAAACTTTTCTTTAAAATAATTGTAGTATACTGAATATGTTTAATCGCCTGTTGTGAAATTTAGTAAAATAGAAATAATTGAATCATTAAATAAATACTTTTCTGAACTTGAATTCGTTACTGGTTTGATTGATTTAGATTCAAGAATTGAAATGATTAAACTAAAAGAGACTTGGAATAATGGAGGAGACGATGTACTAATTTTTATAAAAGATTTAAAGGGTGGAACAAATTTAGATACAGGTATTTACTATTTAACAATAGGTTTCTTAGATACAGTAAAAGAAAACTTCAAAACAGAAAAAAGCTTGGACTTTTTAATCAATGGTTATTTTATTCGAGTTCTCTTTAAAGACGCAATCCAATTTCAGAAAATAAAAAATAAAGGAACAGTAAGTGTTATTTTCCCTGCATACAATGAAGAAAAAACTATTTCTTCTGTTATTCATACTCTTCATAAATCAGATCTGATAGATGAAATTATATGTGTAAATGACGGATCTTTGGATGATACATCTAAAATAGTTACTAATTTAGAATCTGAATTAGTAAAGTTAAAATTTGTTAACCTTAGTGAAAATGTGGGGAAAGGTGGAGCAGTAGCTAATGGAGCTAAGCTGAGCAGCGGAAAAATAATTCTTATGGTAGATGCTGATCTTTCTAATTTTAATGAAACACATTTAGAGTTAATAGTGTCGCCCTTAATATTAAATTTTCTAGATATTAATGCGTCATTAGGACTTAGGTGATTAGAGAAAAAAATTAGTATTGCAACATCTTTAACTGGAGAAAGAGCATACTACTCAAAAGATTTCATGAAGCTACTGCCTGAATTTGATAAAACTAGATTTGGAATAGAAACGGTTTTAAATAGTTACTTTAATTCAAATGATTCTCTAAAGGTATCTCTTATAGGTTTGCATCACCCAATGAAATACCAAAAAGATAAAGATTTTTCTAAATATGCAAAAGAGTATTTTGACGTGATATCAGAAATTTTACAGACTCAATTTAAGATTAAATTTAAGAAATTCCAACAGAGCATTATAGATTTAGCGTCTAATATTCCAGTAAGAATTTAATCTAAATTCTTACTATAATCTTTCAAGGATATTAAAAAATACTGCGAATATTAAATAAAATGATAAAGTAAAGATATGATAGATTTAGGGTTAATGAATAAAGAACAAAAAGAGGCTGTTGTAACAACAGAAGGTCCTCTTCTTGTATTAGCAGGTGCAGGTTCTGGAAAGACCAGAGTACTTACATATAGAATTGCATATATTTTAGACTCGGGACTTGCTGGTACTGATAATATTCTTGCTATGACTTTTACTAATAAAGCTGCAGGTGAGATGAAAGAGAGGATATCTGAACTTCTCTCAGAATCGACCAACATATCTGCAAAGGGGTTATTTTGGATGGGTACATTCCATTCTATCTGCGTTAAAATCCTGAAAAAATATGGCTCCGAGAATGGAATACTAAGGAATTTTACAATATACGATACCGCAGATAAAGCTACTGCTATTAAAGATGCAATGAATACACTAAATATATCTACAAAAGAAATTAGCCCTAAGGCTATTGGAGTGTATATTTCATCAGCTAAAAACGAACTTATTTCTCCAAAACAATATGAAAGTTTTGCAGAAGGTTATTTTCAAAATATTGTTGCGAAGGTTTATCCAGAGTATCAGAAGATCTTGAAGAATAATAATGCCTTAGATTTTGACGACCTAATAATGGAAACAATTAAGTTGTTAACTGGAAATGAACGTATATTGTCAAAGTTACAAAAAGACTTTAGGTACATTCTAGTAGACGAATATCAGGATACGAATCATGCTCAATATATGTTGATAAAGATGTTGGCGGATTACCATAAGAATATTTGTTGTGTTGGTGATGATGACCAAAGTATTTATGCTTTTAGAGGGGCGACTATTAAAAATATTTTGAATTTTGAAAAAGACTATCCGGAAAGCAGTGTGATTAAGCTTGAACAAAATTATAGATCAACTAAAAATATTTTAAAGGCTGCTCATAACGTTATATCTAAGAATAAAAATAGAAAAGATAAAGAGCTCTGGACTGAAAACACAGTTGGTGAATTATTAACACTTCATAAAGCTAATGATGAATTAAAAGAAGGGGACTGGATTTGTGAAAAGATAAATGAGCTTGTATCTAGTGGTAGTGCTCAATATGACTCAATAGCATTATTGTACAGAACAAATGCCCAATCCAGATCTTTAGAGGAAGCATTTATAAAGCATGGTCTTCCTTATAAAATTGTAGGAGGTACTAGGTTTTATGAGCGAAAAGAAATAAAAGACATAATTGCTTATTTGAGAGTAATCTATAATGGTAGGGATGATACAATTCTATCTCGTATTATAAACGTACCAAGAAGAGGCATCGGAGCACAAACTTACATGACTTTAATTACAGCTGCAAATATAAATAATAAATCTGCTGCAGAATATTTACTTGATCCAGACGATGAACTTAATCCTAAAGTTAGGAAATTCTCTGTATTACTAAAAAAAAATAAAGAGGAATCAGAGAATGTAGTAGTTTCTGATCTTATAAACTTTATATTAGAAGAGTCTGGATATATTAATATGCTTCGTGATGGAACTAGCGAAAACGAGTCTAGGATAGAAAATTTAAAAGAATTACTAACTGTTGCTTCTAGATATGATAATTTAGAGCCTAATAATTCACTAGAGAGATTCTTAGAAGATATATCTCTGTTAGAAGGGGACTCAAGAGAGAGTGAATATACAGATGATGGAGTTGTAACTTTAATGACTGTTCACTCAGCAAAAGGTCTAGAATTTCCATATGTTTTTATAGCGGGAATGGAGGAGAACTTATTTCCACATTCAAATTCAAGCTTTGATGACTCAGAAATAGAAGAAGAGAGAAGACTAGCTTATGTAGCTATTACAAGAGCTAAAAACAAGCTTTTTGTTACCCATACAAATAGTAGAAAATACTTTGGTTCTGTTCAGTCTAACTCTATATCTAGATTTATAGAAGAAATAGATCCTGATCTTATAGAGCTTACTGAAGATACAAGCTTTGCCAGCTCTAGCTATGGTTACGAAGACGACGATTATTCAGAAAATAAATTAAATATAGATTTGAAAGTTGGAGATAAAGTAAAGCATGAGTACTTTGGTATAGGTAAAGTCGTGACCATTGACGATGAGACGATTGATGTGGACTTTGGAGCAGCCTATGGAATAAAAGAACTTATGCTGGAATATGCTAGATTACAGAAAGTCTAGCCTGTAAATGACTTGATCACTTCTGCTGATCTTTTTGGGTCTTCCATGTTTGGTAAATGGCCTATATTCTCAAATATTTCTATCTCTAGAATATCGGAGTTCTTAAATTTCTCAACCATCCCTCCATTAAAAGAAACTTTATCTTTATCGCCATAAACCATTTTTACCTTTGATCGTAATTCTGTAAATTTCTCAAAATCATACTTATTAATATCTACAGCTAAGTCCATCCATGTTTTAGAATCCATTTGTGTGATTCCAATCTTCCCATACTTATTTGTAAGATCTTTTACATTATTATAATCATATGTATTAATATATTTGGTAACCATATATCTTGCTGCGGATGAGCTTAAAATATATTTCCAAAGTTTATCTGCAAGGGAAACATTAGACATTGTATAAAGCAATGTTAATACTGTCTTATTAACCAAAGGGTAATTATTGAAATAAGCTGTCGGCATAGCAAATGGTATAAACTTGTCTGCTATCTCAGGGTGGTTCATAGCTAAATCAAAGGTTATAACCGCTCCGGCACATAATCCGGTAACTGTATCTATCTTTAAAGCAAGTGCTGATATGAAATCTGCTACTGTATTGCTGATTATTTCAATGTTGTATTTATCTAGTCTGCTAGACTCACCGAATCCTGGCATATCCATCAATACTACGTTATATTCTTCTTCTAATAATTTAGCTACTGGAATCCATGATAACCAGTTGTTAGATAGCCCGTGCAGGAAAAGTATTGTTTTTCTATCTTTAGAGAAATTTAATGAAGTTGCATAGTTAATTTCGACCTCGCAGCGCTCTTTACTTATGGTTTTTACTTTTGAGACTGAATACATCTCTAAAAACTCTTTTGGGGTATCTTTCCAAATTGAAGGTAGTTTACTCTTTATCCGTTTAATCATTCTATCTCTTAATTATTGATATTATTATACTACAGTAAAGCTGTTATAATAAATTGATGAAAATAGATATAATTACAGCGTTCCCGGGTGTTTTTGCTTATTTTAAGGAGAGCATCCCAAAAATAGCAGAAGAGAAGGGGTTGGTTAAAATAAATATTGTAGATATTAGAGATTTCTCTAGTGATACAAGAAGATCTATTGACGACAAGCCTTTTGGGGGAGGGCAGGGTATGCTTCTAATGATAGAGCCAATTTATAAAGCATTGAAATCTATAGTACCGGAGAGATTCTCAAGTAAAGATTCAAATAAAAAGACCAAGATATTAATGACTTCTGCTAGAGGGAGAAGTTGGAGGCAGTCTGATGCTGAAAGTTATAAAGATAAAATTGAGCATCTAATAATAATCTGCGGTCATTACGAAGGTGTAGATCAGAGAGTTATAGATAATTTTGTAGACGAAGAGATATCAATAGGAAATTATGTTTTGTCTGGAGGAGAACTCCCTGCAATGGTTATATCTGACTCAATCTTAAGGCTAATTCCAGGAGTTGTTGGGACAAATGAATCTGTTATAGATGAAACTAGTTTTAATAAAGATTCAAAGCTTATAGAGTATCCTCAATATACAAGGCCTGCTACATTTACTACTGACGAAGGATTAGATCTTAAAGTGCCAGATATCCTTCTTTCTGGTCACCACGCTAATATAGAGAAGTGGAAGGCTTCTAATCAAAAAGAGGTTTCATTGTAAACTCAAATTCATTTAAATATTCCTAAATCGCTTTAAGTCTACTTGCTAGTACTGAATCACCTATTTATACACTACAGGTTATAAATGTTACGAAAATATATCTAAATTTACGTAACATTAAAATATATTTGTGTGTATGTATCATTTTCAACCTTAATTAGAAAGACTGCTCTTAATTTTTATATTAAAAAGTAGTAAAGAAAATAGATTTTTTGCTATAATTTGAAAAATATATAGAAAAATGTACATAATTTTAGATATTCAAGCACAACTAACTTACATCTCTGCTTTTGAATCTTTTGATTCAAAAGCAAGATTACGACAAACTAGATTTCCTACGATATATAATTATCTCGCTAGTCTTGTAGAATCTAAGAAGAGAATTCAAAACTTAATAGACGAGTTTGGAGAGGCTGAGAGTATATCTATCTCAATTACTGGTTCTACTGATTATGATAAACAAATAATGACCGATAGTGCTTACTTACATGAATATAATAATAAAGACATAGTAAAGGATCTGAAACACGAATTTGATATTCCAGTAATAATAGAACAAGATTGTATTTTAGATGCATATGCGGAGCTTAATAATTTGGGAGAGAATGTAGATGAATATGGACTAATAACAGTAACTTATGGAATTGGAGGTGTTTATGTAAAAAAAGAGGATTCCAAATATTTAGTCTTTCCAACAGAATTAGGACATACTATAGTCGTACCAAATGGTCTCGAGTGTGCTTGTGGCCAAAGAGGCTGCGTAGAAGCTTATATAGGAGGTGTAAACATGAAAGATAGGTTTCTAACTGATCCTAAGAATATTGAGGACTACAGGGTCTGGGAAGAGGCTGTAGACTTTTTAGCAATTGCTACATCTAATTTTATGATGGCTTTTCCTACAAAAAATATTATTTATTCTGGATCATCAATTTCAACAATACCTGCTTTAAAAAATGGAATTAAATCTGGATTAGAAAAGAGAATGAGAGTATATAAACAGCCAAAAATAAGAGTGTCTAGTTTATCCAATCAGGCAAATACTCTTGGCGCACTTAAACATATAGAATTATATAAAAATAACTCATTAGTAAGACTTTAATGTATATAGCAATAGATATAGGAGGAACAAAAACCATAGTTAGCGGATTTAGCGAAGTTGATCCAAGTCAGCTTGTTTTTAGCTCTATGTTTTCAACTGATAGAAACTTTGATAATCATATAAAGAAAATTAGAGAAGTAATTAAAAACAATTTAAATGATCAGAAAATAGAGGGTATTGGAATATCTCATGTTGGAATTTTAGATAAAAATAAAGAAAAGTGTATTGATTCTAATAATCTTGCTGAGTTTGTAAATAAACCTATAAAAAAATTAATAGCAAAAGATTTTACGGATAATGTAAGACTTGAAAATGATTTAGTATGTGGTGCTTTAGCTGAAGCGACATTCGGTTACGGGATGAATTATGATAAGGTACTTTATTTTACTGTGTCTACAGGAATTGGAGCTGCTTTCGCTTATAAAATAGGTAATAATATTAATGTGGTCCAGATAGAAGCAGGCTTTTTTTCTATTAAAGGAATAGGGCTACCTCATCCAAGTGGACAGGTTGATATTATAGAGTCGTATGTTGGTGAAAAATCTATGGAGGAAAGGTTTCTTAAAAGGCCAGAAGAGATCCAAGATCTGTTGCTTTGGGAAAAACAAGTTGGGTATTTATCAACTGCTGTTATAAATTCTTTAATAATGTTTAATACGGATGTTTTAGTTTTAGGTGGTGGGATGATTGAAAATAATGAATATTTAAGAGAAAAACTTATTATAAATATCGAAAGTGGAATGATGCAAAAAAAACTTCCTACAATTAAAGTTTCTAAAATGGGGAAGAGTGTAGCTGTAAACGGAGCTCTTTCACTACTGAAAAAGTAAATAAACCCTATTTAAAAGTATTATGTCCACCTTGTTCTAAATCTTTTACTTCAACGTTACCTTCAAAATTATTTGAATTACCAACTTCAAGATTGCCATTAGGATTAGAAATATTACCTAGTACAGTATTGTTACCATCTAAAACAATATCCTCTCCATCTGAGGTAATAGAGTCGAAGTGATTTGAATTACCAGCTATTAATTCTGCAGAAACTAATTCAATACTATCTTTAAATTGTCCATTCCCTCCAATTCTAAGAGTACCATTTTCAAGATATATATTTCCTTCAACAGTTGTAGAATTACCTATAGTAATATCTCCATTTATAACTCTTATATCACCTAATATATTGGTATTCCCTCCAATTTCTAAATCGGAATCTTTAAGTTCGATGTTATCTTCATATCGTTCGCTATTACCTATACTCAAATTTTTATCTGAATCTAACTGACTAGAGTTGTTATTGTTAGACTGAACGTCATTATCTGTATTATCACCAAGAACAAAATATAAGGCAGAAGCTATGAAGACTAATAGTAGAATTGTTAATACTGATTTTTTCATTATATGAGGTCTTAATTAAAATATGTTGTTTCAAATACTGAACAAAAATAAGTATTTAAACTCATAAATAGCAAAAATGAGAAATTCTTCGAATTCCTCATTTTTACTATCGGGGAGACAGGACTCGAACCTGCAACCTCACGCTCCCAAAGCGTACATTCTAGCCAATTGAACTACTCCCCGATATGTTATGTCCAAAAGATAAATAAGTTTTATCTTTTAAGCTTAACGTGTTTATTAATGAGCATCCGTATTTTATCAGATGTTTGTGTTTTAGGGAATACCTAAGTGAGTTAATTACTTTTATTCTTTGTAATGAATTTGTAAGGTAGATATGTAACTGCAGCAATTACTCTTCCAACAACCGCACCAAGTATAGGACATATTAGAATAGAAAGAATAGCTGCTTTACCTCCTGTATAAGTAGTAGTATTGATTTCAAAGGTGACATCACCTCCAATAAGAGCAAGGAATACAGCAAATATTCCATATAAAACTCCAAGGATAATAAAAATTATTCCTAGCTTAACGATATAACTTTTAAAAGTAGATTTTTCTTCAGTCATTTTTATTTTTACCTAAAGTTTAGCGAAGTCTAAGCCTTCAACTTTGTTATAAGATTTTTCATCATCTGTTAATAGTGCAATCTTATTAACTACTGCTGTAGCAGCATTTACTGCTGAAACCATTGTAAGATTATTACTTCTTAGTATTTGAGCAGTTTGAGAAGCTACTTTCTCATCAATAACTATAACTTCAAAATATTTACCTATGAATTCTAAAACCTCTTTTTCTAAAGTTTCATCTTTAAAAGTCTCGCTTGCTAAAAGTTCACTATATGTAAGTGGGGTAATTAGCATTTTATGCTTTTCGTATGCTCCTGGAAGATCTCCTTTTCCTGTTTTTAGGTACTCAACTATTATTCCTATGTCTACTAATATTTTACTTTTCATATAGCTTTATTTATTAATATTTATTGAAGTGCTTTTTTAATTTCTTTTAAGTATGCCTTTTCTAATTTACTATTTCTATCCCATTGTACTAGTCCTTTTAACTTTGTAACAAGATCGCTAGATATTAAACCAGGCTCTTCTTTTATTACGACTTTCTTTTTAGTAGTTTTTTTTAGAGAGGGTACAACCTTTTTAACAGTATTTTTGATGCTATCTGTAGTTGAAGAGTCTCTAGACTCTAACATGTCAGCAACACCAATTTTAGATATTTTATATCTAGGTTTATTATATGAGGTTAATGTTACTTCGCCGAATTCGTCAACTAAAGCAAAAATATCTCCAGTTTTGTTTTTTACCTCGGTAAGAGAAGCTATAACTTTTCCATCTTCTGTTTTATGCATTCTGCTTGAGTTTTAACGTATAGTGTAATTATAGCTAAATTGTATATATTGTCAATAACCCTTTCTTTTCTTGTCTATTCTCTCGTATATATTTGTTAGCCAATATTTTTTTGTTACCGGAATATCTTTAGCAGAAGAGTATCTATAGACATCTCCTGGAAATTTCATTTTGAATCTAGTTAATCCCCACCACGGATGAGAGGCTTTTGCATTTTCATATGTTATACCCCAAAAGTTTAATTTCTTTAGACCATTCTTTTTTGCCTCTTTAGCTGCTGTCCAGATAGAAAGATATGGTCCTGGAATATGTCTAAATTCAGTAAGAGAAGCGCTATAGTGATAATAAGTTTGATCTCCAAAATCTATAAAAATAGCACCTGCGATAAATTTTTCTTGATGCTTAATTAAGATAATTCTTGCTAGATTATCTTTTGCAAATACTTCAAATTCTTTTTTTATATAGTCTTTTGAATAAGCAGTCCAGTTATTTCTTTTTACCGTATCTAGTTCAATTTTATAGAAATCATCTATATATTTTGAATCATTACTAACAAATACTTCGCATTCTTTCTCAGCTTTTCTAATCTCGTACCTAGTTTTCTTTTTTATATCCATAAATATTTCTTCCTCATTCCCCTCTAAGTTCATGACATAAGTATCTAGCGCTTCAACATCATTCATAGGAGCAGTCGGAAAAGAATATTTTGAGAGAGTAGTATTAGAGTAATCTTGCTTACTTATTAGTGGACTAATTCTAATAAACCACAATCCGTTCTTTTTTGCATAATATTTATAATGACTAATTAATGCTTCAACTAATTGTGAATTATTCCAGTCAATTACTGGACCATTTCTAACATATAAATAGCTTCCTCTTCTTGCTCGAATTCCAATACCAGCTGAAACACCTATTAACTTATCATCTTGATAAATACCTAGTGGATATACTTTTCTACCATATAGCTCTTGTAACTCTAACCATTGGTAAGATTGAATAAATGAAAAATTCTCTCGTCCATCATCTTTCTTTTGAAAGTTAATTAGAAAATCATTCCATTCGTTTTTATTTCGTAGTTCTTTGAATTCAAATGCCATGAGGTAATTTTAAGGTAAAAGGGCACAAGATTAAAGGGGGTAAGTTTTATTATTAGGATTTAAACTTAATAAATCTTGAAATACTATTGCCATCTTTCTCAACTGTACCTATAAAACTTTCAAATTTACGAATCCATTTTATCTCGGGATTTTCTTCACTAGAGTAGATTACAGATATAGCTTCGTCTTCTTCGTGGATACAAATATCTAAAATTATATAGACTACTTTTTCGTTTTTATAGTGAGTCCATTTAGTACCAATAGGTAATATTCCTTTTGCTTCTTTTATCTTTTGATTTAGTTCTTTGTATGATGTGTGCATAATTAGGTTATAGCTAATAATCTTTCATGTATTTGGTAACTCCATGGTCGTGTTCAGGGTTCCAGAACATTGAAACATAGCCCCTCGTCTGTTCTTTGATCTTTTCTATACCAGTATCTTTTAGAAATAATTTTATTTTTCTATGACCTGCTTTTGGATCATTAAATTCCTCTTTTAATTCTACTTCAATGAATATGCCTAACTCTTTAACATTATCTATAACTATTTCAAAAACATCATAATTATAAATCTCTCTTGATTTAATGACTTTTGTAATATCTGTATAACCAAGAGCCTGGAAGAGATCCCTTGTAGAGTCTAAGTCTGATGTTTTAAATTCATGCTCAATACAATGGGTATGGTGGCCAGGTTTTTCAGGATCTGGTTGCCATAATTTTAAAGTGACTGATGCTTCGTTTTGATTGGTCTTTCTAATTCGAAAATAGTTATCTGCATCTTTAAGTCCATTTCTATCAAAATTAAAACTAGAAGCTGGATTATTTATATACCATTCTTCATGTTCCTCTCTACCTTCGGCTTCAGCATTATTCTTTAACCAATCTTGAAAAATAGAGTAGTCTTTATCTTCTAATGAAAATTTTATTTCTAGTTCTTTTCCCATATTAATGATTTAAAGAATTAATTTATCTTTTTCTTGTATACCTTCATTGTATTGTTATGAATATTTCTAGTCCATTCATTTGGATCTGTCTTTAATATATTTTTTAGCAAATCTTTACCTATATCTGTTCTCATAAATTTAAGATCCTTTGTCTCGTAATCTAACCGTTTCTCAGCCTCCTTATTTCCCTTCATGTCTAAAAGCTTAAGCGACATAAAATACTCGATGTAATCAGCATCTTTAACTATTTTTGATTCAATAGAATCTTTCTTTTTATAATCATCTAAAACAGTTTTAATATTCTCTCTAGATGAATCAGGGAAATTATTTAATTGATCATTTAAAGCAGCCTCTTCATCCCCATTAACGTATGGTTTGTTAATCCAATTTGAATCACCAGTTCTGATTTCTGCAATGTCATGAAATAAAGCTATAACCAAGACTTTCTCGATATTAAGCTCTAGCTCTTTTGCTAATAAAAATGAAATTAGTGCAACTTTATATGAATGCGATGCTACGCTTTCAAAGTCTTCGTAAAGAAACTGGTAAAGTCCAGTACGTGGAATTCTATCTAGGTTTGAAAGTTCAAACAGTAGATTACTTAGGTTAATTTCATTCATTTGTTAATAGTTTTGATAACTAATAAACTATAGCAAATTTAAACATGTGGAGTCACTCCACACTTATGCTAAAATTTCCACAATGAAAATTTGGTATGGAATAACTACAACTCAGTATTTAAAGTATAAAAAATATTATACAAATATTAGGAATATATTATTAGATAGAGGAGTCATATTGACAAGAGATTGGTATCCTTATGTTGAAGAAGACTTTAAGTTACGAAAAGGTAAGAAAAGAAACATGGAAGAGGTCTACAAAGCTGTTACAAAAGCAATAGACCAAGCTAATGCTGTAATAATTGAATCTACAATACCTTCATTCAGCATATCTCATCAAATCTACTATGCTATTTTAAGACAAAAGCCAACTTTAGTACTACAGACAAAGAATGCGAATATAAATTTTTCAGATGCTTATATAGGGGCAATTGACTCAAAATATTTAATAGTACGAAACTATGATAGTAAGAATTTAGAAAAGATTATAGATGAGTTTTAGGTATAAGTGAAATATCACTGAAACCAAAAAGATATAATTTCCTATTAAATGGTAAGCAAGACTACTACCTTAATTGGCTAGCGAATAAAAATAGTTCTACTAGATCAGCAGTTTTGAGATCTATAATAGATGATAAGTTAATTAATGATAATTAGTTTAGATCTACAAATATTCCTAAGCGTAGTCGCTGATTAACTCCTTCATAACTCTTTGATCAACCTTTCCTTCTACTAATATAATGTCACCAGGATTCATTGCTTTCCTTGTTTCATAAATCATTTCAGCGAAGTTTCTAACCCTGATTACATTTATATCTAAGTGTTCTTCTTTTAGAACCTTCTCTAATAAACCATCTGTAGTAATTAAAATGTCTACTTTGTCTTTAAATTCATGAATTAGATCCTTTTTGTAAATATCACTTTTATGTTTACCTAATCCATATATTCCTTTCGTTATAACAATTCTTTTAGCATTCTCATTTGCTTTAAGATCTTCGTACTCATTTTTACTTATCATATCTAATGTATTTACCGCTGCTATGAAACCCTTTCTTGAAGAATTGTATGAATCATTTATTATGATTGTATTATCATCTCCAGTGTCAATTGCAAGTCTAGGTAGCTTAGTATTTAGTTTTTTTAGTCTATCTTGAATATCTTTATAAGAAACACCCATTAAGCTAGCTGCAACAATAGAGTAGCTAATGTTACTGACTAGATGTTTTCCTTTCTGAGGTACCTCAAACTTAGAAGTAATATCTTTATCTGTTAATTCAAAAGAAATTCTACTTTTTGTCTCTTTTATATTATCTATTATATAAACCTCAACTTTAGGATTTTTCTCGATATTGAATTTATCTAGTTTTTTTAAATTCTCCTTATGAACTACGATTTTAATATTATCATCATGAACATCTATTAATCTTAAACAATATTCATTATCACCATTAATTATTAATTCCCCATTAGGTTTCATGTACTTCGCAATCTCACTTTTTGCTTTAAATAGTTTTTCTCTTGAACCAAAAAGTCCAACATGCTGTACATCCATATCAGTAATTATTGAAATGTCTGGTGGAAAGTTGAAGCAGATTTTTTTTATCTCTCCTGTTCTATACGCGCCCATTTCAGCAATAAAAACTTTAGTATTATTTTTTACCCTATTAAATACAGTCGCAGCAACTCCATAATCTGTATTATAGTTCTCTGGAGTTTTTACAGTATTAAATGAATCATTTATAAGTTCAAAAAGTAGCTCTTTGGTAGTAGATTTGCCTTGACTACCAGTAATCCCAATAATTTCTAGATTATCTTTTAATCTAAAATATTTTCTCCTAGCTTTAGTAATCATTAAATCACGCCTAATACTTGCCATTGGAGAAGTAATGAATACCAATAAACCTACGACTATAGGGCTTGCTAAATCAAATAAGATTCCAAGTAACGCCAGTAAAGAAAGTAGAATATAGCTATCAGGATAAATAAGCATTTCATTATTTGCATCACTAAAACTACTACCGTTATAAATCGTAATTGCAAAGTCAGATAGAACAGCTGTACCGTTTTCAATTTCCCTTTCTATATTTGCAAAAGGAACAATAATATAAATAAGTACAAAAGATATTATTACAACTGCTAATAGTAGTACTAGGATATTTCTAGGGCTTTTAACAGATGGTCTCTTTAATTTATTTGAGTAAGTACTAGCTATTATATTTATACCTTCGTTTAACCATATAAAATAAATTAAAAATATTCCAGATATCGAAACAATTGGGGCTATAAACATTAGGCTGACACATGCGAATGCAATAAACTTAAAAAGAGTAATCCAGCCATTTCTATTTCTATCATCCTGATCCCATAATAAATGAGTTATAAATCTGTCGATTCTATATTCTTTAATTTGCCAAAAATACAGATCCCATAAAATATTTCTGAAAATTACAATGATTCCTGGGGTTATAAAGATTAGTGATAAAGAAATTATTTCAATCATTTTGAATAAAGTTATGAATTATATTTGCTACTTCTACTGGGCTTTCCAACGGTACTCCATGAGTACCTTCTAGTACTTCTAGTTTAGAGTTTTTGATTTTACTTTTCAATTTTCTTCCCATCCATAATGGAGTTACTAAATCATTCTTTCCCCAAATAATAAGGGTAGGACAGTTTATTTCATTTATTCTGTCATCAAAATGCTCATCATTAAAAATTTGAAAACTAGCTCTAAGATTTTTTTTGTCTTTAGTTTTATAATAATCAACTTCTCCTATTATATATCTGTAGACAAAATATTTAATTTTTTCACTAAAAGGAAATACTTTTAATAATACTTTAAGTTTTGCTATTAATTTCCACACTTTTCTTTTGAAGCTATTCCTAGGTTGTATTCCATTTGTATCTATTAATACTATCTTGTTAGGAGTAGTAATGTTTTCAATTATACTTTTAATTATAGTTTTGCCTCCGAATGAGTGACCAACTAAAATATAATCTTTTGTCTCTCCAATATTAGATTCTAACCAATTAGCAAAATTTTTCATATTCCATGGAATATTCATCTCAGGAGTATCTCCGTGCCCTGGCAATTCAAGATTGATAGTTTTATATCCTTTTATGATTAGATTTTTTTCTAATGGGGTTAAGCTTTTCTTACTTCCTCCCCAGCCGTGTATAAGAAATATTGTCATAATGAATATTATAAGAGATATTTATATTGAATACTATTCAAATAGTTATCCAATATGAATTGAAATATTACAACTTTTGCTCTAAACTGACACAGCTAGATAAATTGGTAGTTATAATTGAATATTTTATTTGTTTAGTATATAATAGTTTGGTAGTTTAATTAATAAGCAAGGCTAATATGGCAAGTAAAAAATCAAAGTTTTATGCTGATAAAGCAAAAAAGCAAGATATAATTAAAAAATTTGGTTTGAGTGATAGTGATACAGGATCGCCAATGGTTCAGATAGCTCTATTAACAGAAAGAATTTCTTACTTAACAAATCATCTTAAAACTCATAAGAAGGATAACCATTCAAGAAGAGGTCTACTAAAATTAGTAGGTGCTAGAAGAAGAATGATTAAATATTTGAATTCTGTAGAAAATGATGAAACAAAAGTAAATAAATTCCTAAAGGATATCGGAATGTAATATTCATTATTTAGATTTTAAAAGAGAGGAGAAAT
>JAUZRK010000026.1 GCA_030950485.1 Candidatus Dojkabacteria bacterium | reverse complement strand
CAAGCAGGTTATATTCGTTTTCTAGCATAAAGCCTGAATTGCTAGCTAGCTCTTTCCACTCTTCCCAAGCTTTATAATTATCAACCCATTGCATATGAGGATTCCTAGCATTAATGAATAAGTCATTAAGCTCTACTAATCTCATTCTATCTTCCCTATTCAAGCCGTAAAAAGACTTGGTTAATTCATGATCGACTTCAATTCCTAAACTTTCTGTATTAAGAATTAAGGTTTCTAAATCTAAAATATCCTTATTAAAACTCTCCTCCCAAATTATTAATTTCCCATTATCATTTAATAATTCTAATGCATTATTAAATGCATTTTGAATAGCTTCATTACTTTCAAAATGGTGCAAAGAAAATTTAAAGTTAATGACATCAAACTTCATTTTCAAACTTAAGATTTGATCATGATTAGAAAAATCTAGTGAGAAGAATTGGAGTTTATCAGAGTAATTAATTTTATTTTTAGGATCACTTTCTAAATCTACAGCAATTATTTTTTCAAAATTCTTAAATTTAAATTCTATCTCTTTTATAGTTCTTAAATTATTTGAACCAACATCAAGAAATGAATTATATTGGTTAATTTCCAAAAGCTCCCAAATATCTATTTCTGAAATTCCTGAATTTGCTTGCTTCGAAGCTAGCTTAAAAAGTCTCCTAATGTCTTCAGATGATTTAAAAAGTTGATCAGAATATCCCTCTGGAATAAGTGATTCAAAAACCCTTCGGAGACTGTCTATAACCTTCTCTGAAACTCCAGCCATAGTCCAATTGATCAGATAGATATCAGACAGCAATTTTATTATTTCTCTATTCATTTTTAATTTCGACTTTTGATTTTTCATTTTTGACTTTTCACTTCAGTACCTAGTACTCCAATACATCTCCAGGTTTCATTATCTTAACTTTAGCATTACACTCCCTTTCTTTAACCTGAAACTCAAACTCCTTTGGATCTTGCTGTATAGCTGGGAAGGTATTGTAGTGCATTGGTATTACAATTTCTGGATTTATATCAGCAGTCGCAAATGATGCCTGTAATGAATCCATAGTGTATCTAGAGCCTATTGGGACCATTAAAATGTCTATATCGTAAAGCTCTCCATAAAATTTCAATTCATTAAAATATCCAGTATCTCCCATATGATAAATAGTCCCTTCATTTGTCTCAATAATAAACCCAACAGGATTCCCAATATCGCTAGAATGAAAAGCTAGAGTTTGAATTACATCAAGATCTCCCATAGAGTACTCTCCACCAACATTTCCTCTTTCTACTTTCTCTACACCTTGTTCAGATGCATACTTTGCAATGCCGTAACTAGATGTAAACCAAGCATTATCCCTCTTAGCAATTTCAATAGCTGATGTTAAATCATGATCACCATGGTCGTGAGTTGTGAAAACATAGTCCATTTTTGGGACATCAACTAATTCCAAAGGCATCAGTGGATTATTAAGCCAAAGGTCTATAGATATACTCTGTCCATTTTCAAGACTAATTATAAAGCCTGATTGAGCTATAAATTTAATATGCATTAGTGAAATATTAATATTTAAGGATACTTAATTATATCACGTAGCTTTAATCCAATAGATCCGTAATAAGTTCTTCAGGGAAGTCATCATGAGGGTAAACATTAATCTTATTCCGTACTAGAAGCTCTGAGACTATTCCATTTCCTTTAATCTTATCTCCCTTAAACTTCCCATCGTAAACTAAGCCATAACCGCAAGATGGGCTCTTAGCTCTTAGAATTGCAGTCTTAATTTTATACTTTAAGCACATTTGAAGAACTTGATTTGCACCATCTATAAATTCCTTAGTAAAGTCGACACCGTCAATTGATATGACTTTTGCATCACCATCAAGTACCTCAGCTGCACTCTTACCTGGCTCAACTTCACATGGTGGCCTTGGTATAGGAAGCCCAGAAGCTACTTCAGCACATATTGCTACTGATTTACCTTGATCTAATAGGTCTTTAAATAATTGAATGCTTAGCCCATTGCCATCGTATCTAGTAAGCTGACCTACTATACAAGCGCTAAAGAGTATTGAAGGATTAAAAGTCCCATCCCCCTTATCATTAAAAAGTATTGGATTTTGTTTAGATTGTTTTGTCAAACCTATGAATTTTAATTACGCTATTTTAACAGAAGACTAGTTCTCAGGATAAAATAAAATGATTGTTAAATCCTATGGTTCTCCATTTTCATTAATCTCATTTTCAGTTTCAGCTGAAGCAAATCTATTAGTCACCTCAACTATTAAAGATGTTGTTATTTCAGTATCAAAATTAATTCCAAGAGAACTCCGTATTTCATCAGAATGTGTAGCAGCAGTTACAAGTTCTTCTATCTGATCATCACGAAGTTTGTATCCTCTTTTTAAAGAAAGTAATGATATTTTACCTCTTGAGATAGCTCTTTCATTATGACCATAATATGGATCCCTACAACCTCTTTGCCGACGCCAACCTAAAACTACATGAGACATAAATAAAAACTAAAAAATTAGATTGCGCCACTGCACACTTATTATTAATATAATAACTCTCCGATTGATACATGTAAAGAATAAAAAAGTAGTGGAGGGTTTCAAACCCTCCACTACTTTTTAAATTCTTATATCTTATTTCTTACTTCTTAAATCGTATTCCTTTTACTTATTTCTTTTCATCAAATAGTTTTTCAAATTCTTCCTTATCCATTACCTCTTTCTCTAATAAAATCTTAGCTATTTCATCAAGCTTTGCTTTATGATCAGTAATGATTTTCTTAGCTTGCTCGTAAGCTTTACCAATAGTTTCTCTAATTTCTTTATCAATCAATTCTGCTGTTGATTCAGAGAAATCTTTAGAATCACCATAATGGTATCCAAGATATTGATTATCCATAGATTGTCCATATTGAACTAATCCTAATTTATCATTCATTCCAAATTTTTGAATCATTCTTCTAGCAGTGCTAGTTGCTTGTTCAATATCATTTGATGCACCAGTTGAAATGTCTTCTAGAACTATCTCTTCAGCTGCTCTTCCTCCTAACGATACTACAATATCAGCAAGTAATTTACCTTTAGATATTATACTCTCATCCTTTTCAGGTAAGAACATAGTTACTCCTCCTGTGCCTCCTCTTGAAACTATAGAAATTTTATCTACAGGAGTAGAATTTGGAGTAAAGTGAGACACTAGTGCATGTCCAGCTTCGTGGTATGCAACTAATTTCAATTCATTCTCAGTTCTCTTTCTAGATCTTTTTGCAGGACCGATAACTACTTTAGAAACTGCTTCATCAATGTCAGCATCAAATATTTCTTTTTGACCTGCTTTAGCAGAAATAATTGCAGCCTCATTTAATATATTTTCTAAATCAGCTCCAGTAAAGCCTACAGTTCTCTTTGCTATTCTTTCAAGATTAACATCTTTTGCAAATGGCTTATTCTTTCCATGTAATTTTAAAATTTTAAATCTTCCGTCCTTGTCAGGAAGTTCGATTCTAACTTGTCTATCAAATCTACCTGGTCTCAAGATTGCTCTATCTAATACATCAGGTCTATTTGTTGCAGCAATTACAATTACATTAACATTCTTTTCAAAACCATCCATTTCAACTAAAATTTGGTTTAATGTTTGTTCAGTACTTCCAGATTGAACTCTAGTTCCTCTCTTTCTTGCAACTGCATCAATCTCATCTATAAATATTAAAGCAGGTGATGCTTTTTTAGCTTTATCAAAAAGATCTCTAACTCTTGAAGCTCCAGCTCCAACTAACATCTCTTCAAATTCCGAACCTGAAGTATGAAAGAATGGAACGCCAGCTTCACCAGCAATAGCTCTTGCTAAAAGAGTTTTACCAGTTCCGGGAGGACCAAACATAAGTATTCCTTTTGGAATTCTTGCTCCAAGTTTTCTATATTTTCCAGGATTTTTCAAGAAATCTACTATTTCATTTAACTCTTCTCTAGCTTCATCAATTCCTGCAACGTCTTTAAACGAAGTATCAGTTTTTTGACCAAAGAACATTCTAGCTTTACTCTTACCAAACTGCATAACTCCCATTCCAGAAGCTTGTGCTCCTCTGAAGATCATAAATGCTAGAACTATGAATATTATAATTGTAATAATTGTTAGTAAATCACTAAAATTTAGTGAAGTTGGTACTCTTTCTGTAATAATTTCAATATTTGGACTTCTTAAATCTAGTCCATTATCATTTATAAGATTAGTAAAAGTAGGGATAACAGGCGACCAATCAATAACGTATCTACCTATATATTCTTCATTTACCTCTGCGATAGCAACGCCATCAATATCTATAACTGAAGAGATTTGTCCTGTTTCAATTCTAGAAATTAATGAATCATTAGAAAGAGTTCCAGCGTAAACTGAAAGATCTATCACTGTTACATTACTCACGGTTAGGTCTATATCATTATCTGATAAGTATGAATCTAAATCACCAGAACCAACATTGAATGCAATATAAGAACTTTCATCTTCTCCTGAAACAATTCCTATAATAAAATCATCTGCTACAATTAATTTTGATAGACCATCACTCTTTTTACCAAAGAATGCTCTAATCTCATCTACTAGACTTCTTTCTTCTCTTAAATCCAGTAATTCGTTTAGAGTAACCTCTTCAGAATCCGAAAGATAGTTAATTTCATCTATATTATCTACATTATCAATATCAGATGAACTATCTACGATATAGTAAGATTTTTCTTCAGCTAAAACGCTTCCGTCGTCTTTTATTACAATCTTTGAAAATCTATTATTTTCAGGGTCAATTCCGTCTAATAACTCTCCTACATCAATATTCTTCACCTCTGTTGCATTGAAACTATTAGTGAAATAACTATATCCGAAGAAGACTATTACAAAAAATGATATTAATAAAACAAATGGATTTGTTTTACCTAAAATACCTTTTTTACGCTTATTTTGCTTTGTAGCTGTTGAAATTCTTTTAGCTAACTCTTTAGAGAATTTTTCTAATTCTTTCTTTTCTTCAAGTTTTTGTTTACTTTTGACAACATCGCTCGATTTCTTACTTGTTGTTTTATCTGTCCCCATATGAAAATTTAGTAAGATAAATATAAATACCAGGAGGCAGAATCGAACTGCCGACCTCAGGTTTATGAATCCTGCGCTCTAACCAACTGAGCTACCCCGGCTTGCATGATATTATACACGCAAAAGCTATATCAGAAAAGATTTTTTATTAATAACTTTTACTAAAGAGGCTCTACCAACGTGTAGAGCCTCTTTAATTTTCATTTTGGTTGCGGGAGTTGGATTCGAACCAACGACCTTCAGGTTATGAGCCTGACGAGCTACCACTGCTCTATCCCGCGTCGGATTTATTATACCACAAATTAATTATATACCAAGCTTTAACCACCAATCTGTATAATTCTTCTTTGTACTGATATCTAAGTGTTCAATATTTACTTCATAGAATCCTGGATCATTAGCTACTTTAATAAGTTCTCCATTTTCTGCAGTTGAGTTTAAGATTTCTCTTGCCTGCAGAATCTTAGCCTCTTCGGAGGCTGAGAACTCATATTCTCTCTCTAAATCCTCTATATCACTTGCAAGCTCTTCAAGCTTATTAACCTCATAAAGATAAATTCCATAATTCTTTTCTGCATCATTAACAACCCTGATAATATTAGCTGTCAGAATGGTCGCTACAAAAAGAAGCATAAGCGTTAGCTCAGCTCCATCTAACTTAATATTTTTAATATTTGACCTAAAGTTAGCAATAGGCGCTTTAAAAATCTTAAACATATTTCAATAATTCTCTCTGATTTACATTATAATGAATTTAACAAAATCTCAAAAAGAATAATTCAATGATACCTCTAGAAAAAGCATTAAAAAAGTATGAAAAGCACTTAATTAAGGAAGGCAAATCGCCAAATACTATAAAGGCATATACAAGAGACATTAAAAACTCATTTAATAGTGCGTTAAAAGTTGATGAGCTTGATCAAGAAAAAATAGAGAAATTTAAGAAAGAGTTAAAGGTAAATGATTCAGCAAGACAGACAATTGCAAGAAAGTTAAATAGTATCAAAAGTTTTCTAACATATTTAAAGGAAAATGATTATATTAGTGAAATTCCAGAAATTGATTTTGGCTCAACAACTGTAAATTTAAGAAAGCCAAAGATCTTAGATAGATCGGATTACCTAGTACTTAGAGAGACTGCAGGCGAGGATATGATTAGCTATACAATTATTGAGTTACTTTTACAAACCGGGATTAAGATTGGAGAACTTGCAAAATTAAAGCTAGAAGATATCAGCCTTCTTGCAAAACCTACTATAGATCTCCATGATCGAACTATAAAAATTAACTCAAAAGCAAAGTTAATCTTAAAAGAATACATAAAGCATTACCATAGAGAAAAAGATAAGACAAAGCCTTTATTTTATACCTCAAACGGTAAGCAGATACATGTTAGGAATATAAGATTGTTAATTGATAATATCTTTAAAAAGGTAGATCTGGAACACTATTCTGTTAATGATTTAAGAAATACTTTTATAATTAGTCAGCTAGAAGCAGGTTTAAGTATTGAATTGGTTTCTGAACTCGTAGGACATAAGAACTTGCTTACTACTAAAAGGTATTTAGATTTACTTGCTGGTAAATATAAACGATCTACTTTAAAACACCCAGTTGAAATATAGTTTCTTTGTTTAAGAAGAAATACTCTAAGACAGAATAGGCCTGAGTGGACTCGAACCACCGACCTCGGCTTTATAAGAACCGCGCTCTAACCACCTGAGCTACAGGCCTACACTATCTTACAATATTAATGTACTAAGCTTTTTATCTTTAATCCTTAGTATTAAAATTAAGAATTATCTATTTACTAAGATTTAAAGCTGTTAGATATTTTAACACGGAGAAAATTAAACTCAACCCAAATTAAAACTTTGGAGAGAAGTTTCCAAAATCTATGCCTCCTCCCAGCGGTGATTTTTTCTCTGCTTCTTTTTTCTTAATTAATGCACCTCTTTGCTTTATTTCGGCCTCAACTAAATCTCTATCTTTTCCGTATTTAAGCCTAGATATTTGTCTTATTATATCTGCTAATTCAGGGCTAGAGTCTCCAACCATATCGTATATAGATTCTCCATAGTATGATCTTAAAGTAAATGGAGTTGCTGGTTTTCCATCAACTAAAATCTTAGAGAAGTATGTAAAATTTTCTACCTGCTTTAGATCATCTTCTTCAAAGTGACCATCAAATTGCTTTTTCAAGAACTCTGCATCATCAGCACCAACTCTAAAGATCATCTTATTACCAACATTACCAAATATAGCATCTCTAATTTTTGTATCATTTCCTGTTCGTGTAAGCTGTCCTACAAACTGGTGTCCAAGAGTAAGTGCTAACTTATACTTCCTGGCCTCTGAAAGTATGATATTAATTCCATCAGTTAAAAAGTTCTGAAACTCGTCTATGTAAAGATAGAATGGTAATCTTTGATCTTCAGGAACATCTTCTCTTCCAAGTGCTGCAACTAAAAGTTTACCAATTAGAGTCATACCTAATAAACTCATATTAAAGTCTCCAATTTTACCTTTTGATAATTTAGCAATCAGAATTTTACCTGAATCCATAATATCCCTAAAATCTATTGAAGATTTTTGCTGGGCTACAATCGGTCTAACATAAGCATTTGATAAGAAACTAGCTAACTTAGAAACTACATAAGGAGCTATATTCTTTAACGAGGCCTCTCCTCCAGCTTTTTCAGCCTGTTTAGTCCAGAAGTCAATAATCTCCTGGTTATTTGTCTTTGATAATTTATAATTTCTATAATCATCATCTACAAATATTTTTGGAACTTCCATAAGTGTTGCTCCTGACTCAACATCTTCAGTTAAAAGCATAATTCCGTATCTAAAATATTGCTCAAACATAGGACCTCCTGTTCTCTTTAAATCATAAAGAGTATCGAATATATTTAACATCTCATTTATTACAAGTGTCCTCTGAGCATCAGTCTCAAATTCAAGCATATTAAGTCCCATTGGTCTTTCAATATCTGAAGGATCAAAAAATACAACATCCTCTACTCTTTCAGGTGGTATTTGCTGTAGTATCTTTTCTGCATCACTACCGTGGGGATCTATAAAAGCACAACCATGGCCCATTTTTATATCTCTAATCATACAACCACCCATAAAACCTGATTTACCTGCTCCCGTCTGACCAATTACATAAAGATGTCTCAGTCTGTCTTCTGGTTTTAAGAAAACTTCCTTCGATCCTCCTCTAAATTTATTTTTTCCAATATAAAGTAAATCATCATCAAATTTACTAGTTACATAATCAGGTGCTGGAGCTTTCTTAGATAGTAACCACTGTATATATGGTGTTTGTACATTTTTATTAGGAAAGTGATATAGCGTTGCAAGCTCTTCTACATTCATTATTGCAGTTTCTCTTGGAATTCTATGAATTACATCAGTAACAATTTTCTTAACACTTTTACCAGAATCTTTAGTAAATCTATTACCCCCTTCTTTTGTATATTGATCGAATGAACTTAGTAGGTTTGTTAAATGTGCCTCAGCTTCAATTGAAGTTTGAGAAACAACTACTAATCGTATATCTGTATAAAATCCTGATTTACCAGATTTCTTTTCAATTAAATTAAGTGTGTCGTCATTTTCCTTTATCTCAGTCTTATCTTTATCAGATCTGCTATCTCGTACTTTAGAAACATATTCTTTTGATGCATTTCGCCAATCTGCACCAGAAGGCGATATTATCACTTGAAATAGACCTCCCTCATAATGAGCAAATTTACTAAATCCATCAGTTATAGTAGCCATAGTGTCTACTGGAAGCTCTTCAAATGTCTGTATAGGAAGTCTATTTTCTTTATCTAACTTTAAAGCAGCATATGCAACTTCTCCATCCTCTGGAAATAGGTTAAATTCCTTTTTCTTATTAATTTCTGCTGTTGGGTATGTACCGTTAATCTGTCTATCTACAACAGATGCAATTTTATCTGGACAAACTACATAGAATCTAATCGTCTCTTTCATTGCGACAACTTCAAAACTTACAAACATTCTTTGTTTCTTGAATTTTTCTAAGCCTTTAAGTTTCTTTCCTATTCCTAAAAGTCCAGCGAACATCTGTTCAGCAGCTTTTATTTCTACTTCGTTATTATTAGGTAGCCTTACTTCAAAAAATGTAAAGTTCTTAGAATTGCTAATTAAACTTCTTTCGTAATAATTATCAAGAATTTTTTTTAGTGATAGTATAAGGACGGCAATAAGCGCTATCGCTATACCTATAGTGATAAGAATTGCTGTAAACGTACTGCCAATTGAGCCCGAACCTGTCATTGATTTAAAATTAACTTCTAAGGATATTTTAACACTTATTTAATGTCTGAACTCATTTCATCAAGAAACTTTTTAAAAAGAATTGCAAGCCATTTTGATGAAGAGGTATTCTTTTTCTTACTATTCTTATCTATAAATGTCATAGCTTTTCTTAAATCAGAAGGGTCAAATGAAACTGGATCAAATCCGTCTCCATAAGGTTTAATTTTCTCTTTTTTAATTTTCACTATAGGAGCTCTCCTTGGTACATTTATCTTTTTTTGAGAAGGTTGAATATTTTTAGGCTTATTAGATTGTCTTTCAAAGCTAGAGTCTTTTGATTCAGCATTTGATTCCATGCTAGATTCTGCCTTTGACTGCCGCATATTAGGCATACTTGGAAAGTCTTCTGGTGAAGCTGAAGACTGATTAGATTCTGATTGTTTTTTTGTTACTTGCTCATTTACAAATGCTATTGCAACATTAATTTCTGCTATTTGTTCATTTGGACTTTTAACAAGCGGTGCACCATTTTCACTAAAGCAAAAAAATTCGAAACCAAATGGTTCCAATTGCTCTAATACTTTCCTTAATTTTGGATCTGTTATATTTGCATCCATTTAAAAACTGTATGATTTTCTATCTCTATCTAGCTGCCGTTTCATATCTCTTTCTTTAAGCTTTTGCCTCTTATCAAACTTTTTCCGTCCTTTACCTAGAGCGATAGTTAATTTAATTAAGTTACTTTCTGAAACATATATATCTAGTGGAAATAATGTATATCCTTTTTCTTTTACTTTGGAATGCAGATTAGTAATCTGTCTCTTTTTCAGTAAAAGCTTTCTTTTTCTTGTTAAATCATCCTTACTAATATCACTGGCAAACTTATATGCTCCTATTGTTGAATTTAGTAAATACGCCTGCTCTTCTTCAATCTTTATAAAAGATCCTTTTAATGAAACATTTTGTAACTTAATAGATTTAACTTCCCACCCTTTAAGTACTATACCTGCCTCAACTTTTTCAATTATTTCGTAATCTCTTTTTGCTTCTTTGTTTAAATACAAAACTTTCATCCCAGAATTTTAAATGTCCAATCTTAACACTTTATCATTGTCTAGTACAAAAATCCGACCTAAGTCTTCATTTATTATTATTTCATTTATATCGGTTAGAATATTGCCCTCTCCTCTATATACGTACTGTTTTATAAGTGTCAGTGGCTTATCAGGCGTGTCTGCAATTGAGAAAAGCATTATTTTTCTTTCGTTTGGAATTCCTACAGCTAAATATCCTGCTGTTGCATCTATTGAACTAGCTGTAGTAAATTTTGCAAATTCTGCTTGAGATAGTCCACTAAAAGAATTAAAAGTTAATGTATTTTCTCCTCCACCTAAATATCTGAATAAACCTTGTCCCTTTGATAAAACATAAATTTCAAACGGTGCATCTATATCAATTGCAGAGCCAATTTCTCTAGATGTCTTCCAATTTGGTGGATTATCAGCAACATAAGTTGCTCCACCTCCAAAATATGAACTACCATCTTTGTCTCTTTTAAATATTTGATTGTTAGTATTATGGATCTCATATAATGCATCATTACCCTCAAATATCGCTACCTCATTTATAAATCCAGTATTACTTAAAGATAATCCTGTGAATCTTGTTAATGTTCCTGGTGTTGAAGGACTAAATTTACCAATTCCACTGTCATTACTTTGAGAATCAAAGAAAATGATATCTCCAGCCACATTTCTAACAAGGTTTGTAGGTTCATTTACTTCAGAAGTAAAAACATCAACATCACTTTGCAGCTCGATACCAGTTTTATAGATAACACTTCTAGCATTGTCAGTAATAAATAGATTATTATTTGCATATTCAATGTCATAAAGACTTGCGTCAGGGAATAATGATCCAATATCTGCAACTATTGAAGGTTGTGAGAAAGAATCTATATTTAAAATATCATCTTCAGTATTTTGAATTTCTATCAATAAGTTATTAAGTCTTGTTACCTCGTCTTGTGTTAGTACATCATCAGTAGATTCGAATTGTATACTTTTCTCCAATGTTGACAATCTTGTTATTATTGAGTTTGCATTAGTTGTAATTAGCGAATCAGTCTTTATTTGTTCTAAGTCTGCTTTAAAGCCATTATAAACTTGTAGTTTTTCATCTCTTACCTCCTGTTCTGTATTGTTATTCAATGTAGTAGTTACATTTGAATATATAAAATACACAAGTAATAGTGTCACAACTGCAAATATTATTCTATTTCTTCTTAATTTTTTCTTTTGATAAGCTAATCGTCTAGCTCGTGGATCTCCAACTATTTCTTTATCAAAAAGTTCTTTTGCTTTAGCTAAGAGAGATTTGATTTTACCAAAAGCATCTTTAAGAACCTTAACATATGTAGTCTGATTCTCTTCAAAATGTTTTCTTACCTTACTTACTATGGATTTAATAAAATTTGTAATAGGTGAAATAACTGACAAAGCACTTTCAACTGGAGATTTATCTTTCTCTAATTTAGAGTACCTATTCTCTGCTCTATCATTTTTCTCAATTATCTCTTCATTTTCATCAAAATCTTCCTCCGATTCGCTACCCTTATTTCTAAATTTATCTATTCTTGTAGACAAGACTGATTGTACATTCTTTGCATGTCCTTTTATCTGATTTGCTATATTTTTTCCTTTAGATTGAGATTGATCATCAAGACTATTGATTGAAGAATTTTCGATATCTCCTTTATCATCAGATTCCTTCTCAAATTTATCATTTGATTTAATAGTCTTTACAGTTTTCTCCTCAGAATCATCTTCTTCTGAAATTTCTTCATCTAATTCACTATTGTCCTCAGTTTCTAAAATCTCTTCTTTTTCTTCTTCCTCCTTTGGCCAATCCAATAATTCATCAGCGAACAGCAATAAACTAGACCCAGGATCACTTTCTAGCTGTTCTTCTAATAATGTAACATCTAACTTATCTACCATCTCCTCTATCGTAGCTCCTGCTTTTTCTACAACATTGAAAGTTGAAATTAGAAATTTATCTTTATCTTTAACTTCTAAACTTCCTGATCTTATAAATTCACCTTTCTTAGTATCTATTAAAGCTTCAGACACATCTACAAAGTTACCATCTCTTGCTATATATACTTTACTTTCTCCTACTACTACAGCGTATAGAATATTATTAATAACCGTTACAACAGCTAATTCAAGATCTATGCCTTTTTCTAAAATTGCATCCTCTTTTGCCAAAACTACTTCCATTTTTGATTTCATTTTCCATAAAGCAGCTTCTAAAATCTCTAAATGAGATCCTTTCTCTTCTAATAGATCATTATTAAAGTAGTTCTCATGTATTTCTAACATTAGAACTTTTGCCATTCTTTCTAAATTAAAACCGTCTACTTCAGTTTTTAAACGCATAACTGCAAATAATTCACCAAATTGAAAAAGTTCTTTATGAGTGTCTGGCCTATAGCCGTAAACTCCAGACCATTCGTTATTAGAGGGACTACTTGCAATAAAATCAGTTTTAAAATTCATATCGTTAATTAACCTGTATAAAAAGTATATCAGAAATGAATCTAAATATTGAATTTTGTATAATCAAAAAATGTATTCATAGTAGATATAACTAATTTAGCTATATTACTGCGAAAATAATGAAAGAAAAGAAAAGTATTATTACGTAAAACAGCATAACTATATTGAAAAACCCAGCGTTCCCGCTTTTATATACTCTATTAATTCTAGTTATTTCTCTATAGATTACTAAACCCAACAAAAAATGTACCAATCCAAAGATTATACTTGAGACTTTTATAATATAGTCTAGATCTAATGAAAAACTGTCAATTATACTTTGCATGTATTGTTCTTAAATCAGTAATAATATCTCTTACCAGTGTAGCTTCTGGAATTTTTTTAAATTCAAATAATGATTGCTCGGATGCGGTTGCTACAATTATTGTTCCATAATCAAATATACCAGCTAAAACTCCTGCAGATTTTTCTCTTACGAATTCAATATTTTCTAGATTTGTTTCTTTAATTGTATAACTTGAAAATGGCTTAAATTCATAGTGAACAATTCTTTGATTTGTAACAATATAAGGATCAAAGTACCAATCAAAGAAATCTCTTATAACATTTGTCATAATAACTGAATAAAATGCCAAAAAGAAAATACTTACATTTATAGCGCTTACAAAACTTAATGAAATATTAAAATACGAGTATAGAACCAAAAGCAATATTGGAATAAAACTATATAAGACATTTCTTACGATCCAAGCAATATTAGAAGACCAATGGCTTCTAACAACTACAAATACATATTCATAATCATTTTGATTTTCAAATCTAATACTTTTTGGTCTAAAAAGTAGCCCGCTCCATGAATTTCCTCTTCTTTTAGGTATCATCTCATCTATTTCTTTAAGTTTCATTAATTCTATCTGCCTCCTTGTAAGATGAGCTCTAGCAGCAGCATTCGTTGCATAGGTCATATTATTATTAATATTCGGTGCTGGAGGTCTAGGAGTAGGATTCGTAGTTGGATTACCAACGTAGTTAGGGTTCGGAACTAACATATACGGGTTATTTGGGTTAGCATTACTATTGTTGTTATTTGAATATGGTGTATCTGCCAATTCTCTAATTATAATTTATATAAAATGTTGTACTGTATATATAATCATAAGTTCCAATATTATATGCCCAATTGTTCCAAAGATTCTTAAACCACCATCCTCCTAAAGAAACTCTATTGCCATTTATACCAATAAACCATACTCTTACTGCTCTATTTGAAGGATCTCTTTCAAATTCAATTGAACTTATTTGACTTGCACCATTTAGAATGCTTCGAATATAGTCTCTTTCATAAGGTGAATATCCACTAGCTTCAGTTGTACTATATTCTAACATCTCAGTTATAAGATCGTAATTATAGTGAAAAGTTGAATAATTCCAATTAGTCCACTGTGTTGTTGCAGCAAAAGAAGTATCATTTACTGCTCTTAAATATGGTTTAATAGTACCATCACCAGTAATTGATTGGAAAATAGTTTCGTTATTCGCAGTTCCGTTTCCCTGGCTGTTATCTGCAGAGTAAAGTGCTTCAATTAATTCGCCTCCATAAGTTATAACAATCCCTTCTGTCTCTTTAGCTGCCCATCTAGCATCAAAGCTTGGATTATAAACTTGGCTCCTAGCATCTGAGAATACAGAACCATGGTAAAGAGCATATGTTCTAGCAGCAATAATTTGGGCCTTAATTGTCTCTTCTGGCCAACAGTCCCACATATTACCTGGGTCATCAACAACATACTTATTCGGAGATTTCTTTGCCTGTTCTGCGTTACCACAAGCTTTAGTTGGCACTTCTCCTAAATGAGATACATATTCTTCTATGTCTAGATTTAATCCTAAATCTGTTACGTTTACTGAACCTCCTCTTACACCAAAATCTATTCCTATATAATAAAATCTAAGGATTTGTTCATAATTCATTCCTGCATTTCCAGCCCCATAAGCTCCCCATTGCGACATTCCAACTCCATGACCTTGGTAAGTATCTCTACCTATTCCAGAGAAATAAAAGGTACCAGCTACCGGATCAACGCTAATATTATTTTCTCCATCTGCTCTTGGCGGAATTTTTGGAGCTTGATTTTGAGTATTTTTTAATAGTTCAGCCTCTCTAGCAGCGGCATCTCTTTGTTCAGCAAGCAGACTTAAGATTTCTTCTTGTAAACTATCTTGTAAATTAAGCAGGTTATTTGACGCAGCTAAGTTTTGATTTATCAAACCGCTATAATAAGCAATTTCATTTTCGATAGATCTTTTCTTTGATTGTAAGTCATTATTTTGATTACTTAGACCTGCTATTAGTTCTTCATATTGATTTGTTTCTAGATTTAGAGCTCTAATTTCAGAGGATAATTCAAGTAAATCATCCTTACTTACTCCTAATGTTATTGAAGCATATTGATCATATTTAAAATCTTCATATGAGTCCCCAGTTAAAACACTAACCGCATTTCGATTTAACCTCCAATTTTTATATGTATAGTTAAGAGATTTCTCTTGCCTTTCTTCTTTATCTGATTTTTGTAATTTCTTTAGCTCTAACTCTTGTTCTAGTTGTTTAAGAGTTGCATCATTTAAAGCAATCTCAGAATTAATTTTATTTATCTCTGCTTCTAATTTAGGTAGTCCAGTAGCTGCTTCTGAAACTAAGATTTCATTATTTTCAATTTCTTCCTTTAATCTTTTAATTTCTTCATTAGTTTTTTCAAGCTCTTCTCTTTTCTCGTCAATCTCTAAGCCTATATCGTCTGATCCTCTAGCGAAAACACTTACTAAATTGAATGAAAGCAAAATCGCAACTAATAAAATTGTTATAAACTTTGTTGATTTTGTCATAAGTTATTTTACACCATTTTGATTATCTGAAAGTCTTTCTCCAAATTTTCTAATAATGAGTTATTACCGAGGTTCTCTTTAGTATAAGAGTATAAAATAATAGGTATATGACTGAATGAATTCTCGGAGCTACTAGTTTTAAGATTCTTCTTAAAATCTTTTAATTTTAAAGATAATACATCTAATTCTCTCCTTTTCTTTAAATATTCCTCAGATGTAATTCTGTTTTTTTCTAGTTCATCTATCTCATTTTTAATTTCATCTATACTTTTTTCTATATTACCAAGCTCTAGTTGCACCTCATTATAATCTTTACCTCCAAGGTTTCTTTTTAACATTTCATTTAGCCTAAAAGATTCTGATCGTAAGGCTTTTACCCAAGATGAATTGACTAATAACGCGTCTTCATTAGGATCAAAATGAGTGGTGAAACTATTATAGCTAGAGTCTAGATCTGTAGGATCTACTCTAAAGTTTCTAGTCTTATTAGTAGCTAAACTTACTTTTAAAATAATCAGTAAAAATAGAATTATTAAAAACCCAATTAATCCAATAATTATTACTCTTAGATCTCCAGACTGCAGATAAAATAATATCGTTCCTATTAAATAGAAAATTGAACTTAGTGCATATAAAAATGAATTAGTCCGATTTTTCTTATCGTGGTACTTATCTTGGTCTACTATAGATTCTGAATTTAATTTTAATTTTTTTAAAACGCCTATTATACTTTGAATTCGCATTATTTTTAATGCAGTAACTCTTTTATCAAGTTCTTCTGATGACGTATTAGCTAATCCATTAAATTTCGCTAATTGGCTTTCAACTTTTTGAATTCTATTAATGTATCCTTCTGAGTCTTTTAATTTATCTTTAATTTCTGTTTTTAGATCCTTTTGCTTTCTTATTTTAACCTCTAATTCATCTTTATTTTTTCTTGTATTTTTATAATCATCTATATTTTTTTCTAAAGCTGATATCTTGTTTTTTATAGTCTCCTCAGTCTCTTCATTTATTTTCACATCTTTTGATAAAACCTCAGCTTCAATTTCCTCTAAGTTCTTTTTTAGATCAGTTATCTTTGATGAATCGATAAATCTTTTTTGCCAAATATCTTTTGAAAATTTAATTTTTAAACTTTCAGAAAGCCACTGATAGAAATCATCTTCAAACTTTTCACCATTAATTCTAAAATCAATAATTTCTTTTTCGCGATTCTTTTCAATAGAAATTACATAAGTATCATCACCTTTCTGAATATCTAATATACAAAACACATGGTTTATATTTTTTTCTGGTAGGCTAAATTCGAAGATATTAGTAAACTCCCTTAAAACAATCTTTAGATCTTTATCTAATTTAACATCATTTGAACCTTCTATATTTAATACAGAATTATCTTTTTTTATAATTTCAAGTTTTGGAAAAGAAAAAATCACAGATGCTATTTATTACTTTTAAAAGTCTACAAGCGTTTGAAGGAAATATCAATTAGATAATGATTAAGTTTATAAACCTATAATTTATGGCCCACCCCTAGTTAAGAAATCTAATTGCCAGAAATTCTCACTACAAGTAACCGCATATTGAATATTCAGTGGTATTCCAAAAATTCTTACTTGAGAATTACAATTTAGACTTTCTCCATTTGTCTGACATGGGACTCCTAAAAGCTCTAAAGATTCGCTAAAGCTATTTCCTAATGATTCACAACTATTAGCCAAAATACCCTTAGGATCTGTACATAAGTTTGCGAAGAAGAATTGAAATCCTGGCATATTAACCTCATTGTAACAAGAAACTTGTTGGTTAATTCCAAATAGCCTAAAAATTGTAGTTAAAATAGGTACAGCTAAAAATACCAATACTACTCCTAGTATATAGTAAATAATTCTTTGTCTTATTTGAGTAATCTTTGTAACATCTCCTCTAGTAAGCATATATTGATAACCTAGAATTACTAAAAAGAAGAATGAAAGGGCTGCTACTCCCCCCCAAATTATATAAACTATTCTTACAAACCAAATTTCTATTTGTTGTAGTTTAGGTGGCCTAAGTACTGCTTGAATAGCATAATTACCAGATAGTCCAGGGCTAATATCAGTAGGATTTGCAGTTCCTGGACAACGTCCATTTGCAAGTGGAGTTACATTGTAATCTGTCACTACAGCGACATCAGGGGAAATTCCTGCTGCTAAACATTTACATAAAAACTGGCCATTATACTTCATGCTTGAAACTCCATCAGGTATCTTATCACCAGCTAAAGTAAAACATTGATAGCTAGTAGCACTATTTCCTGAGAAATTAAAATCTTGAGATTGAGCCTCTACTTTACTACTAGAGGTTATTAATCCACCTAAAGAAATTATTAGAAGTAAGCTTAATACTAAGAATTTTTGTTTAATAGTCTTCCCCAATTTTTTCTATTTACTTCTATCAGCTTACAAGAAGTAAAAAATGAAAGCAATAAAAAAGAGAGGTATCAAAATTTGATACCTCTCTATAATTTTATTTAACTCAGGAAGAAAGATTATGGTGCCCAGAATCCACCTCTTCAAGTAAGAATAGGCCCTCCAGCTGAACAGTTTGCTATAGTACCACCACCTGCACAAGCTACACCTGGATTTGAACAAGCACCTCCACCTCCACCGGCTGCTTTTCCTAGTAAGATATCTACTGCATCTCCAGCGCTTCCTCCACCACCTACTGCTTCTCCTGCATTAAATATAGCAAGAACAATAACTAGTCCTATAATACCGATAATCAAAGCACCAATACCAATGAATACTGATTTAATAGCTTTTTGAGATTCTTGAATTTTTCCTTCGTTTCCCTCACTTCTAATATATACTACTGCTGCTTTAATAATTGTACCTACAGCTATAATAATAATACCGATAAATACTAGAGAAACACCTAATTGAATAAGCTGTTCTACTGTACTAACTGCAGACCTGGCGTCTCCTTCAATATTTCCAGTTCCACAAAGTGAAGATGTATAATCTATACTTCCTATAAATGGGAAAACATCACATAATAAATTTTGAGCCTCTACTTGATTTGTATTAAAAGCTGCTGGCGTAATTGCCAATGTAAGAAAAGACGAAACTGCAACTAATAAAGCAAGTGTTATCTTTTGAAATTTTTTCATATATTTATACACCTTAACTATTATATTCTCTAATACTAATATACATTGTTTTTTTATACATGTATAGAGTTTTTTAACTAGAATATTCCTGGTGGAATAACCACACCAGGTGGTGTAGTTGTAACATCGTTTCCAAAAAGATCTCCAGCCTTAAAACCAGCTGCTAGAATGACTAAACCAATAATACCTATTATAACTAAACCTATTCCGATATAAACGCCTTTCATTATTTTCATACCTTCTTCGATTTTTGCTTCATCGCCCTGACTTCTTATTATTTTTATTACAGCTTTAATAATATAGATAACACCAACTAAAATAAATCCTATAAAAATACTTCCAGATGTAAAAGTAAATAAGTCTCCTGCTTCAGTTCCAGAAATTGGACCTGAAGTATTATTACTATCTCCACAAGGAAAAACATCGCAGAAAGCCTGTGCATTTGTCTGATTTGCAAATAAGCAAGCTAGTGTCGAGAATATTACAAAGAATAATGCTATGAATATTGTTTTATTTATTTTTATTTTATTCATACTATATATTTTATAAAGTTACACTTCCACCTGGTGTTGTAAATACTGGTGCTCCGTAACATCTAGTTTCTGCTTCTATATCTACCCTATTTGCAGGTATACTTTCATCTACTTCTAGAACAGCTTGAAAGTAAAAGTTTAAATCTGGGTCATTTGGACAGTCTCTAAATGCCTTAGGCCAAGTCCATATTCCTCCGACACCTACAGCAAATCCAACTACTGTAAGAATCATAGGAAATAAAAAAGACAATCCAGCTCCTATAAAAACTGATTTAACTTTTTTATATGACTCAGCAAGCGCTACCTCATCTCCCTCACTTTTAAAGGCGAATAAACCTGCTTTTAATAAAAGGAATATCCAGAATACAGCTGCTCCAATAGTTATAAGGATACCAAAAAAGCTAAGCCAAGAAAGTACAGTTGCATATTCTCCTCCCGGATCTAAAGGCTGGGGAAAGTAATTTATTGTAATAGATTGTAATGAAATTTTAGAATCTAAATCAAACTGAGTATCTAAATCAACAGTTCCACCTCCTTGAGCACTTACAATATTAAGTGTAAATATTGAAAGCATTATGAAAATGATGCTGGTTAAAAATAATTTTGTAATGTTTGATTTCATATTTTTTAGTTTATTACAATTTGAGTATCTGATGGTGTTGATCCCGTTAATTGAATACTTGCTAAGTTACCAAGTCCTAGTAAGTTGGCAAAAACCTGCATTATTAATACAAAACTAAAGGCTAATACAAAGCCAAGAATCATATTAGTTAAAGTCTTATTTATTCTGGCAATCTCTTCTGCATCTACTGTATTAGGTCTTTTATATGCAGCTAGAATTATTCCATAAACTAATGTGTAAGCAGCTATAGCTCCAAGTACTGTTGTAATTGCAAGATTTACAAATACTGCAAATCTATCCTCATTTTTAACTGATACTGTTTGTCCAAACATTGTTATTAAAGCATCTATTTCAGCTGGTGCACTAGTCTTTGTTCCTGTTGCAATACTATTTAAAGCGTCGTCTTTACATTTATTTTCGCAGCAAGTTGCCGCTTCTGGACTTGCAGGATTTAAAATTTGCTCATTCAAGCAAGCCGTATTTGGAATATATTCTCTTGGACAATTTTCAGGAATACAAAAAAGTACTGCAATTGTACATACGCAATTCCTTGAATTATTATTACCTTGTGGAATACAGTAATTACCTCCACCGCAAGCTTCATACAAATTTCTTGATGCGCAATTTGGATCTATACTTGAACTTAAGCAGGCTATTGGGGCTGCGCTTAATGAACTTGGAAGTATAATGTTAATAAATGCTACTGCAAAAATTATAATTAAAAGTTTTTTTATCATATTTATAGAATTTAAGGTCCAAATAAACCTAGTCCATCAGCTCCTAGTAAACCTAATACAAGGTTTGCTATAGATGGGGCGAATACAGCAATTACAAACCCTACTATTGCTGCAGTTATTGTCTTTTTTGCAGATTCTACCTTTTCAGCTTCACCTCGAGAGGTTGTTAATGTTATAGCACCTACAATAATAAAAGCACCAAATGTTAAAAGAAATAATGGCCTTATTAGTGATGCTGCAGCGGAAATTATCTCTTCTAAAGAGTTGAATTTTGATGGATTTGGAATTTTATATCCTAAGTTCTGCGCATGTGTTATTCCTATTGAAAAGTATGTAGTAATTGAAAAAACTAATACGTAAGTAATAATTCTGAATTCAATAATCAAACCTGTGATTTTATTTTGAACTTTTCTAATAGTGTTCATAAATTTAAAAATAGCACTGAAAACTTATATTAAACAATATACATCAAAGAAAATTACATGACAATTAAATAGCAATTGCCATTCAAAAGTCAGCAATTAGCAATTATTTATTTCTGAATCTGGACAACTTCAGTACCTGAGAAAAATATTTCGCTACCACTAGTTACCTTATTTGAAATAATTAATTGGGCAATTTTATCTTCTATTTCGTCCTGAATAGTTCTTCTAAGCTCTCTTGCACCGTATACTGAGTTATAACCCTCTTCTGCAAGAACACCAAGAGTTCTCATATCCCATTTAATTACTATTCCCTTTTCTTCTAATCTCTTATTTACTCCTTTTAGCATTAGATGTGCTATTTGAGAAACCTCGATCTTGCTTAATGGTTTAAACATTACTACTTTATCAAACCTATTTAAGAACTCTACCCTAAATACCTCTCTTAGTACCGGTTCAACTGCTTTATTTACTTCCTTATATTTTTTGCCTTTTATAATTAAATCTGCAATTTGTCTTGATCCTGCATTTGAAGTAGCAATTAATACTGTATTTCTAAAATTCACTTCTCGCCCTAATCCATCAGTAAGTCTTCCTTCATCTAAAACTTGAAGAAAAAGATCTAAAACTTTAGGATTCGCCTTTTCTAACTCATCTAATAAAATTAAAGAGAAAGGTTTTGTTCGTACAGCTTCGGTAAGGTAACCTCCTAAAAAATTACCATCTGCATCTGTATATCCGATTAATCTATCTAGGTTTATCTCTTCTTGATATTCAGACATATCTACCCTAATCATTAAATTCTCGTCTCCGTAATAAGTTTCAGCTAGTGTTTTTGCAACCTCAGTTTTTCCAACTCCAGTTGGACCATAAAATAAAAATGAAGCGATTGGTCTTTTTCCGCTAGTTATTCCCGACCTTGCTCTTCTTAATGCATTAGCAACACCAAGTATAGCCTTGTCTTGTCCTATTACTCTTTCATGCATTGTTTCTTCTAGATTTATAAGTGTTTTAGATTCATCTTCTGATATTTCTCCAACATTAACCCCAATTTCTTTTTCAAAAATCTCATTTACAGTTTTATCATCTAGAAAATCTAACCCCTTCGCCTTTGCTTGTAGTATTGCATCTTCAAGTAATACTATTCCTTTATCTGGCATTACTCTTTCGTGCATAATATTTTCTCCAAACTCTACTATTCTTTTTACCGCTTCTGATCTAACCGTTATTTTATTTTCTTTCTCTAAAAATGGAACGAAGTCCATTACTATTTGAAAGGCTATATTATTTGAAGGTTCTTCAATTGTTATAACTTCAAATAAAGATGAAAATCCCTTATTAGTTTTCATCCTACTTTCATATTCTCTTTTCGAAGCAGTAGCTAAAACTTTAATATTATATTTATTAATCATTCCAGAAATTAGACTTATTACCTCTGCTCTTCCTTCATCTCTTAATCCAAAAATCTGTCCTATATCTTCAAATACTAAGATAATGTTTCCGGAACTTATAACTTCTTCAAACATTGTATTTAAAACAGATTTAAAACCATCAACCGACCCGGACACTGACATTGTTCTATTGAGATCTACAACTACCAATCGATAATCGTAAAGACTTTCAGGAACATCTTCTACAACCATTCTTGTAGCTAAGTATCTTAAGAAAAATGTTTTTCCAACTCCTGGCTCTCCTAGTATAAGGCCTGCAGAACCTGATCCTTTTTGAAGTGTTCTAAATGTTTCAGTAAGTGCTTCGTCTTTACCAATAGCTGTTACGAATTCGCTTTCAGCCGCAAGGGATGTAAAGTCTACTGAATTTGCATCTAGAACTGGTGTTGACTTAGAAGTATAGCTTCTATTTATTGCTCCTCTTGGTTTTAAATTAGAAAGTACCTTCCATCTTTTATAATAATATTTTTTTCTATGCTCATTTTTAAGCCAGTCCATTAATCCTTCTACTTCAAGTTCAGTCGCATCTAAGTCTAATATTATGCTTTTCCAATAAAACTTACAGTAAATAAGGAATAATACTTGTTTATCTACATATTCAATATCAAGTTGAAGCGCTGTACTAAAACATCTTAGGAAAAAGTTTTGATAGTTTTCTTCAAAAGTTGAATTATAATTTAATTTTTCAACATGGGAAATAAATTGCTTAGACGAAATATCTAGTCTTTTTTCTAGTAATGTTAGATTTTCTTTTTGTTCTAGTAGGAAATATCCTAGATTTTTTATAAATTGAGATGAATCTTTAAAGTAAGCTTTATCTATCTCAGCTGCTATTTCGTCTGAAAAGTAGTTATCAATTTCAATTTCTTTAATTCCAGATTCTTTAATTTTATTTTTCAATCTTCTTGCATCATGACCTTCAATATTGAAGTCAAACTCAGTTCTGTCTCTTAGTAAATATAGTGAGTAGATTACAAAGTATATTGCTAAATATGGCATTAGATAGATTAATTCATCTGGTTTTAGAATTTTCTCGATATTTGGTGTTCCAAATACAAAAGGAGCGATTATTAAAATCAGACTTATTATTAAAAGTATTCGTCCTAGACTCGCAGCTATCAATCTATTCGATCTTCTCTCCCCTCTATATTTAAATAGATCATCAAAATCCACGACTAAGTCTATATTTAAATATTTTGCTACTTTTTGTTTTCCACTAAATATTTTCATAATTTTTTATTACAACTTTCTTTATTTTTCCTCAAAAGCTTTATGAAGCTAAGAGCATGTAAACTCCATAAAATGGGATAAATGGTAAAACTAAGACAAGTAAAAAGAATAATATAAAAGGAATAATAAATACTACGCTAGCGATTAAACCAAATAGTCCCCACCAGAATCGAATAAAAAATCCCATAAACCTTCCAGGTGCAGAATCATCTCCATACATTGGAGTGAATAAATTCTTATACATTGGTAAAGTTCTAGTCCTCACCAAGATATAAAAGAGTTTATTTATAACGTAGTTAAAAGCTTGTCTTGTTTTATAGTAGTAGTACCAGACTACAAAGTTAATAGTGTATTCTCTCAAAATGATTTAGTTAAGATAAATACAGTATAGTTTGGTAAGAAATTGGGTGCAAGAAGAAGATATAATAGTATATCTTATACTGAGCTAATCCAAGGTTCTGGTGGTTCACCTGTAGCTTCTATAGTTCCTTAATCTATTGCTGCGTTTAAAATTACCTTATTAGTCAAATCTCCATTTACTTGATCCAAATCATTATCTACAATACTTTTTCTTAAATTTTCAAGATCAATTGAATTAAGTCCATTTTTAGATGCAGTAATTCTAATATTATCCATATACCCTTGAACTGCTTTATTATATGCATCGGTATCTCCGTCAAATTCATTTTTTGTAGGAACATTCATCTTTAAGATTGCTCTCTTAGCACTGCTTAATTGTTTACTAGTTGCTTGTGGTTTTTCTGCTGGCTTAGAGCCTAGAAGTCTTTTTTCAACGTCCCTATCTTTTACGGAAATTTCAGATGATACAATTCTCTCACGTAAGATCGCCGCCTTTTCAGTTAATCCTTCTTTCATAAATACTCTTGCAAGATTTTTGAGTTCATTGCTATTTAACCTTAGTTTCTCTAATTCAGTTTCAAACTCACCTATTTTCATATCTGATAAGCTAGGAAGAGTGGGTAGATCTTCATATACTTCTTCGATAGGTAATTCATCTATACTTTCATCTCCATCTACAGTCCCAATAGACTGACCAATGTGATCTCTTGTAATTTTTACCATATCGAGATCTTCTCCAGCGATTGCTTCCTCGCTAGTTGTACCATCATCATTATAAGTTGTTATTATGCCATCAGGCAGTGTATCTATTCCCATAAACCCATTCTAACAAAATTTATTTCTAAATTCCTAGTGCTTAATAAAACAAAATTTTACGATTCAGGATATAAGATTTTTTCAAATAAGTCATCTTGTCTTGTTGATCTTTCTACCCTTTTCCTTTTCTCATCAACAACTAAGCTTGCCATTTCCGTATTTTTAAACATTACAAAAGTATCGTATAGAGGTCCTAGAAATTTATCTTGAAAATTTTCAAGTTCTATTTTTAAATAATCATTAATAATAGTAAGGTTGTCCTCGTCTTTAAGCTTCTCGATGTCTTTATATAATCGAATTAACTGACCGTTATTGAGTTCTGTTCTTCTATCTATTCTTTCATCTAATACTACTCGAATTCTTTCTCCTGAGTTGTCAGTTTTTGAAACCGAGAGAAAAATATCAGTCAATAAATTATTATTTACCAACTTTATTTCATACTTTAATTTATCTAAAGGCATATGTATTGAATAATCCTCTAATGAATATTGGCTTAAGGGTTGAGTATCTATATCTTCTAAAAAGCACATCCGTAACTATCCCTAAGCCAGAAGGACTAACAGTACTTTTATCATTATCCATCTCCAACCCTATATTTTTATAAAACTCTTCATCTCCTGTTTCTGGATTGAAATCTTGTTGATTATCACTCATAAATTTTTTATATAATAAATATTGCCAAAACTTGGCGAGTCTTAACATATTATTACCTGTAAAATCACTCTTCTGCTTGCTAAAAAACACCAGCTCTTAATTTATTTCTTACTTTCTGTTATAAATAAAATATTATATTTACTTTTTTAACATGGATTTAAAAAATATTTTCAAATGGGGTGCAATCGGAACAGGAGGAGCTGTAGTTGCCTCACAAGCCGGAAAGATAATAAAAGGAGTTCTTCTAGGAATAGCATTACTCTTATTAGGTAGTTTTATAACCTGGAAATCAGCAACTTCAGTAGATGAAAATTCAAAAGAGGTCGAAGAACTAGAGCTTGAGTCTGCAAAAGATGTTGATTCAGGAGATAGAGGACTTGTAAAAATTTATGGTCAGGTTTCTTCAGATAATACTTTAAATTATGAACTAGAAGACTGTTCAAAAATAGATTGTTACTACGAAGAAGGAGATATAAAAGAATATAGTGATCTTTTATACTATAAGGCTGTAATTGAACAATTTCAGTTAATAGAAAAAGAAAAAACTACAACAGATGCAAATGGTAAAACAACTACTACAACTGAGTATGAAGAAGATTGGGTAGAATTAGAAGACTTTAGAGCTGAAGAGTGGGCAGATATTGAAATAGAAGGAATAGAAATAACTCCAAAAAAAGCAAAAGTTAGAGTTGATTATAAAAAAGACGAGATTTCTAGTATTTATCTAGAAGATGCTCCGGAGATAAATGATTATGGAAGATCTGTAAGCGATCAAGTTGGTAAGATAAGAGCTAGCGTTACTTATCTTGAAGAAGATGATAGAGAGTACATAGTAGTTGGAGAACTACGAAGCTCTGGAATTTCTTCTGGAGATCCATTTGTATTTACTGATCAAGATGATTCAGAAATAATAGATACACTTGAAGGTGAAGAAAGTGCAACTAGATGGGGAATGAGAATATTTGCATTTATAATTCTAGTAATTGCATTTACAAGTATATTAAGCCCAATACTTGCTTTCACTGATTTAATCCCACTAGTTGGAGGAGCTGCAAGAGGTTTAGCTGCAGGACTTGGAGCAATTGTTTCAATAATCTTAATGTTAATAATTATAACAATCGCAAATTTCTGGATCATTTTAGTGCTGATAGGAGTTCTAGCTGGAGTTTTCTTATTGCAAGGTAAGAATATTGAAAATAAAGTTAGAGGAATGGTTAAAGAAAAGAAAGAGTTAAAAGAAAAAGCTGAAGTTAAAT
This sequence comes from Candidatus Dojkabacteria bacterium, assembly GCA_030950485.1. Lineage (GTDB taxonomy): Bacteria > Patescibacteriota > Dojkabacteria > J137 > J137 > JAUZRK01. The sequence goes on along the minus strand of JAUZRK010000026.1, from coordinate 8,766 downwards.
AGTAATTTTAAATTCATATTTTTTGGGACAAGGCGGTATGCCTTGTCCCTTTTTATTTAATTGACTCATTCATTAATCAACTTTCACTTTGTGGTAAATCAAAATATTTATATAACACCTTATCATTTTCGTATATTTCACCTTTGATTAAAAAGAATCTAGAGACTCTTTCCCAAGCTTCCATATAATCTAAGCCATCTCTTCTACATATGTTTATTAAAACCTTATTAAAATCTACTAGTGTACCTTTCAATCCATCTATCGCTGCGCCCCTTGTTGAAATCAAGCGAAACTCTCTTCTATCTGGTAAGCCCCATCCAATTACGAACGTTAAGTCTGATTCAGGAGAAATTACTTCTACATTACCTAAAGTCTCTACAAGCTCTCTACAAATTCTCACATCTGATTCATCCATAGTGAATGATTCGGGAAAGGTAATAGTATGCTTAAACTCTTTGACTTCATCAACAGGGGTTTGTATTTCGGCCATATTTCTCAGCTTATATCAAGATTTAATAATAGAGGTAAATGATCCGAAATATTTGAATCAACAACTTCAAAATGATTCACTTTAATTTCCTTACTTGTAAATATATAATCTACAACATTCCTATCCTTTGAAGAATGAAGATTATCAGAAGGTCTTGTAGTATTTATTTTATATTCATTACAGAGGTTTTTTAACTTAGCATCTAATAGCCTTATCGATTCAGTATTTGGGAATAGATTAAAATCTCCGCAGACTATTGTTGGTAAATTATATTTTTCAATTAGTCTAAGTATTCCTTTACTCTGTTCATTAGTCATCAAACTACCCTGTTTACTCTTAGACCATAACCCATGTAAGTTAATAACTATAATTTCTTGCCCATCTATATCTAGTTTAACTGTTTGAATCGGTCTGGCAAAATCTGGATTCGGCCAATTTGACCAATCAGCTACATACTCTACACTCCCATTTTGAATTACAGCTTCACCATATTTAATTTTATTTTTAGATAAAATGTATGTACCAAATTCTGTAAAACCTCCAAAATCGACATAGAACTCGTCTACTTTTTGAAAGTTGTTAGATACAACACAGGGAGAATAGAATTTATATTGATAATTATCACTAATTACATTATCGAGTTGCGATTTAAGTTTATATTCGTACTTTACAGATTCATCAATATGCCTAGAGACTTCTTGGAGACAGACTATGTCAGCGTCTTGGGTTTTAATGAAATCAATAACTTTATCATTATTGTTTATAAAGTAAGCTGCGTTTAGTGATAATAGTTTCATAGGGAGATTATATATTTGATTGAGTGATTTTAAAAGTATTGACAGTTAAGAACTGCTCAGATACATTTATAGTATTCAGCATATCGGGTCATCTTAAACTGGCGACAAACTATATAATCATGGTATAATAGAAGATGGCAGATCAACCAGCATAAGAGTGCGTTACAACTATAATTGAGGATACTTCTTCTAATTGCAGACCTGCTGATGTGTCTACTTATGTTGAGCAAACATACGAAGATAGACTCTACGAGCTAGGATTATATATAGAAGATGAACAAGAAAGACAACAAGCCTTTATTGAACTTGGAGTACAATTCGGAAACATTACTAATAATGAAATCACTGCTCCATCTATAGAATTAGGGACAGCATACGAAAGCTTTCAACTTGGTATACAAAATAATAATATTCAGTCTTTAAGTGAAACCTTAGAAATATCAATAGAAGATTCATTAGCTATATTATATGGGTATTACGTTTCACTATATAATATAGATGATTTTCCAGGAATGAGAGAACTCGTTTTAGATACACTAAACAGAACTTATTTCTTAGATAGCGTTACAGGTATTTGTGGCTCAGGTACTGGAGGATGTGTCTTAGATGAAAATATATATCTACCGACAAATAGAACAAGTATTATTGTACTATTCCATTAGCTAGGTCATAAATTACAAGCTCATTTCTCAGTTGAGTCTAGAAACGATCAGTTATTAGCTATTGAAGATAGTAGCCAATATACTGATGGAGTAATTCAATATATTCATGCAGGCAACCCGATCATAATGCTTTGGAATGAAGATGATATAGAAAATGCAGAATTGGTAAATCTAGACGGGTCTAACGAGTATTCAACTACAATATTAGCAGAAGTAGCTTTTATAGCAGCTTCAGGATCTGATAATCTTGATTTCTCTATGAGCTACTATAGGACAAATAATCTAGCTATTGATAGTTCTATTCAAAGTATTATAGAAGCATTAGCCGGGGTAAGAGAATTACCTGGAGTAGATGCTTTAGAAATGAGAGATCAATTAGCCTTAAATATATTTAGAGGAGATACCCTTGCTTGTATAGTAAGATTTGGTCTTTTATTAAATGCTACTGAATTTAGTGCTGCTGATAATTTAATTCAAGGTAGTAGAGAGACATATGCGTTTTCACAATCTATTAATACCGGTAATGCTACTCAAGATAGTGGTATATATTTTCTATCATATCTTGCAGAAAATGTAAGAGATACTAGAGCAGCTACACTGGGAATTAATGATCGTGACTATCCATTACTTACAGGTATGGTTAATTCAAATGGTACGCCTGCCTTCCTTACAGCAGACTTATCTGATATTTACGAAAATTCGATTCCCGAGAATATAGAATATACTGAAGAAGAATTTAACGATGTATTACAGTGGTATATAGATGCTCAGACAATTGAATCCCCCTCTTTAATGGAAAGATACTCTGGTTCTGAAGTAGCGTGGATAATTCTTCAAGACATTTTGCCTGCCGATTTCTTCGAAGCAAATCCAGAAGATACTATCAATGCATTTAATAACATACTATTTGTTGACCCTGACGAATTACAACTTACACAAGATTCACTGAAATATTTTGGGTTAGAGAATAGGATAATTATAAATCCGAATAGTGATACATTTATTGAAGATCTAATAGAAGTATATATGCTGGAGCTTGATATCCAAATTTCTTCTGAAAGTTCAATAAATATATATCCTGAGAACTTTATTAGTGTAGATGTAAATAGAATTAGGGATTGGGGAACCATAGTTTATGGAGATAGTACAGAAGTATTTGCTTATGATGTATCAAATGTAAGTACATTCAGTAGAATGCTAACTAGAGATGCAATACTTTACAAGTTACATGCAAGAGTAAATTCGAACTATCTATCTGTTCTTACTGGCTTTGAATTCTATGGAGATCAGTATGATGTTTTAGTAAGGTACCTTGCAGGAGAAGAGACAATGATTAATGAGTTTCTAACTGAATACTCAAGTGATGAAATTTTAAGTGAGATTATCTTATCAAATGCGTTTTCTCAAAGTCTGTTTCTTCAGGCAAATACATCGATTAGGAGAATATTAAACGCTATATGTATTGGGCCTAACGCAGATCCAATGGATGCAGATACCCGAACAGATAATCTGACGATAAATATTCAAATGTTCTCAAGAATTATGGATATTCCTGAAATGACAGACTTTATTATCCTGCCAGAAAACTTTAGTCATACCGACAGGGATAAGATTGCGAGTATTGGTATTGGATAATATATTTTAGTTAAAACCATTTAAGGTTCTACACTGCACTATAACGATTTCCAAAAAATATAAAGTTTCTAATATCTCTCAATTTTTCCTATCCTTCTAAATCAGGATATTTTCTTCCAGTATTAGACATCTCTGTATCGTCCATTAAAGCTACTTCTCCAGTTTCGTAGAATCGTATTTGATTATCACAGTAGGTAATTTCTTCAATAAGCCTATCAGCTCTATCCCGATCTCTTTGACTAGTATGAACTATAATATCTGGATGGTATGAAATTGGCATTAATAATTCATCAAACTCCACTTTCAAATCATTCCTTTTTCTTTTTAGCTGTTTGACTATTGATTCATCTCTTAAAGATTCCTTATCTTTTTTGTATCCCAGTCTAAAGATGGTTCAGGTAACATTTTTATAAGCTTCAGATTAACTTAAGTTTAGAAATATTGAGTACTGCGAAGGATTATACTATATAGTAAATACTTTTAACCAGCTGTGTGAGTTACCGTAGCGAGTGCTTGCTTGTACCCTGCTCCCATCTCTCGATAGAATCCCGGATGACCGGGTTCACTCGAGACTGCACAGGGTTAGATTCTAAAAATGCAAACACACAATGTGCAGCATCGAGTGATTTCGAGTCCCCGAGAAATTGTATCGAGATGCGAGTGATTTCGAGTCTTCGAGAAATTGTACCGAGATGCGGGGCGATTAATACTTTAATTTGAAAGTCAAAGCCAATTTTACTTCCTTAAGTCACTAGCGAGCTGTATCAAATATCTCTGCATGTTTCCCAAAGCTTGATTTAGATAAGCCCTATCCTCTTCTTTCATAGGCATTATAGCGTCGCCATAACAGTAAGACGTACTATACCTATCTCTATAACTAAATCTGATTTTATTAATTGGTTTACCAGGATTTTCTCCAAGTTTACTACCGAATTCAGACATTGGCTCTGAAGTAGTTTCTAAATCAATTACAATATCAAAAATATCTCCCGCTTCATCTACTATTACCCTAGAGGTAATTCCAGGTACATCAAAATTCTGCCAATTAGACTTTAGATATAGGCCTTTTAGGTGATCTCTCTTTGTTGTAAAGATAATATCTTCAGTAACAATACCTAAATTAGTATCAATAAAACCAGGGAAATCCATAGCCTTCGTTCCAATTAAATCATCTAAACTCCTAACAACACCTTGGACATCTGTAAATATATCCCTAATATTCCATTCAAAAATAGCACTACCTCTTTCTCTTTGTACTAAAGCCTTGTCTCTTGCTAAAGAAATTACTCCTTTTAATAGTTCAAAAGTTTGATAATGAGGATCGTCTTCATCCATTTCAAAGTTAAATACATTTGCTGTAATTTCGTTAGGTTGACTATCTTCATCACCTAATCCATCTGGTAACTTTGGTTCTGACATGTTATTTACAATGAGTTAAGTATCAAATTTTATCATATTTTTTAACACGACCTAGAGTCGGGGTGAATGAATTTATATTAAGAAGATAATGTTACTACTTTTCTTTCACTAAAGCGGGTGCAGGAATAAACCCTTTTGCTACCATGAACTCGATTCAGGGATAACACCGGAGCTATGTTTTTAGAAGCAAAATCAACCAGTGTTAACTCTGATTCAACCTGCCTGCCGGCAGGCAGGGCTCAGAGGTTCGTCTAAAAAACAGTAGATAAAAAAGCGGACTCCTAGAATAAATTCCAGAGTCCGCTTTAAATTGTTTTTTTATCGTAGGGGCAAGGCATGCCTTGCCCCTACGATTTTCGTATTTCACTACTTACTACCACCTACTCCCTACAAACTAACTTCTACATCATTCCGCCCATTCCTCCCATACCTCCCATTCCACCCATACCTGAAGGTATAGCAGAAGAGTTGTCTTTTTCAGGAAGATCAGTAACAACAGCTTCTGTAGTTAACAGTAGCATCGCAACTGAAGCAGCATTTTGAAGTGCAGATCTAGTAACCTTAACAGGATCAATAATTCCTGCCTCGATCATATCTACAACCTTTCCTTCTCTAGCATCAAAACCTTTTCCACCAACCATATCTCTAATATAAGATGCAGCTTCTAATCCAGCGTTAGCCATAATTTGTCTAAATGGAGCCTCTAAAGCTTTTTTAAGTATAGATACACCAACTTTTTCATCTTCATTAGAAGTCTTAACTGAATCTAGAGCAGCTGAAGCATTAAGAAGAGCAATTCCTCCTCCTGCAACAACACCTTCCTCTAGAGCAGCTCTAGTAGCTTGTAGTGCGTCATCTATCCTGTCCTTTCTTTCCTTTTGCTCTACTTCACTTGCAGCACCAACTTCTAGTACAGCAACTCCTCCAGATAATTTAGCTAATCTCTCAGCTAGTTTATCTTTATCATAATCAGAAGAAGTATCTTCAATTTCTCTTTTAATCATAGAAACTCTAGCATCAATAGCTTTCTTATCTCCGTCACCATTGATAATAACTGTCTCTTCTTTAGTTACTTTAACTTTTTCTGCATGACCAAAGTCATCCATAGTCATATTCTCTAAAGTCTTACCGATATCATCAGTAATAAGTTGACCTCCAGTAAGAATTGCAATATCTTCTAACATTGCTTTTCTTCTATCACCAAATGCAGGAGCCTTAACAGCTACAACATTTAAATGCCCCTTAAGTTTGTTAATAATAAGATTAGCTAGAGCATCACCATCTACATCTTCAGCGATGATTACAATATCTCTAACTCCACTTGCTACAACTTTTTCTAAAGCTTCAAATAGCTCTTTAGCAACAGAAAGTTTCTTATCAGTAATAAGAATAGCTGGATTTTTAATTTCAACAGTTTGAGACTCAGATCCTACAGCGAAGTAAGGAGAAATGTATCCTTTATCGAATTGCATTCCTTCTACGTATTTTTGAACTAACCCGAAAGTTTGTCCATCTTCTACTGTAACTACACCTTGGCTACCTACTTTTTCTAAAATATCTGCAAGCATGTTTCCGATTTCTTCGTCACCATTTGCAGAAATAGTAGATACTCTTCTATAGTCTTCTTTTCCCTTAACCTCTTTTTTAGCAGATTGTAATTCTTTAACTACAACAGCAACAGCTTTTTCTATTCCAGTTCTAATTCCCATTGGGTTTGAACCAGCTGTAACATTTTTAAATCCTTCTTCAATAATTGATTGTGTTAATACAACAGCAGTTGTTGTTCCATCTCCAGCTACATCAGCAGCTTTACTTGAAGCTTCAACAACAATTTTTGCTCCTAGATTTTCTAGTTTATCTTCTAATTCAATTTCCTTAGCGATTGAAACGCCATCTTTTGTAATATGAGGTGCTCCATAAGATTTCTCTAAAGCTACATTTCTACCTTTTGGGCCTAATGTAACCTTTACAGCGTTGGCAAGTTTATCAACACCAACTTTCATTTTCTTTCTAGCATCTTCACTATATGTTATTTGTTTAGCCATAATGAAAAGTTATTTAAAATATTAAATATATGATTTGTGGATGCCTTGTATATAAGGCCTCTTTTAGTCATTAAAAATAGCCAAAATATCGCTTTCTTTCATAATTAAGTAATCTTCCCCATCAATTTCTACATCTTCTGGAGAATATTTTTTAAACATTACTGTTTGCCCAACTTTTACATTGAATGGAATTAATTTACCAGAATCGTCTAATAATCCTGATCCTACAGCAACGATTTCTCCTTTTTGAGGTTTTTCGCCCTTTCCTGAAGTCTGAATAATTAAACCAGAAGCAGTAGTTTCCTCTTCCTTAGCTGGTTTAACCAAGATGTTTCCTCCTACAGGTTGTATCTTTAGCTCTTTTGCCATAAATAAAAGTCTTAAAAAATTATATTAAATTTAATGCGTTAGCAAAGAAGTAAGCTAACTGCTAAATAATAGCAGAGTACGAAAATCTATGTCAACAAAATGAAAAAAAATTGGTGATTTGCAATTGTGGATTGCAATTTTATTTAGTCTCTTATAATAATTTCTATTCTTTCTGAATTATTTGAAACATATCTTAAAAATCCTGGCATTGGAAATGGTGAATAAGAAGCCTTTGCACTCATTATATTAGGATCCGTTTCTAAAATCTCTTCTACATCACTAAAAGCTTTACCTTTTATAAGCTCTATTAAATCCTCTTGATTAACTGAGCTACTGACTGTAGTACTAGAAGCAATATCAAAAGTAACTGAAGTACCTGAAGCAACTACATTTGAAATCTCAATATTATTACAAGATAATTTAGTATTTCCTCCAAATTCTGCCTTAGCAAGCTCTATTAAATCATTACAATTTATAGCGATAGCTTTTGTAACTCCCTCTAGAGAAAGAGTAAACACCTTTTCTGCTCCTTCTTCAGCTATAACTTCTTCTCCTGCTTCCGGATTTGTTTCTATTAATGTCTCTTCAAAAGTAATTGTATTATCAATTATCTTGTATCCACTTGGCACTGAGTTTCGAACACTTTGATAACTTTCATTCTTAAGTTCTTCTAATAAAACTGCTTTTACCGCTTCAATGTCTGAAGTTGATACTGTTGTAAATTCTTCACTAGTACCTCCTTCAAAACTCCTAAATCTTTTTGCATAAATTTCACTAGTATTTTCAAATCCTTCAATTACAAATTGAGTATTAGACTCAGTACCAGTAAGGTTATATTCTTCTCCAAAACTTATTGCAGCTACCGGAACATCATCCGCAACAGCACCAGCATTCTCTCCAGCAACACCATTTCCTAACTTAGTACCCTCTAAACTTACGTCTTCTAAAATTTCATATTTCAAGTTTCCTGTAGCATTAGAAATAATACTACCACTAGGGATTTGAACTGCTCCAGTTGTTGTATTATAAATATTTACAAATCCAGAAGCCTTCTCTCCTTTATTTGCAATTTTTGTTGCAGTCCCGCTTCTTTGTCCACTTACTTTTGAAGTAGTAACCTCTGAGGCTGTTATCGTTAAGGCACCTAAGTCTATTTCTTCAAGTGTAGTATCTGCTTGTATAGTTTTACTTAAATTTACTTCGTCTCTTTTAACTTCAATAATAACTGAAACTTTAGAAGTGAAATAAAAATATCCTAAGATAGCTATTGGTATTAAAATGAATACAATAAAAATCCCTTTTGTATTTAATTTTGTATTTAATTTTTTATTTGATTTTGGTTTTTCTCT
>JAUZRK010000025.1 GCA_030950485.1 Candidatus Dojkabacteria bacterium | reverse complement strand
ATGTTATGTTTTCTATACTCTAGAATAGTTTATATATAAAAATCAGGTTTGAAAAATTTCTTTTTACCTACAACTGAAAATAATCATAGGCCGCACCTATTACATATTAATAGCTTAATGCTATATATAGTAATTTTATTTTCTTTCAACTTTTTAATTACAGCTTTTGCCTATACTAAAACTAGTGCTTCTTTTGAAATAAACGAGCTACTAGAAAGTCATAACCAGGTAAGGGAATCAAATGGATTAAGTCCTCTAAAATTAAATACAAAATTAAGTATATCTGCAAGTAATAAAGGTAGGGTAATGTTAGAAAATAACTGCTGGTCACATTATTGTCCAGATGGTAAAGATTGGAGAGATTTCTTTTTTGACGTTGATTATGATTATATTCATATTGGCGAAAATTTGGCTGAAGGTTTTACAGGAGTTGACTCAACAATGAATGCTTGGATGAACAGTAAAACTCACAGAGATAATATACTTAACCCTAACTATGAGGAAATCGGATTTGGAATTATAACTGGTGACTATCAAGGTAAGTCTAACAATACTATCTTAATTGTACATTTTGGAAAGCCAGCAAGCAAAAGCTTACAGGTGGCTGCTGCTGGAGATATAAACTCTTTAAATCAGGAATTAAGTATTGACAGTCCAGTTGACGGAAGCATAATTAATACACTTAGACCTGAGATCAATGGAGGGGCTCCTACTGGAGATGAAGTACTACTTAAGGTAAACCAACAGGAAGTGGGTAGAATTCTTCCCAATGGAGGAGCTTACTATTACAAACCAAGTTTTGATTTAAATGAAGGAGAAAATAGAATAAACGTATCTCAGATAAATCAAGATTCTAAGGAAATAAAGATATCAGTAGATACTGAAAAGCCTTTCTTGTACTTATCAGATATTACTTATGAAAAAAAGAATGACAATATTTTAATTTATATTCCAGTTAGTGAAGATATAAGTACTTTAAGTCTAAACAAATCAGGATATAAAATGAAGGAGATTGCTGAAGATTTTTGGAGAGTAACTGTAAGTTCTTCTATTCTGGATACAGAATCAACATTATTTTATATTGAAGATTTAGCAGGTAATAAACAACAGTTTGAGCTTTTTTCTAAAGATATTCTAAATGAGTTGAATAAAACTGCTGACGAAAAAGAAGAAATAGAAGGTATAAATGTTAAAAGTTTAAAATCAAGCGTTGCAATAATATTTATTTTATATTTAGCAATTTTATTATTAATTGACTATTTTTATTTAAAGAAGACAAATATGCTAGATGTAAGAAGGAGCAAATCACATCTACATCTTTCAATTCTCTTAATAGCTTTTACTACTCTATCAATTGGGGGTATAACAGGAAGTATTTTATAAGATGATAAACTTAACTAAAGAAATTTTACATTGGGAGAAAAGAGCAATAGTATATTCAGCTCTTTTAGCTTTCGGCTTAGGTCTGTTAGTAATAATATTCGAGCTTCTACCAGATAAGTACTTCTTCACATTCGCAATTACTATCTTTTTAATAATTTTGTTAGAACTATTTATAACAACTAATTTTTATCACGAGAAGCATACAACAAATAAGAAAATTTTCTATAATTTTAAACATCACAACATATTACAAGTAATACATCACTTATTTTTTCCAAGCTTACTTTATTGGTCTATAGTGATTTTTATATATTTTAATAAAGGAATTGAGTTTTATCTTTTCTTTATAGTATTAAGCTTTGTTCTATTTTTAATTTTATTTGAAAATATTCATTCGTTCTATAAAAATAATATTAGTATCAATAAATCAACAAATTATATTTATGATAGTTTGAGTATTATCTTTTCATATTTATGGATTGATAATATATTTAATTTTGGTAAAAGAAATGACTATAGCTTTTACATTAGCTTAGTTATAGGAACTTGTGTAATTCTATTTTTAAACTTCATGACTCTATTTAGACATAATCTCTCAAAGAAAAGTATTCTCTATTCATTTACTGGAACAGCATGTTATTTTTTCATAATGATACTAGCGAATAAAATTAGTGTTGCACCAATAGCCTATGCTCTAATAACAAGTATTTATTACTACTTATTAAGTAGCTATATAGTTCATGATCTAGAACATAAATACGATAAAGATATTTTCTTTGAGTACATAGTTGTATTAATATTAATCTTGTCACTACTGTATATGTACTAGAGTTGTAGCTCTTAGAAAATATAGCTATTCAAAAAAAATGATGATATAATTCTTTCGCAGTTTAAAATAGAAGTTAAAAATCAAGGGTTGGTAGCTCAATGGTAGAGCAGTGGCCTTTTAAGCCATTGGTTGCGGGTTCGAGTCACGCCCAACTCACCACTTCAATATAATGAAATTCAAACTAACACTAATTCTTCTAATTATAACTGCATTTGTTTTAATCCAAGACTCACAAAATAGAGACCAACCTAAAGTTAATACCTCAAATCAAAACGAGGTTTTAGCTAAGAATCCAACGGACAAATATACTTATCTAAAAAGAAATAATATACACCTATTTATATTCAATGAAGCAGATTATATTCTCAATTTGCGAGAAAATTTAGAGCTTAATTTCGCTGATTATTCAGAAGTTAATGAATTTGATATAGCTATTAACGCAGGTTATTTTACAAAGGAAAACGAGCATGCGGGTTTATTAGTAATAGATAATAATGTCTATTCTGGCCTTTCAAGAGGAGACGAACAACTTACTCATGTATTAGATCTTGATAAATTTGATTTTCTAAGTACAGAAGAATATTACCAACTAGATGAAAATCTAGCTAATGCATTTCAATCAGGCCCGTTATTTATTTCAGATAATTTAATTCAGACTGAGTTAATAGATAACTCTCTAAATGGAAAAACAAAACATTTTAGATCATTTTTAGGAACATCAGGAAGTAAAAAATTCATAGGAATTACTACAACACCATACTCTCTAACAGATCTAACTAATGATTTATTAGATTTGGAAGAATTAAATGAACCCATAACTGTATTAAATTTGGATGGTGGATCCTCAGTCGCACTTTATTCAAGAACCAATCCTGATATTGCATTTGGTAAAAATAAAAGGCTTCCCTTTATTCTAGGGTTTATTTTTAACTAGTATCTAAACACTGGTTGATTGAAGTCTGTAAGCCTACCTACGCCAAGTGCATATGAGAAATCATCCATTTCTCTCATAATTTGCGAAACTCGAAATCCCCATCCTATACATTCTGGACCTGGTCCACAAAATACATCTTCCATCTCCGCTGGATTTATCATGTAATAATTACCATATTGCTGAACTAATACCCTAGTTGCCGTTTCAATACCTTGCTCTATGCTATCAAACTTATATCTATACCCAGGAGGGCCACCCCAGCCCCAGCAGTTCTTTTCATCATAAGAAGTATGATATTTGCACAGATCAGTTTCATGCCTTGCTATAGCAGCTACAGAAATACAATCTTTCGGAGCTCCATAATAGTCGCAGTAGTATACAAAATGATGAGCTTCTCCAACTAGTGGAGAGTTTCTGCTTTTAAAGTACTCATTTAAAACATATACTCGAACATCTTCTTCAATTAGTTTTGATTTTGAAGATGAATATTCAAGTTTGACACTTTCATCTCTACTAATAATCACATCATTTGCTTCTGTAAGTTCTAACTGTAAACTGTTTTCTGCATTAACATAAAACTGATCAAACTCTTCCTTAGTTACTTTAATAGTAAAAAAAGCTAAAAGTAATATTGCAAATGAAGAGATTATCTGTGATAAAAATACATTTTTATTCGAACAAACAGACTTTATAGCTCTTTTGCCATATACAAATGCTATGTTATTTTGTCTTGTTTTTTTATCACCTATATTCATCAGCTCCATTCTAATGTATCTTTACTTATTTTAAAATATTTTTTTTTGCACTGTGGTAGAATAATGCTGTTTAAAATAATAGAAAGTGGATAACAAAAATCTAAGAATTGGTAGAGTAGTAGAGAGAAATAAGACAAGCAGAAAGGAAAAAATAAGCATGAAAGAGCTAGAGATAATTAGTGAAATTTTTACACAACTAAAACTAAAGGTTTTGAGTCGAATGTTTTGGGGAAGAGGTAAATTTTACAGGAATTTTACTCATCTGTTTATATTAATAACAACACTTGCAATAGGTTTATCTGGTCTGGTTTATAAGATAACTTCAAATGTAAACGCTACTTCAGAGGGATTTTCAGCTAACGTATTGGGTCAAAGCGATGTTCTAGATCAAGGTGGTAGCATAGAAACCGTTTTATTAACTGATCCAAGTATTGGAGGAATTAAAACATATAAATATACAGTTAATCAAGATGATACTTTACAAGATATTGCAGCAAAATATGGAATTACAGAAGATACAGTTAGATGGGCTAACTTACGAGTTGGAAGCCTTGCTTTTTCAGATAAACTTGAACCTGGCTGGGAACTAACTATACCTGAAATTAATGGCGTCATATATAATGTTAAGAAAGGAGATACTATAGACAGTATTATTGCTGATGCAAGTGTAGAGAATAGTGAAGCAAATAGATTTACTATAGTAGAGTTTAATAGACTTACTCCTCCATATGAGCTTCAAGGCGGACAAACTCTTTTTATTCCTGATGGAAATTTGAAAGATACAAGAGGAGAGGGAACAATTGACATACCTAAAAATGTATTCATAAACCCGCTATACGATCCGTCATGTGATGGATATATTATTTCAAGAGGATTCTTAAGTTATCACAATGGAGTAGATATGGCTCTTGGTAGAGGTTGTGTAATATCAGCAGTTGCAAACGGAGTTGTAACATATGCCGGTTGGGGATCTGGAGGACAAGGTTATTATGTAAGATTAGATCACGGAGGAGGTATTGAAACTGAATATTTTCATGGAAATGGAACTCTTTACGTAAAAAAAGGTGACACTGTTTTACAAGGAGATCCACTTATGTTTATGGGAACTACAGGATTTAGTACGGGAACACATGTTCACTTTATTCTTTGGAAAGATAAAATAGCAATTAATCCGTATGATTATGTACCATACGAACCTAGATAGTAATATTCAGGGGCAGGGACTCGAACCCCGATAGTTGGTACCAGAAACCAAAGTCCTACCATTAGACGACCCCTGAACGAAAAAATACATATATTATTGATATAAGTATTTTTTTAATATATCCTTTTATTTATAAGAGATTTTAAATGAGCCTTTATGAAGAGAATTATATTACAAGTTCCAGCACTCAACAACAAGAAAATAAGCCTAAACATGCCAATTCCAAGTGTAAAAGATAAAGATGTATCAAATATATTTAAGCTAATTAATGGATTTAATATACTTTTTCTATCCGTAGTTTTTATTTTACTTCCATTTTCGTATAAATTGTATAGTGAATATTCTTTTGAAGGCTCTTTACTAGTTTTCTTTAGTAAAATTACAATAGTATCCTTTACACTATTTGTAGTTTCTAAATATTTAATACTTAAAGATAAGAACAAAGATGATTGTATCTCAACGCCATATATACTACCAGTATTAGTATTTGCTTTAATTACATCAATTCCATCGCTAATTGTAGAAAACTCTAGCTATAATTCCTTTGGAAGTATTGATATTAAAGCTTTCTCAGCTCTTACTATAATATTACTAATAGGTATTTTTAGTATTTTTACGAATTTAAGCTTTTCAAAGAAAAGTTTTGATTTTATTAGAAAAAGTTTCCTTTACTCACTAATAATTTTTTCACTAACCTCATTTTTTATAGATACGAATGGGCTAGAAATTTTACCTCTTATTCTTTCAGTACCTTTACTGATTATGTTGGGATTAAAAAGTAAGAATTATTACTATATTTACTTTTTAGGAGCAATTACTTTTTCTTATAGAATTTTTGAAAAGGATCTTGTAAGTAATGATATGTTCTTACAAATAATATTTTCAGCACTAATTGCATCATTCTCTTTACTAGCTATTGTATTGTTTTTTAGACCAAGATATTTCTTAGTAAGTATTAAAAATATTAAGTCTTCTTTTACAAGATTTTCTAAGAGCTTAAAGAATTCAGAATCTGATATAGCTGTTAGTTTTCAAGAAACTGTAATTAGCATCATTAAACTACTTATTTTAATATCTCCTTTTCTCTTGTTATTATTACTTTTAGTTGCAAGTATGAATTCAAATTATAATTCTAGTTTTATTCTAGATGCTAAGGATTCATTTCAAAGAGGTTTTAAATTAATTGATAACAGCACCAAAGAATTATTAATGGGTATTGGAGCTGGTGATAAAGGACTTGGAATAACTAACGTTAGGACTAGTAAATCATTTTTCGAAAATATACTAAGATCAGGAGGGCTAGTGAATTTTATAGGATATCTATTTTTATTTGCTACCTTTATTTTTGCTAGCGGAAAATCTTTTAAAGAAAGTTTACAACTTAAGAATAATAGTAAAGTAAATATTTATGCTTTTAATCTTTTTGTTACTATCTTTTTATTTATACTATCATTCTTTATATACATAGGACTATACTCAATTATTATATTATGGGTGATACTTGCTCTAAATGTTATAGATTTGAGAATTAAAAAAAGTAATATTAATAATTTAGATTTTTCTAATTCCCTTCCTAGATTTAAGTTTCTTCCTAATGATAAGGAAAGATACTTACATTATTCATTAATTTTAGGTATCTTGTTACTAGGAGTTTTTTCATTAGTAGCATATTCTAAGATTTTAGAAAATATTTAAAAAAATGATTAATACATTATTTTTTATAGTTTTAAGAGCATTTGCAATACCAGTAGCTGCAATATATCTTTTAAGTAGTACTTCTTTAGGCGAAGAAGGTGCTTTAATAGCAGTTGGTTTAGCTTTGTTATTTGTTAACTTAGTTTCAATTGGATTAAATCTAGTCAAAATCCTAGGTAATACAATATTATTAAAACCCGGGGCAATTGGTAGAATAATGATTTCTATAGGTATACAAATTATAAGTTTAGTTCTTATTTGGGGTTATTATTTAAGCGAACATACTGACTTATTAGACTTCTAGCTTATGAAAAAAAGAATTATAGTTGCATTTTTACTAATATTTACACTAGTTTTAGCTAGTGCTTCTATTTATATAGCCTATAAGTCTTCTCAAGAAACAGCACCAGAAGATACGTCTGCGAGTGTAGCTTGTATAGGAGGTTCGTGTCTTGATGGTTCTGAATTTGGGCCTGACTGTAGTGCTCCGCAAGGCTCATGTGACGAAAGAGCAGCAGAATTCTGTACAAATGTCGGTTCAGCTGTAAGACCAGATTATAACTATAACCAAGCACCATCTTATTGTTCTGGAACTGATCCTGGAGGCAATAATTGTAATGTAGATAATCCTTCAGTTGCAGGATCTTATATAGATATAAGCAGTAATTGTAATATTAATGAAGCTGTTAGCTTTACAGGCGCTGCATCTGATAAAAATGGTGATGGGAAAATTACTAATCAAGATTGTGTTGGTACTAGTACAAATCGACAGACTTTTACTGCAAGTTCACCAGGTAGATACGATGCAAATGGTGCTGCTTGTGGTCAATGTAAACAGATAGATATACAAATAGGTGGAACTTGGTTTGGTACTGCTGCATATGGCGGGGACTGTCCGGTTTTAAATCCAGTTTGTGGAAATGGAAATATGGAGTCTGGAGAGCAGTGCGATGACGGAAACATTGTAAATGGCGACGGGTGTGATTCAACATGTAAAATTGAATCTACGAGTGATCCAATTTGTGGAAATGGGGTTATGGAAGATGACGAAGCTTGTGACGATGGAAATGTAATTAATGGTGATGGTTGTAGCTCGACTTGCGAGATTACAACAGAGTGTAGTGACGGGATAGACAATGACGATGATGGTACTATTGATTGTAACCCTGGTAACGAGGATCCAGGTTGTTATCCTGATGGTAATGGAGATGGAGGAGAATGTGATCCTACAGATGAATCTGAAGATAATGAAGCTTGTTTAGATTTTGCTAAAACGACAACTGCTTCAGTAGGTTTAGGTTCTGGGAACACTGCAACATATATCCTTCAGTACAGCAGTTCATCAAGTACTAATCCACTACCAAATATAGGAATAATTGTAGAAGGTAGTAGAGGACGTGATAATCAAAATAAAGGATTTAGCTATGTACGTCCATTCGAAACAAGTTTTGATAATGTAGATGATGTTTGGACATATACTTTTGTTTGGGAAGCAGCAGATAGTACAGGAACTGTTACAAATACGTTAACAGCTGGTACTTTTAATGTAAAAGCATATGAAAATGTTTTAGATCTTTCTAGTGAAATCACACAATCATCAAGTTGTATTGACGATACTATAACTGTAGAAGATACAGGTGTTATAGATCCTAATTTTGTAATTACTAAAGATGCAATAGCTAACTCTTGTTCAGTAGATGGCGATGCGGTTATTACATATAGAGTATCAGTAACAAATGTTAGTTCAGTAACAGGAAGTATTGATTTTTTAGAGGATAGATATGATTCAAAATTATTGTCAATAGGCGTTACTCCTTCAAGTATAAACCCAACAGGAGGTTTATCAGGAGGTGTCATTACTTGGGGAGGAAGTAGTTTTAATGCTGGAGAAACTAAAATTTATACATATACTGTGACTATACCTAATGAAAATATTTCATTATTTACAAATGGTATTTATAATGTTGCAACAGTCCAGTACGATACATCTATAGAGCAGGATAATCAGTCTAGCTTTGATTTAAGAACAGCTATTACATGTACAATAATAACAACAGGAGGAATAATTCCAAAAACTAGCATAGGTGGAGGATCAAACTATACTTACTTAATAATTTCTATCTTAATCATGCTTTTAGCTGTACTTACTTATAAATATAGGGTTGGAGGTAAAGAAATAAAGTTTGTAATGCAAGAGGCTTATAAACATTCTTCAGTTTCAACTTTTGAAGAAAGAGTAGAAGTAGATTTAAGCGAAAAATCAAAAAAATAAAAGATAGTGTATAATAATCATTGTTAATAAATTCTATGAAAACTTTATATATAAAAGATTTACAAAAGGGACAGGTGTTCGATTCTGAAACATTTGCAATTTTTGATAAAAAACAATCAGAGGATAAGAATGGAAATCCTTATTATGATCTAGTGATAGGAGATAAAACTGGGCGAATACCAGCAAAAATTTGGTCTACAGCGCTACCAAAGGTAGATAGAAAAGCAATAACAGCAGGCAAAGTAGTAAAATTATCTGGAAAAGTAGATGAATATAGAGGAGCACCTCAATTAGTTATTTATTCTCTTGAAAGCGTAGATGAAAGCTCATTAGAAGAATTTATCGAATCTAGTGAATTTGATGCAGATGAAATGTATGCTGAACTTTTAGAAGAAGTAGAAAAAGCTGAAGATGAGGAAATTAAAGCAGTTCTTTTAGAAATTTTAAATGATACAGAAATTAAAAGAAAATTGAAGTACTGGCCTGCATCTACTTTTATTCATCATGGATTTAGATCAGGATTTTTACAACATATTCTTGAAATGATAGCTATTTCTAAGGGTCTAGAAAGATTTTATCCAAATGTAGACTACAGCATACTTTTGGCAGGAATAATACTTCATGATTTAGGTAAATTAGACGAGATAGATGCAACTAACATTAGTTTACCTTATTCTAAAAAAGGTAATTTACTAGGTCATGTTTACTTAGGTACTGAACTTTTTAATAGTTACGCTAAGGCTAAAATGGATGAAGATAAATTAATTCATATCAAACACCTTATTTTGTCTCATCATGGTAAATATGAATATGGTTCTCCAGTAAATCCTGCAACAACTGAAGCTTTAATGCTATCATACATAGATGAAACTTCCGCTAAGCCAAGATCTGCTTACACTATTCAATCTCAAATGGAAGATGATGAAGACTTTAGTAAGAGAATTTGGTATTTAGAGAATGTAAAAATCTGGAATTATAAGAAGGGACCAATTATTAATTTGAATAATGGAGTTCATGATGATAATGATGAAGAAGATAGTGAAGACGATCAGAAGAGCCTAGTATAGTCTAAAGTAGTAATTAAATTTATAAATTAAAAGAAGTGAGATTATTTTTAGCAGTATTTCCACCAAAAGAATATCTAGATTATTTTAGAGATACTTTAAGGAGATACGCAAAAGAAAAAAGAAATTTAAAGCATACACCTGTAGATCAAATGCATCTTACAGTTAAGTTTATTGGTCCAAGAGTTAGTCTAGAAACTAAAGATTATTTAGTTGAGGAGTTTAAGAAAAGAGAAGATGTTTTTAAACCAATAAAACTGCATATAAGTTCAGTGAAATTAGGATTTAAAATGCAGAATATAAAACAAAAGCGTATATTAATGGCTAGATTGAGACAGAATGATTCTTTCAATAATTTAGTTAAAGATACACATTCTGTTATTAAAGAATTAAAAATATCCGATACAATATATTGGAAGCAAAAATATTCAATAAATAACCATATAACTCTTTCTAGACTTAAAAATACTGCAACTACTAAGAATTCAAAAGAGATCATTAAAATGACTGAAGGTTTTAAAATACCAAATTTTAAACCAGCAGTTATAAATGAAATGTATTTTGTAGAAAGTATAATTCAACCAGATTTTAGCCCAATATACAGAAAGCTAGAGAGAATTGAATTAAAAGGTATAGAGGAGGTATAAAATTTTATAAGAGATATATATGAATAAAATTACAAAAGAGCAAGTTTCTCATATAGCAAAATTATCAAAATTAGATTTGAATGAAGAAGAATTAGATAAGTATGAAGGAGAGTTTAACTCTATTTTAAGTTATATTTCATTAATTGATGAATGTGCTACTGATGGACTTGAGTTTGAGCATAATTTAGCAGACTATAATGGAAATGTTTTAAGAAAAGACGAAGTAAAAGCTTCTACATTAAGTAAAGAAAAGCTACTTAGCAATGCAACTAACGGGAGATCAAAGAACGGGTACATTAGAGTAAGTAAAGTTATTGATAAAGATTAAATATCAGACGTTATATACCCAAACAGGAAAATAGACATTAAACTTATCTACATCGATATCGCCGGTATAAAATAAATATTTAGTCAAACCTAATCTAGTAAGCTCATCATTTAGAATAGTATTTGCTACAACTTCGACATAGTTTTTAGTTCCATCCTTGGCCCTCTCTGTTCCATATATAACGCATCCAGGTTTCGCTATTCTAGTAAGTTCACTTGCGACTTGAGCAGCATCAGTTCTTAGCCAAGCCCCTGCTCCTTCTACATTAAAGATTACATCAGTAGAATTTGTTTTAATAGGTAAATTTGACCAATTTCCCTGAACTAAAGCTAGATTTTTAGGCAAATTCTCAATTCTTTTTGTAAGTACGCTGTTGCTATCGTTTTCTATACTTAAGTTTAGGTCCAATCCTATGAATGAGGCTGGATATTTTAAAGCAGCTTCTGTCATAGCTCTACCAAAACCGCACGCAATATCTACTGCAACAACTTCTGGATTATTCAGTATTTCTTCTATAGTTAGGACACCATGGATTTTAGGGTCTAGCATTTCAGGAACTGAATTTGAGTTTAACTGAATTAGAGATTTGGGTAATTTGGCTGAAGAGGGCATAGTGTTAGAGTAGCTATTATCATCATTCTTACTACTCTCTGTTGTTAGTGGTCTATCAAATATTGGGATACCATCTACTGTAGTTCCTACGTAGTATTCTCCATACTTACTAAACCCAGCAGCTCTTACTAGATCTCTTGCAAATTATGTTGCTGAATCACCAATGTCTGCTACTGCTTTATCTAGAATGCTCATTTTATACAAGAATTTACTTTACTTACTAAGACCTTGCTTAGCTATTTCAGTTAAATTCTTCCTTTTAGACCAAACTCTTTCGTGTTGTTTTAGATATTGCTTTCTAAGTCTTAGATTTTTTGGAGTAACTTCTAAAATTTCATCCTCAGCTAAGAATAGAAGTGCAAATTCTAAAGTAACTTCTTTAATTCCTTTAAGTTGAATTTGTGTAATTTCAGATTGATTTCTTCTTACTGCTGATTTTTCTCTAGCTTTAGTAGGATTTACATCTAAATCTTGCTCGTATTTGTTTATACCAATAATCATACCCTCGTAAACCTCTGTTGCAGGCTTTATTAAAAGATCTCCTCTTTCTTGAATCATATTTAGAGCGTAACCCATTGCTGGTCCATCATTTGTTGAAACAATTGCTCCTCTTCTGAAGAATTTTTCTTTATGTTTTACTTCAACATATTCTACTAAGTAATTACTCATTACTAGATTTCCTTTTGTTAAAGTTAAAAGTGTATTTCTTAATCTCAAAAGATTAGCTGTTAGTATCTTGAATCTCATTGATGTCTGAGAATTATTTGATTCCATAGAAATAAGTTCTCCTTTCTTTGAGTTTACTTCATTCATTACTGATCCAGAATATTCATCTGGAACTTCAATAAACAGCTCTTCAACAGGTTCATGTTTTTTTCCATCAATTACTTTTATTATTACTTCAGGTCTTCTTACTTGTAACTCATATCCTTCTCTTCTTAGTTCTTCTAGTAAAATAGCTAATTGAAGATCTCCTCTTCCTGCTACATAGAATGAACCATCATCATTTTTTTCAATATCTAAAGATATGTTAATGTCTGATTCTCTTTCAAGTCTAGATTGTAATTGTTTAGCACTTACAAATTCTCCTTCTTTACCCATAAAAGGTGAAGTATTAGCTTCAATTTTAATTCTTACTGAAGGATCTGAAATTTTAATGTTAGGTAGTACTTCTATATTCTGAGGGTCACAAATAGTACCTCCAATAGCTTTAGAGTCTATACCAACTATTGCTATGACTTCTCCAACTGAAGCAGAATCTACTTCTTTAAAAACAAGACCGCTTTTAATTAGAACCTTTTTTACACTTCCTTTTGAATCAATATCATACCCAGCTTCCTCATTTGGCATTGCTACAACTACATTTTTACCTGGTTTAATACTTCCTTTAGTTACTTTACCAATTAGGAATGTACCAGTATAGTCATCAAAATCTAAAGTTGTTATTTGCATTTGAA
The DNA here is from genome assembly GCA_030950485.1 of Candidatus Dojkabacteria bacterium. Lineage (GTDB taxonomy): Bacteria > Patescibacteriota > Dojkabacteria > J137 > J137 > JAUZRK01. The sequence goes on along the minus strand of JAUZRK010000025.1, from coordinate 59,224 downwards.
AAGGTGCTTCTTCATCTCCTTTAGGTGAAGGTACATAATCTATTATTTTATCCAATAATGGTCTTATATCTGCTTCTTCTTCCTTATTTTCTGGCATCTCTGCCCATACTTTTCCATCTCTACCAATAGCGTAGAAGATTGGGAATTCTAGTTGATCTTCAGTTGTAGCAAGATCTAAGAATAAATCTTGTATCTTACTAGTAGTTCTTTTTATATCTGTACTTGGTTTATCAATCTTATTAATTACAACGATTGGTTTTAGGTTTAATTCAAGAGCTTTTTTAAGTACAAATCTAGTTTGTGGCATTGGTCCTTCAGCAGCATCTACGATTAATAAACAACCGTCAGCCATATTTAAAGTTCTTTCAACTTCTCCTCCGAAATCAGCGTGACCTGGAGTATCAATTATATTTATAAAATGTTCATTATAATTAACTGATATATTTTTTGCTTTAATAGTAATACCTTTTTCTCTTTCAAGTTCTCCAGTGTCTAGAATCATTTCCTGACTCATTTCGTCTTGATTATCTCTAAAGATATTTGATTGTTTTAAGAAAGCGTCTACTAATGTAGTTTTACCGTGATCTACGTGAGCAATGATTGCTATATTTCTTATATTTTCTTTATTCATAGTATTTTTTTGATGCCTAGGATTATAGCATTGTTTCTAGTTTAAATATATAATGTGTGTATTCAAATTCTAATAGATATTTTAAAAATAAAACTACAAAGTATCAATTTGTAACAACTCTAGTTGATCTACCAGATAATTTTATCAAACCTTAAGCTTCCTCAGTATCTAATCCAAACATTCTAGAGTTATTAGCTCTTAATGCTGCGGCTAGACCATTACTTACAGCATTAATCAATTTCTTTGTTGCTGGGCAACTTACTTTATTATCTCCAAGCTGAAGTGTTTTATCATCTATAATTTGTATAATTCGTCCCTTTAAATCTTTTTGATTTTTAACATCTCTAGTATCAACTAATATTCCATTCTCTATAATATTTGAGAGTTGATAAAGACCAGTATAAGACAAAAAGTAAACTAGCTCAGTTTGATTTTCTAGTATATCTATCAATTTAGCTGTAAAATTATAAGGTGTACCTGTTGTTTTAGCTTCCGAAAGAACCAACCAAGAAGCAGCTTGTAAGGCATTAGCTATTCCTACTCTTACAACTTCTGTTAAATCATTAAAAATAAGCTTTTTCATAGTATCAGTGGCTTTACCTGACACTTCTGTAAGATGATCTTCAAATGATTTGGGAAAAGTAGAGTCTGCGATATCAAGACCCATAGAGTAACTAAATACCATACTAGCATTCTGTCTTTCTTCCATTCCTTCAAAATAGGCGAAAGGTAGCGCTAATATAGGAACACCTCTAAATTCAATTGGAGCTGATTCATCTAATCTTATATCATATTTAGCAAGATCTGCTGAAGGATTTACTTTTCTTATGGCACTTTCAATTTTACCTATATAACTCTCCACAATTTCTTCTTCAACTTTTATCGAACCTACTATACTTTCTACTTGCGCAGTATCAATCATATCTAGTATACCTGTAATTTCGGCGTACGCTGGTCTTTTAGTATGTAAAGGGCATACTGCTGCTGGATCTTCTGATTTATTTATATCGTCTAACGGGTCACTCATTTTTGATTTCTAATCAATATTCATCATATTATAATTACTAGATACTATTAACACTTAAACATTCCAGTACACTAGGCTTCGAATATAAATTTACTCAAGAATTCTTGCTGTGCTTTGTAGCTTGCAGGATATTCTGTTTGAATATCCGCAATTCTTTGTATATCTTGTTGTGTAGCAGTTTTTAAATCTACTTTAGAAATCTCTATTAACAAAGAATGATACGATACTGCAGCAGTGTAACTCATTAGAGCTGCTCGCTTATCTTTTCCAGATATTTCCTCTTTTTTAGAATTATAAATTGGTGTATTTACAAATAATTGCTCAGTTCTTGTAAGTAGAGTAGTTTCAAGTATCTCTCCTTCTCTAAATTCAGTTATCATTTCTTCTGTAATAGAGCTAAAACTTGCAGATCCTTCAGGTGTCATATCTACATAGAACATAAGATCATCTGGTGGAAAGTAATTCCAGTCATTCTCTATAGGAAAACTGTTATGGTGATCTTGATAGTAGGCAGCTGCTGCATGGTGTTAAGCTTTTACTTTTGAATATGGAATTCTATTGTTTGATTCTGTTGCGTATTCATGGCCTCCTTCAAGTCTAGTAAATTCTTCTTGAGGCTTAGTATTTGTTTTATAAGCTAATAATCTGCTATTCCTATTTCCCAAAAAAGCAGTAAATGGAATGGATGACGATATACAATACTTATTTGGCGAAAGTAGACCATCTCCAACTATAGTTTCCGCATGTGCGACTCCATTTACATCACTCTTAGAAGTACCTGTTACATGAGTTGTTACTCCTTCGTGAGGAGAATCGGGATTAAAGCTATCTAAAGACATACACTTTAATAATATATCTTTATTATATCATTATCACCAACAATTGTTAACAGGAATTAGTATAAATGATTGATATTTATATTAGTATTATATTGACTGAATTAATTTAATTTTTTCAGCTCTTCCAAGACTTTTAATAGCAGCCTCTCTTTTCATAGCCTCAGACTTAGTCTCAAACTTTTCCTTATAAACTAGCTCAAAAGGTAATCTAGATCGAACATACTTAGATCCCTTACCCTCTTTATGTTTCTTAAGTCTATTAACTAAGTCATTAGTATAACCGGTATAAAGAGAATCATCACAGCATTTTAGAATATAGACTGTAAACATTATTCCCGATTTAGTCCTAATTTAAGTGAAGAATTGTAAATAACGACAAGCATTAGAATTAAAGCACTAATTCCTACAAGATATACATTAGAAGGGAAGTCATTAGTTATTGCTAGTCTAATCAAAATTGCAGAAATGATTAATAAAGCATTGGAAAAAAGATGTTGATATTCCTCATGGTAAATAAATCCAAGAAGAAAGAGTAGTACATCAGAAAGAATCATTACAGTAAATACATTTTCAAAAAAGGTGTTGAGTTTAACGCCGTTTGCAAGATAATCAATAGGATCGAAGACAACGTTAGCTAATAAATAATAGCTAAGAAAAGCTACTCCAGAAAAGAAAAGTCTTAGAGACATGTATTTTCTAGCTTTTTTTAAGATCTTTGGTTCGTGCAATATACTTGAATTCTTGTTTCTCTTATTACCTATAAACTTCTTCATAAATTCAGCTACGAAAAAAAGTGTTACAGTTATAGCAAGAGTAATTGCTATTTCAAAAATATCTCTATTGAAATTCTGGCTACCAACACCATTAAGATCACTAAAGACTTTAAATATATCTCTTGCAAAAATAAGTGAGACTATCTGTACTTGAACCATTAAAGAATAGACTAGGGGTTGATTGTAAGACTTTATTAAGACAAAAATTTCACTTATTAAGATGACAGTAAAAGGTAAAGCAACAGTTGAAATATAACTCTGAGAATTTAGTAAATCATTTTCAATAATATCTCTCTTAGCCAAAAATAGTATTACTATATTAATTAGTAATAAAATACCTGCTAGAAATCCAAACATTTTTTCTTCAAAATGAATTACTTTATCAGAAGATATAAAATCAGCTGTTGATTCAATTTTTTGCTTAATACTTTTTAGCATAGAAACTATTCCGGTTTATTTTCTTGTAAAGTTCCTTCTGGATGCTCTGGTGGAGCATAGATTGTATAAAGTTTTAACAAATCAGTATCTGAAGCATTAATTACATTATGCTGAGCTCCTGCTGGAACTATAGCAGCAAAATCTTCTTCTGCTATACTTTCTTCCCCATTCATAATAATTTTAGCAGTTCCACTTTCTATTCTAAAGAATTGGTCATGATCTTCATGAACTTCCATACCTATTTCTTCTCCTGGTTTAAGAGTCATTAATACAAGTTGCATCCTTTTCCCAGTAAACAAAACTTTTCTATAACTTGTGTTACTTTTAGTCTCTGACTCTATATTATCTACATAACCTACCTGGGATTTATTCATAAATATACTTTAATAAATATAACTAATCATACACCCCTTAGCAGTAAAATTGAAATATCTTATTTATTATAGTCAGGAAGAACTATATTATAGTTTCCTTTTAAAATCTTATCTGCCTTCTTAACATTAATAATGTATTCATCATTAAAGCCATCTCTACCCTCTACATCAGAAAAGAACATTTGAGAAGTTACAATTTCTTTATTATCAATAAAGACTTTAAAATGAATGTGTGGAGGTCTATAGGCTGTACCTTCTCCATAACCTACAGGCATTACTGTCTCAAATTTATAGTATCCATTCTTATCAGTTTTAATCTGACCTCGATAAAATTCATCTTCATATTCACCTTCCGCACTAGCTTGCCAAATATCTATTACTGCATTTTTAATTTGACTACTACAATCACTATCTAATAGATAACCTTCAACTATTAGTTTTTCACCTTCGGTTTTTCCTTCAGCAATGTTAGTTCTAAATGGCTGATTAGGGAGGTAATAAGGTCCTCCTCCATCTCTAAATGCTGGTAGACAATTAGTTTTTGCGATATTTAAAAGATCTAGATTGCCACTAGCTACATCTTTATTATTTACTGAAGATCTATATAGAATAATTTATAAGAAAAATAAAAGAAGTAATAGCGAAAAAAAATACTTTTTTAATTGAACCCTATTGAGTTGAATTTCCATATATAGAAGGATAAATAATAATCTACTACATAAATAGTAGATTATTATTTAAATAGTGTCAAGAATCCTAGTATTTTGTCAAATCAATCTCGTCAGTTGGCTTTACTTGCTCTACGAACTCTCTAATATGAGAGATAAGAATTAAACCTCCTTCAAATTTAGAAATTGCCTCTGAAATAACAGGTAAATGTCTAAAGTTGATATGATTAGTTGGCTCGTCCATTATTAAAAGTCCAGGTTTTTGAAGCATAAATCTTGCATAGCATAAAAGACCTTTTTGACCTTCAGATAAAGTAGCTACTTTATTTTCTAATACTTTTGATAACATAAATCTACCAGCTGCTGTAAATGCATCCTGATCTTCAATATCATATGCAACGCTATATAGCGACTCTAATACTGTTTGATTGAAGTCTAGTTCGCTAAAGTCCTGGCTATAGTAACCAATTCTTACATCTTCACTTACTTTAATAAATTTACCATCTAAAAATGATTTAAGAAGAGTGCTTTTTCCAATTCCGTTAGGACCTGAAATGATAATTCTATCTCCACGATTAACAACCTTCTCAACTTTTTCTCTTGTAGGTTTTCCATTTTTTAAGAACTCTACCTCATTTATTAAAGCAATAGGATTTGAGACATGATGGTAAGGAATCTCGAAATCTGGTAATGTTTTATCTTCTTGCCTAATTTCTACCATTTTATCTTTATCTTCTTCTATAGAATCTCTTACCTTATTTGCATATCGTCTTAACTCAACACTTTTTCCACCAAGCTTGTTTACTTTAGTAAATCTATCTCTAATACTTTTCTCAATTCTTGCATTTAACATTCTCTGTTTCTCAATATGTCTTTCTAGCTGTTCAATTACATCAAAGTAGTTTCCAACAAATTGTTCCACCTTTTGATTATAAATATTTAAATTTAATACTCCGTCTGTAAATGCGCTTAAGAAATCTGCATCGTGAGAAATAACCACTACTGTATTCCAGTAGTACATTAAGAAATTTGTTAAATGTTCAATTCCTTCTTTATCTAAGTTATTAGTAGGCTCATCAAGAAGTAGTATGTCTGGTTCTTGAATAAGTGCATAGGCAAGTAATAATCTTGCTTTTTGTCCTCCCGATAACTCTTTAACTTTTTTTTCTAGATCAATTTCTAAATTTACAACCTCCAATACATCATGTATTTTCTTTCCTATGTCTGGAGGAACATTATCTTTAAAAGCAGTTTCAAAATATTCAGTTAAATCTAATTCAAAAAACTTTTCATTAACTTTTTGTTCAGCAATTGCAACAGTTGCAGTTTCGTCTAAGAAAATTCTTCCTTCAGTTGGTTGAAGCTCTCCTGTTAACATTTTGAAAATTGTACTTTTACCCGCACCGTTTTGTCCCATTATAGTTATTTTTGAATAACGTCTAATGTTAAAACTAGTTTTCTCAAGTATTATTTTGTCGTCGTTATATTGAAATGAAACATTATCAAATCTAACAACATTATCTTGTTTTTCCATAGTTATTATCTAATCAGTATGTATTTTAGCAAAAAACTTAATATAAATAAGGTGTTATAGCTTTTCTTGTAAATAATTCCATCCTAATGAACCATTTCTAAGACCTTTTGAGTAGTTATGTATAACAGATTTGGGACTTAATTTACGTAAAATACTTACTCCCTTTACAAATCTTAAAGTACCTTCTTCACTACCTAGATAAATATCTTCGCTAATATTTGAGGTATCAATTATTACAGGTAGGCGAATGTCTTGTTTTAATTCAGTAAGTGCAGGATCATATTCATCTAACTCCAATAAATTTACTCTCCAAGTCATAATATCTGAATTACTAAAACTAGTCCGCTCTCTATAATAATTTACAGCATTTTTGACTTTATCTTTATTAGCAAGAACAATTGCGATGTCTCTATATTCTTCTAGACTATAGACTTGCTCTAGTGTAATTTCAATATTATCAAGATCTATTTCACCTATTAAAATCTGATGAAGTTATATCCATTTGGATAAAACAGAACATACTGGCTATATCTTTCCCAAACACTTCATTTACAGCTGAAACGTATTCAGCTCCTCTATATATCATGCTTCCTACAAAGAATATAGTAGGTACTCCTCCGTTTTCTATTATCTCCAAACTAGCTTGTTTCTGTAGCTCTACAGCCTCCCTAATTTTCCCACCTTGTTGTGGATCCTCATTTGTAAAGTTATAATCTGGGTACATTTCAGTATCACTACCTATAGAATCTAAATCAACAGACATATTTATATTTTGAAAGAATTAATATAGCAAAATTTACTATATTTTCAAGAGACATCTATAAGGAAAGCATTATTTAATTATGCGATAATTGAATTTAGAAAATAAAGTTTGGGATACAATTGTTGTTGGAGGAGGTCCTGCGGGTATGACTGCAGCAGGTCGTTCTGCAGAACTGGGTAAAACTACATTACTTCTTGAAAAGAACAATAGATTAGGAGAAAAACTTTTAATTACAGGAGGTGGAAGATGTAACGTTACTAATAATAAGCTAGATTTTAATCTGCTAGTTTCTAGCTATAAGGATAAACCTAAAGCATTGTATTCGCTCTTTTCTCAATTTGGAGCTGGTGATACGTTAGATTTCTTTAACTCAAGAGGTATGGAAACTAAAGTAGAAGCTGAAGATAGAGTTTTCCCAGTATCAGATAGTGCAGTTTCTGTCTGGCAAGTGCTTCAAGATTATATAAGTAATAATAATGTTGAAATAATGAATAATTCTTCAGTAATATCAGTACAGAAAAATAATGATTTATTTATAATTAATACAAATAATGGATCATTTAAATCCAAATCATTAATTCTTGCAGTTGGTGGTAAATCTAGGCCAGAAACTGGTTCGACCGGAGATGGGTTTAAATGGTTAGAAGATTTGGGACATACGATTATAGATAGTTCTTTAGCTTTAGTTCCAATAGCAATAAAAACAGAGTGGATTAAATCTCTTCCTGGGTTAAGTTTTGCTGATGTAGGTTTAAATGTTTATAGCTATGGAAAAAAAACTTTGGAACTAGAGGCAAATTCTTATTTACTCACTTTGGAATAAGTGGACCTGCCGTATTAAACATGAGTAGTAGAGTTGGTGATCTGTTAAAAGAAGGAGATGTGACTATAAAATTAGACTTGTTTCCCGATATAGATCCAAAATCTATGAAAGAGACTCTTTATAGTATTTTAAGTGAAGATAGTAATAAAAAAATAAAGAATAGTTTAACTAGAATCATTCAGCCAGCACTTGTTAAACCTTTTTTAAAACAAGCTAATATAGATCCTGATAAATCTAATCATAGTGTTACAAAAATAGAAAGAATGAGTTTATTAAATTTATTTAAGTCAATAGAGTTAAATGTTCAAAATCTACTTGGTGCTAATAAAGCTGTAGTATCATCTGGTGGAGTAAATATAGATGAAGTAAATTTTAAAACTATGGAGTCTAGAAAAGTTCCTAAGCTTTTTATAACAGGGGATCTTTTAAATATTGATAGACCTTCTGGCGGTTATAGTTTACAAATTTGTTGGGCGAGCGGATATATTTCAGGAAATAATGCTTAATTTTATTTAGCTTTACTAGTAGTATTTAAGCTATACTTTCACAGGATAAATAAAATCAAAATGAGTTATATAGTTGTTGAAAATTTAAAAAAGGATATTTTAAGTAGAAATCTATTTGAGAATATAAACTTCTCAATTGCAAAGAATGAGAAAATTGCACTTGTTGCAGAAAATGGAAAAGGTAAATCTACTATTTTAAAAATTCTAGCAGGTGTAATAGAGTACGACAAAGGAGATATTACTACACAGAATGGAATTCACATTTCATATCTTTCACAAAACCCAGATCTTGAGGATAACAATACTTTAAATGAAGAGTTAAGAAATACAGGTTCAAAATTTCTAAAGGCAGTAAGTGAATATGAGGAAGCTATACAAGATATAAATGATCCAAAGAGATTGGAACTTGCAATGAATGAAATGAATAGGTTGAATGCTTGGGAATATGAGAATGTAGTTAGTGAAGTTTTAGAGAGATTAAAGTTAAGCGACTATAGAGATGAAAAGATATCGAGCTTTTCTGGAGGTCAGAAGAAAAGGTTAGCTTTAGTTAAAATTTTACTAGATGAAGCAGATGTTTTATTACTAGATGAGCCTACTAATCATTTAGATATTGAAATGATTGAATGGCTAGGGAATTATCTGAGAAATTTAGAAGCTTCAATCCTATTAGTAACTCACGATCGTTACTTTTTAGATAAAGTTTGTAATACAATTTTAGAGCTAGACCGAGGGCAACTCTATAAACATATTGGAAACTATACACAATATCTAGAATACAGAGAAAAAAGAAGATTAGATGAAAATATTAATATAGATAAGACGAGAACTTATTTAAAAAGAGAGTATGAAATAATTAGTAAGCAGCCACAGGGAAGACAATCAAAAGATGGCGCGAGGATTAGAGATAATCAGCTAGCAAGGGAAAATTTAGGTTCAAAAAATACTGTTGATAAAGTAAGTCTAGACGTTGTCTCAGATAGATTAGGTTCAAAAATACTAGAACTACATAATGTATCTAAAAGCTTTGGGGAAAAGAAAATTCTAGATAAATTTACTTATACTTTTGAAAAAGGTTCAAGAATTGGAATAATTGGTGAAAATGGAGCAGGTAAATCTACATTTTTAGATCTTATTTTAGGTAAAAAGGAAATTGATGGCGGAAAGATAGTTAAAGGAGAAACTGTAAATTTTGGTTACTATTCTCAACACCAAGAAGAACTAAACCCAAATCTAACAATTATAGATTCAATAAATGAAGTAGCTTCTGAAATAAAACTATCTGATGGAAAATTTATAAGTGCTGGAAAAATGCTTGAAAGGTTTTTATTTAGTGGAACTATTCAAAGAACTAAAATAGAAGATTTAAGTGGAGGTGAGAGAAAGAGAGTAGCTTTATTAAAGGTATTAATGAATAATCCAAATTTTTTGATTCTTGATGAACCGACAAATGATTTTGATTTAATGACTTTAGAAGTTTTAGAAGAATTTTTAATTAACTTTAAGGGTTGTGTAATTATAGTTTCTCACGACAGATATTTTATTGATACAACTGTAGATCATCTTTTAGTATTCAAAGGTGATGGTGAGATTGATGTTTTTCCCGGAAACTATAGTGATTTTATAAATAAAAAGGGTTCTGATAAACCAAAAGATCCGACGCCTAAGGTAGCTGTAGTTAAGAAGTCTGAGAGTGATGAGAAAAAGGTAATACTTAAAGAAATTAAAAGAATAGAGGATAAACTAGAAGATCTTAAGAATAAGATGTTCAATTTAGGTGATGATTTTGAAAAAATTGAAAAAATCTCTATTAAGGTAAAAGAGTTGGAAAGTGAGTTGGAGTTAAAAACTAATAAGTGGTTAGAGATTGCTAGCTAAGAATCTAACATAAACTGCATGTATTGAACTTCTAGCTAAGTTTTAAAGAAATCCAGACTATATCCCATAGTGCTAAGTTTATGTATTTGTCTAAGTACTAGATGTAAGAGTACTGAGGTTTTCACCTAAGACTCTTTTAATTTGCCATTGCTCCTATTATAAGAATTACTTCTAATTCTTCCAATTTTCTTCCCTTTTTCTTCCCTTTTTCTTCTGTATCCATAGGTGGAATTCTAATTCCCAATTTTCGACTTATAATAAAACCCAGAGTTCTTTCTGGCAAATCTTCGTCTCTGTAGTTACTTGGAACAAGATCAATTAGTACTTCTCTAAAAACTTTATGCATTCTTAGATATTTTGAAATTGTTTTATCTTGAGAAATTTGTCTCACTTGATCTACTTTCTCATCAGTTAGTATATCTATAGCGCTCAATAATTCTGACTTAAAAGTCCGAATACCATCAACTTCAAGACCTAATAAGGTTAAAGTTATTTCATAAATTCTACTAAAATAGCTGTGTTTACTCGACAAATTGAAAGAAGGTTCTTCAGGCATATTAAGTACTATAGCAATTTTGTGTCCTTTTCTCGCTTTTGCTTCACTTTCTTCTAAAATTAATTCTATCTGAGATATTTGATCATTGTCTGCTTCCGTAATAGCTGTTTCTACAGCTTCATCAAATGTTTTTGATTCTTTATCTGGTAATTCAGCCATATAGTTTATTTTCTTAAAAAATATTATCCCTCGATTTCCTCTTCTAACTTCTTTGGAAGTCCAAAACTTACTAGAAGTGATATTGCAGTTACTCCTATTCCTATTAAAAAAGTATCTTTTAATGATTCCAAAATAGATTCATTACTTAAAGTTTCTATCTCACTAGAAATAGATTCGGGTAATTCAGTTTCCTGACTATTGTTTCTTTCACCGAAACCGCTGCTTGCTTGAACACTTTGAATAAGTTCTGTTTTTATATCATTTGAAAGAATATCACTTTCATTAATATTTGTAGTCATTGTGCTAGTGACAATACTTAAAAATACTGTTCCTAAAATTGTAGTACCTAAGGCACTTCCTAATTGTCTAACTGCTGAGTTTAACCCAGAAGCTTCACCTACATATTTTTTATCAACTGTAGATAGTAAGTAGTTTTGGATTTGTGAAAATACCATTGCTATACCAGCTCCATAAACTCCAATACTTAGTGCTGCACTTTTCCAAGTTGAATCTACAGTGAAACTATCGTGCATTAACCATAGTCCTACCATTGATAATACAATTCCACTTTGAATTATATATTTTGGTGAAACTTTTGATGCAAGCTTACCCATAGAAGGAGCTATTAAGAAAAGAGTTATTGAATAAGGCAAGAATGTCAAACCAGTTTCGAATGCATCATAATGTCTTACTGATTGCCAGAAAACTGGTAGAGTAAACATCATTCCAGACATTGGTATTAAAACTATAAATATGGTAGCTAGACTAAAGTCAAAGTCTTTAAATTTAAAGATCTTAGGACTGAAAAGTGTATCTTTTCCTCCTCCCTCTCTTTTATATAACCAAAGCACCATTAGTGAAGTTAGTAATATACCGATTGATATAAAAACTGGTGCAATAGATAAATCTCCCAAGTTTATAGTAGTTCCGAATAATTCATAAGCCTTTTTAGCTTTTAACCATCCGTATTCTCTCGCTTCTAAAACTAGAAAACCTAATCCTAAGATTGAAAGTACGGAACCTACAATGTCTAATTTAATATCTCTTCTTACATAAATCTCTTTTAATCTAGTAGAGAAGGCAAGAACTAAGAATACTATTATTAGTTCGAGTGCAAATGCCCATCTCTAACTTGCATTTGCAGTTAGGTATCCTCCTGCAATAGGACCGAAAGCAACAGTTATACCAGCTATTGCACCCCAAACACCAAAAGCTATAGATCTATCACTTCCTTTATAATTGTCAGTTAATAGAGCTTGAGAAGCAGGCATTATTAATGCACCTCCAATTCCTTCTAATATTGACCATCCAATTAATAATGTAAACAGGTTTTGACTTAAAGACGCTATAAAAGTTCCAACACCGTATGTAAACTTTCCTATCATAAACATTCTCTTCCTTCCGTAAATATCTCCAAGTTTACCTCCTACAATTAGAAGAGCTGCCATAATAAGCGCGTAAATAGTAATAACCCACTGCATACTTGCAATATCTGTATCTAGATCTTTTACAACGTCTGTAATTGAAACGTTAATTATTGTTGTGTCGATTATTACAACAAAGAGCGCAAGACTTATGATTATCAGAGGCTCCCATTTTTTTAATAATTTTCTCATTTATATAGGTATTATTAAATACAATATGCAGGTATAAGCCGGCGAAACATTATAGTACGAATTATGAAATTATTTTAGGAGAAAGAGAAATCTCTAGGTCCTGCAGTTGTTGAAAAAAAAACCTTAGTCAAAAAATAATAGGTACTTTTTACTTAAGCGTTTAAAGTGATTATAAATAAAAGGTAATTGATTTACAAAATTATATACTGTCATCTATAATTACAAACTTATTATTAGTACAAGTAATGGACTATATTGAAGATAAGAACTTTGGAGGAATGAGAGAACTCAGAAAAGATTTAGGAATTGACTCAGTCACAATGAGAGCTATGCATGATAGAGCAATTGAATATCATCAAATATATAGAAATGCTGATGGAAACTTAGACGGGATGTTAAAAGGTAACATTTTCATTCCATTGTAATAGCAGAGCAAGCTCCCCCTGTGATTCATATAGATGAATTTTACAGTAATAACGATAAGAGAACTGCAGGACAATGTAGTGGACTTACTCAGAGGTATATTTCAGAAATGGTAGATAATAATATATTAGTTGATATAAAACAAAGTAATCCTAATGCTAGATTCTTTTTTGTAGGTGGGCCAAGTTCAGTTCATTTTTCTATGGAGGGTGCAAGTCACGCTTACTTTGTAATTGATTTATCAGGTAAACTACCTGAACTACCATCTCCAGTAGATTTTTCAGAAAATATACTAATAGTAGATCCACTGAATGGTAATTGCGGAAGAGATATAAAAGGCTATTCAATAAATACATTGCATGAAATTAGTCCGACAAAACCATCAATAAACCAATCTTCGCTTAATTTTAAATCGTCTGAAGAATTACCTATTCCTCCCATAGAATATAATTTGCCTATGGCTTTAGGAATTGGTTTGACAAAAGATGGCAATTATTCAGTTGCAATAGGCTTTAGTTATGCTAGAAATCGATTTAGACAACCTATTAGGGCAACTATTTATCTAGGGGATAAAGAGAGTAGTCATTCATGGTCATATGGCTTAATTAATGAAGACACTATTCATTTCTTTGGTACTAATCACATTAGTCAACAAGGTTTAATTTCACATGAAGAAGAAATTAAGGTATTGTTTCAAAAGGCTCAGAGAATAGCAGATCTAGGAGCTATGAACTTTGTCAATAAATAATTCTCTCAAGACTAAATTAATTCGTCAATTTCATCTCCATCTTGCCATCTATCAAAAAGATCCTTATTGTACCCAATCATTAAAATTTTATGCATTCCTTCATCTACAGTAAAGTCAATATTACCTGTATTATACTCTTCTTCATCTCTTTGAGAGATATTAAAGATTTCGGGATCAGTATATTTATAAACCATAAACAATGTTTTTAGTCTAATTGCTACAAATCTTGATAACCTTGCTTCTTTTTCATCTTCGTTTAGCTCCATTGTTTCTTCTTCATTGAAAAGTCTCGTAGTTATTTGTTTGTTTGTAGAGTTTCGTGGTGTATTGTCTCTGTCGATAGCTTTACTCCTAATTCTCTTAATCTAATACCAGCAGCAATTATAATTAGAGCATCTTCTTCTGAAAGAAAAACTGTATTTACTTCTGCTATAGAGTCATATGGTATTGTAATACAAAATTGTTGATTATCTACATTTCTAAGTCTTTTTTCAACTAATAATTCTCTAGTTTCGTTTCTTGCAGTTCTAATTAGCACTTTTGCTTGATTTACTAGTTTCTGTCTATGGTTATTTAATGCATTTGCAACATACTCTAGAGTTTCATAAGGGGGAACACCTCTTTTTTCTTCAATATCTGAATCAGCGTAAACAGCTAAGTTTTGTATGAAATTTTGTAGCCCCTCATCTTTCAACACCTCAAGTACTAACTGGGGGTTACTGAGTAGGTGGAGTACTTTTTAAAAGTTAGCGTATTTGCAGCCTCTCTTTGTGCAGAGTTCTCAATTTTTATAATTGGTAAAAATGGAGCCAAAACTTCTTCAAGAAATTCATCCTCCTTCATAATCTCAAACAAACTAGGTTCTTTACCACCTTCGTTGTCATCTGGTTGCATTACATCATTCAGAGCCATATTGAAATTTTATAATCTATATTGATTATATCATCGGTGGTAAAGTTCGGCAACATAGTAATACTGCTAAATACATGATTTTTATTTCTATAGTAGATGAGCTTTTCTGATATTAGAAGTAATTAGTTAAGCTTCTTCAAAAGCAACTAGCCAACCTGTATCGTCCTCTCCATAACAAGCAGTACCTTCTATATCGCTAGCTATAACTGCTTGGAAAAACTGTCCTACTTTAATATCTAAACCAGCTGCAGCTAATATATTTTCAAAATATACTTTAGTAGTATCGTCTAGTTCAGAGTAATTACCAGCGTCAATTTTGGCAGAACTATCTCCAGGTAATTGATCTAAAAGTTGTTACAAATTTTCAGGCTTTCTCGTTGACTTCATTGCGTGAATTAGTGGACATTTAGTATCTTGTGAACAGTCTTTACAGTGATTTGTTATTCCGTACATAGGTATTATTTAAGTGTTGGATTCTACAGATAAATGACAGGTTAGGCAAGATAAATAAATTGAATGAGTATATATTAATCATTAGGTTTATTATTTTTTAAATTTCGTGGGTTATTTTGAATATAGTCTTTAATTCTAATATATTCATTTTCGCTTCTGATTATTCTATCGTGGAATGATCGCTGCTAGCAGAATTTCGAATTTGAGATCTTGCTTATTCTTCGAGAAGAGAAGGTTTTTAGAGCACGGATTATTTCTGATAATGTGTGATTTTTATTAGTCGGGACTGTCGGGACAGGTTTGAAACCTGTCCCTATCCATTCCAATCAATTGAAATTCATTCCTAATTCAATCCTTTCATCATCAATCCAACTCTGCCTCTCTTTCAAATAATGTTCTCAATTTATTCCTTGCTTCAATATCTTCATTAATCCATTCAGCAATTATATCCCTAGTTCCCTCCAGAGCTTCCTCTATAGAGTTGACGGCAAGCTCCTCTGAACTCGTTTCAGAGTTAACACCGTCAGAGGAGGTTATAAATTTTAAAGCCTCAACTTTTAAGTCAATATCACCTTGTTCAAATATTAATTCAGCTAAAGGCTCTAGCCCCTTATTTTTAGCAATAGTTCCCTTAGTTTTCTTTTTCTTTTTGTATGGTAAGTATAGATCTTCTAATTCAGCCAGTTCGCTAGCTTTCTCTAGACTTATTTTTAATTCATCAGTTAGTTCTCCTTGTTCATCTATAGTTTTAATTATAAAAGATCTTCTCGCCTCAGTTTCTTTAAACAAAGCTAATTCATTTTTTATATCATTTATCTCGACCTCATCTAAACCTCCCGTAGCTTCTTTTCTATATCTAGATATAAATGGTACAGTTGATCCGTCTTCTAACAGTTCAATAGTAGCTTTAACGCTATTACTAACTATGCTTAATTTGTTTGAAATATATTTTATTGATTCATTCATGAGCTAAAGTATATCATTTTATTAATCTTATTCGAATTAGTTCACTATTTTAGATTAAATATTTAGGGGTAATAAAAGCTTTTTGATTATAGTGAAGAAGTATTATTTTTTTAGTATGTTTTCTAATTATTTCTACTAGTCTTGTAGCAAGTATATCTTCAATAGATTTCATATTTCTCATCAGTGTATTCGCTATAAATTCTTGCCCATCTCTCATGTTTAAAATTCTATTTAAAAGTATTTGTTCAATCTGTAAGGGAATGGGAATAGAGATAAGGTTTTTAGGATCGTTCTCTATATTGAAAATGTTAAGTTCAATGCAAACATCAGTTAAAGTTTCTAAAACTTCATTATAAAGTGGTGAATTAGTATCTAAATATCTAAAAATCTCCGTAGCTGTAAAAAGTGTGTCTCCAAGGGAAGGTTTTTCAGGTGCTAGATAAACATGTATAGCTTCATCTAAAGACATTAAATGAGGAAGTCCTACAGACATTCCAGCTACTATAGTATCTCCTTGTCTCTGAATTTCTAATTCTACACTGAAATTCACCCAACCACCTAAGGCAGATCTTCCCTCTCTTAGATACTCCCTTCTACCATCAGCACTATCAGGGATATAATTTATATAGGCTTCTTGATGACTTTTTTCATGAGCTGGACCCTCTCGTAGAATATAAAGTAATTTTTGGTCAAATTTTATTCCCTTCTTATTTAAATCTTGCTCAATTGATTCTAAAGCATCAGATATTTGGCTACATACTTTATCTAAATTCTCATTATATGGTGTAATGCTAACTCTTATGGAACTACTTCTCATAAGATCAGAGATTCGAGCCCCGTTCCCATTTAATATTGAATACATTCTATTATTGAGTTCTCTATACTGGTTATAATCTTCATTTTCACCACCCCAATCATTTTTTCTCAAGAAACTATTAATTCTTTCATGTTCATTTTTTATAATATATTCAGCTTTTTTTAATAAGTCAAAGTCATTAAGATTAGCCATTAGCTTCGAAGAATCACTAAATACTTCAATCATTCCATTTAGTGACTGATCAAACTTATCTTGATCTGTAACTCCTTCTTTAAAGCCTATTGTCGTATTAAAAGAGAAGTGCTTGCTTCTCTCAGCAAGTAATAGTTCTATATAACTAATTAAAGACTCAAAGTCTGCAGTAGGTTCTTGATATTGATCATATTCACAATTATATCTACCTTCTTGTTTAGCTAGGACATAATCTTCAAAACTTCTATCTACATAGCTAGTCATCCTACTTCTAAGATCTAAACTTTGAGAGCCTGATAACTCAGATCTATATGCATTTTGTTGATTATCTGACATATTGATAAAAATATGCAGGATTATACACTATGCTCTAGCTTATATATAATTGTTTCATTGATGTCGGTTAGTTCAAATGGTAGTATTTAAATTAGTTGAGTTAACAAACAACACCTCAATATAAAATTACTTTTTCTAATATCTCTAAAGAAAATGAACAAAGATAATATAAAGAATTCAATGTTTCTATTATTGATAATAATTTTACTGTCAATATTACTATTATTTAAATCTTCCAATAATATAAAAGAGAATAATAATGAAGTAAGTACTGAGGAGATAACTTCTAACGAGAAAAATGAAGCCGAAGAAGATATAAATGTAGAACCATTGGAAGAAATACAAGATGAGTCAGAATTAGCCACAAAAGATAATTATATTGGTGATTCTAGATTTGGTTATAGTTTTGATGCAGGAGATCTCGCAGATAGTTTTTTCTTAGACACAAGCTTTTATGAATATACTATGATCTATTGTTTATCAACAAAAGATTCAAGCTTTATAGACAATTTTTGTCCATCTAGCTTTGCTACAGCTTTTATCATTAATGTATATAACGAAGAAGAATATTATCAAGTAGCATTATCTCAAGCATATCCAGGTATATTACTAGGCTATGATAAAGAATCAGGTTTATATTTCTATTTTGAATGGAATAATAGTGAATCTAATACGCCTGAAGATACATTGATTGATAAAGAATTTGTTAATAGGATGATTTCTACTTTCTCTGTATAAATTTGGATGGTTTTTATAACTTCACCTGCAAAAACTCAAGATTTTACGAAGAAAATTATAAGTAAACTAAGTAGCGAGCCAGTTTACTTAGCTAAAGCAAATAAAATAGCAACTAATATAAAAAAGCTAGATAAAAATGCTTTTAAATCATTTTTAAAGGTGAGCGATAAATTAGCTGATTTGAATTATGAGAGATTTGAATCATGGAGCTCCGCTATAGAAAAGCCTGCTATTGAAGTATATAAAGGAGAGATCTATAAACAATTCGAAGCACATAATTTCAATGAACAAGATCATGTATACTTACAAAAGCATTTAAGGATTATCACAGGGATGTATGGAATATTAAAACCATATGATTTTATTAAACCTTATAGGCTTGAAATGAAGGCTAATATTGAGAAATTAAATTTAAGTAAACCCACACTTTATAAATTTTGGAGTACTCTAGTAACTAATGATCTTAATTTAGAGATGGTTAAATATAAAAAGGAAAGTAGATTTGTAATAAATTTGGCCTCCGGTGAATACTCTAAAGTCATAGATATAAAAAAGCTTAAAGGTAAATTTATTAATATAGAATTTAGACAAACTAAGAATTCTGTTACTAAAAATATAGGTCTTTATGCTAAACAAGGAAGAGGAAGTTTTATAGATTTCCTAATTAAAAATAAAATAAATGATATAGAAGGTGTTAAAAAATTTAATTTAGGTGGTTATAAGCTTGAACAAATAAATGACAATAGTTTATTTTTTGTAAAAACTATTATTTAAAATTATGGCAGAGTTACCTGAAGATAATGATAATGTAAGAGTAATTAAATCTGAGGAAGTTACATATGAGATAGCTTTAGATGCATTCAATGCTCGAGAAAAATTTGCTAGAAGCAACTTATCAAACTATTTAGGAATAGATGAAGATGAATTAATTTTGAGAAAGAAATGGAATCAAGTTCTGGCTTTATCTATACAGATAGTAATAAGGTTTTATATAAGGTTTACATACCTTTTGAAGCAATTTTATATAAAGTATCAAGCATGCAAATGAAAGCAACTGTTGATGAAACGGCAGATTTGTCTAAAGCAAGAGGTTATATGTAAACAGAGATAGATAACTTTAGAGCCTTAGAAAATACAGGTTTTCTACCTAAGTTAGTTTTATCTTTCATATCAGAAGGTGCAACATATCAAATTATAGGCATGCAATTACTAACTCAGAGTAGTAAAAAAGCAAGAGAGCTTAAAGAAAACGGAAAGCTTGATCTACAGATTTTAGACCTTGCTCAAGCACTTGCAGAGCAAGGGTTTATTTATTCAGGTGCACATGTAATTTGTGATAAAGATGAGCAAAAACTTAAGCTGATTGATTTAGCAGGACTAACCAAAGTACCTTTCGGAGATAAATCAATGGATGAAATTAAAGAACTTAATATCAGTAGAATAAATACTGATGTAAATTATATGTTAGAAACAGATAAATGAATTGGTCATACCCTTTAGAAAATGAAACAAAAGTAGTTGTCTCATTTGAAGATAAGTTAGTAAGGTGGGAAATAGATATAATTGAAAACCCCGACAGGCACTTTAAAGCTGAAGACAATCGTAGATTTGGAGTCTATCAAACTTATAACCAAACATTTGGTAAATTTATAGAAAAGCCTAAATTAGATTTATTACCAGATAACCTTTATAACGAAATAGTTAAATATATTACTGAAAATTTCACTGAGGAAGACTTTCAAGAATCAAATAAACAGTATTTAGAATTAAATCCGTCATTTTGGATTCCTGTGAATGAAATGATTTATCAATATAAAACTAGCTTGAAAAAGGAACAATATTTCCTAATGGATAATTACGTACTAGTACTAATATTTGATTACACAGACCCGTTAGAAAAAAATTATCATCGTAAAAAATATACATTTGAAGAGATAAAAGCTGAGCCAGAGAAATTTCCTAAAGAAGTAGTTGCCAGAGTAAGCTGAAATATATGAAACTGTAGGACTCGCAGATCTGCTAATCCTACAGATTTAAAATATCGAATCTATTTACACAATAATCAAATTTGTCTTATCAGTAGCATCATATTTAACATTAACCTCATCTCCAACTCTAGGAATAGCTATTTTTGAAACCATAGTTTCTAAAGTAGCCTCAAATTCACTAGAATCATCTGCTGTAACTTTAAGGCTTAGTTTAACTACAGGATTAAAGTTAACTAATGCTCCTGTATCTTCAATACTTAGAACTACAGCTTTACCATTAAGTCCAGTTTCCATAAGAACTGCTCTTTTCTGAGTATCATTAATTGCATTTTGAGCTACTCCTAAACCAGCATTAGCTTTATTTACAAAATCATTACCCATGAATGCTTTTGTAAGTCCGCCAAGTAAACCACTATTAATAGTTTTACTAGCATTATTCACTGCTTCTTGAGGATCATTTGACTTCTTTTTACCTAATCCGAACATATTTTTTCATTAAAAAATTAAAGTACTAGATATCATTAGACTATCTAATACTTTAATTATATTCCGAATTTGCTAATAATTGTAAATAATACAAATTAATAGCGTATAAGTTTTATTAAATTCTATTTTAGTTTGAATCAAAGCAAAAAATATTATATGAGTTCAATACCGTTTACTTTTATAAGAATTTTTCTATCTCGATAAAGACCTCCTATTGCGTCTTTATATTTCTTCTTACTAATACCTAAAACTTTTTTAATAAGTTCTGGTGAAGACTTATCAGAAACACTTAAATACCCATTCGCGCTCTTTAATCGCTCCATTACAATAGCTTGCGTTGCATCCATTGCAGCTATGAAACCTATAGGTTGAAATGATAAAGTAACTTTTAAATCTGGGCGCACTTCTTTAATGTATAAATCAACTTTCTCTCCGATTCTATAATTTTTAAATATCTCGTTAGCATATATAACTCCACTATATTTTTCATCGAAACAAACTTTAAGTCCGAACTGAGTTTTCTGGTAGATGTATCCAGATACTTTATCATTTTTCTTGTACAAATCCTCCTCAACAGTTTCCAATAAATGATTTGTGATCTTCTCTGTAGCTATAAGTTCCTTCTTACTCTCTTTATCAATAATCATAATTAAGTAAGAGTTGCCTATTATAACTTTACCTCGCTGTTCTCTTAAATCAACAAATGCTTCAGCATCTCTGATTTGGAATATAGTTCCATCTTTTACATTTTCTTTGCTTTTGCCCAAACTATTTTATCCATTTTTATTCTAATTATTTATTAGGTTTTTATAACATTTCTAAGTAAACAAGCAATAGTCATAGGTCCGATTCCTCCAGGAACTGGTGTATAGTAACTACATTTTTCTAAAAGCTCCTCGGTTGGAATAATATCTCCAAGTACGCCATTTTTAGTTGAGACACTAGTAACATCAATTAAAATAGCACCATTTTTTACCATTGAATAATCCATAAGATTTGTCTTACCAGTAGCTGTTACTAAGACATCTGCTTTTTTTGTAATATCATTCAAATCTGTAATATTTTCATTTGCAATAGTAACAATAGCTCCATAATTACTTAAAATCATTGCCAGAGGTTTTCCGATTAGATTAGAATTATTTAAAATTACTATATTCTTACCCTTTAGTTTAATAAAGTCTTCTACAACACTTTTAAGAGCCTCGAGTATTGCTACTACTGTAGCTGGACGGAAACTATTTGGATTGCTATGAATACTCATTCCAAGTTGCATTGCAGTTAGTCCATCTACATCTTTTTCTGCTTTTATTGAATTTATAATTTCAGATCGATTATCTTCTAAATGATCATATAAGGGAAGTTGAAGTAAAATTCCATTGATAGACTTATCGCTATTTAATGATTCTATTTTATTTAATAATCCAGTCTTACTTATTGAATTATCGAAAGATACGATTTCAATTTCTATACCAAGCTCAATTGCTTTCTTTTTCTTCAAGCGAACATATACCTCACTTGATTTATCATTAGAAGCTAATATTATTGCTAATTTAAACTTATTAGTAGATCTAGCAATGAATTCTTTAGTAGCTATGTTGATTTCTAAAGATAGCTTTTTCCCATCAATTATTTTATTTTTATATTTATCGGATATCTTCATCACTATTAATTATACCTTAGTTTTAAAGACTTTAATAGATCACTAAAAAGTGTTAAAATTCTTCCAGACTTTTTAACAGTTCTTTTAAAAACTCACAAATAAGTGTACACTTATAAAGTTATGCGCCAGTAGCTCAGTGGATAGAGCAACTGCCTTCTAAGCAGTAGGTCGCACGTTCGAATCGTGCCTGGCGTATATTTAAAATCCTCCATGGGTTGGTAGCTCAATGGTAGAGCAGTGCCCTCTTAAGGCATTGGTTGTGGGTTCGAGTCCCACCCAGCTCACCAAGTAATAAACTCCCGTAACATAGAACTAAATATATAATCGTTCCTAGTAAGACGAGAAGCCTGTCCCGAATAACTTTGAAGGTATAAAGAATTAAAGATTATCTCAATTATCATTATATAGAGGTTAACTTTTGACTATTATTGTTCAAGACCTAAGAATCTTTGAAGCCTTTGTAGTCGTGATTCAATCCACAGCTTTTTATTCAGATTATCAGCTCTTGTAGCCTCAAAAACTAGACCACCACCATGAATATTATGATTCCCATCTGTGTATACAACCGTTATTGGATAATTATACTTACTTTTTACTCGCTTAATAGCAGCATTAGTTTCTAATGGCTTGCCTCGAAAAGTCAGTTGATCATCTATTTTAATAATATTTCTAGTGGGATTAATACCACTATCTTCATACCAAAATCCACCTGTAAATATAACTTTTTTTGTTATATCGTTAGCCAGTAGCCAATTTGCATAACCGACAGTAGATTCGAATTCTATTCCTATATTGCTCAAAAATATGTAATCATATATTTCATCTTCTTCTGTAACTATATATTCAGCGTCAATTTCTTTAAAACTAGCTTCAACATTATTATTTTTTAATTGTGCCTTGGCATGCATGAAAGCTTTTCTATCTCCAGAAAATGCTGGTGGAGTAGCCATGCTACTTGTTTCAGTTCTAACTTCTCGGTATCTTACTAGTTTATTGTAGTCTAAGTTAAGAGCTCCGATTTCTAGTACATTAACCATTAGATCGTGTAGCTTTACTAAACCTTCTGTTTCCAAAGGTATTTTCAATTTAGCAATATCACCTTCTGTTAGAACAGTGTTTTCATTTAATTTATGATTCATATCAAAGATTGAGATGTAATCATCATAATCTAGATACTTCACTGCTACTAATTTTAGCTGAGTATATGCTAGAGCAATTTGAGATACATCAAAAACATCAATTTTTCTAACCCCTTCTGAAATTGCAAGAAGTACTGCATCTCCGGAGCTTGCTACCATAGCTGAGCTCACCTCTGAACCCTCAGCTTCCTGGACAATTATACTTATTTCATCCCTAACTCTTAAAAGACCATCTGAAGAAGTAGGGTAGAAGGAGTTCAAATATGTCCCCTCAATTTCTGGATTAGACAAAGCTTGTTTAGCCCTATCTAGTATTGAATCATAAACATCTTCTATCTCTTCATTCTGATAGAAATCAACTGTACTCATATATCTAATATAATCACCAAAAAAAATTAGCTTTGTATTCCTTCATTAAGTTTTATACTTTCAGGCTCACCCAATAGTCTTGCAGTAAATACATTTTCACCACCAAAAACGCTTGAGTCAAAACCATTACAAGTAATGACTAGATAAGAGGGCGAAAAATTCTTAGAATCAAAAACTCCTCTATAAACTTTAATTTTAGTACTCCTACCTTCTTCGATTAAGTAATCATCAATAAAATACATATCTGTTCCGTAATATCTAAGAACTGTATTTGACGGGTTAATTTCATCTCTACCTAAATAAGTAAAACCTGTTGTGAATATTACACAATCAGTTATACCTGAAAGTAATATCTTTTGTGCAACTTCTATAGTAGCTGCTGAATTAATTCCAATATTACTAATAAATATAAAATCATATTCAGCTTGATCTTGTTCATTTACATAAAAACTATCAACTGATATTAGTCTACTATTAACTTTAACGTTTCTATTTACTAATTGTGACTTTGCTTTATAGAAGTCTTCGCTATTATCTACAAAATCTGGGCTAGTTGGTATATTGGTTGATCTACTTTCCTTATGCTTAGTTCTAACTGTTGTAATTGTATTTTTTACTTCTTGATTACTAGTGGATATAAGATGACCTTCTTCTACAAGTGTACTAAATAATCTATATGTTTCAGATAAACCATTATTTATAAGAATCGGTTGTAATACTTGAAGATCAATATCATTTAGTATTTCAATACTATTATCTGCTTTCAACTTCTGGCTTAAATCAAAAATCTCTACGTATTGCTCATACTCAAGATACTTTACTGCAGCTATTTTCAAATTCATATATTCTAATGCTAGCTGCGAAACATCAAAAGCATCTATTTCACTAACGCCTTCAGCTATAGCTTCTAATATAGAATCTCCAGAACTTGCTACCATTGCTACTTTAATTGGAAGTCCAGTTTCATTACTCGCTACCTTTGCTTCAATACTAGCTTTTACTATTGCTGTACTATCTGAGCCAGCAGCATAGAATGAATTTTTGTAGCCCACATTTTCTCTACAATCAGATACATTTCTTGAATCATCAAGTATCTGATCTACTATATTAGGTTCTATATCTTTGATATCGTTTAAATTAGGCATAATATTGTATATAACTACGATATTATACCATGTTTGCAGTATTTGGCGTCACAATTATTGCTTAAAATGAAGTGAATAAGAAAGTGGATTTAAAACCCTTCCTCATCCTTTACATGATAATTTAGATACTCAATATCTCTAACTGAAGCTCTTTTTACTGAGCCTGCTACGTCCTTATTTGTTAGAATTCTATGAATAACTCTACTTACTTCTACATAAGGGTGTAGTACAAAGTCTGCGCCATGCTCATATAATTCAAGAGCATCCTCATCGTGAAAAGCATTTAGTATAGTAGGTACTTCTATATTAAGATCCTCTAAATGATTTAATAAATTTAGATTTGCTGCTATATCAGGAACAGTAGATACTATTACTTCAGCTTCTTCAAGTTTTAATCCCTTTAAAATATCATCATCCTTAAGATCACCATATACAACTGTAGCTCCTATACTTTCTGCTTTTTTTAGTCTTTCAGGACTTCTATCTATAACTATAAATTTGATTTCTTTTTCTTTAATAAGATCTTTAATACTCCTAGCCATTCTATTGAATCCAAATACTACTATTTTATTTTTAATTTGTTTTCTTCTTAAATTCGAAGTATCGTATTCTTCTTTCTTATATAGCCTCATTATCTTTAATACTGGTTTGAGTTTTTCATATAAATGATCAGAATATATAATCATATAACTTGAAATAGTCATTGTAATTCCTCCTACAAGTGTAAGAACTGTCATATCTTTGTCTTCTATCTTTCCAGCCTCTAAACTTAGAGCTGCTACTAATAGACTGAACTCAGAAATTTGAGCTACTGTTAGCCCTGCTTTAAATGAAGTAATAGAATCAAATTTTAAAAATCTCATAATAGCCATTACTATTAGAGGATTTCCTATTAGAACAAAACCAGAGAAGATAAGTGCTGGGAATATAGCGTCACCTATAGAATTTACTTCTATTTGAAAACCTAATATTACAAAAAATATAGTTATAAAGAAATCTCTAAGTGGTTTAGTCCAACTCTCTATTTGTAGTGCTTCTCGCTTATTTGATAATGAAATTCCAGCTGCTATAGCTCCTATCTCTAGTGAAAGTCCAAAGAAATCACTTGCCATTAAAGCAGAAAACGTTAGAGCAATTGATAGTACTAAAAGAAATAAAACCTCTCTATCGTGTCCTGTTATTTTTATTAAAAAGTCTATTATGAAATCATTAAATAGATATAGAAATGATAGTATAAGAGGTATTGTAGACAGTAATCTTAGAACTTCTAATGTAGTATTACCGCCGTCTGCTTGAAATGATGCAGATA
The DNA here is from genome assembly GCA_030950485.1 of Candidatus Dojkabacteria bacterium. GTDB lineage: Bacteria > Patescibacteriota > Dojkabacteria > J137 > J137 > JAUZRK01. The sequence goes on along the minus strand of JAUZRK010000025.1, from coordinate 32,958 downwards.
AGCCTATTAAGATTATTATTGCAGCTAAGTCTTGAACTAAAAGAAAACTTATTGAAACCTTACCGTAAAGAAGATCTAGGGCTTCTATTTGGGACAATAACTTAACTATTACGATAGTACTACTAAAAGTTAGCGCAATAGCTATAATTATAGCTGCAGTGCCGCTATAGCCTAAAGCTAGGGCTATAAGTGTTCCGAATATAGATGTAAATAGTATTTGTCCAATTCCAGTAGCTAGTGCTGATATACCAACTTTACCTAGATCTTTAATATCTAGTTCCAAACCTAGAAGGAAAAGTAAAAATACTATTCCCATCTGTGCAAATAGTTCAAATCCCTCTAAAGAGTGTGATCCTAGAAGACCTGATGAATTTATTATTATCCCTGATGCTATGTAACCTAGTATTAGTGGCTGCCTTAGTCTATTTAATATTATTCCCAAAATTGAAGATAGTCCGATTAGTATTGTTAAGTCAACGAATGCTTCCATTTAGTATCTTTCATAATTTATGTTTACGAGAACATGATATATGGATTTAGTAGTAATATAAAGTCTTTTATACTTTATTGAATACCTTATTAATGATAAAATTACAGGCAAATTAATAACTGAATTATTCTAATTAACCTAATTGGTTTAATTACTCTAAAGTAAAAGATTGCATTAAAATTATTACTTAGAATAATTAGAAATTAGAACAATTGGTATAATTTAATATGGTGGCTATAGCTCAGTTGGTAGAGCGCTGGTTTGTGGTACCAGATGTCGAGGGTTCGAGTCCCTCTAGCTACCCCATAATTTTCATCTAAAGTAATTCTAGAAATCATAACGATCACCTAGATATTTAATCCAAGTATTGAGCGAACTAACTACAGAAGCAACTGATCGTATAGACTCAACTAAAGGTATAAGGTCTTTTGGATCAGATATTTTACTATCACTTTTTGAATAAGTCGTTTCATGCCAGTCAAATAATTGTAAATTGATTACAGAGTCTCCTGACTTACCAATCTCTTTTGATAACGCAAAATTGTACCTAGTTTCATTTTTATTGGGTGCTGGATGGCTGTACTTGCTTCATCCGTATTATATATAAGTGCACCTATTCGACCACCCTCGTTAAATATCAGAACTGAGCCAAGCCATTGCTCCTCAAAAGCCTGATCAATTTGTTCTTTTGTCATTTTAAGGGCATCAAATAATATAGTTAAATCATTCTCTTTTTTTGCTAGATTAGCAGCTTCATTTGCTCTTCTTCTCTTTTCGTCCTCCTCTTCAGGAGGAAATACTGAATCATGATCTTTTAACAATACGTAATTAGTTTCTGCATTAGAATCATCTAATACGAAAAGATTTGTATACCAAGGTATAGCTGGTACTACATCTAAATCTTTATTACCAGCAATCATCTGTGAAAGTTTATCTATATCTAACTGCCAACAACAAAATTAGCCGCTCCCTCAGGTAGAGTATAGGATAGAGTTGCTCCTAATGTTAATCTATAATTTTCCGTTGGTTTACCATCAATATCAATTCGTTTAAGATAATATTCAATTAGTAAATGTGCAGCTGGAAACTCAGTATTTTGCGTATCTAATTCTATTGTCAGTTGGCCTTCGTATTTTTGAGTATAATCTATATTAGTAAGACCTAGTAATTCAAGAAAGTCTCTATTGTCTGGATTAGTAGCGCTTATTTCATCTGAATTAATTTGACGTCTGATAGAATCACCTAATTGGATGGATAGTTTTTCAGCTAGTAGCTCATCACTACCTGATTCATTATCGTTACCAGGTATTAGGTTAAAATCTTTACTCATATGTATATTTAGTTTAGATAGGATACTAACATATAAGCTTAAATTGAGTAAATAAATGTGTCATATATAAATATAGTTTATTAAACTTTATTTATATATGACTATCAGATTAAATTTGATAATAATTCTGCTCGCCAATATACAAAATTGTGAGTTTTACTAGGTTTTTAAAAATTATAGTAGCTCAATATTACATCTGAGACGCTATCTCATTTAAAAATGGTTATCAAATCACTCCAAATTTCGTCGAATAATATTATCAAAAATGGTAGTATATAGTGAATTATTTTTCATTCAAATATGCAACTGATAAAAAAAGATCAACAAAAGAATATCCAAGGTGAAATGTGCGGATCACTCATCGAAGTCCTAAATCAAAAAGATTTTCCATTCGGCATAGTTGTATCTGAAGATATAAGGTCGACAGAAGCTCATTATCATAAAGAATCTAAAAAGTGTTATTGGATGTTAGAGGGATGGGTTGATTTAGTTATTGAAAATGTAAAAACAGGAGAAAAGACTTCTACTAAATTAGAAGATGGAGATTTAATTACTTTTGAACCATTCGAGAAACATCAAATAATAAATGCGTCAGAGAAAAACAAACTAGTTACTATTTCCTCGCCAGCCTGGCATATAGATGATGTAGTTGCAGATATTAATTAGGTCTAATCAGAGTAACATGAGTGGCTTTTTCGCCATGTTTAACATTCTCAATTTGAAACCCTAAGCTAGGTAAATCAATTCCTTCATACAAATTTTCTCCAGATCCAAGAAAGACAGAAGAAACTGCTAAGTGCATTTCATCAATTAGTCCCACTTGTAGAAATTGTTTAATAGTACTAACTCCTCGGCCAATTCTTATATCTCTAACATTTGCTGATTGTTTTGCTTTTCCTAGGGCAACTTCAATTTCCTCAGTTTCAAAATATAATGTAGTTCCACCTTTCAACTCCAAAGGTTTACGATGGTAGTTAGTTAATACATAAACAGGTGCATGATATGGTGGATTTTCTCCCCATCAGCCTTTCCAAGACCCATCTTTCCAATCCCCTCTTACTGGCCCAAACATGTTTCTTCCCATAATCCACGCTCCTATATTTTCGAAGGATTAAATTGCAAAATCGTTATCAATTCATTTTTCTCCTTCTTTATTTTCATAAATCCATCTAAAGATACTGAAAAAGCTGAAAATTTAATTTTGCTCATAAGAAATATAAATTATTAATCTCTCTCCGCAATTTCTTTTAACTTCTCTAAAGCCTTTGGCCAAGAATCTTCCATATCTTTCTTAAAATCTTCAGCAACATCTACATTTATATCTAGTTTAGTACTTCCATTACCTAAATTAGTAAACGTATAATTTTCATGAGCACCTGCATAACTCTTAACCATGTCGCTAGTCGTATCTTCTACACCATTCATCACCATTCCATAATGTTCAATATCAACAAATTCTGACCAATCAGGTATACCTGATAAAGTATTTTCTGTACCCCTAGTTGGATAACCACGATCTGGATACCATTTACCAGTGTTACCAGAAGCATCATATGCTTCTATATGATAATCTAAGTCAGAACCTATTTCATATTCACCAATCGCTCCCCATAGATCACCTTCAATTCTTACAAAAGGTACAATTTTTTCATTTAAAAATAGAACTGCAGTTGATACCTCATTATTATCTGTTATTGTTGCGGTGACATACATTTTACCATCGTATAATCCTATTTCTACATTCTCTATAGTAGGAGGTATAACATCTCCTAGACCAGCGGGACAATCATCTTCTTAGGTAATACATATAGCATAAGCTACAGCTATATTTTCAACTGATTTGTCTTCTGCAGCTTCAATTTCATCATCAGCTAGCTCTCTACTATCAAAAAATGAATATACAATAGAAACATTTTCACCTTCTTCTCCACTAAAGTTAAATTCGCCTAGTTCAGCTAAAGCATTGTCTAAACCTACCTCTTTTTGGTCTATAGGGACTTCGACAAGACCATCTGCAGAATTTACAAGGTAAGTTACATTTGCTAATACATAGTAAATGTCATTTGTCTCTTCATCATTATTTTAAGACTCTAGCTACATTAGGTACTGTAGCGAAAATCTTATAAGTACCACTTAAATTTTTATAATCATGTTGCCAAGTATATTTAGAACTAGCTAAAGGTTCTAACCACATTGAATATCTTGAACCTCCTATTGCACCTACTGTATCTGTGCTACCACCAAAACTTGAACTTCCCTCAATTACACATGGTGTTCTATCTATATCATCATCAGGATCTTCATCAACTGCATACGAGTCGTCTACAAAATAAGTTGTACAATCTTTATAAATATATTCCTCTTCTTCAGGTGTTACTTCTCCAGGTGGAGTGGGAGTTGGAGCAGGCCCTGGTACTGGGTAATCTACAGGGTAAGTCTCACTTACAGTAAATTCAGTAAAGTGATTAGTAGCAATAACTATACCTTCTTCACTTATTTCAGCTTTTAAATCCACAGTATTCCATTTATCATTACTTCTTTGCTGAACGTATTTACTTCTTCCCCTTCTAAGTTTGTAGCAGTCAACTCAAAACTATTACCTAAAGAACTAGGTTCTCCATTAATAACTTGATAAGTTAATATTACAGGCTCGCTTACTGTATCCTCTTCAAATGTTACATTGATAAAATCTGTACTTAGCATTCCTCCATTTTTGTCAATATACTTACTTGCAAATATCTGATCTTCAGATACGTAATTTACAACACTATCAAATTTATCTTTATCAGAATATTTTAATTTCTTCAATTCAACTGCCTGAGTTCCTCTTATATATTGATCAAGTTCAGCAGAACTTAGAGTATATTTTCTTTCATCAGAAATTCTACCTTCTTCTAAATTTACGAACTTTGATACTTCTTCAGCAGTAATTATTTTCTATCCTGCTTACTCTTATTTTCTTTACCACCTAAATTTGAGAATAAAAAAACTGCAAGAAATGCAGTCAAAATTAATCCTACGACCTTGTATTTGTTGCTCTGAATAATTGAATATAGATCACTAGATCTGTATCTGGGCAGTTTAGTTAACATATTTTAATAAGTAAGAAGTAAAGATTTTATCAGTAGAGTCTGCCAGATTCTCGCAAAAATTCTGAATATTGTCAAATTTGCGTCGTGGCGCAAATAATTACCCAATAAGTATTATCGAGATCTAAGATGTTAGTAGTGCAATGAAATTTGGTTAACTACAATATGTTGTGTTTTCACAAGTTGACAATACTATATACTAATCATGATGTAGCTTCTGACATTGCTTTAACTTTAATTCCTGAAGCATTAAAAAGGTTATTATAATCTTGCTCAGTAGTTTCAGCCATTAGTTCAGTTAGTACTTTAACATTGTCTTCAGTAAAGACTTGGAGATATGCAAACCTTGATTTTAAATTTACTACGGACTTTTCAAATCCAGCTTTAACCATTATTTTAAAAAATAGGTCAATAATTTTCGCTCCAACTCTAGCCATAAAAGTAGGTATGCTAATAGAAAAAAATGTATCACCTTTTTTACCATCAAGTTTGCGTAAGTAATAAAAGAGTTCTGAAACATTAATTCTAGGACCTATTAACTTATAAACACCAGGTTGTGCTGATTTATTTGAGATAATTCCAGAAACTACCTCTCCAATCTCACTTGCAAGAATAGGGTGTACAGATTGATTACCTCCTTGTTTACCCAATTTGAGATCACCAATTCTGAAACCTAAACCTCCTATTAGAAGTCTTATAGGCATAGCAGCAAAACTAGGAAAAGCATGTCTATCCATTTCTTCTTTTGAACTATAGTTTCCATATACAACTGAAGGACGTAAGATAAAGACATCAAGATTTTTAGCTTCTTTACCAAGATTAAGCATTAAATTATCAGCTTTACTTTTTGTAGCTGTAAATGGAATTTTAACAGCAGCTCTCATATCTACATCCTTCATAGATATGTTGATAAAGATTTTTCTATCTGGCCTATTTTTAATGTAATCATTTAAGAGCTTTACAGGAGCTGTAAAGTGGATCTGTTCATATTTTAGTTTACTAGTTTCATATAGAATTCCCGCTGAGTTTATAATTACATCGTATTCAGAAAGATTGGGAAAAACTAATTCAGTTGATGAAAAATCCAATTCAATCCAGTCAACTTTTTTTTCACCAGTATCTAAAAAATATTTTCTTTTAGCTCTATCAATATTTCTAGTACTTACAGTAATATTAAGTGCATCTAGCTTTAACAATTCTCTAACTATTTCAGATCCAATATAGCCAGTACCTCCAATAACAAGTACATTCATCCTGAGTAAAATTAAACTTTATATTATTCAATAGGAAATTGATCACAAATCTTACGTACTTTCTCTCTTAATTCCTTAATTCTATAATCATTTTCTAATTCTTCTTGAAATTCAGTAAACTTTAACTTTCGAAATTCCGCTGCAACATCAACTGCATCACTAATAATATTAGCAAGCTCACTCATGTTCTCCGGATGCATCCCTCTTGTAGTTATAGATGGCGTACCTAATCTTATTCCTGAAGGATTTATAGGTGATTTCTTCTCGTAGGGTACTGTTGTTTTATTAGATACAATACCAGCTAAATATAGAGCTCTTGAAACTTTTTTTCCTAAAACTTTCTTATTTGTTAGATCTATAACAAGAAGATGTTTATCAGTTCCACCTGATACCAAATCAAAACCTTTCTTTTTAAGTTCCTCTCCTAAGGCCTTAGCATTTCGTATTATTCTTGCTGAATACTCTTTAAATTCATTAGTATCTGCCTCAAACAAAGCCTGAGTTATTCCAGCAATAGTGTGGTTCAATGGACCTCCTAAAAATCCAGGAATTACTGATCTGTCAATTTTATCTGCATATTCATTCCTACACATAATTACTGCTCCTTTAGGGCCTCTTAGAGTTTTATGGGTAGTAAATGTAACAAAGTCTACATAATCAAAAGGAGAATTCATTGCACCTCCTGCAATTAGACCTGCTTCATGAGCAACATCTGCAAGGTAGTAAGCCCCAACTTCTTTAGCTATTTCCGAAATAATCTTATAATCAATCTCTCTAGGGTAAGCAGTTCCACCTGTTATTATCAATTTAGGTTTTTCTTTTTTTGCAAGTTTTCTAATAAAATCATAATCAAAAAGATTAGTTTTAGGGTCAGTCTTATATTGAACTACATTAAAAATCTTCGAATTTAAAGTCAACTTCTTTTTACCACCGTAGTAAACCATTGATGATTCCATTTCTTCTTTTTCTTTTTTTGTCCTCTCTTTTGTAGGTGTATAACTCCATCCATGACTAAGATGTCCTCCATCAGGTAGATACATAGCTAAAATTTTATCACCAGGTTTTAAAATAGCATTATAGACTGCTAGGTTTGCAATTGAACCACTAGGTGGTTGTACATTTACATGCCAAGCTTTATCATCTACTTTGAATACCTTTTTAACCATCTTAATTGCTAAGTTTTCAAGATCATCTATGAATTCATTCCCTTCATAATATCTAGCTCCTGGATACCCTTCTGAATACTTATGCATAAAAACTGAACCTACAGCTCTCCTTACGGATTTAGAAGTATAATTTTCTGATGCTATCAAATCGAGAGTTGATTTCTGTCTTTCTTGCTCCTTTTCTAGTAGTTTTAGTAGTTTTGTATGCACGATAAAAAAGTAATAATTAAGCTAAACGTTAAAAATGATATAGAATTAATATCTATTTAATGATTTTGCTATAAGCCTTACCTGTAGCTGTTTCAACCTCATTTTTTATATTTCCCTCTCCCATTCTAATTCCTATATAAAGAAATGCGAATGCAACTATAACAAGAGTAATTATAAAAGTTAATTTTGATCTTAAATCCAGTGAGAAGAAAACTTTAACTAGAGTTTTAAGACTAGTAAAAACTATTTCAAATACTGCTTTTAGAAAAGTATAAATTAAAGATAGTGTTTTTTTAGCTAGTTCTATAAAAGTATTATTATTAGAATTTCCTTTCTGACTAATATCAAAAGCTTTTGCTGTTGGACTTACACCTCCTTCGACTTTATTTGCTTCTGAAACAACTTCAACAAGTGATTCGACTTTTGGAGTTTGATTATCTACATTATTTTCTTTAGTATTGTCTGTATCCATTTGTAATTTTTTAATAAATAGTTTCTTATCTTAATTTAGATTATACAAAAAATATTAACATTTAGACTATACTATAAATATAATATGGATGTAATCAGAGAAGACACAAAAAAAAGTAGCAAAATTGTAATGAAATATTCATTGCCAAACTTAAGGCAGTATCTTCTAAATTTAAAGAATGATAACTATTCTAGACAAACACTTAAAAACTATTCTAGAGACTTAGAGATCTTTTCTTCTTTTTTGTATTACATTGAAAAAACTTTCGATGAGATTGAAAAGGTAGATATAATAGAATATAAAGGTTTTTTAAGAGATATAAACTATATTCCAATTCTTCACTCTTATAATAAAGGAGAAGATTTAAGTCAGGAAACTATAGATAAAGCAAAAAATGATATATCTGAGAAAAAAAGAGCTATGTATAAAGGTCAGCTATCAGATAATAGTGTAAATAGAATGCTGTCAGCACTTAGATCTTACTTAACGTTTCTAGAAGATATAGATAAACCTGGTCCAATTCCTGCAAATGCTATAAAAATGATAAAAACAGAAAAAAAAGAAAAACAAGTAGCTGAACTTGAAGATTTAATTAGGCTAATTGAATTTCCTACTGACTTTGAGTCAAACGTAAAAGTAAAGAAAAGAAATAGAGCAATTTTAGAACTCATTTTTTCAACTGGTATGAGAATATCGGAAGCAGTTAATCTAGATAGAGATAAAATAAAAATAATTGATGGAAAGATTGCTGATAATAAAATGTATATCCAAGGTAAAGGAAAGAAAGAGAGATTTGTTTATTTAACTGATAGATCAATTCATTATTTACAGGAATATTTAGATACACGAAAAGATGAATATCCAGCAATGTTCATTCCCAATAAAGGTACAAGAAGAGCTACAGAAAATCCTTACATAGTAAGACTTTCTCAAAACTATATACAGATGAAAATTGCTGATTATAGGAAGAGAATTGGGATAATTCTACCAACAAGTGCTCATAGCTTAAGGCATGGGTTCGCAACATACATTGCAGAAGAAGGTGCAAATCCAGCAGCAATTCAAAGATTATTAGGTCATTCATCATTACAAACAACCTCAAGATACGTACATGCATCTGATAAATTTGCAGAGAAATCACATAGAGAAAATCACCCTCTAAGAGAGTGATTTTCTTATTAACAACAAAGGTATTTTATTATTCAGTAACTTCTATACTATCTTTAACTCCCTCAACGTTACCAGGTAAATTATTTATCTGACTTAGCTTATCGTTTAATCTTTCAAGTCTTTCAACTTCTGCCTTTAATCCGTCAATATCTGCTCTATAGTCATCTCTAATTCTATCTTCAGCTTCTGATAATTTTTGCTCATTCTTATCCCTTAATTCTTCTAGCTTTTGCTCATAAGTATTTCTTGTAGTATCTTCACCAGTATCTTTACCATAAAAATATCCACCTAATCCAGCTCCTAATCCAACAGCTACAACTAATACTATTATAAATATTATTAGTGAAGTTCTTTTTACTATATTGTCCATTTCAATTTTCTTAACAAATAAATTTATGTATTACTTTTATTACTATTATATACCAAGTATAATAAAGGGTAAATAAGTATAACTAGTATAACATTGACTAATACAAATCACATAAACGATAGAAAATTTAATATTGCAGATATAAAACTTATAGTAGGTCTTGGAAACCTAGACGATAAGTACTATCATACTAGGCATAACGTAGGTTTTGATTTTCTTAAGGATATTAATACGGCAGACTTTGTTATGGAAACAAAGTTCAAATCATTAATATCAATAACTAAAATATTAGAAAATAGAGTAGTACTTTCTATGCCTTCTACATTTATGAATAAATCGGGAGAGGCAGTAAGGACAATATCTGATTACTACAAGTTTACTGCTGATGAAGTTTTAATTGTACATGATGACTTAGATATTGATATAGGTAAATTTAAACTACAATTTAACAAAGGTCCAAGAGTTCATAATGGTATTAGTTCAGTTGAAAGGCATCTCGGCACAACAAGATTTTGGAGACTTAGAATTGGTGTAGATAATAGAAATGAAAGACAACGAAAATTTTTATCTGGAGCAGACTACGTTTTAGGTAAGATTAGCAAAGAAGAATTAGAATTAAATTATTCAGTATTTAACACCATCAAAAATGAATGGAAAAATGAAAATTGATAGAAACAAAATAAGAAAATTATACAATCCAAAAGTACTTACTTTTTTAGTGCTTATACCCTTTTTGATAATAAAGCCTTTAGCACTTACGTCTTTCCTTTTCGGTTTCCCAATACCTTATTTTCTAAGTAATAATGAATATGATCATTTTAAAGAGGTATTTGAAGACATAAAATTACCAGAGGATGCTGAGGAAATTGGAAATAACTTCTACCTAATAGGAAATATTATAGATAATAATAAAAGAGAAGAAAAGAGAATCCAAGACGCAGAGGAAGCTAGAAAAAAGAAAGAAGAAGCAGAAAAAGCACCAGCAGGAGAATTTAAAGAAGCTAAAGAGATAGATACTTTTAAAGTAGAAGAGGAGATTTACAATGGTTGTGATTTTCTTGCAGCTAAAATAATACAAATAAATTCGGAAAAACCAATAGAAGCTATTAGTAACGAGCTTTTAACTTCGTTCAGTTCAGCTGTAGAAAATGAGATTGATAATGATAGCTATAAGTATGTTTATGATGCTAACTTAAAAGTGTATCCGTTGAACGAGGAAAGTATAAAATTTAAAGTCGAAGACAAAGAAATTGATATATTGAAAGAATTTGATATTTCTAGATCAGATCTAAAAGATAATAAAGCTTATCTTATTTACATGATAAACGACAATATTAATAGATATCCAGATCCTAGGTGTAAGTAAAAGATGGTAAATTTTGCTTTTAGCAGCACTAGAGACTGTTGAAACTACCCGTTTCAACAAATGCGAACGCAACATATAACCCACGGGCTACATGCGATATGGTCCGACCAAAAGATTAGTATTGGAGTTTCAACTTTTATCTCTAGTGCTATATAAATATAACACTTTTGTAATATAAAGTAAAGGTTAAAAGCGTGGATATACCCTGCAGATAAACAGAAGTGACACACTACAAGTTGATAGTGTGGATCAATCTAGTTGACTTATTTCTCTTCTTGACTTGGCTCTACGTATAGATTGCCGTCTACTAAATGGAATACATATTCCATTCCGCAAATTGGGCAAACTCCGTATATAATTTTAGTCGGAAAAGCTTCTAAATCAGATTTTATTTTTGTAAAATCTGCATCAACCAAACCCTCAATACTACTTATCTTTAAATCTACTTCATTACCACACTCGTCACATGTAAAGTCTTTATCAGAAGAAACTAGAATCCAGTTTTCATCTAATTGTTTTTGATTTGTAATCATTTAATTTATTTTTAAATTTTAATTCTCTAATATAAATATAACATATTCATATTTTATGTAAAATATCTCAAACTCGTTTATAATCTATTTAGTTAAATAATTTAGCTGTGATTTGGAAATATAAAGAAATAAAAAAACATATTACTCAAGAAAGTAATAGAATTAGCCTAAATGAAGGTAATACTCCTGTTTCTCAGTTTAGTGATGGAAACAATAAACTTTTTATAAAAAGAGAGGATTTAAATCCAACAGGATCATGGAAAGATAGAGGAACAGCATTTAAAATATCTAAATTAAAACAACAAGGTATAAGTGAAGTTGTTATTGCCTCATCCGGTAATGCTGCAATAAGCTTGTTGGAGTACTCTAAGCTTGTAGATAATTTCAAAGTTATTATTGCTGTATCTCCAAATTTAAATAATAAAAAGAAAGAAAAATTAGAAACTTTACTTGAGGGTACAGTCCATAAAATAATATATGATACAAAAGCTAAAAGAGCTGCTGTAAGAATTGCTAATGAAAATAAGGCAACATTATTAAAATCTTCAATTGATGAGGATATATTATATGGATATTGGAGTCTAGGGTTTGAGTTATATGATCTAATTAAATATAAGAAGAATGAGAATTGGATCATTTTCGCTCAAGTTTCTTCTGGAAGTACATTTGTAGGTATTGCAGGAGGCTTATTTTTCAAACTTGAAACTGAGGTATCTATGCCTAGGTTTGTAGCGTGTCAGACAACAAAATGCCATCCACTAGTTCAGAATGTTGGTAATACTGAAGATTCACTTGCAGATGCAATTGTAGATAAATCACTTTTGCGAAAACCTCAAATTGAAAAAATTATAAGACAAACTAATGGAGAAGTACTAGCAATAACTAATGAAGAGCTTAAAAAATCAAGTGAATTTATGACTTCTAATAACATAGAAGATCTCTCATATACTTCTTTACTATCTATAGCAGGATATCTAAGAATGAGAGAGAGCTTAAATAATACTAATATAATTTGTATAACATCAGGACGATAATATGGGAACACTAGCTATAGCAATAGTTTCTTACTTAACAATTCTTTGGATAGTTTTAGGAGGATATCATATTTATTCATTATTATTTTCAACACCTTTTTATCCTTCAAGAGTTAAACACTTAAAAGAAGCTTTTCAAAAATTAGGTTTAGAAGTAACTAAATCAACAAATTTTGTAGATCTAGGTTCTGGAGATGGAAGAGTAGTTGTATGGGCTGCGAGAATGGGAATGAAATCAACTGGAATAGAATTGAATCCCTTTTTAACCTTTTTTACTAAAATAAAGATTTTTATATACAGACTTAAGAATGCAAAGATAAAGAATAAAAGCTTTTATAAAGAAAACTTTGGAGAATACGATATAGTTTATATGTACATCTATAATACGCATATGGATAAGCTTAAAGATAAACTATTTGAAGAAATGAAAAACGGTAGTATTATCTTAACTAATACTTTTAAGTTCAAAAATATTGAACCTGATAAATCTTACAAGAGATTTCATATCTATAAGATTAAAAAATAAAAGATGGATAAAAATACTTTACTAAAAAATATAAACACTGAATTAAAAAGTAAACCTTTAATTTTCTTTACAAGAGAAGCTGAGAGAGCATTAGGTTTAGAAGATGAGCTAGAAAACTATCACATTTGTTGTATTCAAGATGATTATTACTATAGATCATTAAAATCTAAAGGAATTTCAATCTTTAGTTTAGAAGCAGAATCTGGTAGTTTAGATATTTCATCAACTTCAAAACTCCTTTCACATAACTTAGTAATTGAATGGATTAAGTCTACTACAAATGATAATGGATTTTATGGACAAATATTTTTCCCATCGTCAGTATCTAAATTTAAAATTGAGAAATTAGGTGGTACATATATTAATAATGATCCTGAAATTTGTAAGAATATCGAAAATAAATTCTGGTTTGATGACTTCTTAAAAGAGAAAAGAATAAATAAAATACCATCATTAATAACTAGAATAGACGAAGTAGAATACACTGATTTAGATGATAGCTTTGGTTCTGAATTTGTTATTCAAGAGGATAGGGGGCATACTGGCTCTGGAACTCATTTAATTAAAAATGAAGATCAATACAACTTACTAAGAGAGAAATTAGGTGGAAATCAAGTAAAATTTTCTAAAGTTATAAACGGAGATACATTTACTTTAAATGTTGTAGTTGGAAAAAATGAGAATTTTATAGGTCCAATTCAATATCAAATTACAGGAATAAGAGAATTAACACCAGGTTTATATTCAACAGTTGGTAATGATTTTATAAGTGGGCCAGAATTACCTACACAGATCAAGCATTCAATTTTAATGGTGTCTGATAAATTAGCAAATGAACTAAATAAAATTGGATATCAGGGACTGTTTGGAATAGATCTTATATTAGATTCAAATTCAATATACATTATTGAAGTAAATGCAAGACAAACTGCAAATATTCCATTTCAGACTTATTTGGAAAATGACCAGATAGAGCAACCAACACAAAACATGTTGAACTTAGCTTTAGCTTTAGGGATAAACATAGATGAATATGCTAGTAATTATAAACATGTTCCTAATATAAAAGGTGCTCAAGTATTTTTACGATCTTTTGAAGATAATTATGTAGTAAAGAATAATAACAAATCTGGTATTTATAATTACAATGCTAGTAAATCATCATATAATTGGGTGAGAGAAGGGTACTCTATAAAAGATATTGAATCTAATAGTGAATTAATGCTTAGTTCGCAAAAAAAAGGTTCTACTAAGAGTAAATATGAAGAGATACTTAGAGTCCAAATAAAGGATTCAGTTATTACTGAAGGGAAAGTAAGAGATGATATACTTAATTTTATAAAAGAATTAAAAGACTGATGGAAGAAGTACTAAAACTACCTGAAAATATATCTAATAGGATAAATGACTATTTTGAGCTAAAAATCGGAAAAACTCACGTAAAAAGCCCATACTACATGAATTTAAAAAAATCTAAGGATTTAAGAGCTCTTGTAGGTAAAGGAACTCCTGAGGAAATTGAAATGGAAGCTATGATTGTTGCTAAAACAAAAAAGATGAATCTTGATGAGATGACTGAAAATGAAATAAGAGAATTTCTAATGTCTAGAGGTATTGGAATAGATTGTTCTGGTTTTATAATGCATATTTTAAATTTTTGGTATAAGAGTGAAAAGGGAGGTAATATATGGCGAAAATTCAAACCATATGGAAAAGGCATTCTATATAAAATAGCTTATATTCTTAAACCTGTAGAAAAACTAGGTGCGGAGATAATTACTAATAAAACTAATTCTAAAAAAGTTTCATTGAAAGATGTCTTACCAGGTGATTTAGTTAGATCTAAGTGGAAAAGAAAAAACTCTCACCATGTATTGCTTGTTACTAAGGTAATAAGAGAAGAAGGAATAACTAAAGAGATCGAGTATGGTTGTTCAGCTGAACACTATGGTAAGGATAACGGTATGAGATTTGGGGAAATTATTATAAAAGATCAGAAAAAGCCACTTCAAGATCAAGAATGGGTAGATCCTGATGAAAATGGAATTAATCAAATATATGAGGGGTATCTTAATAAAGTAGAAGATAACGGTCTTAGAAGAACAAAAGCTATGGAGGAAATACAAAAAAAACTTTTTAGAAAGTAATTAAAAAATACTTCTTGATTTGTTTAAATTAATGAGAATGAAAATGCTCATTATCCAAATTT
Source organism: Candidatus Dojkabacteria bacterium (assembly GCA_030950485.1). Taxonomy (GTDB): domain Bacteria; phylum Patescibacteriota; class Dojkabacteria; order J137; family J137; genus JAUZRK01. Next base: position 17,740 of record JAUZRK010000025.1, on the reverse strand, counting down.
TTATTTTTGCTATACCAATCTTTTCTATCTATAAAATAGCATGATATAAAAGTGCTAATTGGAACTGCAAGAATTAGACTTATACTTGCTAACAACATTTGAACTATTTCTTCTGCTAACATCTCATCATTAATAGTATTTATAAATCCATCATAGTTTTTGTATACCAATAGTAAAAGTGGTAGAGATGCACTTGTATAGACTAAAATCAGAGTATTTACTAAAGAGGCTATATGGTCTTTACCAACTTCAAGAGTTCTAAAATATAATTCTTTAAATTCAATCTTCTTATTAGTAAGCTTTAATTGTTCAGCTATACTTGCTTGTGAAATAGTAATGTCATCCAGAATTCCAAGGAGACCAATTATTATACTTGCTAGTAAAATATTTTGTATATTTACTCCACCAAATGTTTGATTCACTAGATCACGTGCTTCATCTGAAGCAAATCCACTTAGCTTTGAAAAACTGACGAAGAAAGTAGATAAAAATCCTGTAATAATCAATGTGATTAATGTACTAACAACTGCGTAAGTACTTTTGTAATTAAATCCATGTGCAATGTAATAGTTGACTGGAATAATTAATAATGAGGCTAAGATTACAACTATCACTGGGTTTTTACCATCTAATATTTCAGGCAAGATATAATAAAATATTACTGCAAAAGAAATACCAAGGCCAAATAATGATAGGCCACCTTTTAATTTTCCTATTAATACTGTAATAAGTATAAAAAGTATAAATAAGATTAAAATCGAGTCTGTTCTTCTAAAATCAGTTATATCGTAGATAGTTTCACCATCCATAGTTCTTTCATTGACCTTAACCTTATCTCCTTCTTTATAATCTAGCGTATATATCAAACTATCTTTTGGGATTATACTTATTACATCCTCTCCTTCAAGTTCGAGTGTAATTCTATAGTAGCTAATTCCATTATCTTCAAATTCATTCACCTCTTTGATTGTTGCCGCAACGCCAGGAATATTAGAATCCTGAGCATAAGCAGGTGTTAAAGAAATAGCGCCTAGTATTAATATAGAGAATAAAACTATTATTTTTTTCATTAAGTGAATTATACTAGAAATTTAAATCTAAATTTAGGGATATGTAATTTTAATGTAAGAATTTCTGTTACCAAGTATTGGTAGATATAATTGCTATATCTTTTTTTAAGTAATAATATATGGCACCAGTATCACGAGCATTAGAGACAGAGACTAATTTAGAACAACAAAACGGAGCTCAGTTAGGAAATACTTTACAAAGTATGGTTACCTCATTTCATGATGCATTAGTTGAGAAGTACAGTTTAGTAGAAGTAACAGAAAAAGAGGGACAACTAAGTTCAGCAACGCAAGGTACCTACAATAGCGATACAATATCTGAGATTTTCACTGATCTTCTTTTGGAAGGAGAAGGAGAGCCTGGTATTGTTCCAATGGATAAGGCTAGAAAGATAACCTACTATACACCTAATGGAATAAATGGAGATAGTTTTACATGTACGCCATTAGAGCTTATTGCAGCAACACAGGGAGCAGTAGTTCATAGTACACAAAAACCTAGTACTTTTTTAGTAACATCCATATAAGTTGGTACATCTCCGAAATGTTTACTTTCTATTCTAATGAAACATAGTTTATTGTCTTTCTGCCAAGGTACAAAATCAGATGGCCCTACATGAACATTCTCTGGATCTATAGTATCTCTATGTCCTTCGATAATTGAAGTTACTGCTTCAGTCTTAGAAATCTTCTTACTTTCAAGTCGTTCTCTTTCAAGCATGTTCATGAAATCTGTATTACCTCCAGTATTTAGTTGATACGTTTTAAGTATCTTCATTCCTCTATCTAGGTACAGATTTGTAAGAGTTCTATGAACAATAGTGGCTCCAACCTGTGATTTAATATCATCTCCGATAATTGGTAAACCAGCCTTTTCGAATTTATCTGACCATTCTTTAGTTGAAGCTAAAAATACAGGAATACAGTTAACCATACCACAACCAGCATCAATTGCTGCTTGAGCATAAAATCTGGCTGCTATCTCACTTCCAACTGGAAGATAATTTACTAAAATTTCAGCACCTGAATCTTTAAGAACTTTAACCACATCTACTTCAGGCATGTCAGAAACTGGAACTACATCTTCAGTATATTTATTAACACCATCAAGTCTATGTCCCATAGAAACTTTAACTCCTTTTTTTGGAACTTGAGAAAAAATAGTAGTGCAGTTTGGCTCAGCGTAAATCGCTTCAGAGATATCTTTACCTACTTTATTAGAATTTACATCAAATGCTGAAACAACTTCAATATCTTTTATATGATATCCTCCAAAGTTTGTATGCATTAATCCTGGAATAAATTCATCATCCTTAGCATCTTTATAGTATTCAATACCTTGGATTAATGATGAAGCACAGTTGCCTAAACCGACAATTGCAATTTTTATTTTGTCATTACTCATTATTTAAATATAAGAATTTAATTACTAACGATTATTGCTATGTTATGATCATAAGTAAATTAAATAGTATTTATATATAAATAACCTTTACTTATGTTTGATAATTTATAGAAATATTTAAAAGTAGTAGAAGAAAAATCTTATACTAAAGCTGCTAAGAAACTACATATATCACAGCCAGCTATTTCTATGTCTATTAATGACTTAGAAAAATATCTTGGATTAAAACTGATAATCAAAAAGAGAACAAAGTTCGAGCTTACAGAGGCTGGTAAATTAATTTACGATAAATTTAAAAAGGTAGAATCTAATTATCAAAATTTGTTGAATGAAGTTAGCGATATCTCAGCCAACTTAAAGTCTAGCTTTAGAATCGGGCTAATTGATAGTATTGCAAACTTTGCAGCAAACTGTCAGTTATTCAACTTAAATGAACTATCTAATAAAGAAAGTGATCTAATTATACATGTTGATACAACTACGAACTTATTACAAATGATAAGTTCAAACTTAATTGATGCTGCAATTACTACAAAACCGTTTGATTACTCAGCTTTAGAAAAAAACTTTCATATAGAAAAGTTCATTGAAGAAAAACTTTGCCTTGTTCTTAATAAGAAAATTAAATATAAAAATCTTATCGATCTAGAAGACCACTTAGCAATTACTTACAATTACTCATCTAATAGTTTCAAGCATATAAATTCAAAATTAGAAAAAGAGTAATTAATTCATCATCCCCCTATGTGACCTTAAAATTACTCGAAAAAAATATTGCTTTTAGTGTACTGCCAATTGAAACAGTAAGAGAATTTGATAGCGATCAAATTAAAGTAGTTGATATTAGTATTACTAGAGAAATGGTCTTAGTAAAAAGACATGGAGCCTATATACCTAAAAAAGTAGAAAAGTTTATTACAGAACTTAAAGAATCAATTCGATGAATAAAGAAAAAGAGACAGGTTATAACCTGTCTCTTTTTGAAATCAAAAAAGTTTATATAGTTACAACTTCAAATACACCTGTAAAGAATGTAGATCCTTCATGTGATTTAGAAATTAAGAAAATTTTCTCTCCTTCTTTTGCTAGTCCTAATTCTTTTACTTTTTCTCTTACAACTTCAACACTGACATCTCTATCTGAGCTTTTATCTCCTAGTCCTTCAAATAAGAATGCTTCATTAACTCCTTTAGTAAGAGCTAACTGTCTCATAACTTTTTCATTTTCAACAAAAGCATACATATTCTGATCTAGTGAATGTCTACTAAGTAATCTAGCCATATTTCCAGTTGAAGTAACACAAATGATAGCTTTTATTTCATCACCTAAATTTATACATAATTCCGCACCAGCTTTAGTTAATGCTTCAGCTACTACTGAATGATTTGAATCACTGTCAATAATCTGAGGCATATTGTACTTTTCAATTTCGTAAGAAATTTTAGTCATAAAACTAACTGCTTCAACAGGATATTTTCCTGTAGTAGTTTCTGCTGACAACATAGTACAGTCTGTACCCATTAAAATTGCTGTAGCAACGTCATTAGCTTCACCTCTTGTTGGTTTAGGAGCCTCGATCATAGACTCTAGCATTTGAGTTGCTGTAATTACTGGCTTACTCATTTCGTTACAAGCTGCAACAGCAATTCTTTGAACCATTGGAACTCTCTCCAAACCTAGTTGTAAACCAAGATCACCTCTACCAATCATAATTCCGTCAACTTCATCAACAATTTCCTTTATATTCTCAACTCCTTCTTCATTCTCAATCTTTGCAATTAATTGCATTTCGCCATCTATAACTTCTTTCACTTCTAGGGCATCCTTAGCATTTCTTATAAAAGAAGCTGAAACAAAATCCCAACCTAATTTTTTACAATTCTCGATATTTTCTTTATCTTTCTCAGTTAATACTACAGTAGGATACTCAGCTCCAGGAGCTGTTATTCCTTTACCTGGTTTTACTTTAGTTCCAAAAGTAACTTTAGTAAACATTTTACTGTCTTTTATTTCAACAATTTCAAGCTCAGTGTCACCATCACCTAATAGAAGTTTCTGCCCTGGCTTAAGGTATTTATATAAATCAGGGTAAGTCTCTGTAAAAACACCATGTTCAGCTTTAGAACCAATAACAAATTCGTCTCCGATTTTAACTTCAACTGCCTCAGCAAAATTATTCATTCTAATCTGAGGACCTTTAACATCTATCATTAAAGCAACTTTACTATCTAAGTCTCGTACCAACTTAGTTACCTTCTCTAATGAATCCCAGTCCGCGAACGCACCGTTATATCTTGCACAGTTCATACCGGCATCAATCATTTTCTCCATAACTTCCGGTACCCAACTTGATGGACCAATTGTACAAACTATTTTATTCTTTTTATCTGATAACATTATATTCTCTGTAAAAATTAACAATTAATGATAACTAAAAGACTTCATCTTCACAACTAAAAGCCAGAATAAATACTTTATAGAATGAGAAAATGGAGTATAATTAATTTAGATTTATATATTAATTAGAAAATATGGACAATTCTCAGGTTATAGAAAAATCAACAAGTAAATTTTCTAACTTTCCGGTATTCATCTCACAAGTATACGCATGGATGGCTGGAGGTTTACTAATTACTTTTCTAGTGGTTCTAGGTTTAGGAAACATGCTTAGTAATAATGCAGATTTAGCAAATACTATAGCAACTGTTCTTCCTATTTTATTCTTTTTAGAACTTGGTTTAGTAATAGCAATATCAGCTGGAGCTGAAAAATTTAGTGTAGGTGTTTCAGCTTTATTATTTGGATTATATTCAATTTCAAATGGAATATTCTTTGGTGCTGTATTCTCAGTTTATACTGCTGAAAGTCTAACGCTAACATTTGGAGCAACATTCTTAACTTTTGGAGTAATGGCTCTTTATGGATACATTACAAAACAAGACCTTACAAAATATGGAAGTATTGCAATAATGGGTCTATTTGGAGTCATAATTGCATCTATAATTAACCTTTTCCTTAAAAGTGAAGGTTTATATTGGGTAACAACTTATATCGGAATTGCTGTTTTTATAGCTTTAATAGCGTACGATACTCAAAAGCTTAAAAACATTGCAGAAGAAGCTGAATCTAGAAATATTGATGTCTCAAAACTAGCCATAAGAGGAGCTCTTTCTTTGTACTTAGATTTCATTAACCTATTCATTCTATTACTTAGAATTTTTGGGAAAAGAAAATAGATTGAATTTCAAACAAACCAATTCAAACGCCAGAGCATAAAATAATGCTCTGGGGTTTTTCTTACTTCTTGTGTCTTATATCCCAAAACTGTATACTTTTTTATGCAGACAATAAATCGAAGTGATATACCAAAACCTTTAGTATTAATTATCTTAGATGGGCTTGGAGTTGCAGATCCTAATAAAGGTAATGCAGTGACTTTAGCAAATACAAGCTACCTAGATTCCCTATGGCCAGAGTTTCCACACACATATCTAGAAGCATCAGGTAACTATGTAGGTCTACCTAAGGGCGTAACAGGTAATAGTGAAGTCGGACATATGAGTCTAGGAGCTGGAAGAATAATATATCAAGAAATAGCAAAAATAGATAAGGAGATAGATGATGGTGCTTTTTATAAGAATGAAATTTTTTTAGAGGCGATAGATCATGCAAGACAAAATAAAGGTGATATTCATTTTATGGGAGTTGCTAGTGATGGTAGAGTTCATTCTTCTATACAACATCTTTATGCATGTTTAGAGTTTTGTAAGAGAGAGAAAATAAAAGGAGATAAGGTATTTATACATGCTTTTACAGATGGTAGAGATACAGCACCTCAGAAAGCTGCTGACTTTCTAGAAGCAATTGAATCAAAAACAAAAATGATAGGTGTTGGTAAGATTGCATCCGTTATCGGAAGATACTATGCAATGGATAGAGATGATAGATGGGATAGGACCAAACTTGCATATGATCTATTGGTTAGTGGTAAAGGAACAATGGTAGATAACTGGAGAAAAGCTGTGGAAATGTCATATTCAGAAAATGTTTGGGATGAGTATCTGGAGCCATATGTAGTCACTTCAAAAGATATGCCAACTGCTACTGTAAAAGAAGGGGATGCATTAATATTTTTTAATTATAGAGGAGATAGGGCTGTACAATTAAGTAAAGCATTTGAAGATCCAAACTTTTATGGTTTTCCGGTAACAAGATTTAAAAATCTATATTTTGCTGGTTTTTCAAACTATGAAAAAGGAATAGTTATGAATAGAGCAACAGAAGATGTTGATGATAAGGGTGGTGAATCAGAAATGGTAAAAGAACTTTTTAATCAAGAACTTAAAGCTACGCTACAATTTCCAGAAAAACAAATTTCCCCTCCTCAAGCAGTAGATGATTCCTTAGGTAGATTAATTTCAGATGCAGGTTTATCACAATTAAGACTAGCAGAATCAGAAAAATATCCACATGTAACTTATTTCTTTAACTGTAGAAAAAAAGATATCTTTGAAAGAGAGGAGAGGTTAGAAGTTCCTTCTCCAAGAGAAGTTAAAACTTATGATGAAAAGCCAGAAATGAGTTCATATGAAATTACAGATAATTTAGTAAAAGCTATAAAAAGTAAAAAATATGATTTCATATTAGTAAATTATGCACTAACTGATATGGTTGCTCATACAGGAAACCTTCAAGCTTCCATCAAAGCTGTAGAAGTCGCAGATCAATGTTTAAAAAGAGCAGTTAAAGAAATTCAAAATGCAGGGGGAGAAGCAATTATCACTGCAGATCATGGAAATATAGAGGAGCTTATAAATCTTATAACTGGAGGAGTTGATACCAAGCACTCTGTTAATCCTGTCCCTATTATCTATATTACGAAAGATAAAAATAGCGCTAGAGAGGTGCAAATGGGAATGCTTGCTGATGTAGCACCTACGCTTTTAACAAAATTAGGATTGGATATTCCGGCTACAATGGTTGCTAGAAATTTATTTGAGTAGAGCTAAAGTAGAGAAAGTTGATCATCTATAGGATTATTAACTTTTTCAGGAATAATAATATTTTCCTCAATAGCTTTTAATAGTTTTTCTTCACCTTTTTCTCTTCGTAAAAATTCTAATAACTCTAATAACGCTAATAACGCATAAGCATCGTCATATGCTCTGTGTCTACTTTCTATCTCTATTCCAGCTAGCCTACATAGAGTATCTAGTTTATAGTTTAAAAGGTTTTTATAAAAATATTTAGTAATCTTTATAGTATCTACTTTAGGTGAGCTAAATATTTCTCCAGCTCTTTCAAATTCCTTAGTAATAAAACCGTAGTCAAAGTTTATATTTTAAGTAATAAATAATGAGTCAGAAAGAATCTTATTAAGTTCTGGAATTAAGGTACTAAAAGTTAGAGCATTATCTACATCACTTTGTTTTATACCAGTAAATGAAGTTGTAAAATCAGAAAGTTGTAACTCAGGATTTACAATCTTTGAATATTTTTCTATTACTTTCCAATTTAAAATTTTTACAATCCCTATCTCTATAACTTTATCCTTATCTGGATATTTGCCTGTTGTTTCTAAGTCGACGAAGACAATTGGAGTTGTGGCAAGATTTAAGTCCATACTTGAATCAATTGATATGACATTTTACACTAAATCTTAGAATGTATTCTTTAGTCTAGGAAAGATTTTATTATAGATTATATCTAAATCATTCTAAATGAACCATTACCAGAAACTTTTGAGCTGCAAGTCATTGTAACTTTTTCTCCTCTTCTTAGTTGATCAAACTTATCTAAATTAAAACCTCTACTACCATTATCTAAAACTGGTGTTCTATTCATTAGTAACTGAAATAACTGCTCTTCATTGTAAGTAGCATCTTGATTTAGAAGTCTTAGTACATATCTAAAGTCAACATTTTCAGTATAAGCAATAGCAAGACTAGTAAGATTTGTTAATATTGCTTTTAAAATCTGATCTAAATCATTACTACCATTTATTGGATCTCCTAATAATTCATGGCTAGTTAGCTTAGCCTGAATTAATGTTGAAACTAAAAACTTTTCTTTGTAATTTAAATTCAGATGAAACTGAGAAAAGAAGTCTTCTAATACCATCCGCGCTCCAAGAACATATTTATTGTAATTTGTTTCATGAGGTGAAACTGCAAGATCTAAACTTTCAAAATCATATTTATTTACAAAATGATTTAAGTCGCATTTTATGTACGTAATTAGTATTGAATCTAGAATAGATAATCTAGCTTTAAGCTGAGAGTCTATAACTATTTCAGTGAATTGATTGTCAGTTTTATCAACATCAAAGCTATCTGCATATTTAGTTATATGATCTTTTACAATTAAATCTACTTTGTTAAGAACTTCTAAGATGGTTAATTCAATATTTCGAAAATCATCTTCAGAATGAATTTCTATTTCTTCTAAATTTTGTCTTAAATCTCTAGAAATATTCCCCGCTTCGTTTACAACAATGCTACCAATGGATGATTTGAAATCATCAAGAGATTTACCTTGTTCGTAATTATTATCCATTATATGTAGTATAGGAATTTAGTAAATTGAGTTCGTTCGGTAAATGTAGAGTTTATTTAAATTTCAATTACTAATTTTAGTTTTAGATTACACTATTGATTTTATCTTTGATTCGTCTGTATTTCTATCTTCACCTCGTGGACCTTCGTGAATTGCATTTGCTAGATTTGCTCTAACTGGTAATCTACCATCTTCATTGTAACCAAGATCATCTATTAATTCTTGAAGCCCATTCCCATAAAATAATTCATATGGCTCTCTGTCTTCTATTTCCTTAAAAAATCTATTTATATCTATACATAAGAAATAATGGTATATACCAGTTTCTACATCTGCAAATCGTACAACAGCAGTACCATTGTCGTCTAAAAGAGGTTCATATTCTGAATCATAACTTAACTTAGTACCATAATCTGGATTACCCAGTAAAACTTCAATACCTGGCATCTCTAATAATGTTTCACCAACAGAAGCTTCATTGCCTTTTAAAACATGCCATCTACTAATCAACTTTCCAGAGTTTTTCATACGATTTGTTGTATTTATTGCTGTAACCTCAGGCCGTGTCATATCTTCTCTACCTAAGTATAAACAAACACCTTCATTACTAATAGTATTTAGATACCCTCCAGCGTCTAGATTTTTAAATGAAGTTTCCATAGTCGCACCTATATCTCCTCCGAATTGCCTTGTAGCTGCAATACTACTAGGTAGATAATATAATGGATGTTGTTTTGGAAGCTTTTGATCTCCAAAAGGGTGAGTATGAAAAAAGATGCTTGTAGGTCCCAAAAACTTAATATTAGTTGGGACATTTATTGTAGTCTCTTTACCTTTGACTATAGAAAGCATTACCTTAGTCGGAACTAATTCAAATGGTGGTGAAACTGGCACTTTTTCAGTGGATCTTGCTAGCTGATCTTCATACTTAAAAACTTTTAAAAAAGCGTTATGTATTTCTGGATAAGTATCTTTTAACTTATTAATAGAAGCATCTCCATATTCAGCTCTCCTTTTCTGTACCATTTTAATATATAATTCAGAAAATTCTCTTTCTTCATCTGTTGGTTCATCAGTGTTAGGATAAATTATAGGCTTCTCCTCAAAAAGATCAGGGCAGGTTATATGTAAACCGAACTCTGTCAATTCAGGATTATCCACCAGTTCATACAAAAGTTTAAGACTAGCTCTGATTGAATTATTGATTTTTTCCCTGCTAGCTCCTTCTAAGAATTCACTTGTAACAGGTGAATTTCCTAAAGAGGAAAGTACTTGCTCTTTTGTCGGTTCTTCTTCTAGTTTAGTAGAGTTTGTATCCATGTTTTAGTTATTAAAAGGTCTCTATATAAATGCTCCAATTATGCATTTTTGTAAGTATAGTTTTAAATTTTAATCTACTCTCGGGTAGTTTCTCCTTGCATACGTATCTTCGCCTCTACTTCCTTCGTGAATTGCATTCGCTAAATTTGAATACTCCGGAACTATTTCAGAAATATCATATTCGTCTACTATCTGAGCAAGGCCATCTTGATAGAGTACTTGATAATAGCCTTTATCTTCCATTTGTTGAAAGAAAACATCTTTATCCATACAAAGTAGGTAGTGATATAAACCCCGCTCAACATCTGCAAAACGAGCCACCGAAATGCCCCTTTCGTCTAATATATTACCTACCTTAGTTTTAAAATCTAAATCATCCCCATAGTCATGATCTCCAGGTAGTAATTTTGTATGAGATAGAGGTACGTATGTCTTACCAACTTAAGATGGATTTCCCTCTAGTATCTGCCATCTCCCAACATGTTTAATTGAATTCTTAGATACACTTGAAGAACGAATAGCTGTAATTTCTTCTCTAGGCATTAGTTCTCTTCCTAAATATAAACCTGCACCTTGCCTGCTTATAATATTAAAATATCCTCCAGCATCTAAAGGACGATCAGGAGTTATGCTAAAAGTTGAATGAATATCACCTAAAAACTGCTTAGTCCAACCAACACTACTTAACAAATACCAAAAAGGATGCCCTTGCTCTGTTTCATACTTATCTGCATCTTTGCTTGGATGTGTATGAAAAAAAATACTACTTGGGCCAATTGTTAGCTTATTAACTGGAAGGTCTACAGTTCCTTCTTTCCTACCCCTAATAATAGAAAGCCTTACTAGTGGAGATCCATTATCAAAAGGTGGTTTTCTATCTACTATTCGGATTGGAGTTTTAGATATTTCATCATAATTTGAAACTTCTTGGTAGGCTTGGTATAGCTCTAAATTTTCTCTTACCAGTGTTTCAAAGCCTTCATTTCCTTCGCTTGCTTGCTTAAGAAAAAGGTCAAAATATTTAGAAGCTTTTGATCTCATTTCTTCATCTGGCTCATACGGCAGAGGAATAGCTTCTTCAGCTGTATTTTCAGGACAAATAACATGAATTCCAAATTCAATATTATTGGGGTTATCTCCAAGTTCAGAAAGATGTCTGAACTGTAAACTTAAATGTTTATTAATTTCTTCTATAGGCATATCTCGAAGTTCTTCACTACCTTCTTCGCCTAATGTATTAACATCTAAAAAATTTGAGACATCATTTCCCATAGATAAATTATTTATATATACTCCAATTCTGCATTTTTGTAAGTATCTCAGGTTTCTTCTTACCTACAATTACTACATACTCGAACATTGCGCTATTTTCTCCATCCTTAGTTCTAACTGTCCACTCATCATCATCAATAAAAGTTTTGTTAGTCCCTTTAACTACTTGACACTCAGTAGTAATAACCATCCCTTCCTTAAGCTTATCTCCCTTACCTGGCTCGCCATAAGCAGGAATTGGTGGATCTTCATGTAGACTTCTACCAAGTCCATGCCCAATATAATTTGTAAGAATATCAAAACCCGAAAGTGTAGCAATACTATCCATAATATACCCAAGATCTCCAGTAGTCTTACCAACTACAGCACTCATCATCGCAGTTTCAGTAGCTTGCTTAGCGACTTTTACTAATTTTTCATCCTCCTCAGTTGCTTTGCCTATAATAAAGTTATAGCAATGATCAGTATAAAGACCTTTATATATAAGTCCAAAGTCCAATTTAACTATATCTCCCTCTTTTATTTTATAAGTTTTACTAGGAATTGCATGTAGAACTACATCATTAATATTTATATTCAGACATGAAGGAAAAACACTATTATTCATTTCAACTCCATAAAAAGCCGGCTCTACATTATTTTCCTTACATAATTCCCAACATCTATCTTCAATCGTGCTCGGCACTACACCAACCTTTAGCATATCTGAAAGTTCCTTAAGAATTTTAGTAGATAACTCTCCGGCTACTCTGTAATCTCTTAATTGCTCGCTATTTGTAATTATCATCTTATAAGTATTTATCTTGTAAATATGATTTCCAAGCTCCATTATTAAATGAGTTACCTGTTATTTTCTTTATAAGCTCATTAAAGGTATAAGTTGACCCATAAGAGTGTATGTTATCTTTCAACCAGTTCTGAATTTTTATAATACCTTCGGAATCTTTTACTAAATCATTTATATCTCCTAACTGTTTTTCAATTTCTTCTTTCCATGTAAGACTCAATACAGTTCCTGTAGAATAAGTAGGAAAATATCCAATAGAACCCATACTCCAATGAATGTCTTGTAATACTCCCTCTGCGTCATTCTTAGGCGCAATACCTAGATACTCTTCATATTTAGCATTCCAAACTTCTTTTAATTCAGATGGTTTTATTTCTTTTGATAACAAAGCTTTTTCTATCTCATATCTAATCATTATATGAAAGTGGTAAGTGACTTCATCGGCCTCAACACGAATAGCGCCTGGTTTTACTAAATTCATATATTGATAAACTTCCTCTTTTCTAACATTTTTAAAATCATTTCCTAAAGACTGAACCTTATCTAAAAATCTTTCAATAAAGTTTATATTTCTACCTACAATATTTTCCCAAAATCTAGATTGTGACTCATGTATACCAAGGCTTAATGTATCACCTACAGGAGTAAATTCTAAATCATCAGAAACTTGTAGGTTATATAAAGCATGACCAAATTCATGTATAGTCGATGTTATTGTTGATGCAAAATCCTTCTCGCTATATCGAGTAGTAATTCTCACATCTTTATTTGTACCCATTCCTGCAGTAAAAGGATGACTAGAGATATCAAGTCTTAATTTACTTAAATCAGCATTTAATAATTGAAGAATGTATTCATTAAGCTCACTAGCTTTGTTCTTATTATAAGAGAGTTCTTCAATCTTTGAGTAGTCTTTATAATTACTAGAAGAAGTTATTTTTGATAAAAGTTCTACTAGAAATATTTTGATTTCAGAAAAATATCCATCAAACTCATTTGATGTAAGTCCTTCTTCATAAATATCTAATAATGCATCATATGGATGAACATCATAACCAAGATAATCAGCTTTTCTAAGGTTTAAATCTATAATCTCTTCAAGTACTGTCGCGAAACTTTTAAAATCATTATTCATTCTTGCATCTCGCCAAATAACTAAAGCTTTATTTGTAACTTTTTCATAAGTTTCAACAAACTCTTTCGGAAGACATTTATAGTAATGAATCTCTCTAGTCAAAATACGATGTATAGCTTTTTCGTAAACGTTTAAATCTTTTTCAGCATTTATTTGCTCTACTTTAGCTATGAATGAAGATTGAGTTAGGAAGTTTTGTATTAATGAACTAAGCTTTGCCATAGCTAGGCCTCTCGATTCAGCGGCCTTCGTAGGCGCATAAGTTTCTAGATCCCAACCACCTAAAGCTGAGAAATGCGATAGGGCCCATATATTCTCGTAGTCTTTTAAAACTTCCTTAACTTTATTATTTCTAATCATAATACTTAAGTTTTAAATCTATTTCTTGTTCTATGGTCTTTCTTAAGTTTGCTGTCGTTTCGTTTATAGTGAGAATGTGTACCAATAACTTTAATTTGAGTATCAGTTGCTTGTTTTCTAAAGACTTTATAAACATTAATCCATTCAGCTGGGTGTATCTCTCTAAGCATAGTATTCATACTTATATTATTGTCTAAACAAAGTCTCTTTTGCGTCTTAAAAGTTAATAATTTTTTTGTTGCATTATAAAAATCAGAACTTCTACTTTTAAATATGTAAGTCAAAAAATCAGAAAACAGAAGTCTCTCAGCTGGAACAATCAAAGGTTCATTTCTTCTCTTAATTTCAAAGAATACTATATCTACATCTGGTATAGGATGAAACTTTGTAACATCAAGTTTTTTAATTATTCTCGTAGTAAAAAATGGGAATATTAATGATGCGACAAGATCTCTTCCAGAAAATCTTTTTGCAGCTTCCTTCTGTACTATTAAGTAAGTTTCTTTAGGTGGATTTGGATTCTTAATATCAGTAATTTTCTTTATAAAACTAGCTGTTGAGTTAAATGGAATATTAGATAATATCTTGTAATCACCTCTTTCGGGGAATTTATATCTTAGAAAATCTATATTCAAAAAGTGAATATTTGTAAAATTTGCATAGTTTTCCTTTGCCTCCTCATAAAGTCTTTTATCTTTTTCAATTGAGACTACTTTATCAGCAACTTTAGCTAGTTCGTAAGTAATTTTTCCTCTACCTGTTCCAATATCCACAACAGTATCTGATGATTTGATCTTTGCAGTTTTTATCAAAGAAGGTATTAATTTTGAATCTTTTATAAAATTTTGTCCTAATGTTAGGTTTTCGTTATTCGTTTTATCCATAAGCAATTTTATAATAAAGCGCTGATTAATGATAGTGGAAAAGATTGAGGTGTTTTCTTATCTTTAATCCCAATTGGTGATAAAATGTATTCGATTAAATATAATTAAATGGGACAGTTGAAAATAGTTTCCTGGAATGTAAATGGTATAAGAGCAGCCTTAAAAAAAGGTTTCTTAGAATTTCTAGAGAATGAAAATCCAGACATAATTTGTATACAAGAAACAAAAGCTAATAAAGAGCAAGTTGAAATTCACCTTCCAAATTACATAGAGTTTTGGAATTCGGCTGATAGAAAAGGCTATTCTGGAACTGCAATATTTACAAAGGTGGCTCCAATAGAAGTGATAAAAGATATTCATAATGCTAGGACTAAGCTTGAAGATAAATTTGGAGATGCAAATTCAGAGGGAAGAGTAATCACTGCTGAATTTGAAAATTTCTATCTATCAACAGTTTATACTCCAAATGCTAAAGGAAAATTAGAAAGATTAAGTTTTAGGCATGATAATTGGGACCCTGCCTTTTTAAACTATATAAAAGAACTAGATAAAAAAAAGCCTGTTGTCTTCTGTGGAGATTTAAATGTAGCTCATGAAGAAATAGATTTAGCAAGACCAGAAACAAACCATAAAAACCATGGATTTACAGACGAAGAACGTGAGGGATTTAACAATATAATTGAAGCAGGTTTTATTGATTCATTTAGAAAATTCAATAATGAAGGAGGTAACTATACTTGGTGGAGTCCTTTTGCAAAATCTAGAGATAGGAACGTAGGTTGGCGTATAGATTATTTTTGTGTTTCAAATAAGTTAAATTCTAATCTTACTGAAGCATTTATTAGACCTGATCAAACTGGCTCAGATCATTGTCCAGTTGGTATTGTTTTAAATTTTTAAATTTAAAAAATGATTTTTGGAATACTAATTATATTTTTGACACTTAGTGCAGGAATAATTTACAAACTAACTATAGATCTTCGAAATATAGATAAAAATGGAGGTGTAAAGATCAGTGAGAAAGAAGCTTTAGCCAGCAAAAAAATAGAAGATGCAAATGAGAAAAGTAAAGAATTAACTGAGAAAATAAGTCAAAGGCTTACACTTACTGAAGAAAGAATTAAAGATAAAGAAGATTTTCTTAAAGAAAAAGAAAGCACATTAGAAAAAAGAGTTCAAAATATAAATGAAAGAAGTGATGAAATAAATCAAAAAGAAGCTCACATAAAGAAAGAGGAAGATGGCCTAGTAGAAATAGAAAATAGCTACTTCGAAAACCTATATAAAATGAGTGGGAAAACTAGAGAAGAACTAGAGGATGATCTTAAAAAAATTTGGTCCTTAGATCTTAGTGATTATGTGTCAAGAAAAGTAAAACAGTCAGAAACAATTTTACAAAGTAACTTAGAAGATAGGGTAGAAGATGAGGTCTACAGCATCCTACCTGAGGCTGCAACAGACTATTATGCTGAAAGTGAGATTACTACAGCTTACTATTCAGACATACCTGAAAAGAAACAGATTCTTGGTGATGACTATATTGCTTTAGAAGTTATAAAAGAACTTACTCAAGTAGAGATTTTAGAAGATGAGAATTCAAGGATAATTAAAATATCAATGCATGATCCAATAAGAAGAGAAGTTGCAGCTAGAGTTTTAAAGAGATTAGCTAGAGAGAAAATAAATCCAGATAGAAAATTAGTAGGAAAATATATAAAGAAAGAGAAAGCTGAATTAGCAAAAGATATAAAAAGAACAGGAGATTACGTTTGTAAGCTATTAGATTTAGAAGAAGTTCCTCAAGATATTAGAATGATAGTTGGTAAATGTAAATATAGATTTAGCTATGGACAAAATCTACTAAAGCACATGATTGAAATGACTTATCTAGGTGAAAGATTAGCAGAATTATTTGGAGCTGACGTTCATATTTCTAGACTAGCTTGTTTTTTACATGACATAGGTAAACTTGTAGCTGAAGAAGGTGAGCAACACCATCATATTTCAGCTGAGCTCGTAAAAGGATTTAATGATAGTGACGTACTTTATAATGCAATTATAGCCCACCATTTCGATATAGACGCAAAATATATAGAGTCTGAAATAGTTAGAATAGCAGATTCAATATCAGGATCAAGACCAGGTGCTAGAAGATATAGTGCTGAAGAGTATTTTGAAAAAATAAAGGCACTTGAAGAAATTGCATCAAGTAGAGATGGAGTAAAAAAAGCATTTGCTATTCAAGCTGGTAGAGAAGTAAGAGTACTAATCGACCAGAATAAAGTTGATGATAAAGGTGCAGATGAAATAGCTAAAAATATCGCTAAAGATATAGAAGATAAAATGACTTATCCTGGTATTATTACAGTTGTTGGTGTTAGAGAAACAATTGCTAAAGCAAAAAAGGATGCAAAAGATGATTAAAAATTAGTATGAGTAAGAAAAGAATAATCAGAGAGTGGATTTGGATTGACCTTGAAATGACAGGTCTAGATCCTAAAAAAGACAAAATAATAGAGATTTCTACGTTAGTTACAAATGAAAATTTAGACATAATTGATAGTGGGCCAGAACTTGTTATTAAAGCTAGTGACTCTGTTATAGAGAGCATGGATGAATGGAATCAGAAACATCATGCACGATCTGGTTTAATTGAAAAAGTTAAAGAATCTAAGATAACTATTAAACAGGCTGAAAAACTAACTTTAGAATTTATACAGAAGCATGCGGGTGAAAAAGAATGTATTCTTTGTGGAAGCTCTGTTTATCATGATAAGAATTTTCTTTATCACCAAATGAGAAATCTACATGATTTTTTTCATTTTAGAATTATTGATGTTGCTAGTATAATCGAGCTTGCAAAAAGGTGGTATCCTAATTTACCTCCTTACAAATATAATGCTAACCATAGAGCATTAGATGATATAAAAGAATCTATAGAAGCGCTAAGAT
>JAUZRK010000024.1 GCA_030950485.1 Candidatus Dojkabacteria bacterium | reverse complement strand
AAAAGTACCCTAATATCTTCTCTTTTACAATCCAATGCCTTTTGGTAAATATAATGCCTCAGTAAATAATCTGAAACGAGTAGTTCTTTATTTGCACTAGCTTCTTTTTGTTTATCATTTTCATCGAAGTCTAAGTCGACTATTTTTTCAATTTTTCTATTAGAATAGTAATCAGTTTCTAGATGTTCAATAACTACAGAAGTATGACTCCTAGCACCTAGAATTCTTATTCCCTCATCATTTTTTTCAATACAGTCTGACATAGTAGCCTTATAATGTGGTGAATTATATCATCAAAGTTAAAATTCTGTAAAAAAAAGTGCGCTGATATTAAATATCAGCGCAACAGAAAGATGGGTAAAATAATTACATAAACAACCTCTTATTTACTATTTCATCAATTTTATAAGTAGTAATATATTCATATGCCTTTTTTGACAATTTCCCAGATTCATAAGCATCGTACATTTTAGAAGAAGTCTCTGCTGCAATTATCTCTTTTAGTTCATCAATAGGATACCCCTCTTCTTTAGCGAACTCAGTAAGAGAAGTTCCAGATCTTCTAAGGTCTATAAACTCTTGTGGAGTAAGATCTAGATAAGAAAGTACTGCAGAATCAGAAAGTTCATCATGAGAACTTTTCTCTTTCTTTTTAACTTTAGTATCATTAATTTCAATTGGGTTGTTTTCTATAAGATCAAAAGTTGCAGCATTAATTGTGTTAGCCTGAAGTAATAATAAACCTAAAGTAATTAACGATAATGCTGTAATTACTGTCTTTGAAGGTACATTTTTAAGCTTTTTTGTTTTACTCATATTTGTTTTTAAAATATAAATTACAGTTATACTTTTAACCTGTATATTAATAGAATAGAATAAAGATGTGAATTTGATATGAATTAAAAAAGAAGATTTATAAGCATGAACCATATTAAGAATAGAAAATTAATTATTAATAGTTTTATTGCAGCTATAAGTGGTGCAATATTAATCACTTTAATTTTCTATATTTCTTCTAGTTCAAATGATAACTTAAGTGGAAAAGACACTATTGCAATAGTTGGGGGCAAAGTAGAGTATAGCTATGACTCAGCAGGCTTTATGCTAACAAAAAAGACTGGTGATAATTATACAATTTGCGGAATAGTTAATATTAAACCAAATTTAGCAATTACAGCCTCTAATTGTGTAAGCAATTTTGATGATGCTTTTGTTGGCTATGAGCAAGATATAACTAGGTTAGAAGACACTATTGACATAGTTGATATAGCACTAATGAGTTCAGACGATATAGACTTAAGTAAAGATTTAGCTATAGTAGAATTAGATGAGAAAGTAACAGACTTAGCAAGGATTACAAGTCCTAAATTAGGTTGTAATTATAAATTAGTTGGATATGGACAAGATAGAGATGATTCAAAAACTGCAATTGTGGGAATTAAAAAAAGTATTGATGTTTGTATTAAAGAAGTTGATGATTATACGTTTTTATTAGAAAGCGAATATGGAGGCGGTGTTTGTTTTGGAGATAGCGGAAGCCCAATATACGAGAGAGGAACTCACAAAGTAGTTGGTGTAATATCTACTATATTAGTCCCTCAATTTCAGCTAACAGATTGTGTTAGAGGAAATGAAGCAGTAGCTGTAAGAGTAGATAATTATTTAACTACAGTTGCACTATTAGATGACAATGAGGATATAGATCAAAATATTTTTAGTGATAACTTAAATTTAAATAATAATTCTATTTCAGTAAATATTTCTAACAGTGAGGATAACTATAAACTCAATTTTGAACCAAATGAAATCACAGAAAGTGATCTTGACAAACTAGATATTTTCTTCAATGAGATTCTAAGTAATAATGATTACAATCTAGATGACAAATTACTTAATATAATTTCTTATAGTCAGTTACTAGCTATAACTGGATTTATTTTTTCTGCTTTTATTTTTCTGTATTCAATGAAAAAACTAATCTCTGGAAGAAGTTCTAATTCTAAATAGTAGTCCATTTTGATTTAAAACCTCAATTTTCCAACTATGTGCAACCACTATTTCTTTAACAATAGAAAGTCCAAGTCCTAATCCTCCTGTAGATCTATTTCTCGATTTTTCCACTCTATAAAATCTCTCAAAAAGAAATAGTAGCTTCTCTTCATCAACTCCATTACCATCATCCTTAAATTTAATTAGACTTCCTCTAGCTGTTATTTCTATTTTCCTTCCTTTTGAATAAAAAATGGAATTTCTTATTAGATTTGAAAAAGCTCGTTCTACCATTAAAGGATCTGCATCTAGAGAAAATTTATCTGAAACATTAATAATAATTTTTATATTCTTTGAATTTAGATCTTCTTTAAACTGCTTATCTAATTTTTCTAATAGTGGTTTTAAAAGAAAACTACTCTTATTTAAAACTCCTGTTTTATTTCTTAATCTAGTAAATTCTTGTAACCTATCTATTAAATCATTTAACCTAAAAACTTGATCTAGTAGTTCACTTACTCTTTTATCTGAAGGCTTTAATACACCATCCTTTATTCCTTCTAATTGAGCTTGTAGTGATGTTAAAGGCGTCTTAAGCTCATGTGAAGTATCTGAAATCAGCTCTTTTCTCAAATCTTCAATCCTCTCTAGTTGTTCAGTTAATTTATTAAATTCTGTTACAACTTCGTCAATCTCTACAGTTCCAGTTTTATCAAGTTTTACTTTATAATCATCTTCTCTTACTTTTTGCATAGCTCCCTTTAGCTTTCTTAGTGGCCTAGTTAAAATTGTAGTTACTACAAAGCCAATTAGAAATGAAAATAGTATTCCTATAGCCCCCAATTTAATAAGTGATTCTTGAAAATCATGAGTAAATTCTTCTTGTAGGGGTTTTGGTCTTTCCGTTCCATCGGGTTGATATTGTAAAATATTGTACTTATGAGGTTTTATCTCTATTATCCTATCTTCTGGGTTTGCAGTAACTTGGTATCTAACTCCTCTTAGAACATTAACAAAAGAGTCTTCACTATTTTTCAAAACGATAAAGTTAAGAGTTAATAGAAATGAAAGAAATAGGATTGAAACTATCATTCCTATTTTTATTGCAGATTTGTTGAAGAAAGTACTTATACTTTTTATCATTATTTATTCAGTAAATTTATAACCTCTACCTATAACAGTTAGAATATATTTAGGATTTTTTGTATCTACTTCTATTACCTTTCTTATACTCTTAATATGAGCGTCAACAGTTCTATCTAAAACATCATTTGGTAATATATCATCATATGCTTTATTTAATATTTCTTCTCTTGTAAACACTTTTCCTGGATTTTTTGCCAATAAATACAAGATATTAAACTGCGTTGTTGTAAGTTCTACTTCTTCACTATTAACCTGAACTCTCATTTTTTCAGCATCAATATTTATATCATCAATCTCTATTGTTTCACTTCCAAGTCTCCTAAGAAGACTTTGTACTCTAGCTACTAGTACGTTTGGAGAAAATGGCTTTTTCAAATAATCATCCGCTCCGATTTCTAAACCTATAATCTCATCTATCTCCTCAACTCTAGCAGTTACCATTATTATTGGAACCTTTGAGCTTTCTCTTATTTTTTTACAAACTTCAACTCCATCTACCTTTGGCAAATTTAAATCAAGAACAATCAGATCAAATTTATCTTTTTTGAATAAACTAATAGCCTCTTCTCCATCAGCTGCCTCAACTACAATGTAGCCTGCACGTTTTAAATAGGCTTTCTCTACTTCTCGTATTGTTGACTCGTCTTCTACTACTAAAATTTTCATATAAGCTATTATAAAGTATTAATATGAATTTTATATGAATAAATTACAGCTAATTCAATGATTCAAAATTTTAAGACTTATATATTCCAGTTTATTTTCTTTGATTTAATGCAAAATCTCATCTATCATATTTATATATAAGTTTTTTAAGTAATATGAATACAATATTTTTCGACTGGTATGATTTTGAAGATGTAATTAAGGCTAAATTTAATGTTAGTTTTCCTGAAAATGTAAAATATGAGAAAGGAACTTTCAGTATAGATTTAGCACGTGGATATGAAAATATTTCTATATTTGTCAGTAGTAATATTAAAAATAATGAGCTAGCTATTTTAAAAGATAATGGATGTAAGAAAATATTACTAAGGTCTGCTGGTTTTAATATGCTTGATGTAGAGTATGCGAAAGAAATAGGTATTAGTGTTAGCAGAGTAGCAAGTTATTCTCCTGAATCTATTGCCGAATTTGCATTTAGCTTAATACTATCTCTTGCAAGGAGAATGAATGTACAAAGAAGAGATCATCGAGATAAAAACAAAGGTATTACAGTTGAATCTATGGGCGTATTACTTAAAGGAAAAACACTAGGTTTATATGGGTATGGAAAGATTGGGAGAGAAACAGCTAGGATAGCGAGAAATGGATTTGGAATGAAAGTTGCTTATTTTGATGCTTACTATAATGTTGAAAGTGAGGATATGAGAGTGTATTCACTAGATTCATTAGTAAAGATCTCTGATGTACTTTCTGTCCATGTCCCACTAACTAATGAAACTAAAGATAGTGTAAATGAAAATACACTTAAAAACGCAAAAAATCCTCTAATTCTTATAAATACATCCAGAGGTGGTATTTTAAAAAATGATGATATTATAAAGCTTCATAAAAATGGAGTAATCAGCCATATCAGTGTTGACGTTTGGGGAGATAGTGATGAATGGGATAATAATTTACTAGGAGATAATTCAAACTGAACATGTAGCATTCTTTACAGAAGAAGCAGTTCAACAAATACTTGAACAAACCCTAGAAAATTTAAATGGTCAAAGTCGAGAAGAGAATAAACTTTAAATTTCTTATTTTTAGAATAATAATTATTAATTAGTAAAAATGATAAAAGTTGCAATAAATGGATTCGGTAGAATTGGAAGAAAAGCATTTCAATATATGATTGAAAGAGATGATATAGAGATTGTAGCTATAAATGATCTTACAGATGTTAAAACTCTCGCTCATCTATTAAAATATGATTCAGTATTTGGAATATTTAATAAAGATGTAAGTTATAAAGCTACAGATACTACTGAAACATTAATTGTAGCTGGTAGGGAATATAATGTTTTAACTCAACCTAATCCAGAAGAACTTCCTTGGAAGGAATTAAATGTAGATGTAGTGCTTGAATGTACTGGTAGATTTGTAAAAGATCGAGCTGCAGAGGCTCATATAACTGCTGGAGCAAGAAGAGTAATATTATCAGCCCCTTCAAAAGGAATTAGCGATGTAAAAACATATGTAAAAGGAGTTAATCATTCTAATTATAATAATGATGAAATTATTTCTAATGCTTCTTGTACAACTAATTGTGTAGGCCCTGTAACAGCAGTTATGATTGCAAATTTTGGTGTAGAAAAAGCAGCAATGTCTACTATTCACTCTTATACAGCATCGCAAAACCTAGCTGACGGACCGCATAAAGATTTAAGAAGAACAAGAGCTGCAGGAGTAAATATAATTCCTACAACTAGTGGAGCGGCTATTGCGACAACAGAGGCTTTACCTGAGCTACAAGGTAAATTTGATGGTATGGCATTTAGAATACCAACTATTTGCGGCTCAATTACTGACTTTACTTTTATTACTAAAAAGAAAACTACAATTGAAGAAGTGAATCAGGCTTTTAAAACAGCCGTAACTAACCCTATTTATTCTTATGTATTAGAAGTTACAAATGAGCCAATAGTATCTACAGATATCATTGGTAATACAAGCTCTGCAATAGTAGATTTAGGCTTAACAAATGTTATTGATGGTGATTTAGTTAAGGTTTTTGCTTGGTATGATAATGAATCAGGATACTCTAAAAGACTTGTAGATATGATTGAAGTAGTGAATTAGTATGATTTATAGTTATTCAAAAGAAAAAGTAATTGATAAAGTTGTTCTTTTAAGATCTTCTTTAGATGTAGATATTGATAATTCAGGAAACCTAGAAGATACAATAAGATTAGACAAAGAGCTTCCTTTTATAAATGAATTAAGTAAAATTGCAAAAAAAACTATAATTATTGGACATTTAGGAAGGCCAGATGGTTTTAATGAAATTTATAGTTTAAAGAAATCTATCTATCCATACATTTCATCTAAAATAACTGGTATTGAATTTCTTGATGATTTATCCAGTGAATCAATTAAAAAGTTTAGAAACTCTAATTCAAAAGTATTTTTATTAGAAAACATAAGATTCTTTAAAGCAGAGGAGAGTAGTAATACTGAGTTAAGAAATACATTTAGTAAACTTCTAAGTAGTATTTCTGATATTTTTATAAATAATTCATTTGCCTCTTATAGAAACGCCGTATCAACCTACGATATAGTTAACTATATGCCGAGTTTAACCGGTCCAAACTTTGATAATGAAATTAGTGCTTTAGAAAAATTTAAATCAAATGATGAAAAACCTATTATTGCAATACTTGGAGGTGCAAAACTTGAAGAAAAGCTAGATACTTTATACAAATTAGGTCAAAGCGTAGACAAGATTTTAATTGGAGGTGCTATGGCATATACCTTACTACAAGTTAAAGGTATTCAAGTAGGTAATTCAAAGATAGAATTAGATAAGGTTAAAATTTGTGAAGATATTATTTCAAAATATTCTGAAAAGATTATTTTACCAGTTGATCATTTAGTTTCTGAAATGTTTGATAAGTCAGCACTATTTAATTATACAGACTCAGTCCAAGTTCCAATTTCTAAAATAGCAATTGATATCGGTTTGAAAACAATAGAACTTTATAAAAATATAATAGAAAGTGCTAAAACAATCCTCTGGAATGGTCCTATGGGAGTATATGAATGGGTAGGATCTGATGTTGGGACAAAAGAGATAGGTAAGGCAGTAGCTGATTCTAAAGCATTTACACTCGTTGGAGGAGGTGATACAATATCAGCGATAAACAAATTCAATCTAAGTGGCTATAACCACATCTCGTTAGGAGGGGGTGCTATGTTAAAGTATTTAGCGCAAAATACATTCCCAACTCTAGATATAATAAAAAATCAATATGAATGATAAAACACAAAATAATAAAGCATTATTTATTCTAAGCGTTGCTTTTCTAATCGCTTTTCAAGTGACTTTTTTCTTGCTTGAGATGGTAAAGTAAAGATAAGTTATTGTAATAAGTTTTAATCGAAAATAAATAACAAAATACTTCTATCTACTAGAAGTATTTTGTTATTTACTGAATAAAAAGAAGCTAGGATGTTAAATCCTAGCTTCTTTTAAAACTAATTATCTATTGAAGAATACTATTCATTATTAGAGCTTTTCTTTGAAGCTAATACTAAGAATAATATTAAAAGACCAACTCCAATAGGAATCAATATAAACATTAAATTATTACTACCTTCATCTTTTGATTCCTCTGATTTTTCTTCCAATTCGAAGTCGATATCATCTATTTCATCATTTTCCCCTAGTACTCTTGTAATGATTTCATTTGAACTAATTTCAAACTTCTCATCAAAAGAACCTTCTTTAATTACTACTTCATACTTTCCTGGACAAGCATCAACTTTCCATTTACCATTTTTATCAGTTTCAACTGAAATATAAAACTCTCTTTCGTTGTCTGTATTAAAGTAATAAACATCAATCTGAACATCTTTTATTGAATTTCCATCAGTATCTGTAACCTCACCAGCAATTTTACTAGATGTCTCACATGTTGATGCTCCTAATACATTACCTTCATCGTCAAGTTCAACTCCGTCATTTGTTTCCTCTTCTTGATTACCTAAAAGATCACCCTCTGGTTGAGTTTCAGTTCCAACAGTTCCCTCTGGTAAGTTATTAGTTGGAATAGTACCACCAATAACATTTAATCTAACAATAGCTAGAGAACAGAACCCATAAAGATTATTTTCCTCACAAACTCTTAACACTACATCATAAACACCTGGGGCATAAGTATTACCATTTATTCCTACATTATATCCAGTATTTGATGTTTGACTAACAGACTGATCAAAGAATCCAGTTCCTCCATAATTTAGTCTTGCTTGCCAAGAAGCTCCTGCATCAAAATTACCTGCAGGATCTATAAATGATCCTGAGAAACTTACAAAATCTCCTGCGTTAATAGTAATAATTGGTACGGATCCTCCAGTTGTATTAGAAACAGTTCTTCCATTTGAAGTTGCGTTCAAAGTAACAAATGGCATTACATTATTAATTGTAACTTTTGCCATGTCTAATACTTCAGGATATTCTACAAAGCTTACTCTAATTTCAGGATTTATTGGATAATCAGCAAAGAAATTATTAGATCTATCTCCATCAGGTCCCTGCGCTAATGAATAATTCTGAGCATTACTTACGTAATCATTAAAGTTTATAGTTGAACCAACTCCTACTGCAATAACTTGCCAATTTCCATTAGATTGCTTAACTTCCCAAACTAAATTTGAACAAGCTCCAGTTAGGCCATTTTCATTACAAATAGCACTTACTGTAGGTAATGATGCCTCATTAATTGAGAAATCATTAATTATAATTGAAGGTAATGTAGTTTCCTCTTCAGGTACTTCTACCTCAGGTTCAGGATCTGTAGTTCCACCTCCACCACCACTTGATTGTTTTATTATTTCATTCTTACATATAAAATTATATGAGCTTTTTACAGTAGGATTAATTATATAAGTACTATCATCCCCATTAAGTGAACAACCTAAGCTTACAAAGTTGCTTGGTACATTAATTTCATCAATAGAGTAGTCAATTCCATTTGGTACTTCAAAAGTACCTGTTAACGGAGTAGTAGCGTCATCGCTCATCTGTTCGGTATCATCACAATAAACAATAGTTCCATCGCTTAGACTTTGATCAAAGTATGCATAGTTGCTTAATGAACTACAAATACCGTTTCCGCTGTATTGAATTTTAGCTTCAAAAATACCGCTATAATTTATATCAGTTCCAGAGTATGTAAACACATCCTTTTCTACTGTAATCTCTACTAATTCAACATTTCCAAATTTCAACCAAGCATTAGTTCTATCTGTATCACTAATTGCAGATTCCAAACAATAAACTCCCTCTGTATAATCACCAGACTGGTTTAGAACACCAGTACCGTTTGTAGTTGTAACTGGATTTCCATCTAAATCTACAGGTACCGAACCTAACTGAGGTCCAGTTTGAGCTAAGTACGATTCTTGTACTTCACAAATATAGTAAGTACCAGTTGGTAGATTCGAGAATCTATACTGTCCTTCTTGTAAATCTCTACTATCTGCATATGTTGAATTTGAGTGAATCACAGTAGAATTTGGAGTACCGTCAACTTGAGTTAACATTCTATCTATCTCATTCCATGAATCATCATAAAGAACTATCTCCCATCCTGGAATTCTTAGCTCTCCTGTATTATGTTCACCATTAGCATTATCATCATTATATTTTCTACCTTGTAAAAATCCAGATTTATAATTTCCGAATTGTACTCCTGTTTTATCCTCACCAGCTGCTAAATTGATTGTATAACAGTAAGTGTTTTGATCTACTTCTGGATGTAAAATTCCACTATTTGGCTCAGTTTGAGTCCAAATATTTTTATCTTTTTCACAAACATAGTAAGTATCTGCTGGCAGGTCTTCAAATCGATATTGACCATGAGCTAGCCCATCACTATTTCCATCATTAATATCAGTTCTAGTAGTTTTAACTAGAGTATATCCACCTAATGAATCATCTTTATAAAGATAGATCTTCCAGTCTTCCAGTCTATTATCAGAACTACTATTTCCATCAAAGTCTCCATTTAAATTCACATCTTCATATTTAATTCCCTGAATAGATCCAAGTTGAATGTTTCCAAAGTGAAGTCCATAGTCATCTCTATAACTATCATTAATTTCAGTCATCCAACAAAGTGACTCTTCATCAGATGCTCCTGAAGAATTAGCAACCGCTGCTGCGTCAATACCCGCTCTAGCTATTCCGCTCATAGTTAACGGAACATCAGCTATGTTTAGAGGACTATTTTGTAGCCAATCATCTTGAGAAACTTCGCAAACATAATAAGTTCCATAAGCTAAATCTCTAAAAATATAGTGCCCATCTGAACCTGTAGTAACTACAGTATCAGTTTCTGTTACATAATCCCAGCTACCAGCATTATCTTCGTAAACTCTTATTGTCCACCCTGCTAGTTCTGGCTCAGAATTATTAAGATATCCACTGAAATCTTGATCCTCAAATTTTCTACCTCTTAATATTCCTGTTTTATAATTACCAAAATCAAGTAATTCATTATCGTCATTTAGAGTAATAACCTCACCAGAAGTTATTCCTGCTGTAGTAACTGTATGACATTCATAACCTAATTGATAATTAGGATATGATTGAGCCCAACCAGTTTGTGAAACTTCACAGATTGAATAAGTACCAGAATCTATTGTAAATGAATAATATCCATTTACATCTGTAGTAACTGAAACTTCAGCTCCATTTAATTTCTCATTTCCATTTTCATCTATAAATATAGTCCAATTTTCTAATCTGCTCTCTGTTCCAGAATCATAAATTCCATCAGCTCCATCTGTATCATCCCATTTATAACCTTCAATTATAGGTAACTCAAAGTTTAAGAATCTATTAGATCCATTTGTTTCTCCAGGGTAAACTGTAATTTCTAAACATGTATTAGCAACATCATCAGTTGTATTTTCAGTTTGTGTCGTTCCTGGATTTGATCCATCAAAAGTAAAGCCTGATTGAATCCAACTAGCTCTATTTTCTTCACAAAGAAAGTATGTTGTTCCACCTGCTGCTGCATATAAATTTTCAAATCTAAACTGACCATTATTTCCTGTATGACCAGTTAGAACTTGATCTTGTAAAGCCCATGTAGAATCATATAAGTAAACGTCCCAACCGTTCTCTCTTGTATCTATACTATTATCAAAATCGCCAGATCTATCTTCATCATCAAACTTTCTACCTTGGATTGTAGCTAGTTCTAAGTTTCCAAAATGAGCACCTCTATTATCATTTGTTGTTCCATCTATAACAGCCATCCAACAAGCAGCTTCTTCATCTAATTCTCCAGATAAATTATCAACAGCAGTTAAATTTACATCTGCAATTGCCACATTATTTTGATTAACAGCTACATTTCCAACTAGCGGACCTGATTGTCTCCAACCTGTTTGACTAACTTCACATGTATAGTATGTTCCAAAAGGAAGATCTCTAAAAATGTAACCACCGCTTATATTTGTCGCAGTTGAATCAATATTATTCCAAGAATCGTCGTATAATCTAATACTCCAAGCCTCTATATTTGTCTCGCTATTTAAGTAACCGCTACCATCAGCATCTATATACTTTTGTCCTCTAATAACACCAATTGGTTGATTTAAGAACATTTGACTTGTCTTATCAAGTTTACTAATAGTTATATCAATTTCTCTACATAGTGGTGATAAATTGTAATTTGATTCTGCAGTTGTATCTACAGAAACAAGATTACTTCCCTTACTAATTTGATTCCAGAAATCTGCACTTTCTTCACAAACATAATAAGTTCCAACTGGTAATCCAGTAAATCTATAAATAGCAGAAAGACTAGCAGGACTTGCGCTTCCTGTTATTGGTCCTGAAGGGAATGGTCCAAAATTTTCTACTCCAGTTGTCATAGAATCTAGATGATTCCAGCTTGAGTCAAATAAGTGAATATTCCATCCATTTGTATAGAAATCATCTTGATTTCCATCACCTTCATAATCGATATATTTCCTTCCTTGAATAGAACCAGTAACTTTATTAAATGAAACACAGAATGCTTCTGCTGATCCATTCATAGTTGCGTTTGCTTGTGAGTTTGCTAAAGAACCATTTGGATCTGGAGCACTATAACAAGAAAAACCTAAAACTTCTGAATCATCAATCAATGTATTACTTGCCGCACCATCCATTTCTCTTACTAATGCTCTAGCCGTAGCTGGAATATCAGTAAAAGTATAGCTACCAGTAACTCCAATCGGATCTGGGTCTGTAGAAGGATGAAGAGAGTAGTTACCAACAACTCCATCTAATGCTCCATCATCGTATTTTGTATAAATATCAAAGTAGTAAGGATCAGTATTTAAAATACATCCATTAAAACTTGTATCATCTGAGTCAGCAAATGCAATTCCATTTACAGTACCTGTTGAATCAGGAGAAATATTAGAAATACCTACATTATTATTAAACAATGTCTCATCACAAATAAACTTCTTTTAATGTAACTCTCCAGCTTCAATAAAACCAGCTTGGTATCCTTTTCTAAAAGAATTTCCGCTTACGCTAAATGCTTCACAGTTTTCAAATCCAGCTGGACCTGAAGTTGGCTCTGTTTGAATATAAGCTCCTGGGTTTGGAACACAAACCATGTAATCTCCATCTGCTAGGTTTACAAAATTATATAATCCATCGCTTTGAGATACTGTAGTATCTAATAAATTTCCTAAATCATCTCGCAATTCTACTGTCCAACTTGAATATCTATTTGCTAGTGATCTTGGATCACCCGCATCAAAAGTTCCATTCAAATTCACATCCCTATAAACTAATCCCTGAACACCGTTTCCAATATAATTAACGCTTGGAAAACTTGCAGCTAGATCATCTCCATTACAAGTATTTGCTGTTGGGAAAGGAGAATCTACACAATCGTGTTGAATTCTTGCTTCAATATCATTTAATATATTTGTACCCCAGTTAACTCCTAAAGCCTCTACATTGTTTCCACCATCAGTTGCAGCTAGCGATAATATATAAGTAGATGTTGTCGCTGAGAAGCCAGTACCTGGAGCTATTAATGTGTTAGTAATTGCTAATGGATTTGTCGTAGGTTCAATATATAACCCTACTATTTCATCCATAGTAATTATTCCGCTATATGTTACTGAGTCTGAACCCTCTGGAGCATAATATGCACCATTTGAATAAAGAGCCATACCAGCCCAAGCATTACCTGAAGTAGTAATATCTGAAACTTCAAAATTATTAACTTGATTTAAAGCTAAACCAACTCCATAACTTGCTCCGCTTGCTAATACATTAGTTATAAAACCTCCATTTACACTATGTAAATCTATTTGAGATCTTCTTGCATCACTAGCAGTAATATTTCTCATTCTAAAAGTACCTATTCCTTCTATTTTGAAACCATAAGTTCCTGTAGGAGTAGGATTACCTAAAAGAGTAAATTGCCTTATTATAATATTATTAACTCTTGGATTAGCTGATGTTCCACCATTACCTATTCTAAATACAAATGATGTACATGTT
Organism: Candidatus Dojkabacteria bacterium; assembly: GCA_030950485.1. Taxonomy (GTDB): domain Bacteria; phylum Patescibacteriota; class Dojkabacteria; order J137; family J137; genus JAUZRK01. The sequence goes on along the minus strand of JAUZRK010000024.1, from coordinate 10,809 downwards.
GATCCGTCAATTACTGTATTATTTCTATTTTGCCCTAGTACATCAATAAAAGATTTACCTACTAATCTAGGACATTCAGCGTAAGTTCCATTATTAATACTCTACTTAAGTTTCCTGGTGCTCCTTCTAAAACATTATCTAGTCCCTCTTGAATAGTAGAGAATGCATTATGACCGAAATATAATCCAGGAGAAACCTCATCTCCTAAAGCTGATCCTGCCAAATTATCATCTACCCAAACTTCTGTTGGAGCTGATACTGATTGAACTTTAATAGCATCAGCTGAAAGTGTAGAAGTACCATTTGTATTTACTAAACCAACTGAATAAGTTATTCCAGCAGTGAAATTATGAATTCCACCAATCATTTGAAAACCTGAAAAACCACATGCCGCAACACCGCTACTTTGATCAACTACAGCAATATCTGCTGCGTCATCTGAATTAACAGTGTATTGTGCTGCTGTTGTTCTATTACTATGTGTTCCCCATGATGCATATACTTGATAAGTTCCAGTTGTTGGAACTGTGAATGTCCAAGTAGCTGTATCAGTTGTATTATTTAAAGTATACCTTGTTACTCCTAAAGGAGTAGCTTCACTTGGATAACCTACGCAACCACTATCTAACCAACCCGCACCAGTTTCTGTATAAACTGCAGTACCATCTGCGTTATCTAAGATATTCTCAGCAACATTTGTAGGTGGAGCTGGATTTGTATTAGTTACAACGAAAATTGTAAAGTGATTCAGATTTTTAATTAGTACAACATTACTTAGTGCATCAATACTATTTTTATTTACAATTCCCTCAAAATTTTCTCCCAAAAGTGCGCTTCTAATCTCAGCATACTCAACTTCAACATTTCCTTTCCCTGAATAATTTGGTAATAAAAGATCATAACTAAAAGTACTATCTCCAATATCAACTCCATTTATATCTTTAAGTGTAAATATGTATCCCTCATTACCAACTGCGTTTGTTTTTTTAATCTCATTATCAGTTAGTGTTACTATTTCCATAGTCAAAAACGCTTCTACAGTTGGTAGCGTATTGAATTTAATAGAAACATAGGTGTTATCTGGATGTATATAGTATGTACCAGCTTCAACAGCTTCAGTACTTCTAAATGTATTAGTTCCTTGTATTTTTGTAAAAATAGGTTTTGTTTCCTCTTTTACTATATTCTCAACTACTTCTTCTTCAACGATATTCTCTTCAACAACATTTTCTTCCTCTATTATATTTTCACTAATAATTTCAACTTCTACATTATTTGCTTTTTCTTCAACGATCTCGCTTTTTTTAACTTCAGCTACTTCTTTAATCTTTTCTTCAGCTACCTCATTTTCTTTAATTTCAGTCACTTCTTCAGTTTTATCTTCAACTACATTCTGATCCTATTTGATTACTTCTAAATCATTTTCTAAAAGAGTATCTTTTTCTTCAGTAACTATATTTTATACTACTGATAATTCATTTTGACACTCTGGACTATCAGGAACTTCCTCACAATCTACCAATTTTATTTCTTTTTCATCGGTATCAGTATCCTCTATATAAACTTCTTCTTGAGAAGTTTCAATATCTTCAGCTCTAACAATCACTAAAAAGCTTGGTAGTACTGGATTTAATAGGAACAATAACGCTAAAGCAACAGACAGCGTCCGTTTATACTTATTTAAAAGTTGAAATATCATATATTTGAAGTAATAATTTTAAGCTTAACACTAAAATTATAACAAACGCATGATAACAAACAAGAGGAGAATGCAAATAATATGTCAGTTATTTATACTATGAATTTAATAGATAGATCTCTTATATACTTTAATTAATAACCAATCTAGCTTAATGCTCTAAATACCGTTAGTTTGTGACGATATAAATCATCAGATATTTAGCAATGAAAACACTATCTGATAGAATGTATTTATGATAAAAAATATTCTTATAATTTTCTTAGTAACTTTAGTGATTATCTTATATATAGATAGCACTAAAATGAATGAAGCGGAAAAATCTAATAATGAAAGCTCAAAATCTTTTAGTAACGATTTAAATGAATTAGAAAAAATAAGAAGCATTAGCAAGAAACCTTCCAATAATATAAAGAAAATAGGTTGGATTCCAGATTGGGACTTTGAAGATAGTTTTAAAGAAATTAAAAACAGTAATATTAAATACGATACATTAAGTCCTGTATGGTTTTTATTAAATGAAAATGGCAGCCTTAAGAAAAATGAATTTACAAATAATAGTGATTTTATAAAATATACCAGTAAAAATAAGATTGAGTTAATACCAACAATAACTCAACTAGATCCTTTAACTTTAAATGAAATACTAAAGTCTGAGGAGAATTACAAGAGACATGTTGAAGCTATAATTGGTCAAGCATTAGACAATGACTATGATGGAATAGATTTAGATTATGAGGCAATATATCTAAAAGATAAAGATAAGTATTTTGACTTACTTGAGGATCTTTCTAAAGGATTAAAACTAAATGATAAAAAACTGGTAGTGACAGTACTTCCTAAGTGGGGAGACGAGGTTATTTATAAAACTCTACCAGAAACAAGAGCTCTTCAAGATTATAATAGAATTAATATTTTTGTAGACGAAATAAGAATAATGGCCTATGAGTATACCGGTAGATCAGCAGAAGCATATGGGCCAATTTCTCCAATAGATTGGATAGAAGATATTATAAGATATAGTTTGCTAAGTGGAGTTCCTAGAGAGAAATTAGTAATTGGAGTTAATACATATTCTTATAATTATACTGAACGTCCAGAAATGGAGAGTATAAATTACTATCCTGTTTATGAACCAAGATCTACGAAAAATTTAGAAGACGCTTTAGCTCACTTCCTCCAGACATTGAAAGTGTATTAGAAAACAATCATGTAAAAGTTACCTTTAATGAAGAATGGGGAGAGGCTGTAGGTTATTATTATTCAGAGAATACAGAAACAAACAGACTTGTTGTTTTTGTTAATCAGCAAGGTTTAGATTTGAGAAAACAGCTTATTAAAGATTATGGACTTAGTGGTATATCATACTGGAGGGTCGGAGATGAGGCAGATCTAGTTTTATAGACTATTTCTTACATGCTTACTTATTTTAGAAGTAACTAAATCTAGACATTCTTGCCAATCGAAATCTACAATCATTTTTGGCATTACATCTAGTTCTAATTTTTCATAGTCAAACAGTCTCTTATAATTATTAATTTTATTTAAGCTTTCTTCGTTCCTTTCTTTATCGAATATCTCTAATAATTCTTCAAGTTTAATAATTTCTTTATCAATAAAAAACAAATCAATAATATCTTTCCTGGTGTTTCTACCTTGGATAGCAAGTAATTTTGCAAGTCCAATATCAACTGGATCTGCTAATCTAAATCCTTCACAACTTAATACTTCACGAGTAAGCTCATAGGCGTAATACCAGAGAAATACTTTAGTTCTTGAAGCAATAAGGTCTATTGAATTATCATTCATAAATACTTCTGAATAGTCGGAAAACTGATTTAAATTTAAATCAATTACAATATTTCTTTTAAAAGGTTTAGGAGAAAAAAGATCCAGATCAATAGACTCACGATGTCCAATCTGCAGTGAAAGAGCAGTACCTCCAGCTAGATAAAATTGATTAAAATGTTTGTTTGACTGAATATGACTTAGAAGATCAAGTGATTCCTTCTTAATAACATTTTTATATAGATGATCCATCGATATTTAATACGTTTGTCCAAAAATTAACAGTTGAATTACTTAAGTTCAAGTTAATTTTAACAATCCTTCTAATTTCTGACAAAGAAACAGAATCGAATATCCATTTAACTGCATTTTTATTTCCCCTTTCAAGTATTCTAGATGTTATAAATTCTCTCTTACTATCAAGTCTTAATTCACTAAAGTCCACATCCCAAAAAATACACTTAAATTCCTCTGGTATCATAATTTATTAAAAATTCATAAAATTTTCACATTTATTCTGTAAGATAAACTAAAGTAAATGAGTTAACTTTTCAAGTACAGAATTAATATACTTTTAAGTTTAATTGTAATGCTGATAGTATTCGTATTTTACTAAACTGCAGCTATAAAAGTATTGCTAAAGTATATATTTAAATATTTATTAGATGTTAAAATTAACTTATGAAAAATAAAAAAATATTAATACTACTTACTTTATCAATAATATTACTGAATTTAATTTCAGGAATTGTTGGGGGAGTCGGTGGATACTTTCTTGCTAAAGAATTGAATACGAATCCTGTAAATAATGTAGTCGAAAGTAATGTTAGTAATATAGATCTAATTAATAATGAATCAACAATTATAAATGTCGTAGAAGATGTCGGAGACTCAGTTGTAAGTGTAATTATAAGAGCAGACACTCCAAAGTTTAGTGGATTTGGTTATAGATCATCAGAGACAGTTGAGCGTCAGATTGGATCTGGTTCTGGTTTTTTAATTTCTGAAGATGGTCTCATAGTAACTAATAGACATGTTGTTAGCAATGAAAATGCAAAATACAGCGTAATACTTTCAAATGGAGAAGAAGTAGAGGCTACAGTTTTAGCCAGAGACACTTTATTAGATATTGCATTCCTAGATATTGAAGGAAATAACTATAAACCTATGCAACTTGGTTCTTCTGATGATATAAAAGTAGGACAAACAACAATTGCTATAGGAAATGCACTAGGAGAATTTAGTAATTCAGTAAGTACTGGTATTATTTCAGGATTAAAGAGGAATATTATTGCCGGTGGTAGTTTTGGAGCTTCTCAGGAACTGATTAGCGATGTAATACAAACAGATGCAAGTATAAACCCTGGAAATTCTGGAGGGCCTCTATTAGATATTAATGGAAAGGTTATTGGAGTAAATGTAGCTGTAGCTGCTGATAGCGAGAATATTGGTTTTGCTATACCTATAGACACAGTTAAAGATTTAATCGAAAGGTTAAATGAGAAAGGAGAAATACAAAGACCTATACTAGGAGTTCGTTACTTTCAAGTAAATGAAGCTATTCAAGATGAGCTTGACTTAGAAGTTAATTATGGAGCAATTATAATAAGCGGTAATAATGATCCAGCTGTAGTTGAGAATAGTCCTGCTGATTTAGCTGGCATACAAGAAGGAGACATCATATTAGAAATTGATGGTGAAAAAATAGAAGGTAAAAAGACATTACAGAGTTTAGTACAAGAGAAATATATTGGTGACTCAATTACAGTTTTAGTATTAACTGAGAAAGGAAATGAAATTGAATTTGATGTTGAATTATTTGAGTTTCAAGTAAATTAAAATTTTAGGGGACAAGTCATGCCTTGTCCCCTATTTAAATTATTATCCTATCCTATACTTTTCTCTTCTGTACTCTATCAACTTCATTAGCTTGAATAATTGCATTTCTCATTTGATCCATTATATCGTGTATTCCTCCAGGTGAGTGAGGGATTAAAATTGTATTAGATGTAGCTCCTAGACTTTGAAGAGTATCAAAATACTGGGTCATTAATACTAGATTCATTACCTCTTGAGCAGATGTTCCTTGAACACCAGATTGAAATTCCTCAACAGATTCTTTTAACCCATTTACAATAGCAAGTCTTTGATCAGCAATTCCTTTACCTTGCAATGCCTTAGATTCTGCGTCAGCTTCAGCATCCTTAACTTTCATTATCTTTGCAGTTTCAGCTTTTTCAGTAGCTGCAACTTTTAATCTTTCAGCAGCATTAATCTCATTCATAGCTAATTTAACCTTTTGGTCTGGGTCGATATCTGTTACTAATGAATTTAAAATTATAAATCCAAAATTTTCCATTGTCTCATTTAGTTCTTCCTTAATTGCTCTTGCAATCTCTTCCTTTTCCTCAAAAAGTAAATCAATAGTAATTCTTGGAACCCTTGCTCTTATTACATCAAAAACATAAGAGTTAATTTGCTTAGTTGGATCGTCTAGCTTATAAAACGCATCATATACTTTTTCTGGATTAACAAAATATTGAACTGAAACAGTCATATGGACAAATACATTGTCCTTTGTTTTTGTTTCAGCCTTAACATCAAGTTGTTGAATTCTTAATGATAATCTTCCAGCCTTTCTTTCAAAAAACGGTATTTTAAAATTTAATCCAGCGTTCGCCATTCTTGCAAACTTACCAAATCTTTCTACAACAACTACAGTTTGCTGTTCAACAATGAATATCATTGAGAATATTAAAACTAGAAATAGAATCCAAAAACGCCTAGAAATGTGAGAAATGCCTCCATTATTATTTATATAAAAATTAATTATAATAAATAATACCCTAAAGCATATATAGGCTACAAGTTATTTTGCTGTTGCAAGTGTTTCAAGCTCTTTTTCTGAAGGTACGTGTTCGAAAATGATACCAGTTATAGAAAGTTCTTTTAATTTTTCTAATATATCAAGAGGCACATTGCTTAATCTTATTATTATTTCAAGGTTTCTATTAAAAGCAGCTATTTGTAACTCTTCTAATATATTAATAATGTTGAAGTGGTCTATATCTCTAACTTCACTTCGATATACTAGAAGTCTCAATAGCACGTCATAATTAACAATTAATCCATCAACTAAGTTCTCATCAAGGTTTTTAAGCTCATGTACAAAAGATGGGATTGATACTTCAGCATAATATTTTAATCCAGCTCGTCTTTTCAAGCCTTTTTTACTTACAATACTTATTAAGTCTTTAAGATTTACTATGTTTCTAACTCCTGGAAAAGAGATGCTTAAATTTTTAAGCCCACTGTTTCTTATAGCTTTTTTAACTGCTAATGATTCCATCAGAAGTGCTTCTGGCTTATCTATAAACCGTTCATCTCCGCTATAATTACTGCTATTACTGTTTTGATTAAGTAGCCTTTTTTCCTCATCACCAATGTTAGAAAATTGATAGATTATATTATCTCCTCCTGCACTTTCAGCAAGTATACCTATATCAATAGAATATGATTCAATAAGAGCGTTCGTTGCAGATTCGTCTCCTATTAAACTTTCTGGGAGAACGTCATTATTTAGAAGTAATTCTGTTCCATCATAAAAACCTCCATCAAAATATTTTAGAGCATTTATATTTGTTGAATTTATCTCTGAAATATCTAAGATTAATTTAGTATCTATCTTAAACTCATCACCTATTGAAACTCTTTTTAGTTCTTTAGGATCTATATCTGGCTTAGTTTTCTCAACTTTAAGCATCTTTAACTGGTTTTTCTTTTCTAAAATTGCATGTTTATCTATCTCATTTCCATTTTCACTAATAATATCTTCAATTTCTTTTTGCAAAGTTTTAAGATTTGGTTTCTTCTCAACTTGCACCTTTTTCTCGACAACTTCGCTTGTTTTAGATTTCTCTTCTTCTACTGCCTCGTCATATTTACTTTGTAAATCTTCGTTATTATTTTTAATCTCAGCAAGTTTTAATGCTCTTACATCAATTGTATAAAATGTACCAGTTTCATATGCCCAGTCAACTACTATTGGTTTCTTTAATAATTGTTCTATTTGTAAATGCTGAGAAGCTATCGCTAGAATCTTTTCATCTTCGACTTTTTGAGTTTTTCTCCATTCTTCTGATAATTGGATCTTATCAAAGTTTTCTTTTTCTCTTTCACCTCCTTTTTTAACAAGCATATAGTCTTGTTCAACTATTACTTTTTCTGAGACTTTAGCTGTTTCAATATCTACTTTATATGCATCAGGAGTTATATAATCAGTTGGATCATTAATTCCAAAGATTGCATGTACCTCAATTGTATTATCTTCTTTTGTTATAGGTGGTATAGAGTAACTAGTTCCAGATATATCACTTTTTACTAATTTTTTTATATTTATTGCTGTAGAAAGGGCACCTTCATAACTTTTATTTGCACGAGCCTCAATGGCGCTTGCAGAAAATATATCTCTCCATAAAAATTTAATATGTCCTAGAATATTATTAAACCCGCTAGTTTCTGTAATTCTATTTTCAGATCTCTTTGGTAAGAATTCATCATCAAGTATTCTTGAATATGTTAGAGTAACAAACGTATTGTCATTTCCTCTAGACATCAGATTGTACTTTTCCAATATATCAGCCGCTATTAAATCTGGGAATTTTGAACTTAGTATTAAGTTTGAAATTACTCCTGAAGCTGCTATAGCAGTTTCTTTAAAGAATGGTTTTACATTTCTTAATTCACTTAAAATTGGCTCGATAAGGTTATTTGCTATAAGAAAGTCGTCAAATGCTGTAGAGGATAAACAAAATCCTAAAGGTACATTTTCAGTAACTGAAAAAATTTCAGACAGCTCAACAGCATCTATACCTACAAGATCGAAGTCTTTAGGTGTAATTTCATTAAATAATTTTGTATAAACTCTTGTTTTCTTAAGCATTTATATCGTCAAACTCTTTTATATTATGATCTGATTTGAGTTAAGTGTCAATTTTATAAAATACACATTCATAAGGTATAATTCATCGCTTAGATAACTAATATGGCGGATGATTCGAGTATTGTAAATGAGCGGTTTCTTACAGAAGAAGGAGAGATAGAAAGGTATAAAGAGGAAAGAGTAAAAGAATTCTTTTCCGAGGAAAATTTTTCTGAAGAGCTATTAGACATTGTACTTACGGCCTTTGGTACTGACGTAGCGAAAGCATTGTCTTATAATGATAAGATATCAGCATTTAGATCGCTATTAGAAAGTTTTTGTAACGTGGTTCCTATTGAATTATTGGAGCTAGATAATCAAGATACTTCTCAAATAAGTCTATACTCAACTTGGAATCAATCTTTAGAGTACATTAACCTTAATAATACTAAAGTATCTGAGGCTAAACAGAAAATGCATGTGACTATTTCAAATAAATTTGGACTTCCAGTAGCTAGTGATCAAGCTAAACTAAATGACTCTAGATTTATAGATATATACTCAGCCCTAAATTTCTTTATTATTACTTATACAAGTGACTTATTTCAGTTAGGAGTACAGGTTAGTTCTGCTGATAAAGCTACTGTATTAACCACTGTATTATCGTATTGTATTTATCCAGTTCTAAATTCACCTACTGACAATAATGTAGTTAGTATTTATCATTTCTCAGCTGGTGCATTCACTAGCGAGTATGCTAAAAGCATAGCATCGATAGAACTACTTGGAATCATTTATTGTTTAGGTTGGATTAGAGATAATTTTCCAGATGTAAATATAAAGAATAGGGTATTAGTTACATTTGGTGGAGAGCACTTAGTTTTAAAGAGTAATGGAGGGGATTATATAAGGAGAAGAGGGTAAGAGCTACCGCGTGTGGGAGGACGTTCACAGCGTTTTAATGGGTTATTTTAGTAATGTTAGTTCTGTTGAGTTTAAAGGTTTTGAGTTTTAAATAACGAATAGTAGACTCAAATATTAGTAAATAGTATACGAGGTAGGAGTATAATTTCTTGTATTTGCAAATTTCATCCTAGTTTTGAAATTTAAATCATCAACACTTCTAATTCCAACAATCTCATAATCAGAATATCCAACATGATATTTTATAAACAACATTTTATCTCCATCTTCCTTTAGTATTAGTGCCTCATTATCAACATAATTATAATCTTTAAAAGTGTAATAATCCTCTAAATCAAGCCTATCTACGATAGCAAAGCTATCTTTATATTGAGTAGCAATAGCTACTTTGTCATCGCCTCTAAGAACAAAATAGCCGTGCCTAACTAAACCTGCTAATGGATAGCTATGGGTGTAGTCATAAGTTGAGTTAAAGTCCTGTACTTTAATCGATTTACCTTTTACAATTTTATCTAATTCTCTATCATAATATTCAATATAACAGTTACAAACTAAATAATTCTCTCCAGCAGGGTATTCTGTATTACCTATAATAAGATTATCTCCGTCAAGACTAAGAGGAAGCTTTAGATCTCCTGCAAAACTATGTAGCTTTAGTTTATTCGTAGGTTTAAGTAGTGTTTGATCTCTAGCTTCATACAGAATATAGACTAAGCCTTCATAACAATGCGCTTCAACAACATAGTAAATTGGTGGTATTTGCTGTCCTTTACCTTCCTGAGTTAGAAACCAGGCGTCAAAGCCATAGCTACAAGGAGCCATACCTGCATCTAAAACTATTTCTTTTATAGAATTTTCTTCAATATTAAGTTGAAAAATATTGTCATTATTATAGAAGAAAAATTTATCTGGGTTTAAATCGTCACTTAAAAGCCTAAAGTTATTAGAATTGATTTCATTAACTATATCGAATTTATTTGCATCTAAATATTCCTGAAATGTATTAATATCGCCCGTATAATTGTAAGTATAATCTGGAATAGAGTAGATTAAAGATTGTTCTTTGGTAATTAGATCAAGCTTATATACTTTATCTATTGGCGGCTTCAGATGATATTGAATGGAGCTTATATCTACATTAGATAATACTTCTTCTTTATAAGTTGTAAATATAACTTCATTACCATCAGGACTTATAATATATTCAGCTATTTTTCCTCCAGTATTAGTTAGTTGAGTATCTTCATTACTATATTCATAGAACAGTTTCAGTTCTCCATCATTTGAAAAGTATATAATGTGGTCTGATTCAAAAGTGCCGTTTCTTGTGTAGGGATACATCTTTTCATCAGATGGTAAGTTATAGTTTTCATCTGAATTCTCTTCTACATTAACATTGTCAGTAGAATAATTCTCTAAATTAACTTCAGTCTCAGTAGCATTCTTAATATTACTTTCTTTATCAAAGTTAATTAAT
>JAUZRK010000023.1 GCA_030950485.1 Candidatus Dojkabacteria bacterium | reverse complement strand
TCATTAATAAATTTTATTTAAGTCATTATAATGCTTATAGATTTAAAACAAAAATCCTAGAATTCCTTTTATAAATATGAGACACTATTAAATATTCAAAATAATTGGGTTTATATTGAATATTAATTCTTGCTATAATTTGATGCTTAAAATAGAAACAATATGAATAGCTTTTTTGATCTTTTAAACGGCCCTGTAAAGGCTGAAAAATTATTACCAATGGTTCTGCTGTACGTAGGATTGATGTGGTTAATGTTTAGTGCATGGGTGTTTTTTGATTCTAAGAAACGTTTTGAAAATATATATATTTCAATAGCATTCTTTTTATTAGTATTACCTTTCAATTTCCCGGCTTTGATTTTCTATCTAATTATTAGACCAGAGACTGAAGATGAAATGTACCATCATTTACATGGTTCAGAAAGCTTGTCTAATGAATCTGGGATGAATGTTCCAGTTATTAATTTTGTAGATAAAGAGGGTAATATTGATATGAGTATTAATTTAAAGATTCATAAAAAAGAATTATCAGAATTAAATTCAAATAAACATGCAAACTTAAGTCTTGATGTTAGCTGGGAGGCAGATGAGGAAAAAGTAGAATTTACTGAAGGAAGTAAAGTTAAGAAGAATGAAACGAAATCAGATGAATCAGTAATAAAAGGATTTAAATCTAAAATTACAAAGTTTTTTGACTCTTTTAAAATTTCTGAAGCAGCAATTTTAAATGAAACTGAAAATAAAGATGATAACAAAGAAGTAGCTACTACTAATTCAGAAACTTCAGGAAATACTCAACAGGTAGAAAATAAAGTGAATAATGATGAGAGTGTGAAAACTGAAGATAATAATAATGTTTCGAACAGCTAACTAAGTATATACAAGTTAGCTAAGTTTATATAAAAGTTATAAATAATCTAATGTATAATAATATGTTAGATTATTTTTTTATGTATAGTAAATTTAAAGTTTGGTTTAGAAAAACAAGGTTAGGTAATTGGTATTTTTCGAGAAATAGAAAAACGCCGAAAGGTAAAGGACAGAACAATAAGCAGCCTCTATTCAATTTAAACCTCCTAAAGTACTTTAAGTTCTCAAGTAAAAGAAATTTAGTAATTGTTTTAAGTTTATTCTTTACAATATTCATAGGTTTTAACTTGTTTATATATTTTTCAATAGAACCTAAGACTATCTTCTCTTCAAAAGCAGAAATCACTGAAATTTATGATGAAGGGGAAAAGAACATTCTTTTAGTAGGTATTTCATCTGAAGGCGGTTACTCTTATATAGACTTAATACAGGTACTTACATTAGATTTAATAGAGGAATCAGCGAATCTTTATAGTATTTCACCTTTAACTTCATCTATTGATTACACTAACTTAGATTCAAATATTCAATTGAAAAGTGTTTTTAATAATAATCTTGAACAACCAGAATTGAAAGTAATGGATTTAAGAAATAATATCGAAACAATGTTATCACTTAGAATAGATAGATATGTAATTTTTGAAACAGCAGATTTTGTAGAATATATTACTGCTGATAATCAGCTTTATAAAGATATTGGTTCTACTGAGTTAGCAAATTACTATTTTAATGATCACAATACTTCAGTTAAAGAAGTAAATAAAAGGCAACTAAAGTTAATAAGCGATTTTATCGATGATAACTCGAGCAGCTACAATCAATATTTCAATTTATTCCTAAAAAATAAGGAGCTTACTGATCTATTTAGGACTGATATGACTAGAAATGAGCTGATTAGTTTTGTACAAAGCTTTAAATTCATCTCTTCAAATATTAGAACTTATAATTTAAATCTTGATGAAATATTAGTAAAAGAAGTTTATACACCGCTTGAACTTAATCAGAAGTATATTTTTGAAACTATTAAGGAAGCAGAGAAGGAAACAATTATTATTACTGAACAAGCAGGAATTGAAGTTTATAATGATACTCAAATTAAAGGTTTAGCTAATAAAATAGCAAACAGACTTGAGGTAAAAGGTGCAGCAATTCTCCGGCCTGCAAATTATGTTATGGATGATGAAGATGAAAATATATTATATGTTGTAGGTGACGAGGAAAGATATGCAAATACTGTAGATCTTATTAGAAGAGAGCTTCGAGGAAATGTTATCATAAGTGAGGATGAATATAAATTTAACCACACAGGAGATTTAATTTTAATTTTAGCTGATTAATTAATTATGGCAGGTCATTCAAAATGGAATAATATTAAAAAAACAAAAGGAGCAAATGATATAAAAAGAGGTAAGGTATTTAGTAAACTTTCCAAAGATATAGAGATAGCAACTAGAATAGGGGAGAGTGGTGACTTAACCTTCAATCCAACTCTTAGAGTGTTAGTTGACAAGGCAAAGGCTGCAAATATGACAAGTGATAAGATTCAAAATGCTATAAATAAAGGTTTGGGTATATCTAGCTCAGACGAGATTACTTATGAGAATACATATGAGTTATATGGACCAAATAATATAGCGATTTTAGTAGATACTGAAACAGATAACACAAATAGAACATTGACTGAGATTAAAACTTACGTTCACAAAGCAGGAGGCAAAATGGTTCCTGAAGGGTCTATATCTTGGCAGTTTGTAGAAATGGGATTGATTCAGTTAAAAATACTAGAGGGAAACGATAGTGAGGAGCTAGCACTTGATATTATAGATTTTCCTGGAGTAATAGATATCAAGATGGAAGAAGATGAGAATGCTGTTTTAGCAATTTATGTAACTAAAGATAATTTTCAATTAGTTAGTAAGCAAATTAAAAATGATTTAAAAGATAGAGTAGAGATTACTGGTTTATCATTAATTAAAAAGGCAAAAGATTTAGTTGCCTTAGATAATGAAGAATTTGAAAAGCTAGAGCAATTTATAGAGGGTATAGATGAATTAAATGATGTAAATAAAATTTGGCATAATGGAAAAAAATAATACTAGAATCATATCAATAGATGTTGGGTTAGCAACGACAGGTTGGGCAATAATTCAGAAATCTGCACAGTTTAGTAATAAGATGGAACTTATAGAGTATGGTCCAATTATTACAGAAGCAGGATTAGAAATGGGTGATAGATTAGAACAAATCTTTACAAGATTATCTGAATTAATAGATGAGTTTGAACCAATTGAGATGGCTATTGAAAGTCTTTTCTTTTTTAAGAATCAAAAA
>JAUZRK010000022.1 GCA_030950485.1 Candidatus Dojkabacteria bacterium | reverse complement strand
GTTAATTAATAGGTAGACATTAGCTAAGGATGAGACTAAAAAAAGTAGAATAAGATATACTTCACTTTTTGTAAGTTTGAGTTTTCGTAATATTTTTTCAAAATTAAATGAAATATTATATTTATTTATATCAAGATCTATGATTACCTTTGAAATACTTTTTAGACTATTCTCATCAAATTTCTTAATAACTGAAACAGTAGTATGGATCATTTAATTTATCTAGATTATCTTTGTACTGTGCCGGCAGATAGTAACCAAATAAATATCCTATGTCTCCATTCTTATATGGATTAGAGATCAAGGTATTCTTATCAATATAATAAATACTTACAGCGAAGCTACCATCTTCATTTACTTGCATGTTAGCGACTCGATTAACTCTGGTAAGAATTGTCTCATTGCTTAATTGTAAAGTTTCAGAATAATCCAGGTAATTATCATCTAATAAATAGTTACCTAGGTTTTCCTCATAAGGACTAACTGTATAAATACGTATAATCAAATCATCTTTAAAGATATCTATACATCTTGGGTAACCGCATTTAAGCCCTGTTTTTGTTTCTATATCTTCACCTTCTATAGAAACACTTGCCCCCGCACTGCTATATTTAAATCTTATTTTTTTATCTTCATTTGAATAAGTATTCTTTTGTTTAATACTACTATCCTCATTTATTAAGTTTGGATTTTCATTTAAATACTGAGTTTCTTCATTTTTCTTCATTTTTCTCATAATTACTATGATTTTTATCATCTAGAGCAAAATAGGCGATTCCAAAAGATAATATAAACGAAAGCACAATAATTATTATTTTTGATATAGTTTTAGTCATAAATTAATAAGCTTTTGTAAAGTTAAATAAATTTCCGCTTGGTGATAGATCTCCAAGTAATGGTAATCCACCTGAATTATACTCTGGATTAATAAGACTAGTATCTTCATTTATCATCAAATGTAAATGAGTACCGCTACAAAGTCCTGTACAACCCATTACTCCTATATAGGTTCCTGCATCAACTACATCACCTACTTCTACAAGCTCTGTATTATATTCTACATGAAGCTGGATACTTTTTATTCCTCCGTGATCAATTGTTACAGCCCTTGCTTTTTCCTCTTCATATATAATACCATTGCCATTGTCATCATCAGAGGTGCTCCAAATGTCTATTCCGGCAAGGGTGACCTTTACTTGAGATATTGAGTTTAACCTACATCCACCTTCTTTTGCCATATCTACTCCATTATGATTCAATAAGTACCCTCTCATATATGTAAACCCTCCACAAACCGGATCAACTCCCAACGGATGCATTACATAACTTCCAAACTTCGGATGAACACAACTTTCTCCACCACCATTATCTAAACACTGGAAGAAATTATCAACAGAAACGCATAGCTTATATTTCTGCCCTTGATCATCTACATTTTCAAAAGTCTGACAGCCAAATTGTACTCCAGTTTCTGGATATCCATATTTATCTATTCCACCATTTTGACTAAATGGATCATAAATCTCTCCGTATACTGCCCATGTTTCTGAAGATCCATTCTTGTGATAAATAGCTCCTTTATCTACTTCTTGCATTACACCATCGGCTATATCGTTTCTAAATCCAGCTGGATATCCTAAGCTTTCACAATAGTTATCTACTTCAGTGTAGGCAATATTAAATGCATACTCATTTGACAGAATGTACTCTCTATCCATAAATGGATTATAAATCATATCACCAATAAAAGTACCGTCAGTATAGTAAACTAATCTCTTCCATGAATCACATATCTGAGCATCACCTCCAAAATAATATGCTCCAGTATCCGGCATATGTACTAATGTATTTCTAGCTATTTCAGATATCGGATATGCCCAGAAAGCTATTGTTTCGTAAGTAAATGCACCTTCCCATTTACCTCCTTCTTTAGTTTTATTAATCAAGTCTAATTTGTCTTTTTCGTTAATTGTATAAAAATGAGCACTACCGTATACATTATTTAAAAATCTATGAACAGGAAAAGTGTTTACTACATATACTTCATCGAAGATCTTATTTCCTGATTCATAGTCGTATGCGCAAAATGCCACTTCTTCATAAGTGAAAGCTCCTTCCCATTTACCTCCAAGGCTAATATTTTGCATCATTATTTGGTAATTGATAAATCCTATTACATAGAAATGTACCTCTTCTCCAATTGTTTCATTTTTGAATCTATAAACTTTAGACGATGCCCTTTCTCCATCTAGGTAAGTACCTCCCAAAGGCTCTGGTATTAAACCAGAATGATTATAATCAAAAGCATAAAATGCTATTCCTTCATACTTAAATCCAGCCCAATCTGCATCAGTTATTATTTTTGCATCAGTTTCTGCTTTGCCATCTTCACCTAGAATATAGTAGTGTGTGCTACCAGCCTTTGTATTTAGATATCTGTGAACTGGTTTTAGTAAATCAAGCTCATCATTACTAATAGCCCCATACCCCAACGCTAAAGCATCCGCAATAGAAAGTATTAAAGGCGACTCATTATCACTATACATAATCAATAACTCAGGATCTATTGGATAAACTCCATAAACTTCTAATGGAATGTCTTCGTTACTTCTAATCTCAAAATGTAAATGACAACCTTGTTCACCTACTGGTTGATCAGGATTACCTCTAACGTATCCAGTATTACCAACAGTTCCAATAACATCTCCTGTCTGGATCTCATCTCCAATCTC
>JAUZRK010000021.1 GCA_030950485.1 Candidatus Dojkabacteria bacterium | reverse complement strand
ATGGAAACTTGTGTGATGCCCTTTATAAAAAGGTCAGCCGACCAAAATTAATTCAGCCAGTTTTTGTGATAAAACATCCAGCCAGCACTAAACCTTTAGCCCGTCGTTGTGATGATGACCCGCGGGTCTGTGAAACCTTCCAGCTCTTAATCAACACTTGGGAAGTAATCAATGCTTATTCCGAGCTGGTGGACCCAGAAGATCAGCGGGACCGCTTCTTAAAACAAGCAATGGCTAAAGCTGGTGGAGACGAAGAAGCCTTAGAAGTTGATATTGGTATTAAAATGAATACAATAAAAATCCCTTTTGTATTTAATTTTGTATTTAATTTTTTATTTGATTTTGGTTTTTCTCTACCCTTTAATAATCTTTCAGTTCGTGAACTTATATTACTTGTGTTTTCTTTTCCTAAATGAAATAGTTTAGAAATTAAACTTTCTTTTTTTTCTTCCTCTCCTTTAAAATCTCTTCCCGCAAATGTATTCTGATTATCTCTTGGTTGAACTCTTTCAGATACTGATTCTTCTTTTCTTACTTTAGATACATCTTGTCCAGGAAGAATAGCAATATTACCTTTTGTTATAAATTTGAATGTAGGTTTTGAAACTTTCTTTTGAAAATTATTAAATGAAATATCTTTCTGGTTAGCTTCATTGTTTGTAGATTCTGTAGATTCAACTTCTTCACTATTATTATTTATTTCATTTTCTGGTTCCTCGCTATTCTCGCTAATGTCACTTTCTTCCACTGGATCTATCTTCGCATCTATTGGCTCTATTATATCTTTTCTTAGTTCTTCTATCTCATCATCCTGTTTTAGCTTCCTTTCAAGATCTGACTTAAATTTTAATAATTTATCTTTTGCTATGTCCCATAATTCCTCATTTATCTGACTAACTTTTTGTACTGTTACAAATCCTATTCTTTGTGCACTTGATATTCCAAACTCATCTTCCGTTACTAAAATAGCTTGCTTATTATATTTGCTCGCCATTCTATGAATTAAACTTAGACTTATTAGATTAGAAAAAATTAAAGAGCTCTCAGGAGCAACAAGAATAACTCTTTCTTCTTGAGAATGAATTATCTGTGAAGTTACATTTGTAACTTCTTCTGAAATATCTATAAATATTTTTTTAGTATTATTTAAGCTCATTTTTATAGTGTTGTCTCCATAATAGTTCTTGCTAGAGCTAAAGGTGTTACGTCTGTTGCGTGAACAGCGGTTTTAGTTAAATCTATTACATCTTTAACTTTATTAGGTAACAATAACTCTACTCTAGGGAAAGTTTTAAAATTCAAGTATTTAGTCCATGGATATTCTATTATACTTGTCCTTACGTCTGGTAATAATGAGCCTCCTCCGCATAAATAGAATCTCGGAGGATATTCTTTAACTTCTGAAAATGATTCAAGTGTTAATAAAACTCCTTCAAGCCAAACTTCAATATCTTCTGTTATACAGTTTCTAAGTTTAGTGGTATCAATTTTAGTTAATTTATCTAATGAATAATCTAGCTTTAATTTCTCTGCATTAAGATAGTCTAAATTAAATTCTCTTAATATTGATTTAGTAAATGCTCTTCCTCCTACTGAAAACATTTTTGTTCCGACTAAGTCTCCATTTTTAACAAGTGCAATATCAGTTGTACCTCCACCAATATCTATAAATATAGCGCTATTTCCTCGCTCATTCATATTTGCTATTCCGTGAGCTAAAGCATACGGCTCTACTACGATTTTTTCTAAATTTAATCTCAGATTATGAGCTACTCGCTCAATAGCACTGTAGTGTGTTCTTGGGGCAAATGTTGAAAAAACTTTATAAACTATATCTTTACCTGTTAAACCTTCGGGATTTTTAGTTTTATTCCCATTTACATAGATACTATCAATAGAAATATCTATTTCTTTTATATCTTCTGGAACTAGACCTATTTCTTCACTAATTTCATTTATTGTATGTTCAAATGTATATTCTGCTACATTATCTAAAATTCCTTGGATCTCTTTTTTAGAAATCTTTCTTTCTGAGTCTTCTCTATCTACTTCAACATCAATACTAACTCCTTTTACTAGCTCTCCTGCAATACCCATTACTACTCTACTTGGATAAAAATTTCTATCAAATTTATTATTAGCCATTGTAACTGCGTCGCCTATAGCAAGGTCTACTATGTCTGTAACTTTTTCTAAGTCAACAATAACTGCGTTCTGCATTGAGTATTCATCCTGTCTTTTTTTTGCATAACCATAGATAAGAACCTCTCCTCCTTCTACCTCACATAGTGCTACCTTTACAAACTCAGTTCCAATATCTACCGATAGAAATGATTCATCACCTTTGAGATTTGTTTTCTTATTACTTTTTAATCCAAACATATTATTTTTCTTCTTAATGAATTATGGAGTAATGCGGACTAAATATCAATTAAATTTAGCTAAATTGACTATTTATACTACAGTATTTTTTCTTTTTAGGCTTTATTATCCTAAGATAACTAGACATTTGTAACAAAACAATTGTATAATTTCCAAACAAATAATATAATTGATATATATAAATAGATTTTAGTTTAATAGTTAACAAGAATATAGATGAAAATTATTTCAACATTGCCAACGAATTATAAAGATTCTGAGATTAAAGCATTCAAAGAAGGGATAGAGTATTTAAAAAAACTTGGTCATAATATAACCCAAGATGTAAGCCTAAGAAAAGGTAGTAAAAAAGGAACTACAGTTTCTGCTGAAAATTTACACGATAAGATTCGAAAACTAATTAAAAATATTGATATCTTAATAACAGAAGTTTCTGTTCCAGATTCAAAAACAGGTTTTGAAATTTCACAAGCTCTAGGAGAAAAGAAAATTGTAATAGCTTTAAAGAAAGATTCAGTTTCTGATAACGAGTTTGAATATATTGAAGGAGCATCTTCTAGAAATCTAATTATAAAGACATATAATCCTAAGAATATAAGCGACGTAATCGATTCAGCTGTTGAAGAAGCTAAGAAAAAAATGGATACAAAATTCATTCTTATTATTTCATCAGAAATTGAAAGATATCTTGATTGGGCTGCAAGTACAAAAAGAATGCATAAGGCTCAAATCGTTAGAAATTCAATTGAAAACATGATGAGAAAGGATAAAGACTATAAGAACTATTTAGAAGAATAGTTTCAAATATACAAAGAAAATAAAAAGAGCACTAAAAATTAGTGCTCTTTTTTATTAATTTATTAACTTCTTTTTCTAATTTAATTCTTGTTTTTCTAAAACAATATTTTCTCCTAGCTGACCTCCTTCAGTTACATTAATTAAATAATTAGATATCTTTATGAAACCTTCTTTGTAAACCAAAATACTATATTCTCCGCTCTCAATATTTTCTTTTAACTCTCCGTTAGCATTAGACATAGCTAACAATACTTGGTCAGGACCTTGAAATAGTCTAATAATTGCTCCTTTAATTGGTTCTCCAGATTCATCTAATACAATTCCAGCTTTATGTTTATGCTTGAAAATGTATCCTAAAATATTAAGTACAGTAAAGATAAGATATCCAATAGTAAAGAAATAATTACTTAGCACCGGGCTTTTAATTAATGCATATAGTGAGTAGATAAACCCGCTAGACATTAATATAAAAAGTCCTATATTTATTAATTTAAATAATTTCTTTTTATTAAAACTAATATCAGACTTTTTTGATGAACTAATATTTAGTAATCCAATATCTTGAATTACTTCTCTGCCCTGATTAATTTCTATATTATCTATAATTCTTGGACCAAATCCAGATGCTCTTACTTCAATTTGATAAGTACCTGACTTCTCTACTACAAATCCATATTTTCCTTCAAGATCTGAAACCTTTTCACTAATTATTTCTCTTCTGTCATTTTCAAGTTTCCTATATAGTCTGATTGTAGCAAATGAAACCCCAGTTTCTGTTTCTTCATCAAAAACAAATCCCCAGTATTTATTTTTTTTACTAAACAACCATCCAAAAAGGAATCCAAATATGTTGTTAATTGCTGCAACTGCGGCTAGAGATCCTCCAGTTATAACCGGTACAGTAAGCCAAACATCAAACTTATCTTCTTTTAGTTTAAATATTCCTTCAGTTACTGGAACTTGTATTGGTTGATCTGTCCCAAGGTCAACAACTGTCTGATCTGGTACTTTTATAATTTCTTCTTCTTCAGGATATGAAGTTGGGATATTATTTGGTGTAATA
The DNA here is from genome assembly GCA_030950485.1 of Candidatus Dojkabacteria bacterium. Classification (GTDB taxonomy): domain Bacteria; phylum Patescibacteriota; class Dojkabacteria; order J137; family J137; genus JAUZRK01. The sequence goes on along the minus strand of JAUZRK010000021.1, from coordinate 65,443 downwards.
GGCTTAGGATTATCAGTATTTCCTCCCTCATTATTCTCACCATTATTTTCATCAGTAGGCTCATTCTCATCCGTTGGCTCATTTTCTTCTTGTTCATCTTCAGTAACTATACTGAATGTCCAAAGATCACTTTCACCACTAAGACTATCATCTATTCTAAATCCCTTAACTTGCCAGTTATAGCTTTGATTTAGTTCTAAGTCTCCAGGAATTGTAAGTTCTGTAATTGATGAATCAACTTCGCCTATAAAAACCCCATCAAGATAAATTCTGTATATAACTAGTTCTGGATCACTACTTGGGTTCCAGTCTAAAGTTGGAGTTAATTGATTTATTAGCTGAGCATTATTTATAGGAGAGACTAGTGTTATATCATATTGTAGAGATCCTGTTACAGGAGTTTGAATAACATCTACTGCATGTATGCTACTGAACTCACTTGTAGATCCTAATGCGTTTGTCGCTAAAGCGCTAAACATCAGATCTGCTGGATTCCCATAACTACCGCTAACTTGTACTTCTATCTCCCATGGACTGTTGCTTAAAGTTAGCCCTACACTTTCTAGACAGTTCCCACTTAGAGTATTTTGACTCACACAAATTTCTATAATTTTTGGTCCCTCTCCGACTACCTCATTATCTAAGTCTCCACTTATTATGTATGTTTTATCAACACTTCTATATATTATATTTTCAATTACTGGTGAATTCATTAGGTCGTTTGTTCCCGTGTCTGCATCACCTGGGTCGTTTATATTAATTCCATCTCCATCTAAGACATTAAAGTCCATGAGACTATTTGTAATTTCTAGATCTGATTCACTAGAACCATAGATTTTGTTTCCTTGTAAGGTTATACCTTGAACTCCAGATGAGACAAGGATTCCAAATCTAGAATTACCTACAATTGAATTCCCATAAATTTGAATATTATTCATTGTTATAGCTGGAGGTCCAGGTGGAGAAGGCGCTATCGCTGTTCCTGGGCCTTGTAAAGTTGGATTAAACCCATTAGCTTTTATCAAATTGTTTCTAATAATTGCTCCTTCTCCCTGAGTGACCGTCTGTTGTGACCCTATAGCCGCTCCACCATTTGAAACAAACTGATTATCTTCTATCAATGCACCACTAAACTCGCTTTCAATACCATCAAATCGATAATCATACTCTGCGTTATTTCTTATCACACTACTTTGTAATGTAAGTCCATTATTTCCAGGTGCTACAAAAATGCCTCCTTCGTTATTTACAAAGTCACTGTTTCTGATTGTTGCATTTATTGCTTGGTCGTATAGGGTAAGTGGCCGCCTTAAATTGATTGGATTATTATAAAAACCCATAGAATCGATTGTTATATCTGCTGCATTTAATCTAAGTGGTGCTGAAATTGTATTCAAGCTGAAATAAATGTTGATCTCTGGCCCCCTAGTTGCATTTCCTATAACAGGCATACTTTCAGGTTCTAATATTACTTGTGAAGTGTCACCAGTAAAGTTAGTTTGTGATTTTCCATCTATAATTGTACTTTCACTGTTTAACTCAAGTGCTGCTCCAGTGAAACTTATTTTAAATGCATTTGGAAATTCAATTGTATTCCAACCAGGATCACTAGTAGGAATATTAAACTCAATAGTCACAGGATTAGCAAAATTATTAGCTACTATTATTGCTTCTCTTAAAGAAGTCTTCCCGTCTGCATTCCCATCTATACCTGTTAATCCTCCTCCTGAATATGCTCCATCTCCATCATCACTTCCTGATGTACTTACATTATCCTCATCACTTGTACTATCTACAGTTATTGTCCATTTACTTCCATCATAATATGGATTTGCATCTGTTATTATTGTTTCTCCGAATTCACTTGTTGATCCATTCGAATTAGTAGCCAATGTACTAAATTTCTCATTTCCAATTGCTCCTGTTAATGTGACTGTCCTATCCCATTCTCCAGGTGTATTTAATGTAAATGTATCTAATGCTTGTATACATCCTCCATGTCCCGAAGGGTGATCATCGCTTTCACATATTTCTATTTCATATGGTGCTTCTAATATATTTCCATCCAATGTTCCTTCTATTTCAAATTGATCTGATCCTATATATCGAATACTTGTTATTATTGGATAGTTCATTGAATCATTTGGGCCTGCATCTATATCACCCGAGTCATTTGCTGTTACTCCATCCCCAATACTCTGCGATGCCCCGCCTAAATCAATGTTCAAACCTGTAACTGAGTAGATTCTATTTTGAAAGAAAGTTAGTGATACATCATTGTTAGATACTACTATCCCCTCGCCTAAGTTATATGCAAAAGTATTATCTCTAATATTTAGATTTGAGGATGATGTAGATTGTATAAGCATTAAGGATCTTGGAAAATCTGCTTTAAGAATATCGTTATTTGGAGTTGTTCCAATATAATTTCCAATTATAGTGCTATCTTGCCAGTTAATGATGCTAAAGACAGATATAGGTACTAGTAATGTTAGTCCCACTAGCCTTGTTCCTTCACTTACACAACCAATTATATTGGATTCCTCAGAATCACTAATTCCATTTAAATCTGTACCAACTCTAAAGTTAGTTTTTGTTCCTGAAAATGAGTGAACTGCCATCCGATAAAAATTACCAGCTGCACAAGTATTACCAGATCTGTCTACTCCTATATAATTACCCGCTATAACATTATTCGATTGAGTTCCTTGAAAGTATATTAAACCTTCGGAATTACCAATTATTGCAAGGTCTTCATTGCTGATTATTAAATTTCTTTCACCTGCGTCATTTATACCATCTCCATCAGTACCTATTACATTACCATTTGAATTACCACAGACTTGTATAGAACCTGTCCCTTCTGCAAATTCACCAGTTATATTCCCCCCGGAAATATTTCCCTGAATATAATTATCTGATGAAGAGTTTAATTGCAGTACAACTGGACTATTTTTTCGATATAAATTTAAACCTAATAATTTATTATCATTTGAATTTAATTTTATTAAGTAAGAATTTAAATTAAGTTGAATCATAAGATTACTATTTAAATTCTCTCCAAATACGTTAGTATTCACTGTGCTTCCTATTTGTGTATATCCATTTATAGTAATAGAATTTGTTACAGTTAAGTCTCCATTGGCTATATTAACGTAAAAATATCCATTATCTTTTGAAGTATAAGTACCTGCAGGCTCTGCAGTTGATGTTCTACTTCCATCAGGATTAATATAACCTGGGTCTGTTGTTGGAATATCAAATTCAATCGTTACTGGATTTGCAAAGTTATTAGCAACTATTATTGCCTCTCTCAAACTAGTCAACCCATTTGCCTTTCCATCAGGACCTTCAAATCCACCGCATTGTGCCACTACTCCCTCGCAATTATATAAATTAGTACTTACGTTGTCTTCGTCTGACGTACTGTTTACTGTAATTACCCAATTTCCTCCAATATTTTCAGGTTTTGTATCTACATAATTTCCAAATTCTGATGTAGAGCCATTATTATTAGTTGCTAATGCACTGAATATTTCATCTCCAACTGCTCCAGTAAATGTTACTACTCTAGACCACTCTCCATCTGTAACTATACTGAATTTATCTAAACTTTGAGTACAACCCCCATGCCCTGAGATATTATCTTCACTTTCACAAATCTCAATATCAAAAGGAGCCTCTAAAGGATTACCATCTAAATATCCTTTGATCTCAAATTGATCTGAACCTAAATAATTTACACTGTAGATTATTGGCCAATTCATTAATTCATTAATTCATTAACCCCAATATCTGTATCATTAGGATCGTTTGGAGTACTTAATAAATCATCAGCTATAAATGCTCCTAAATGAATTACTTTACCAACTGAACTAGATCTCTCAAAAGTATTCTCTTCTAATGTAATTCCATCACTATCATCAGTTAAAACTATAGCTTTATCTGTATATCCTTCAAAAATATTCCCTTTTATTAATGCTCCAGTAGTTGCACCTGATAATCCTACTGTACCACCTAATACAGCATTGTCTACTATCTGTAAATTTATATTTCCATTTCTAATATATATAGATCCTAAGTCAGTAGAGTTATAAGAATTAATAATATTGTTCTCTACTCTAAGATTGTCCGTATTTTGAATATCTAATGTATAGTTTGACCCAAAAGCTTTATTCATTATATTTGTACCATTTGGAGAAACTCCCATATAGTTATTCGCTATTATCGAATTATTCAAATTGTAAGCTCGGATAAAAGACCTATAGTTAGTATCAATACATCCGAATACATTTGATTCATTGTCATCAGATATACCATCTAGATTACTTCCAAATATCGCTCCATCAATCCGAGCAAACTTCTCCAGTATAGTCAGTATGTATATAATTTCCCGAAATTCTGACATCTGTAATTGGGTCAAATGAATATATTGTAATTAACCCACTAATCGGCTGATTCTGACCACTTATAATATTAAACTCTCCAGCGTCATTTACACCATCTCCATTAGTACCAATGACAAACCCGTACATTTCTTGTGTAAACCTAATTCCTCCTGATGAACTATAACCTGCAACTGCCAGGTTAGAACCGTCAATATTTGTACCAAAGTAATTTCCTTCGAGCCAAATATCATTAATAGGAGGAGTTGTATCAACACTATCGTATCTAATTGCATTATCGTGACCTTGAATATTTAATCCAGTGATGTGTAGGTCATTAGCATTATTTATAGTTATTGTATAAAGATTTAATTGAATCCCTAGCTTTGCATTAAATGGCTGGCCAATTGATGCAGTATTTCGACTTGTACCTGGCTGTGAGTAACCATCTATAGTTAAGCTTTCGTTTTTGTCTATAATGTAGTGAGTGGGACTTGCATCTACTATGTGTACCAATAACCTGAGGTTGTTGCTGTATAAGTACCTGCAGGCTCTGCAGTTGATGTTCTACTTCCATCAGGATTAATATAACCTGGGTCTGTTGTTGGAATATCAAATTTAATCGTTACTGGATTTGCAAAGTTATTAGCTACTATTATTGCTTCTCTTAAACTGGTTTTTCCATATGAAAGTCCGTCTACTACTTCTTGACCTCCGCCTGAATATGCTACTCCTGGGTCTTGCTCATAACCACTTATTGAAACATTATCTTCATCACTTGTTGAATCTACGGTTATTACCCATTCTGATCCATTCCAGATCGGATTCGCGTCTACTACTTGTATTTGTAATGTTTGAATATGGCCGTAGTCAGCCGTTGCTATACCTCCTGTAGCTGTATCATCAAACGTCCAGATAGCTCCAAAATCATCTGTAGCTGGATCAGTGAGACTATTACCATCTAGACTAAAGTTTTTTGATGCAATATGATTTCCATCGAAAGCCAAATCACTTCTATCTAGAATAGTTCTATCTTGCAATACATCTTTAGAAATTAATTGTCCGTTTAACCATAGCAACCCATTAGTGTTGTATAAGAATGATGATTTATTTAGAATTCCATCAACTCCGTTACAGTCATCTAATGACACTGTACAATCTGTGGTTATATTTTGTAATGTTCTAAACTCTACCCCTGGGTCTGGAACTCCTACGTCATCATTATAGATAAAGTAATCACCGAAAAATTCATCAAAAGTAATAACCCCATCTGCTAAATCAGTACGCCTTTTAGTGCCAGTTACTAATTCCAATCTTGTAGACCATATATATTTTACCGCCTTTAGTTCAGTAGATAATACAGTATTAATATCTCCATTTACCTCAAAATAGTTATCACTAGTTAAGTAAGTAGACTCATTTTCTGGTAACATATTTCTAAATTCACCTATATACGTAGAATCAATAAAGCAGTTTTGTTCTACATTACCAAGACCATATAAATCACCACAAAGTGAATCTGCTAAGACTCCTGTACCTCCGATCGTTACAAGTGGAGTATGAAATGTTGAAGTATCATTTTTTATATAACTATTAGCCTCTACTCCTACATTAACTAAAGAGAATACATTTCCCTTTATAGTTGTACTATATGAGCCCATTGGAATCGCACTTAAACTTCCTATATCTGGATACGATCCTTTCCCAAAATATGGATCTAATAAAGTGACTCCAAAAAAATTATTTAATATTTGAATATCAGCAAAGTTGGATATTATTCTAAAAGCTGTAGCATTTATACCGTAACCATAGACTGAGTTTAAAAATGTATTGTATGAAACCTCTGCGCCTAGTGATATATCCCAGTAGATTGCTCCATAAGTATTTCCAAAGACATTACCTTCTCCTAAGCCCCCCCTATATTTAAGTCTATATGGTCTAGATAATTATTATCTTCATATGGATAAATATTAGGTGCGGAAATATAAATTCCTATGTTACAAATATAATTAATATTTTTAGAGTTACCATTTTCATCTGTACATAAATAGTTATTCTTAATATTTATAACTGGATTTAAATTAGAAGCTAAAACTCCAGTAGGTCTAATATTATAGCTTCATGTCCTCCAGTTGAAGAAATAATATTACGATGAGATGGGTCAGGACCACCTATATCAACTGAAGTTCCATAAACACCTTTTAGCTCAATACCGTCTACAGTATTATTACCAATAATATTCCCAACAGGATCGATTCCGATATAATTTCCTCTTATAGATACATATTTCTCAAATACACCATTATCAGTACTCGTAATATTTATATTAGCGTAAGCGTCATTTACTGATCCTCCAAATATATTTCCATCTGTAATATCATTTCCAATTATTATGTTATTTGATTCGCCATGAATATCTATTCCATTAGCAAAGGCAGAAAGATATTTAGCTTTTGTATCTAGTCCAATGTAGTTATTTGTTATCTCGACTCCGTCGGATCCATCAATGTCTATTTGGCCCGTAAAACTATTAATAACAATGTTATCAATATTAATTGTATCTCCAGTAATTACCAATCCATTTGAAATGTTCGCTCCATCTTGAATCTCGATTTCTGGTCCAAATATATTTAAATTTCCCTGATTTGATGATTGAGATGAACCATCTATATTTATTGAACTAGTTAAAGTAGGTAACTGAGTTACTGGCCGAATACTCCAATAGTCGTCTCCATCTAATGATTCTCCTGCTCCTCCATTATAATCTACATAACCAGAGTCACTTGTCGGAATATTAAATAGTAGTAATTTACAGGTGTAGTAAGTGGGCTAAGTGTTCCACTAGCAGTCGGACTTGTACTCCAAGGTTCTCCGTTATCTATACTTGGAGTATCTGTTGTAAATCCATCAAAACTAAATGGCTCCAACATAGTAAAATGACCAGTTTCAAGATCGCCTAGTCTTGGAGATCCAATAAATTTATCCCCGTTCTCATCTACTACTAACATAGGTATTTGTACTCCCGGATAAGTAATATCTGCAATTCCTACTGCACTTGGCGGTGTAAATATAACTGTTTTTTCATTTTCACCATTGGAGCCAGGGCAATCTAGAGGATCCGTACAATCAACTTTGCTATTTTGAATTTCTGTAATATATGTATAAAGATCCCAAATATCAGTAACATAATCAGAATTAAGTATAGGTATTGAAATTGAGCCGTCAGTAAGATCTGTCCTCCTCTGATCTCCTGAGAATAACTCGTATGTTCCTTCAAGACCCACAACAATAAGAGGTACTTTTGTTGCGCCAATATCGTATATTATTTCATTATCTAATTCTATTGTTGAATAATTTACAGGATATGTTCCCCCTAAGTTAAATCCTGCTGCTCTATCTCTAGTTATAATTGTAGTATTACCTACATTACTAAAACAATTCTTCTCTAATCCCATACATAGTGAATTTGCATCTACTCCTTGTCCTCCGATGGTTATATGTGTATTTGGATCATAAGGTTCCATTATACTGTTGTGCCCGTCAAAATAATTACCTGTTAGTAGTAATTCGTCATCTGGATCAGCTGAAAAAAGCTCAATCGCTCGCCCGCTCCATCCACCTGCATCGATAATTATCCCTGAATTAGTTACTCCGAAATAAGGATCAGATTTTGTACTTTCTGATGCTACAAAATTATTTCTAAATATTTTATTGGGTCCCTTTAACCTAATTCCAACTGATGCAAATATAGTATTATTCTGAACAGTAGTCGTACCTGAGTTAGCACCCACACCCATAACAACTTCTGAAGTATGAGTCTGTATTAAATTACCTTTTCCGGGGGCTCCTACAGTAGTTCCCCCTTGTCCTCCTAAGCTTAATGCTGATCCGCTAGCCGGGAAGTGTCCCGTACCATTAATATCTGTATTAAAAAAGTTGTTATATATTTCTATTGTATTACTTACACTATCACCTGATATTAATAAATGTACATTACTATTCGCAAAATAGTTTCTATTACCAATTCCAGCTTCACCAACTAATACACTTACATTTCCAGTAATATGCAAGTGATGCTGTGTGCTTATATCTGTTGCTATTGTTCCAGTCGGATCCAGTCCAAATTTATTACCCATTACATTTACTTGAACTTCTGTTGGAGATGTACCTGCCTCTAGCCAAACACCAAATCCCAACTCACTCATCATCGCATTACCCTCATTTTCTAATCCAATGTTCAATGTATTTATCTGATTTATAGCATCGCTGACCGCGTAAACCCCTGTAACTTGATTCTCATCTGAATCGTACGATAATCCCTTTGCGTCTGGATTTAAATATGAATTAGTTACTGTTAAGTCGTAACTAGATATGTAAATCGCTCGTCCAAAGTTTATTATATTTAACTCATTTACTATTGAACCACTTCCTGTGATTCCTACGAATGAAAGTCCATTACCTGTATTATTTATATAATTTATTCCAGAAATCTGTATCTCCGGTCCAAATGTATTTGTATCAGATTGATTTGCTTTCTGTGTTGATCCATCTACTACGACAACATCTGTAATTACAGGTAGAACTGTATTTGGAGCTATACTCCAATAATCGTCTCCATCTAACGAATCTCCTGCTCCTCCATCGTAATCTACATATCCTGGATCCGTATCAGGTATATCAAAATTAATATTATCTGATCCACCTAATCCATTTGCTTCTTGAATAGCAGCTCTTAAAGTACAATTACCTAACCCATCATCACATAATCCATCTATTCCAGAGTCTGAATTATCTAGAGTTGAGTCTACTGTAAATGTTGAATTCTCTTTACTTTCAGAAGTAGATGATCTCAAACTTGAGTCATCTTTATTTACTAGATATGCTCGAACATATCCACCAGCTCTATTTGGAGTTCTTAAAGTAAATTCTATCTCTTTTTTTTATTCAAATATAGCTCGGTCTTACCAATAAGCTCTCCGGTTGGATATTCTATTACAACTTCATAATTAGCTAAGTTAGCTAATAATTCACTCCTATAAGATTATCTGATAGATCAGTTACCTTACCTCTAACAACTTTTTCACCGTTATAAAAACTTGCATTGTAAATTTTTGTTTCAATATTTCTTAATGATTCATCAATATTTATATTAGAAATATTTTCTTCTATTAATTCATCTGTTGATTCGAGATCTATAGGACTACTAGTTGGAATCTCTATATCTAGAATACTGTCAAAATCTCCTTGTATTACTAATTTCTCAAGAATAGGACTAGAGTTACTATTACCTATTAGATAAATTCTAAAATAAATCTCTCCTGTTTTTTCGAATGATTCTAAATTTAAATTTAGATCTTCAATTGTATTTGAATTAAATTCATCATCAAATGTTTCTACCCATAATCCTTCCCAATTATAATACCAACTTAACCCATCATTACTAATCTGATATTTAATTTCAGTATTTTCTGGTTTACTTCCAATCTCAGCTACGCTTATTATGTATTTGTATTCGATAGGATTTAATAGCTGAATGCTACCTACTCGTGTTTCACTAGTTCTAACACCAAGTACCTCTGCCTTATTTTCAATTAAGTCTTGTGAAACTTGTTCTTCGTCAGGTATTATAGCTTCTTCTTTCTGTTCCACAGGTAAATCAAGATTCTCAATCACTATTTCTTCGGAATCTAAATCTGATTCTAAAGTGGTATCTTCAATTGGATTAGTAATTTCTAATTCATCATCAAATATTATTAGATCATTTACCTCCTCTTCAATTTCTAAAACATCACTGTAAGATGTTGGCTGAATAATTTCAGCATCCTCTATAGGTAATTTAATAACTTCAGGAGTTATAGTTTCTTCTTCAACATATAAGTCTATATCATTAAGTAAGATCGCCCCATTATCCATTAGACCAATATTATTCAATTTATACTCTATCGCATCATCCTTTGAAAAGTTAATTTCAATTCCTTCTGAAACTGCTAAAGTATCTGTTAGCGAATTTTTACCTATAGTGAATCCACCTAGAACTATAAGACCAACTTGAATTAAAAGTAGCATTATTCCAGCTCCAATACCTCCAAGTACAGGATAGGTCTTTGCTCTAAGTTTAATATCGTCTTTCTTTTGCTGATCTATATTTATTTCTTTAACCTTACCATTTACTAAATACATTAATGTAAGATACATCCCCCCATAATTTGAATTACAATCCAAGGGATCAGGAAAACTATCTTCATAAATAAACCTCCAGTAAATAACCTCTTACTAACGATATCTAAATAGTTCCCCCATATGATTACTCTATTTACTAATCTAAGTTTTATTTTTTGTATTGATGAAAATTTCTTACCTTCTAAATGGTAAAAAGTTGTAATGCTGTTAACAAGCTTTATAGTAAAGTCGTTTTTAGATTTATTAATAAGGGAAATATTTTTAGGGGATCTAAAGCTTGCGTAATCATCATTTTCATGAAGAAGAATTATTTGCTTTGTCTTTGGGTTAAGGCCGTGATTATTTATAATGTATTCAAGGACTTCTTTTCCACTATATTTAGGAAGAGTAAGATCGATAACAATTACATCCGCTTTTGTAACATAAACTAAACCTAGGCCTTCTGCTCCATTCTCTGCTGTATAGACGTCAAGAGAAAAACTTAAAGTATCTTCAAGGATACTAAAAGCTGATTTAACGGCTTCCCTAATTATTAGATCATCATCTATTAGAACTATTTTCATGAATATACATTTCCCCTACTATATAATAGGATAAATTTTTCTGGAAAGCTAATGTTTTAAGAGTATATACCGATATCTTCGGGTATAAATTCACGGAAGTTTTCTTTAGTTACTTTTACACCATCTGTAACTCCTTGGACTATTTTTAAAGCGACCTTTCTAGCAAGATCTGTTAAAGTTCTTTCTAATTGTCTTACTCCTGCGTCAAAACCTAAAGGCCTTATTACTAATGGCCAAACATCAGGTGCAAAATCAAGTTGTTCTTTTGTTAAACCAGTAGCTTTTCTAACTTTAGGTAATAGATAATCTTTAGCTATAGTCATTTTTTCATTATCATTATAACTACCAAATCTAATAACCTCTAACCTATCTAGAAGTGCTGCTGAAATACCCCCAAGATTATTCGCAGTTGTTATAAACATGCACTTTGAAAGATCAACAGGATAATCTAAATACTTATCAATAAAAGTAGAATTCTGTTCTGGATCTAGGATTTCTAGTAATGCAGCCATTACATCTGCTCGTAAACCAGTATCACTACTAACTTTATCTATTTCGTCCAGCAATATTAATGGATTCATCGATCCAGTCCTTATTAAAGCCTTTATAATTTGTCCAGGTTCAGGATCAATAGTTCCTCTTGCTCGTCCTCTAATTTCTGCAACTCCACCAAGCCCTCCTAAAGGTATTCTCATAAAACCTCTATTCAATGCTATTGCGATTGATTTTGCTAACGATGTTTTACCAACACCTTGAATTCCAACAAAACAAAGAATTGGAGCATTAGATGAATTACCTGTAAGCTTTTTCATCTTATCAGAATTTGATTCTGCTGTACCACCCTGAGCAGCAAGCTCTTCAGCCTTAGCTTTATTATTCATAGCTTGAAGGTGAATTACTGCTAGATATTCTAAAATTCTATTTTTTACAGGATCTAATCCGTAATGATATTTACTTAGACTTTCTTTAGCATGAGCCATATCAAGATTATCTTTTGTATATATATCCCAAGGAAGCTGTATTATCCAGTTAATGTATTCAGATACAGGTTCATATTCATTTGAATAACTGCCTCCAATAGACATTTTTTTAAGCCTTATGATCATTGCTCTAGCTTTCTCCATTAAATCTGGAGGAAGATCAGAATTATCTAGCTTTCTTTCTAATATTGAGATTTCGTCTTTTACTTGTGAGCTTAGATCCGAAGCATTAGATGAAGGCTGAATAACACTATTATTTTGTAAATTATTCCCCTCCATCTAATGTTCTTTGTATTTAGTTTAGTTTGACTGAATTGCTTTTACTACGTCTGAATCAGATTTAAGATTCTCAATGAATAGAACTTGCTCTTTATTTATAATCATTTGATCTTCTGGCCCGTGTAACTCTTCTCCTAATTTTATTAAACTAATATCAGGAACTTCAGTTGCTGCTTCATTTGGATCTTGTGACTGAATATTTTTATTTATTTGTAGATAATAAATATCTTCTAGGATAACTACATCAGATCTTTCATCAGTAACATCTCCGAAATAAACTTGTCCATTTGTAAGAAATACAGCTTGGTAATCTGAACTATATAGATCGTCATTTGAAATAGGGGCTAGATTATCTCTAAAGATAGTTATTGTTAATGTAAACACAGCTATTAAAAAGAATAAAATCATTTTAATAGTTTCTCCTGATACCATTGAATTCATTGATGACTTATCGTCCAGTCCTTTAAGTTTTGCCATTTTTAAATTTTAATAAATATTAACTATAAAAAAGTTTAGATAATTTAGTTATATTTGTAAAGGAGTTTCTATAGCTTCCAAACAATTACTCTTACATTTTGAATGTATGAAGTAGCTCCTCCAGCTGTCACCTCTGTTCTGTGACTTACATCTACATTGTATGGCTGAGCACCAGTTAAAGAAACTCGCTTGAAACCTGAGACCATAGAGTAACTAACAGAGCCAAAAGCTGACTGTGTATGATTTGCTATTATAGTTCCTCCTCCAGGACATGCTACAGTACCAGTACAATAATCTACATTAGAAAGACTTAATTTAGATGAACTTGAATTACTAATTTCATATGTATACTCGATAAGGTAATTACCTGTTGTTGTTGGCGTAAATGTCGTACTAAGAGCAGGTGTCATTGTTAGTGTAGCATTTGTTTGCTGAGCATCTGCCTCAGCATAGTGAACCATTGAAGCTGCTCCTCCACCTCCAGCAGACTGTACTGTTAGATCTACCCACTGAGTCCCATCGTAAACATACATATTACTATCTAACGAATTGTAATAAACTTGTCCCGCTGTTGGAGAGATTGGTGCTGATCCTGTAGGTGTTGATACGAATCCTGCTGCTGTTAGTATCCCTGTTGTAGAATCATTTCCTGTATTTGTTAAGAATGCATCATTAACATTTAAAGTATCGTTTACAAGTGTTAGATTTGTTCCTGCTGCTAAATTTGTATAATCTGAAATATCTACTCTAGTACCGTTCCAAACTCCTGTAGTTACTGTTCCAAGTCCTGTAATTCCTGTATAGCTTCCACTTAATCTTGCGGATGGGACTGTACCTGATAATAGCTGAGTTGCATTAAGTCCTGTTAAGTTAGCTCCTGATAAGTCTGCAAAATATGTTGATGAAATAGCCTGGATTTTACCAACTGCGTTTGTTAATTGAACGCCAGTAGAACCTGCTAATAATACTCCATCAAAATCTACATTTCCGGTTAGATTTAAGTTTCCTCCTTGAATATCTGCAGCTTGTAAATTAGCGAATCCGCTATCTGCTGCATTTCTTACTTGAAGTGTACCTGTACTATTTTTCAATCTAGGACCGCTTGCTCCTGAATTTATTTGAAAGCTAGTAGCTGTAGTTCCTGTATCTGTGTTTTGTGTATGTATATTAGAAATATTCTTATTACCTATTGCTATATTAGTATCTGCTGCATCAACTAATTCAACAAGCTTTGCTTTCTGAGCAGCTGTTGGATCATTTGCATTAGTATGTGTTGGGAAATTTAGTGCTAATTTACTTTCTACTATTCCAGCAGCTGCGTTTACATCTGCATTTACAATAGTACCATCGACGATTTCTGAACTATCAATGCTTGTTCCTAGAGTAATTGTTGGTGTAAATATATTTGCTCCATCATTGTATGACCATGTAATTCCTGTTCCATTTTGTACAAGTGTAGCTACTCTATCGTCTACTCTTTCATCTGTAAAGTATTGGTTTGTTCCTTCTGTTAGATCTGTTGTTGTCTTTGTAGCTAAGTCAGAATTAAATCTTGCGCCAGTGTAATATAAATTTGTAGCTCCTTCAGCTAAATTATCTGTACTGAATGCAGCTAGTGATATTGTTGGTGTAAATGTATTTGCCCCATCATTGTATGACCATGAAATTCCAGTTCCGTTTTGTACTACAACTGAAACCCTGTCATCAACTCTTTCATCTGTAAAGTATAGATTTGTTCCTTCTGCTAGATCACTTGTACTATTATTTGAAAGGTCATCGTCATTTAAATTTCCATCATTGTTAGTATATACATTTGTTACATCTGTTAATAATCCTTCTAACTCTGCCTCAGTATCAAAATCAGTTGTAGCAGCTAAACCAGTTAAATCTGATGTTAACGCTACAGTACCATCAGCATCTGGTAATGTTATTGTTCTATCTGCTGTTGGATCTGTTACTGATAAACTTGTTTCGAATGTATTACTTGTAGATCCTTCAAATACTAGTGGGATTGCTCCTTGTAGAATTGAATTAAATGTTACAGTATCTGTATTTGCATCACCAATTATAGTATTTCCATTAGCATTAAGTTGCCCACTTACTGTTATATCAGTACCATTATTAGTTAAAGCTGAGCTTTCAACCCAAGCTGAACCGTTCCATCTTAAAGTATTATTAGCTAGTGTACCATTTGCAAGAGCACCTGGACTTGTAGCCCAAATTGGATTAGCACCTGTTCCCTGTGTTTGTAAGAATTGTCCGCTTGTTCCTGCTGCTAAGTTTACCCAATCTGTTCCGTCATAATACAGTACGTCTCCTTGTGCTACTGCTGTTAGGTTTGTATCTGATAAAGCACTAAATGTAGAACTTCCTCCACTATTATTGATCCATTCCATCTGCGCTGATCCTTGGTTCCAACTTAAAATTTGTCCATCAGCAGGTCCGTTTAGAACGGCTAACCTAGTTTCTGCTATTGTCCCATCTATTAAATCAGCGGTAATTGCATTTCCTGCATCGTTATATGTAAAGTTTATTTCTGTTGTATCTGTTAATGCTGTTCCTACTCCGTCTTGTGCTCTTTCGTCTGTAAAGTATAGATTTGTTCCTTCTGCTACATCTGTTGTTGTTTTACCTGACAAGCTATTATCAAATGCTGTTTCTGTATAGAATTTATTAGTTATTCCTTCAGTTATATCGTCTAGTATCTTTCCTGCTAAGTTATCTGTATCGAAGTCTGTAAAATCTACTACTCCTGTTAATGTGCCTAATCTATCATCGTATGTCCAATTTATTCCTAGTCCATCTTTTATTAACAAGGCTACTTGGTCGTCTACTCTTTCGTTTGTAAAGTATAGGTTTGTTATTCCTTCAGTTATATCGTCTAGTGTTTTTCCTGATAATGAATTATCGAATGCTGTTTCTGTGTAGAATTTATTTGTAACTCCTTCCGCTAAATCGTCTAATGATTTTCCTGCGAATGAATTGTCGAATCTTGTCTCTGTATAGTATAGATTTGTTAACCCTTCTGCTAGATCGTCTGTGTCCTTTAATGCAAGAGCGTTATCAAATCTTGTATCGCTCCAATAGAAGTTTGTAGCTCCTTCAGCTAAATTATCTGTATCGAATGCACTTAAACTTATTGTTGGTGTAAATGTATTTGCTCCATCATCATATGCCCATGAAATTCCTGTTCCATTTTGTACTAATAATGCTACCTGGTCATCTACTCTTTCGTTTGTAAAGTATAGATTTGTTCCTTCTGCTAAATCTCCAGTATCGTTATCTGATAGATCGTCATCATTTAGGTTTCCGTCGTTATTTGTATATATGTTTGTTACATCTGTTAGTAATCCTTCTAGTTCTGTTTCTGTATCGAAATCAGTTGTTGCTGCTAATCCTGTTAAATCAGAAGTTAGAACTAGTGTTCCTGAACTATCTGGTAATGTTATTGTATTATTTGCTGTTGGATCTGTTATTGCTAATGTTGTTGTAAATGCATTTGTTGTTGCTCCTTCAAATACTAATGGATTTGATCCTTGTAGTATTGCGTTTATTAATAATGTATCTGCTGCGTCACTTCCGATTATTGTATTTCCATTTGAACTAAATTGTCCACTCGTAGCTACATCTGTTCCGTCATTTGTTAATGCTGAGCTTTCTACCCAGGCAACTCCATTCCATTCTAAAGTATTTCCTGAAAGAGTTCCGCTAGCAAGAGATCCACTAATATTAGCCCAAGTTGGATTTGCACCCACTCCAGCGGTTTGTAAGAATTGTCCACTTGTTCCTGCTGCTAAATTTACCCAGTCTGTTCCATCATAATATAGTACGTCTCCTTGTGCTACTGCTGTTAAGTTTGTATCTGATAAACTATTAAATGTTGTTGCTCCTCCTCCACTTACATTTACCCATTCCATTTTTCCTGATCCTTGATTCCATGTTAATGAATATGTGTCTGTTGGTGCATTTAATACATCTAATCTAGATTCTGCTATTGATCCATCTATTAAATCTGCTGTAATTGCATTTCCTGCATCGTTATATGTAAAGTTTATTTCTGTTGTATCTGTTAATGCTGTTCCTACTCCGTCTTGTGCTCTTTCTTCTGTATAGTATAAGTTTGTTCCCTCTGCTACATCTGTTGTTGTCTTACCGCTCAACGAATTATCGAATGCTGTTTCTGTATAGAATTTATTTGTAACTCCTTCCGCTAAATCGTCTAATGACTTTCCTGCGAATGAGTTATCAAATCTTGTTTCTGTATAGTATAGGTTTGTTGCTCCTTCTGCTAGGTCGTCTGTGTCTTTTAGTCCAAAAGCTATATCAAATCTACTTTGTGTCCAGAAAAGATTTGAAGCTCCTTCTGTAAGATCATCACTATCTTTATTACTAAATGAATTATCAAATGCTGTTTCTGTATAAAATTTATTTGTTGTCCCTTCTGTTATGTCGTCTAGTGTTTTTCCACCAAGTGAGGAATCAAATCTTGCTTCTGTATAATAAAGGTTTGTTGTTCCTTCTGTTAATTCATCAGTATCTTTAGAGTTAAAGTCTGTATTGAATCTTGTAGTTGTATAGTATAGATTTAACGTACCTTCTGCTAAATCATCTGTGTCTGAAAGACCAGCTCCTCCTGGAGGTGTTGTACAGACCCAATCCGTACCAGCACTATTCCATGATAATACCTGTCCATCAGAACAAGTAGTTATGAGCTTTAGAGAATAGCTACCATTATTATTATTAGTAACTTGTATACCTCCTCCTCCTATTATAGATTTAACTACACTTCCATCACTTGCTACTTGAGCTCCTGCTATTGTTCCTAGTGCTATCTTTGCAGCAGTTATAGATAAGTTAGTTAACTTAGCCCCATTTATTGAGTTGTCTGCCAATTTAACACCTGTGACAGAACCATCTGCAAGATCAAGATTTGTAACTGAGTTGTCTTGAATATCATCTCCCGTAATTGAATTATCCTGAATGTCATCCCCCGTAACTGAATTATTTTCAATTTTATCGCCAGTAATTGAGTTATCTTCTATTTTTGAACCGTTAACGGAATTATCAATTAAAACATCTCCATTTAATGAATCATTATTTATAGTTATACCATCTAGTACACCTGGGGCTAATTTATCTAGTGTTACTGATCCATTTTGAAGTTTATCTGTGCTAATTGAATTACTAGCTATTTTCGACTCAGTAATAGCACCATCTGCAATTTTTGCAGTAATAATGCTTCCATTTGAAAGATCAATTGCAAGAATACTTCCATCTCTAATTTTTCCTGAAGATATTGCACCATCTATTATTTTAATTTCAGTTATTGAGCCATCTGCAAGTTTAGCTGTAGTAATTGCAGAATCTAAGATTTTGGCTGTACTTACCGAGCCATCTGCAAGATGCCATTCTAAAATTGATTTATTACTAACATTTACAGGGCCAGTCTTCCCATCGGGATATTGTATAATCGTATCTTTTGCCAGTTTATCTAGTGTTACAGATCCGTTTAAAATTTTAGCCCTTGAAATGCTTCCATCACTCAACTGCGAGCTCGTCAAAACAAAGTCACCGAAATCAGTAACCGCTAAATCATTCTTTGAATTTGAATTACCAAAATTTGAACCTGACGAAGATCCTTCACCAGAGAATAATAGTAATAACGTAAAGAGGAACGCCAATATGAATATGGCGCTTAAGTAAAACTTAATACCTCTTTGCCTATTCAACTTTTCAGTTGCCAGAGTCATAGAGCAAAGGTTATATTTTTTATATAAATAACATTAAACTATACCAGGCTATCATAACTAAAAAACTAGTACAAGATATATTAACAAAAAAGAGAGCCTTTTTTAAGAGGCTCTCTTTTACTTTTAAACTATAGAATTTTACTCTGCAGATTCTTCTTCTTTAGATTCTTCACTATTTCCTTCTTCTTCAGCTGATTCTTCATCAGTCTCTACTGTCTTTTGAGCAGTTGCTACATATACTAATGCTGATGCACTAGGATCTCCAACGTTACTGTCAAATTCTACTCCTTCAGGTAATTTAAGATCTGCAGCTGTAATAACTGAACCTCCTTCTGTTAGAGTACTTAGGTCTACCTCTACACTGTTTGGAAGATCTTTTGGTAAACAATATAGGTTAATTGTATCGAATTGATATACTACGAATCCTAATTTATTCTTTTCTGCAGGTGAAGTTCCTACATAGTTAATAGGTACATCTACAGAAATCTTTCTACTTTCATCAACTTTATAAAATGCGGCTGATATAAAGTAATCTCTTACAGGGTGAATCTGTACATCTTTAATCAAAGCCTTAAACACTTTATCTCCCTCTAATTCAAGATCGATAAACTTATTGTAACTTGCTTCTTTAAAAATTTTAGCTAGTTCTTTTCTATTAACTTGAACATTTCTTGGCTCGAAGCCTGGACCGAAAACAGAAGCTGGGATAATATCTTGTCCTCTTAGATGCTTCACCTTTTTTCCGGTTATTTCTCTATTTTGTACTGAGAGCTTCATCTCTGTTAATTAAAAATTAAAAATTACGAATTATGAATTTAAAACTCATAATTCGAGATTTTGAATCTTTTTTATTTAGTTTGTCGTTTCTTCTTATTTTTCTTCTGTCTTTTCTTTTTTTGTAAACGTTTTTTCAAGTCATCTGTTTCATGAAGTAACATGCTATCAGCCTCTATTACTTCAGTTTCTGATGAGTTACTCTTAACTGTTTTGCTACCTTCTGGATCTAAATCTCCTCTAATTTTTGCAATTAGTGACTGTTGTACTACAACAAAGCTACTTTGTGTAATCCAGTATAAAGCCAATGCTGATGGTAAATTATATGAAAAGAACATTATCATCAGAGGCATTAACATCATTGTTTGCTTTGTTGATCTTTGCATAATTTCTGAGAAATCTTCTTTTTCATCTTCTTTTTTCTTCTTTTCTACTTTCTCTGGTTTTCTACTCTTTCTTATTGCAGAAAGAATCTTCATAGACATGTACTGAGAAATTCCAACAGCTACAATTAAGATAATGTATGGTAAGAATTTAACGCCAAATCCATGATCTCCAAATGCTTGTGCAGGGGATTTTATAGCATCAAAAATACCAAAAAAATTTCCATCCATTTTGTAATCACTAGGAAATTTATCAACAAAGCTATAAGCAACTTTGTTAAATCCTAATCCTCCAGTATTAACAATATCTCTAATAACTCTGTAGGCATATATAAAGAATACTACTTGAAAAATCATTGGTAAACATCCTCCTAGCTGCGCTGGTAAATATTGCGAATTAATCTGCATTATTTCTTTTTGCTGTCTCTCTTTATCATCCTTATATTTTCTTTTCAGTTCTTTTACTTTCTCTGAAAACTCTCTATTCATTTCAGCCAACTTAATCTGTTTAATCGTCATAGGAGTCATAAGAGTCCTAGTAACAATAGCTACAGAAATAATTGCAAGCCCTAGATTATCACCCAAGGCGTGATAAAAAATGACTAACGCGTTGTATAACGGCTCGTAAAAAATTGTACTTAAAATTCCAAACATAATGTGTCTAATAAAACGAATTATTTTACCATACTTAAAGAAAACAAGTGATTATAAAAAAAAGCCCGAGTGTGGTACTCAGGCTCTTTTGGTGGAGATGACGGATTTCCCGTGTCCATTAAATCTAAAATCTCAAAGTGTACAAGCTTATTTAAGTTTATTTTTTACGAAGAGTTATATAGAAACTTAACAAAAACATAAAACTCCGAGTTTATATTAAGCATGAAATTACTCCATAAACTAAAGAGTAATTCTGTATCCGAACTGAGTAGACGTTTAATAAATTTTCATTCGGAGAAAAATAAATTAAACAGCTGGGTACTTTTTGTTTTTCCACCAGCATAGTTAAGACTATCTAAATTATGCTACGAAAGCATAGTTTAGGTTGTAGTTAGGAGTAAAGAAATTCTTTACTGCAGTAACTGCCTTAGCTACGAAATTTTCTTGTTTGACGCTTAAGTCAAGTGTAGTGTTTCTTTTTACAGAGTAATTAACTACAAAACTCTGGCTTGCCTTAAAATAAAAGGATTTAATGTCGAATAAGCATCCCCCCGGAAATAAGTACAAGAAGAATATAAATCTTTGTATTTATCTTTGGGTGAAAGCTTATTCTTTGTTAAAGATCTAATTATATTATAGCATTTTTCCGTCCAGCTTTCATCATTCAGCAACTGTATTATTACAGCTTGTAATGCAGAGCATCTTTCTGTGAAATCTTCAATTTTATCTATTGGTAAAAGTCATGAGCTATAGCTAAATTTATAATTCCCTATCTATCTATTACCTTCATATTTTCTGATCTAGGGAAATAATCATCAAAACCCTTATTTGATTCCCTATAAACGTACTCTTATCCTAAGTTTATAAACTGTTTTAATGCCTTAGTTTTAGCATTAATCATATATTCTTGATCCGGGTTAGATTCGTCTGCAATTAACTTCTCGCAAAGTTCGAGCTGAAATATTATTGCACTAGCTAATTTTTTATTAGAAATATTAGTCTCGTCATATCTAGACGATTCGGTAACAGGTGGGTCTTGATCTGAGTCATCAATGAATCTGGCGGGTTGAGTGCTCTCTATGTAAACAATACGATCAAGTTCGGTAGGATCTCCGCTTTCTCTTTCTTTCGTATCAACTTAATTCGATATTTCTTTTATAGAAGTATTTATATAATTAATGATAATTAGAGTATTACTCATCAAAGTAAAAGCAAAGAAGTCAAGTTCATCTAACTTGCCCATTATATATTTAAAGCTTTTTACCTCTTGATTACCTATGTAAGTGCCAACTTCATCTACTCTAGACATTAAAAAAACATATCTAAAATATGCGTGCGTCTCAACATCTTCAGCTAATGGAGGAAACGCAATATCCTTATCTTCAAAATAAGAAAGTGCTAGCAAGTACATATTATCAATACAACTCTCTACTAAGCTTCTTATTGAACTTTGATTACCTTCAATTTGTTTATTTAAATGTGTCTTGATTAGAGCCGACTGCCTCCTGATATTGTTTGAGAGAAGAGTATATTCTCCTGGTACTCCATCTTGATTTTGCACCCCCTGATTAAAAAATCCTGAGTCTGTAGCCGTCGTATCTGCTCCAAAAAATGGATCTGTAGAATCAAGAGTATCTTCAAATTCAAGCTCTGGTTTTGTTTCATCTGGGAATACTTTTTCTGTTTGTACTTCTTGAATACTCATAGTTTTTTAAGCTTAACCTCTAATATTATTCACAAATGGTTTCCTATGTATTCTAATGGATTTCTCAAATTCAAATGAATCTGTCTTAGGAAAGTATTCCGTCATAAAATCTTTTAATACATCAATCCGCCTCAACAAGTCATCTATTATAGTATCATCAGTATCATGCCCCTTCTGATTAACACTAAGATAGTCACCGTTAGCTCGATCAATTCGAACAAGGGCATTGTGACAAATTTTCAAATAGTTAATAGCATTGGTCCTATGTGCTTCGTTACGAAATTCTTCTAGTACAATTTTATCCCCATTAGTTAGCAAAGCAACGATATTGCTCATATTCTTCATAACAGATTCAAGTTGTCTCTTAGGAATTGCCTCAGTATGATATTCTTCTAGTTGTCCAGGTTGGGTTATATCCGGAACTGTAGCTTCTGGATCCTCAATATTCAAATCATCCCCATTATACTCATCAGCCATGTTAAATCTATTAATAAATTAGCCTGAGATTCTAGCACAAATAGATATATGCTGCCAAGCATTAGTGACTTATAATAATTGAGTCTGGGAAGGGATATTGCAGATCTAAGTTTATAGATTCTATCGAAGATTTTATCTGTTCTAATTGCTTATGCGTATAGATATGTGGCTTAACTTTGTCTTCTACTATCTGTAGAACTCCATGTCCAACCCAGAATTGAACTGAGCTCCCACCTTTTGAACTATATATTCCAATTCCCCACTCTCCTGTATATCTGAAGCCAATTGGAATCATATAGTTTTCAAAAGCCCAGTGTACTCCTTCCTCCCAGTCACCAAATATAAATGCATCGTGAATTAGTGCTGGTTCTTTTAAGATCTCATTTTGTTGACTCCCTGAAAGATGCTCAATACTAAAAGCATAATTTCTTCTCGCTTTACCTAACCTTATATTTTTCGCATCTTCCCCAAGATCGTCCCACTCTTTCTCAAGCTTTTCAATTGCTTTATCAAAACGAGTATGAAGCACTTCCGGACCTACCTTATCGCTTATCTTAGAATATCTAATATCAATATGACTTGGAGTTAATTCGTTATAATGAGCACATAAATCAGCAAAGTTTTTATTATAAGTATCGAGATCTTTTTGGGGGATTTTATTTAATCTCTCGACAAAAATCTCGTCATAGAAATATTCTAAAATTATTCCAGGTTTGTACGCCTTAGAAATTACTTTGACATAATCTAAAAGATGAATAAGATTAAAAACTTCTGCCCAACCAATATTTGGGTAATATTTGTTTTTATAATGTTTGTATCCACCAAATGGAACAGTAATATGAATTGCTCGATTTTGCTCTATTGAGTCTTTAATAACAGATCTAATATATCTCTTCATTTTTTTACTTAATGCCGCGTTTCTAAATTTCTGTGTAGTAAGTTTTACATAAATAAATGATTCAAGCCCTGTATTTTTCAATAGATCTTCATCTACTTCTGTAAGAGTTGCTTCTGTGAAATCTAGAAGCTCAATTAATTTTTCAACTATTTTTTCTTTATTCATTTTGTTTATTTTTAAAAAGGTGTGGGTAGGATTTGAACCTACGATCTATTCTCTTCCGAGAAATTGCCTTACCGCTTGGCTACCACACCATATTTTAGTATTAGGATAATACGTTAAAAACCAGATTCATCCAAACTTGACGGTCAGTGTCGATGAAGCTAAAATTAACATTACTACTACTCTATTGAAATAATGAATAAACAAACTTTTAAGACTTTAGAGAAAATTGGACTTTCCGAAAATGAAATAAAAGTATATTTAGAAGCTTTAAAGCTTGATGAGACATCTCCGTATGAATTATCAAAATTAACAGCTATACCTAGAACTACCGTATACGATGTAATTACAGATCTATCGCTTAAAGGATTACTAGAGCTTGGGAGAAGTGATGGATTTACAAAACAGCAGATAAAAATCAAAGCTAAAAATCCTTCGACGCTAAGAAAAACAGTTAGACAAAAACATAATGATTTATATAAATTAGAAGTAGATCTAGTCAATATCCTTCCAGATTTAAAAGAAAGTTTTCATAAGGATAAACCTTCAAATTCAAATTTCGAATACTATGAAGGAATTGAAGGAGCTAAAAAAGTGTACTTAATGGAAAATGAAGTTAGAGGTGAGGTACCTATAAATGTTATAACACATTTAATGCCTATGGATGCTTTTGGAAAAGGTTTTATTAACAAGGATATAGAAGAAGTAACTAAAAAAGTTTTAGAATCTGGTCAAGTAATTAAAGAATTAATCCCGCTAAACGATTGGACAAAACATATTTTAACCTACCAATATCAAAGAGACCCTGATTATATAAAAGCAAGAGAATATAGATTTATTGACTCGCCTATCTTTGAGCAATATCAAAGATTAGCTATTACAGAAAGTACTGCAATGATTGCTTCTACAAATGAAGATGAAGCTTATGGAATTGTCATTCAGAGTAGTTCATTAGCAAAAAGTTTTAAATCAATTTTTCTAACGCTTTGGGTTTCAGCAGAAGCAGTGACTCCGAGCGTAATCAAGAGTTGGGGAGAAAATCAGTTTGCTAAGTTTGAATGATACATAATTTAAAAAAGTCATTTATATCAAACTCTACTCCTTGCAAAAGCAAAACCGATTACAGTTATGTTTAATCTTTCTTTAATAACCTTTGCACATTCATTTAGTGTACTTCCTGTTGTATAAACGTCATCTATTAGTATGATAGTTGAGGCACTATCTAGATAACTAAATTCTTTTTCATTTATCTCAAAAGCTCCTTTAAGATTTCTAAATCTCTCAGCTTCAGAAAGCCCTAGCTGAGAGTGCGTATGTCTAGTTCTTTTCAAAAGCCTCATGCATTTTTTTCCAGTTTCACTACTAACTTTCTTTGCTAAGATTTTTGTTTGATTAAATCCCCGTTCTCTAATTTTTCTTTTAAAAGACGGGACATATGTCAAAGTCGGATTACTAAAATTATAAAGTTTAAAATACTCCGCCATTATCTTCCCTAAATCATTAAATATTTCAAAATACAAATTGTATTTTCCATTGATGATAAGTTTTTCAACAAGATCATTATAATTAGTAACATATATCAAACCATCAAGATAAGTTGATTCCCTACAATCTCTATGAACAAAACCTATATGTGATTCCTTCTTACATACGTGACATTTTTGAAAAAAGTTAAATTCGCACTTTCTTTTAAAACATTTAGAGCAAATATAACTACCCTCTTTACGACAAACATAGCAGCTCTTTGGTAAAAATATATTTACTACGATATTTAGAAAACTCTTCATAAATTATTTTCCTACTATTTATGATGAATAGAACTTTAATGTTTTATATTTGAAAGAATTGAGAAAGATTTTTCTGTTAAAATTATTTATGGATAATGAAAGAATCCTTAGCATTGACTATGGAACAAAAAAAATTGGATTAGCAATTTCAGATGAAGACTTAGCTTTTGCATTAAAGCTTCCCATTCTATACGTCGATACAAATACTAATTTAATTGAGAAAATTAATGAGGTCTTAGAAAAAAATGGTACTAATATTATTCTAATTGGTTATCCATTAAATTCCGATTTCGAGAAAACAAAGATTTGTTTTGAGATTGATGAGTTTATAGAAAGTCTTGAAAAAAATAATGATTCATTAAAGATAGTTAAGATTAATGAGACATTAACAAGTAAGCAAGCAAAAATCAACCACCATTATTCCAAATTCAAGTCGAAACATTTAGATAGCGAGGCTGCAAGAATAATGTTACAAGAATATTTAGATCATAAAATCAATTAAAGTCCTTCCCAATAATATCTCCGCCAATAAAGTCATGGTAGAAAATTTCTTCTTCTTTTAGTTTAATTGTTTCTCTCCCTTTAAAGTTATTAAAGTCCCCCTGCCAATTACATTTATATAACCAGTCTCCTGATTTAAGTTCCTTCGGTCCTCTTGGAGTAAACCCATCTTCTTGTAACCCTATCTTTAAACATTTTCTTAAAAATTCTTCAAGCTCAGTAAAAATTTCTTTATTTCCTACATACTTATCAATCAACCCACCCCTATAGTTTCGGACCCAAATTGGCCTATCGCCTTCTCTTATTATTTCTGAGCCCGTAGATAAATAAAAACCGATAAAACTATCTCTATAATTTAAATCATCTTCACTAAATTCCATTTCAAAAAAGCCTTTTCTTTCAATATTTTCTGCTTTTTTTAAGTCTCCAAGGTAGCAGTTATTAAGACTTTTTTTAAGAAATTCTATCAGTTTAAGATTTTTCATATTTTAGATTTGGTATACTTTAATATATAAAAGAATTTTAAATAATACAAAATAAAATGAGAAAAACAATATTAACTTTATTACTAATAATTTTCGTAGGTATGATTGGCGTTTTTATCTATGGTAGGAATTGGTATAACAACGCTATTTATGAAAACAAAGTAGAAAAAGATACATTATTCATCGTTAATCAAGGAGAGGGCTTTGCAGACGTTCTGGAAAATCTTAAGAATGAAGGTTTAGTTGACAATGTATTAGCTATAAAGGTTTATACAAAATTAAACAATGTAAATACTCATGTAAAATTTGGAGAGCATTTAATTAAAGCCGGAAGTGATGTACCTGTAATCATTGAAACACTAAAACTAGATACATATAGAGAAGGAGTTTTAGTACAAATTGATGAAGACCTTAGATCTGATTTAATGGCAAAACAAATTAAGGATGAATTAGGAGAGAATTCAGCTTTTAGTATTACAGAATATAGTGCTGTAGTTAACTCACCAAGAAGCTATAATTTTTCTCCAGAAGCTACAGAATTCTTAGATAATTATCTTCCAAGTGATGTTAATAGTTTAGAAGGATATCTATACCCTGATACATATGAACTAGATCAAAATGTAACTGCAATCGAAGTGATTGATAGACAACTTGTAAGACTTGGAAATTTAATAACTGGATTGGAGCCTCTTAATTTAGATCAAGACAACATTACGAATCTTTACGAAGCATTAACTCTAGCTTCTATAATTCAGAAAGAAGCAGCTGGTTGGGATGACAGAGGAGATATTTCTGGGATTTTTCATAATAGACTAGCAGATGATTATCTTTTACAATCAGATGCTACTGTAAATTATGTTACGGGTAAGAATGAAGCTGGTGCATCTCTAGCAGATTTAGAAATAGATAATCCTTATAATACTTATAAATATACTGGACTGCCTCCAGGACCAATTAATAGTCCCTCATTCGAATCAATTAAAGCAGCTTTCTATCCAAATGAAACAGAAAATTATTATTTCTTTCATGTTGAAGACGATAAGCAGACATTCTATTCAGAAACATTTGAAGAACATCAAGCAAAAGTTGCACAGTACCGAGGTTTTAATTAGAATAGGAAGTCAATAATTAGGCAATAAGAATGTATACAGATACGGAAGAACGACAACGATTACAGGTAGATAAAAGCCCTTCATCAATTTTAGGTGTGTTTATAACACTTGGCTTATTTTTAATTTTGCCAGTTTTATATATTTCATATCTACAATATGAAGATAACAGTGCTAATCTAGAAAATTTAGAAGAAACAGAATTTACTGGAGAGGTAGTAGTACTTAATAACCCAGAAACTTCTAATTCAAACTTTGATTTAAATACAGCTGCTTCAAATATTGAGATAAATGAAAACACATCCGCTAGTGATGTAGTTAGCGCTTTAAGTGCTTTAGATACTAGGACTGATGTTGCTGCTGGGATTGATGTAAATAATGTACAGAATGAATCAGGACGAGTTGCTGGAGAAACCTTTACAGTTGCTTCTAGCGATCAAATAGTTTCTCCAACAGATGAATCATTTTTGGATAAAATTGGTATTGAAACTAGAGCTGAAAAACTTTTAGTAATAGGAATATCTCTTTCAATAATTTGCGGAACTATACTGCTTTTCTTAATTTATGATCATAGAAAATACAAGAAGATGCATGATGATGAAGATTATGATTATTATTAAACTATTCTAAAATAGCTCTACCGCCAGCTTCTATAACTTTCATTGGCATTGCACTTTCCCAGATTAAATCATAGACTTGTTTTTGCATATCTGCCAATTCTTTATTATAAATTTCTACTATAAAGACTTCATCCTTAGTATATTCATACATAGCGTAACAGTCATTATAGATTTGAATTTCTACTTTGATCTCCAACTTATTTTGAGGAATATGTCTCCCCTCCCATTGTTTTACATGTTCGGTAACGTTAGTAAAGTTTCTAATCTCTTTAAGATTTGTAAGTTGTCTGAATTTATTTTTCTGATTTTTCGATAACTCTAATCTAACTCTTTCTGCAAATTCTTGAGATAAAAACACATCCATTGAATTTCCAACCTCATAAATTCTAAAAGTCCCGTCGACCTTCGTAGTATTCCATACAACCTGTTTTAATCCTTCAACGCCTCTATAGTGTAATATCTGAGTTTTAGAGTCAATCTGAGGCGCTAAGGAGTTTAGCTGATTAACAATTGAGGGTGCTGACATTTGAAGCAATGAGAGTTCCCTTTCTTTTTCACTAAGGATCTCCAAAAACCTGGAAGGCCTTTGTGCTATATATTTTTTTCCATGTCCTTCTATCTTTTCAATAATCAATCCTTTATTTAAAAGCTTCTCAATAACTCTATATACCTTAGTTCTAGAAAGTTTTAGTTTCTTGCTCATTTCTAAAGGCGTAGATTTACCACTTGTTTGAAGGTGTAAATATACCTTAACCTCTCCTTCTGACAGGTCGAATTGTGATAGCTGCGTTTTTAGGTTGTCTGCTTCTCCGGACATCAAGTTTAGTATACCAGATTTTTAATATAAAGTCGTAACATTAATGTGATTATGTAGAGAACTTATAGTAGAAATAATTAGTACAACTCTCCCAGCTTCAAGCACGGATGAGCAAATGCGCGTATACGAGGAAAATGAAAAAACATATCTTTACTCTGGTGGTGAGCCTCAAGAGCTAATACAAGGCTGGAGCGGCTTTCCATACGAAGGAAAAGATCATATCTATCTAGAAATGTATACAATACAAGGAGATAGTACGCTAGATCTAGCAATTATCACACTAAAAGCTGATGGTTCTCCAGTTCAGCATTTTACAAAGGATATAGTCTTCTGCGACATAATGGTAGAAGGTAAAGCAACTTTCGTTGCAGAGGCACCTGATGGAACTATTTTAAAAGGTACATATGATTCGTCTTTTCCAGAATCTAAAAACCAATTTGCAATGTATGGAAAAGACTGGTCATTTAAGTGGACTGTAAACCCAGGAGATAGTTTAAAATTCGTAGAACTAACTACTCCAAGGTTTGTGGATAATGAAGAAGATAATGCTGGGATAGTTGAGATAGAATTGAATGATCAAAGAGCATCAGATATGTTCTGGAGTAACATCCAAAGTGAAGCATAATAATTTTGCAGTAGCATTACTTTTAAGATTATAATTTAGTTATGAAATTCAAAACAATAAACCCAGTTACAGAAGAACTTTATAAAGAATACGAAGCAACTTCGACTCAAGAATTAGCCCAGCAAATACTGGAACCTAAGAACGCACAAACTAAATGGAAGGTTACTAAATTAGAAGACAAGATAATATTATTCAAGAATTTACAGAGTGAGATAGAGAAAGTTAAAGAAAAATTGATTAAGATAGCTCAGAAAGAAACAGGAAAAATACCTATGGACTTTGAAGTTGAAGTAGAAACAAGTATTAGCGATATTGATTACTATATTAAACAAGTTAAAAAATTAGAAAGCTTAGATGAAGGATTTGAGATAGACGAGAATACTGAAGCTAAATTTAAATATGAGCCGTATGGAGTAAATGCATTAATTACAGCCTGGAATTTCCCATGGTTCGTACCAATGGCTCTAATTGTTGTAAATTTAATTTCAGGAAATTCAGTAATACTTAAACCTTCTGAATACTCCCCTGCTCTTGCGATTGAACTAAAAGAAGTATTTGTAAAAGCAGGTTTCGATAAAGATTTAATACAGATAGTTTTAGGCGATGAATCTATTAGTAAAGAACTGGTTAAATCTGAAATAGATAAGATATTCTTTGTCGGATCTGTTGAGGCTGGGTTAGATATAAAAAGAAATTCTGGAAGTACACCAATTGAAGCTGAGATGGGTGGAAATAGTGCTGCAATTGTTTTAAATGATTCAAATATTGAATTTACTGCTAGCGTAATCACTTGGGGAGCCACTTATCATTCAGGACAAGACTGCGTTGGTACTAAAAGAGTCTTTATTTATGAGAAAATTTATGATGAATTTATAGAAACACTAGTAAATAAAGTGTCTCAATTAAAGACAAATATACAATACGGTCCATATATAAATAAAATAAGCCGAGGAATTGTCCGAAATAAAATCATTGATTCAGAGCTAAAAGGAGCACGATTAATTCACGGTGGAATGAAAACAAAACAGGATTCTTCCTAACCCCTAGTATTGTTGCGCTACCTAATACTAGTTTTGATTTAGTTCAAACCGAAACATTTGGAAATGTAATCCCTGTTATAAAATTTAAAACTATTGAAGAAGCAATTGCATTAAATAATGATACAAAATATGGGTTATCAACTTCGATTTATACAAAAAATATAGAGCTTGCTAAAGATATAGCTTCTAAAGTCGAAACTGGAATGGTGTTTATAAATGATCCATTAAATGAATTCCCAGGATGGGATCATTGGACCGGTTGGAAAGCTTCAGGCTCGGGCAATACTGAGTCGAGAATAATGCAGTGCGTTAGAAAAAAAGTGATTGCTACGCATAATGTTCAGAATAAGAGAGACTACTGGTTTTAGATAGATCCATATACATACTTACACACGCAATATTCCCCTTGAGTAAAGAAAATCAAGCTAGTATCATCTCGCTATGATAACTATTAACGAAGATAATTCAATTTCGAAAGTTTGGAGAAAAACATTAGCTACTCTACTCGATTCTAATCAAAATGCAGATAACAAAAAATACTTTAGAGACTCGCCAGCACTTATTACACTCGAGAATTCAAGTCATATAGAATACGACAATCTATTTCCAATGGGTAAAAAAGATTTAGAGATAATTAACAATTACATTTACTCAGGAGAAAATGAAGAGCTAGTAGTTCACGAGTGGACAAAAATTTACCATCATCGAATTTTTGACCAGCCAAATAGTCAAATCGAATTCATGATCAAAAAGTTAAAAGAAAAGCTACCTACTGGTGAATCACAAATTTCAATTTGGGATAAGAATATAGATCAAGATTCTAAAATTAGCCCATGTACCCAAATACTTTGGGCAAGAATCAAAGATGATACGCTAGAATGGCATACTCATGCTCACTCTTCAGATGCGTATAAAAAAATATTTATGAATATTTCTGAATTCGTGTCATT
Organism: Candidatus Dojkabacteria bacterium; assembly: GCA_030950485.1. Lineage (GTDB taxonomy): Bacteria > Patescibacteriota > Dojkabacteria > J137 > J137 > JAUZRK01. Next base: position 33,842 of record JAUZRK010000021.1, on the reverse strand, counting down.
ACAATACTATGTAGCAAAAAAGGTAGGTGTTAAACCTGGAAAGTATATTCACTTTATTGACTCTCTCCACATCCACTGGAAAGATTTAGAAAGAGTTAAAGACACAGTTAAGGCATTCAAGAGTGTTTAAGCTAACACCCTTATAATTTTCCCTTGAGGTAAGTGCCCGAAGGGCGATGGGTGAGACACCAAAGAGTTGTTACTCAACTAAATGCTCATCAATCAATATTCTTATAATTTCAGATTTTGTAAGACCTTCAGTTGAGGCCTTTTTGGCAATTGCTTCTTCCTGCTCTTTTGAAATATACATATTAAACCTAATCGAAAGCATTTTCTTATGTACATTATTTAAAAATTTATCGACATTATCTTTTATTCCTTTTGTATCATTATATTTCGCTCCAAATAAACTCGGGTGCTGGATGAATTCAGAATAATCTTTTTCTTTAGACAGAATTAAAACCGGCTTATGCATATTTAAAGCAATCGAAGCCTCGTATCCTAATCTAAAACTTGAATGGGAATTATCAATAATTATTGCATCCGCTTGCTGAATCACCTTCTTTGTACCTTTGAAATGAGCTTTACCAGAAAGTATTTCTTTGTTTTTATGCGCAACGAGCTCTACTCCATCGTAATCACTTACGTATTTTTTAAGGAAAGAAAAATTCTCCTTATTTTCCTCAACTCCGTTTATTGAATAGATTACTAATACTTTCATATCTAAATTCTAGCATAAATGACCTTTTACATATTTATGGCTCTTAATAATAAAAACAGTCTCTCCAAAAAGATAGTTTTTCCATGGACCAACTTTTTTGTATTGCAAGTACATGTTGATTGCAAAAATATTGAAGAAGACAAATAATGATATTAATATTCCATAAACAAATTTTGGAATTGGATTTTCTCCTTCAAAGTTAGTAACTGCAGAGATAAAATACCATGCGATTATTACCCAAGGTATAGCTCCAGCAATACAACCAAATACAAACGAAGTCCAATCAGTCTTCTCAGTAGTCTGATTGTGAAGCTCCATCACATACCCAAAAAGAATCATCATCGCATTTAAAGAAGCCATCAATAATAGACTTGGCGCATCTAACATTCCAGTTAGAATTGCAATAATTATAATCATCCATGAAGAACTTAGTGAATATTCAATCCATCTTCCGTAATTAACTCCTTTCTTTAAGTTATTAACATACCAGTTATAAAACATTGGAGAAGCTAGAAGAAAATGTGCTGCTGCTGATAAAAACAAGAATACTGCGACTGCAGCTCCCAAATTTATATCAATAAAATTTTCAGGCTTTGTACTGAAAACAAATTCTCTCTCTCCAGTCTGAACTCCTTTTATAAAACTAGTAGTTAGAGTCTGCGTATAATCGTTACTAATCATAAGCATAATTACAGCTTGTGCAAGATGAAAGAAACCCATAACCAGATTAAAAATCCTCAGGTTTCTAAATCTATTCTCGCTTTCAGTGAAAGATTTAAACATATAAATATAATTTTAAATTAAGCTATTAATAATAGCTCTTAAATTCAAAACTCTTTCTACTCTGTCTCAAATTAAAATCGATTGATAAGATAGACGGTTAGAATAAGCTAGAAGATTATGTTGTTACCTTCTATAACTAATGCTTTTTATGTACTAGCCAAGTAAAATTCGACAAAATTACCTGACAAATTATAAGTACGCCACCTCAAAATTATTATACATATGGCGATATATCCAAATAATATTCGGTCATTTCTCAAGACAGTCAAAATTAATACTCTCTTCACTTAAACTTCATGCGCCATGGAGTAACATTAAGACATATTAATTTATTATTTATTTATTTTATATGGACAATAATGTATCTAAGAATATATTCGAGACAAGATTAGAGAGATTAATTACAATGAAGGAAAAGATTGAGGTCAGATTAAGAATGGTCAACAACGAATCAGGAGAAGAAGCCCAATTAGTTCAAAACAGACTCCGAAATGAAATCGAAGCCTTAGATAACAGCATTGTTCAATTAAAAGAAAGAGTAAGTAATGACTCTAGTATATTAAGAACAGTTACTATTTCAAACGGGGAAAGAGTAAGAGAAGTTAAAATAGTTAACGAAGAATTAGTAGATCCAAAATCTGGACATGTATCGAGGCTATCCCCTTTGGGGAGAGCTCTTAGTAAAGCCATTAAAGGAGAAAATGTTGATGTAACTACTCCAAATGGACTTAGCAAAACATATACGATACTAAGTGCTAGCTAAAATTCAAATTATAAAAAAGAGATCATTTTAATAAAATAAAATTGATCTCTTTTTTTACTTCAAGATATTTATCATTCAGTTTTTCAAATTCAAATTCTAATACTTGCTTCTCTAATCCTCTATTTTGATATGAAATACACGAAGCTCTAAATGAGATTAGCATGTCAGTTAAGTGCTGTGAAATATATGAGGTTGATGAGGTTATTTTCTGAAATTCTTTTCTAATATTACCAATATCTAGAATGACTAGACTTTGCGAGATTTCTTCCAGAGATTGATCAACCTGATCTATAAACTCTTTAAGAACTGAGTTAATAGCTTCTAAGTCATCTCCAAATATAGACTCTAGTTCAGTTAGTGTTAAGTAACTACTTTTAATGATAGTGGTGTAATTAAGATCTAAGATTAACCTCCAATAAATTTATAACCTACACCTCGAATTGTTTTAATTAAATTTTCTACAGAACCACTTTCAATTTTCTTTCTTAAGTTTTTCATATGAACATTAGTAGAGTTAGAGAAAAGTTCTCCTCCATACATATCCCAAACTTTTTCAATGATATCTGATCTAGTAACTACTTTATCTTTATTGTGCATTAAAAGCATTAGGAGTCTAAATTCTAGATTAGTTAATTCAACGGGATTACCATCTACCTTAACCTCATACGCATTGGGATCTAATACAATATTTTGTACCTCTATCATCTCATTTTTTTCTCCAGTAGCCCTTCTATGTAAAGCCTTAATTCTTGCGTATAGTTCATCCATTTCAAAAGGCTTTGTAAGGTAATCATCAGCACCTGAGTCTAAACCTTCAACCTTATTTTCAGTTGAGTCTCTACCCGATAGCATTAAGATTGGAGTGGTGTCACCTTCTTCTCTCAGCAATCTACAAATTTTTAAACCATCCATTGAAGGTAGCAACACATCTAAGATAATCAAATCATAATTGCTTTTATTTATCTGGGCTAATTGGAACCCTTCCTTACCATCATTTTTATGATCAATTACGTGTCCGTATTGAGATATTGCATGTTTTATAAATGAAGCTATAACTTTATCGTCTTCTATCAGTAATATTCGCATTTTTTGTAGATACTTTCATTAATTTTATCATATTACACACCAATAACCACTGGTCACCAACATCTATCAGCTCTATTCAAAAATTCCTGAAGTAAGCACTGATTCAAATTCTGAATGGCTCATTCTAGAATGATTAAACATTGATAATTCATCAAGTTTAACCCACCTAACATCTTCCAAAGGAGTTGCCTCATCTACTTTTTCGTTATTACTTAGTGATATTTCTTTGTGGTCCTTATCTATTCTTAAGATAAATCTTAATTGCGAATAAGCCTTATCATTCGGCCAATTAGGATCATCCTCTATCAAATAATATCCAAATATAGTAGGTCTGTTACTATATTCATTAAGTTTAATTCCAGATTCTTCAAAAACTTCTCTTTCTAATGCCTGCTCTTTACTCTCACCAGAATCTGGTTTACCTCCAGGGAATTGCCATTTATCATTTCTTCCCGCAACCACAATATAATCGTCTTTTGAAATACACCAAAGGTATACTTGCCTTACTGGAAGTTGTTCATGTAATGATAAAATTGCCGTTGAAGTTATCCAAGATCTAGTCATTTTAATTTAGTAATTTATTAACTAAAGAAGCAAACTCAAAATCTATTTCAGTTATACCATTTTGATCATGAGTAGTTATTCTAATCTCAATTTTCTTGTAATTATAAATCCTCACATCTGGGTGATGGTTAAGTTTTTCTGCAACTTCTAATACTTTATTTAAAAGCTCTACACATTGTTTGAAATTTTCTAAAGTTAGATCAAATACTAATTCTTCAGATTCTTTATCATAGATCCATGAACTAAGATTTTGTAATTTACTATCAATTTCTGATTTATTTAACTTCATAATTATGTTTTTAGTTATATAATTCTAACAATGAATACACTTAAGTTAAAGGAAGCTATAAATTTGGATACTACTTTAGTAGGTGGACAAAGTTTTAATTGGGAATTAATAGGCAACTTTTACTATGGTTCTCATCAAAATTCTATCTTGAAGATTAGTTTGGAAGAAAATACTCTTCACTGGCAAAGTTACCCTGTTTTAAATGATATAAGAATCATTGAAGAATACTTCAGACTATCATTTGACTATGAATCAATGATTAAATCAATTAATAAAGGTGATTATATTAATGACTCCATAGTAAAATATCCAGGACTTAGACTCTTAAAACAAGATCTTTTTGAAACTATTATTTCATTCATTATTTCTCAAAATAAAAATATAACTTCAATTAGAAAGACTATTAACCTATTAAAGAGTCTATTTGGGAAAAAGCTCGTAATTGATAATCGTAGTTTTAGTCTATTTCCAAACTTGGAGGAACTAAGTTTAGCTACAAGCGAGGATCTTAAGCCTCTTGGAGTTGGATATAGAGATAAATATATTATTTCTGCTATTGAATACTTAACAAAAAGTAACTTATTAGAAAGATATAAATATCTTTCCGAAGATGAGGTGAAAGAAGAATTATTAAAAATCAAAGGAATTGGAAATAAGGCTGCAGATTGTATTTTAACTTTTTCTTGAGTTACTGATCGAATTGCTCCAATTGATACTTGGGGAATTAAAATAGCAACTGAATTATATAATTTACCTAAAAGTATGAAGAAATGAGTAGTTGGTTAAGTGATTATTCTGGTGAGTATACTTCTTGGGCTGGACAGTTTTTATTTGAATGGATAAGAAATAGAAAGAATACGGTCTAATTAACTATGAATTTTAATAATTTAAAACAAATATTTCAAACGACATCAACGCTGACGTCAAGTTAGTGGATTGATGCTTAACGTATAATACAAGCTCTCGCTAACGGGAACTTTCTTTTTTTTCTTCTACTGAATTCTCTGCTGTTTCTCCAAGAAGATATTTTAAATATCGACACTCAAGCTCTCTAGATCTCGTAATAATTTAAAAGCATGTATTGGGTTTAAATACTCTTTCCACTCCCAAATTATTCTTTGTACTAATCTATCAGTTTCTATTCTTAAGTCATTTAAATTAATTTCTCCAGATCTTAATTTTTTCGCATTTCGCCAAGCATCATGTCTCCATCTTAGAATTATAGACTTTGTTTCATGCTCTGTTATAGGTAAAGCAGCTAGACCTAGAATTGCTAAGATATCGTGCTCTTTAAATGCTAGATAACTCATTAACTTAGGAACAATATGCATTAAAATTATGTCTATATGGAAGAGATCATCTTCTTCATTAAAATCAGTTTCAACTAAAGATTATGCTAGATCGGAATTAATATGAACGCATATACCTATTAGTACTTGTAGAAATGGGTTGTGAAAATTATTGTTACAATATTCTAAGTAAGTTCTCCAAGGTAACGGCATTTTACCCTCAGTTAGAAAACTATAGATTGGTTTAAAGTACAAATTCGCAAAAAATATATCTAGGTTCTCAGTTTGAGGAAAGCTATTAAATGTTTCACGAGATAAATATACCTCTCCTGTTACATATTTATATGTTTCTAGAAAAGGAATAAAGCCCGAAAGATCAGAATAGCTTTGAAAAAATCTACTTAGTAGATTCATTTTTGTTACAACATCCTCAACCGTTTCATTGCTACCAAGGAGGAATGAGAGGTTATTTTTAGTATGATTCATAGAAACTAAATGTATACATCATAATAAACTATTTAGAAAAACATAAAAATGTTTGATACTTAAAAAGTTTACTGTATAATTCCTAAGCACATTGATAAAAACAAAGTATTCCTCAGTAGCTCAGCGGTAGAGCGTCCGGCTGTTAACCGGCAGGTCACTGGTTCGAATCCAGTCTGGGGAGTTTTGTTAATCTCTTAACCAGCTCTCGTTAAATCCTTTTTCCACTTCATTCTTTAGACAGAAACATATAAAAAGCTTATAATTAATTCAGTAAATAAGCATTAGCTAAAGATGGGTTCACTTAAAGTAAGCAGTAATTTCACAGATACACCTTCAGAAGACAACAGTGATTCTATTCCTGTAGGTAACTCAGGACGACTTCGTATTAATAAAGGCTTTGAAAAAGTTGAGAATGCTCAATCAACAATAAATCTTGAAGGTTATAATTTAGGAAATAAATCAATCTCTACTCATTCATTCGAAGGTAAAGAATTACAGGGTATCGCTACTGCGTCAATTAAAAATGCAGATGGTTTCTGGCATTATTCTAGAAAAGATATAGTTTTAGATTCTACTCATAAATATACAAATAGAAATATGTCTTTAGGCGCAGGTTTTTATATAGGTCTTGGCGATTTAAAAGGTACTCAAGTAGATGGGTATAAAAATGATGAAGAGATGAAAAGATATGATTTAGATGTAACTGGTACTTTCTTGATTATAGATCCAACCAGTGATAAGGCTTATGAATCTATAGATTTCTTGCTCTATGAAGTTTGGGGAGAATCTTATAAAAGCAGTAGACATCCGCATATCGCCTTAAATGAATACTTTAGAAACAATATTCCTGGTGGAATAAAGTATGACGGGATAATTCTACTTAAAGGTAATGGAGTTGCGGAAGGAATCTTATTCCAACCAAATGATTCAAATATATCTTTAAATATTGAATCATAGTTCTCCATAAATTTATATTAGTGTAATCGAATTCACTAAACAAATCTAAGTTCATACGCTATACTACACTACCCAATTATCATTACAAACTATGAACAATTTCTTCGGCCTCTATAAAAGGTATATTAGTTTATCAAAAAAATATAAATCACTTCATATACTCGGAATAATTGCATCAATAATTCTCTTAGTTTCATACAACCTTGTTCCGCTAGCTATTGGTCAAATTATAGATTCTGCAAATTCAGTTGAGGAGTTAGATATGTTTAAGATGATACTTTTAATAGGAGTATTAATAGCCTCTCCATTAATCTTAGAACCTCTAACATTCTATCCAAAGTCAAGGCATCTGGGAAAACTAATGAGAGACTTAATGCATGACGTGTATAAAAATGTAATTGAGCAAGACTATAACTATCATGTAAATAAACAAACAGGAAAAATGATTTCTATTATATTGAATAGTAGATCGGCTATAGATATGTTTTTATGGAGGCTTGAGTGGTTTACAATGGAGAACTTCGGCAATCTAATGATTCCTGTTGTAGTTATGATTTTATCTCTCCACTAATTAGTTTAACGTCAATCTTAGTAATAATAGTTACCGTACCTTTTCTTCTGTTATCAATTAAGATGAATATCAAGCAAAGGGAACGATTAAAAGACGCTGAATACGATAGAAATAGTACGATAATTGACGGTGTCTCAAATTTTGAAACAGTAAGATCTTTTGGTAAAGAAGATTATGAAGTTAAATATTTAGATAAAAAGTTAGAAATTGCACAAGAGGCACAATTTAAATATCAAGATACTTTTAGACTTATTGATTTTGTTGCAAGACTTGCCGGGGTTTTTGTTTTTATAGTCCCAGCAGTAGTTACTAATACATTGTATACAGAAGGAAACTTAACTTTAGGTGAGGTTGTAGTAATTTTAACTTATTTAACTCAGATGACGGGAAGAGTTATGGGAATGATTTTTAATATTAGAGATGTATTGAAAGACCTTCCTACAATTGAAGATTTCTACGAGCTATACGATGCAAAGCCTAGTATTAAATATATAAACAATCCTCAAATTATAAGCGAGGTTAGAGGTAATATCAGTTTTCAAAATGTTTCATTTGGTTATACTAGTGATATTTCAGTTATTAATGATTTAAATTAAGATATAAAGTCAGAAGAAACAATAGCTTTTGTAGGTACTTCAGGAGGTGGTAAATCAACCTTAACCAGACTCCTAATGAAATATTATGATGTTTGGAAAGGAGGCATTGAGATTGATGGAGTTAATATAAAAGATCTTTCAAATAAAGATCTTAGAGAAATTATTGGATTAGTTCCCCAAGAGCCAGTCTTATTTAATAGAAGCGTTTACTATAATGTTGGATATGCTCTGGATGACATTCATGATTTAGATAATCTGGGAAATAAAGAGATTATTATTGAAGCTTGTAAGAAAGCAAAAATTCATGATTTCATAATGACTTTAAAAGATGGTTATGAAACAAAAGTTGGAGAAAGAGGATTAAAACTTTCTGGAGGTCAAAAACAAAGAATTGCTATTGCTAGAGTTTTAATTAAGAACCCAAAAGTAGTTATATTTGATGAAGCTACTAGTATGTTAGACAGCGAGAGTGAGAAACTAATTCAAGAAGCATTTACAGTTTTAAGTCAGAATAAGACAGTGATTATTATTGCGCATAGATTAAGTACAATTACGCATTGCGATAATATTTTTGTAATAGAAAATGGTTCAGTAGCTGAAAGCGGAACTCATAAAGAGCTTCTTAGTGACTCTAAAATTTACAAGAATCTTTGGGATATTCAAAGTGGTGGGTTTAGTAAGAAATGAAATAGAAGATAAAATACGATAGAATAATTATATGAAACAAAAACTTTCAGATTTCAAATGGATAATTAAGCTACTTTGGGAGGTCTGTAAGCCAGAAGTCTTACTAATGCTTATTGTAAGACTTATTAATGTATTAGCCCCAGTAATTGTTACTTTTGTTAGTGGTTTACTAATAAATAAACTTGTAAAACTAGAAGATTTTCAAAGTAAAGATTTAATACCTGAATTTGGTCCATATTTATTGGCCTTATTATTTTTAATCATCCTGGAAGATTTTACTTCTGCATTAGACTATTTTTCAGAAATAAAATTCAACTATAAATGGAATAGGCTAGGTTGGGCAAAATATATTCATAAAATAGTAACTACAGATATAGAAGCACATGAGAGTAAAGAGTTTAATCTTATGCATCAAAAAGCTGGTACAGTTATTTTTTGGAGAGCTGTAACAATTGCTAGACAATCTACTAGGCTCTTGGCTGCACTAATAGGTTTAATACTTGTTGGAGGACTTCTTCTAACAATAAATCCTATATTTATACTTTTATTATTTATTCCAATATCATTTGATTTCATTGTAAGTAAAAAATACGGACAGGCACTCTATAATATTTGGGATACTGATGGAGATGAGAAAATACATTCAAATAAAGCAATGAAAGCATTTGACGATCTAGATAGTATAAAAGAAGCAAGAGTATATGGTTTTGCAGATAAAATTATTAGTGTATTTTTAAATGCTCAACTAAGCTTTGTCAATTCTGCTAATAAACCATTAAATAGAAAATTCTTTTACATGTTTATTTCAACAATAATTTCTTCACTAATCTTTGTTGGATTTAACATGTTCTTAATCTCAGAAATTCTTGATGGTCAGTTAAAAATAGGTTCTTATACTTTTTTGCTTGCAAACATTTTTGTCGTATCCAACAGACTTTCTCAAGTAGAAGGAAGTATTTCTAGTCTGATTGAACAGATGAATTATGTAAGCGACTTAAGAAAAATTTTTGATTTAAAATCAAAAATTATAATTTCTAAAAATCCTCAAAAAGTAGAAAAGTCATCACCAAAGATTGAGTTTAGAAATGTTAGCTTTAAATACCCAAATACTAAGAGGTATATTTTCAAAAATCTAAGTTTCAAAATAGACTCTGGAGAAAAAATTGCATTAATTGGTAAAAATGGTGCTGGAAAGACAACGCTTATAAAGCTTCTTGCAAGATTTTATGATGTAAACGAGGGAGAGATTTTAATAAATAATATAAATATAAAAGAACTAGATTTAGATTCATATTACAAACTTTGGGGAGTACTATTTCAATCTTTTGCAAAATTTTAGTTTAAAAGATAATATTGCAATTGGAAACTTAGAAGATGAGAATAATTTAGAATTCATTAAAGAAAGTGCAGAAAAAGCAGGAATTAATACTTTTATTGATACGTTACCAGAAGGAATAGAAACATTACTTAGTAGAGATTTTGAAAATGGAACTGATCTTTCAGGTGGCCAATGGCAAAAAGTTGGTATTGCAAGAGCGCTATTTGCTAATCCAAAATTAGTAATATTAGATGAACCAACTTCTGCACTAGATGCTCTAGCTGAAGCAAGAGTCTTTGAAGAAATAAGTCATTTAGCAAAAGATACAACTATGATAATAGTTTCACACAGATTCGCTACAGTTAGAAATGCTGATAGGATAATAGTATTAGATGAGGGCAAGATTATAGAAAGTGGTAGTCATGAAGAGTTGATGAACACCACTGGGCTTTATAATGAGATGTTTACTAAACAGGCTGAAGGTTATAAATAAATTATTTAGCTTCTTTCACTTTCTTAACAAAATCAGAATGCTTACTAACCCTAATTTCACTTACTTTCAATTCAACTAAACCTAAGTCATATTCTGCAGGCAACTCAAAATCTTTATTAACATAGGCTACAGTTATATGAGGACGGAAGTCTGCCACTCTAAAGTTACGCTCAGGTGCGAAAGCAGCTATCTCTTTAGCAACTGAAAGTAATCTTTCATCTCTTTATCCTTTACTTCTAAATATAAAACCTTATATAAGCCCATATAGCCTACAAAGAAATTCAATTTCTCTGGTTTAAGTTCAGAGATCTCAACAGATTTAAGTAATTTAAGAAGTTTTTTATCATTTATAAACCAGACCGGTAGTCCCAAGAATAGTGTTAAATGTAGAGTTTTAGTCATCAAACCTCTTATATGTTCTACCTGATCAGAATAATATAGGTCGTCTTCAGTGATTAGATTACTAACTGCATTTTCAATTTCTAATTCAGTAGTCTTATCAAATATAATTTCTGCAAAAGCTTTATCTGTCATTCAATTTTAAATTAATCAATAAGATATAAATATTCCTTCCCTTCTCTCCTCTGTTTTCCTTCAAGTTGAATTTCTTCTAGAAGCAGTACTCCGTCTTTTAACTTAAGATAAAGATCTCCATCATTTTCAAACAAAGCCATGTCAGGTACATTATTAATAACTAAATTAGCTAACTTAGACTTAAATGTTTTAATTCTTTTACCTTTATTACTACTCTCTCTTAATTGAAACCAGGCTACTGGCCATAAATTAAATGCTCTAACCATTCTTTCTGCTTTAATTACGGAAGTACCTTCAGTAATCTCTGCTTTTTCCTTTTTTATATCATCCATAAAGCAGTAAGTAGCTTTAGAGTCATCCTGGTCTTTAGGAGTTAGCTCTCCCCTAACCCATTTAGAAATATCTTCAACGATTTGTTTTTTAGCTAACTTAGCTAATTTATCAAATAACTCTGAAAAATATTCTTTTCCTTCTAATTGAATCTCTCTAGTAGATACAATTGGACCTTCATCCATTTTCTTGCTCATGATCTGAAGTGTATTACCTGTCTTTTCAAGACCTTGGAGGATTGCCATATGAATAGGTACAGCTCCTCTTAGTACAGGTAGTAATGAGCCGTGTACATTTAGACACTTAAATTTTGGAAATTCCAAAATACTTCCTGGAATTATCTGCCCGTATGCAGCTACTATTATTAAATCTGGTTTTATTTCTTCAAAGATGTGTTTCTTAAATCTGCTAATTCTCTCTGGCTGATGCAGTGCCATTTTAGAATTCAATCTACCAACGGCTTCTTTAAGTGGACTTGGCTTCAATTCTTGTTTCCTTCCTGCTGGACGATCTGGCTGAGTTATAACGCCGGTTACTTCAATCTCCTCTGCTTCAAGTAGTCCTTCTAAAACTGGAACAGCGAACTCGCTAGTTCCCATAAATAATGTTTTTATCTTCTTCATACTAAATATAGATTTTATTATTATCCACTAAAGCAATTTTATCATCTTAATTCACCTAGTGTTTTAATTTAAACTAATTCAGTGGGTAATTGCAGATATTCATTACACTTGTCTTTAAACAGAAACATTAATTGTCGAATTATAGCAACCATGTTAAGATCCTCTACAATATTTAGAGTGATATATGGATGATAAAAACAATAAACTAGATTCAAAGAATGATGGATCATTAGATTTAACAATCGAGCTAAATGAAGAGCCAACAATTATTAAACGAGCGGCACACCTAGCTGAAATCAAAGTATACCCCGAAAGTGGTATTGTAGAAAAGATTGTGTACTTTGAAAGACACCCTAAGTCAACAATCCTACAACTCTTACTGGATCATTCTGCGAGAGAAATTTTAAAAGAACTAGGTATTCCTACAATCACGACATCTGGTATTATTCCTGTTTATGCAGAGGGTGATACAGATAATGCTATAGGACTTAAATTCAGAATGCCTTATTATCCAGAAGGTACTACTTTTGATCAACTTAAAAAAGGAGCACTAGAAAAAGTCACGAGAGAAACAAGGCTTGATCTATTAGACTCTTTGGCAAAACACATTGATACTGCAAATACAGCAGGGATAAGAATAGGGAATTTAAGTTTATCTAGCTTATATTTTAACGAAGGTTCTACAGAAATTGTTTTAGGTGACTTAGGAGGTTTAGATTTTAAAGAAGGATCAGATGCTGCTAATAAATATTTAGAGCTAGTAGTTGGGCAGATTAAAGAGTTCAAACTAGCCCCTCTTAACATCACAGAGTTTGAAATACTAAATACTAGAGCAATGTCCCAAGTAAATATTGGGGTAAATATATATCATACAGTTGCACGTAATCCAGGTGGACAAAATGTACAGGCATTCATATTAGGAATGGCTGAAAGTATTTTTCCTGGTCAAACCATTACAGGAAAAGAGTACATGGACCTCTTATACAGTTATCTATATAATTTAACATTTCCATAACTCTCATTATCTCTACTTACAGGAAAATTAGTAGGATTTCATGGTGTTATTTATGATTTAATTGATATTAATGAGAAGATTGCAACGGAAACTCCTAACACTCAGAGGACTTTCGCTTATTATGAAGCTGATCCAAATTCGGTTAATTTGACAAAAGAAGAAAATAAATTATTTGAATTTGTGACGGAATTTTTTGTAAACAAGTTTACTTTAATAACTGGTCTCAAAACTGTTGTTGATGACATGCGAACTATTCTAAATCAAGAGGATAAATCATAATTTAAAACTCATAAACTTTTGCTTGTAATACACAAAGTTAAGAGTACACCTCCTATATCAGAAAAGAAGTAATCTGAGCTTTATCTTCATACTTCAATTCTATCATTTAAACAAAACATTTTGATATACTCTCTACGTAAGTTATTAAATTTCCAGAATGATAATATCAATAGATTTTGATAAAGTAATTGCTGATACGCAAGAACTGAAAGATTTTTATATTAAAAATGAGTTTCAAAAAAGATACCCAGAACTTTCTAAAGATGCTCCTAATGTTAGCTTTGAAGAATTAGAGACAACTGGAGTACTTCCAAAGACAATTCTTCGAGAGATTACCCATGACATGTATGCAGATATAAAAACAGCAGACATATTGAAACCAATCTTAAATTCAGTTAAATCTATTAATAAACTATCTCGAGATCATACGGTAAAAATAGTCACTGCTAGAAGCGACGAGTCATTAGATGTAGCACTTAAATGGCTAGCAACTTATAAAGTAAATGAAAACATAGAAGTAATTGGAGTTGGATATACTAATAGCAAAAGGCCATTTCTTGAAGGAAGTGATGTTTTTATTGATGATAGATATCAAAATTTCGAAGATGTTTATGACATTATCCCCCATCTCTTATTAATGAATGGTAAATATTGGCAAGACTACTCTCACCCTAAGGTAACTAGGGTATATAATTGGAATGACATCATGGATTATATTGTAAAATTAAATAAATGATCATACTAGAAAATACATTCTTCAATCGAGATGCGACCTTAGTTGCAAAAGACTTATTAGGCAAACTCTTGGTTCGAAAGTTAGGAGAAAGAATTATTTCTGGCGTAATTGTTGAAACTGAAGCATATCTAGGCGCAAATGATCCAGCAGCTCATTCTTTCATTGGAAAAACAGAGAGAACAAAAGTCCTATTCGGACCAGCGGGTTACGCCTATATTCATAGTATGCATGGACAAAATCTACTAGATATAACATGCAGCGAGATTAATGATCCAGTAAGTGTCTTAATAAGAGCATTAGAACCAATCGAAGTTATAGATTTAATGCAGAAATTTAGAAGTAAAGAAAAGTTAAAAGATTTAACTACTGGCCCTGGAAAATTATGTAAAGCAATGGATATCGACAAGTCATTTTATGGACTAGACTTAACAAACAAAGATTCAACACTATTCATAGTAGAAAATGATTCAGAGTACGAGGTAATGGAATCTGAAAGAATAGGTATCTCAAAAGGAAAAGAACATATCTTGAGGTTTTTTATAAAGAGAAATAAGTTTGTTTCTTAATAAATATAGAAAGTACTATCGCTATTATTAATACTATAAATGGAGCTATCGTATTCATTATAATAAACTCCTTGTTTCTAAATTCCTTACCTTTATAAACTTTGAATAAATTACTAGAGACTCTTAGTATTAGTAATATCCCAGTTAGAGAAGGAAGAAAGAAATTCTCATAATTTAACTTTGTATCTATCAAATTAGTATTTCTATAAATATGAATACTGAGAAAGCTTGTCGATATTGTAAAAAGAAGACTTATTACTGCTGCTAATGTTAGCTCGAAATATTTCTGTTTCATTTTATAGGAAAAGTATTATTAGCTAATTTTATCATTTATTGTGCTAAAATTATTTTAACGCTATGAAGGAGATATCACTCCTGAGCACTGGGAAGAAAGCAAATGCCAATAGAACCCAGCGGGTAAGCCCGAAAAAGCTGTAATAAGTGTTCCGAAACTTCATTTCGGGAAATTGAGGTGGTACCACTCTAACAAGAGTCCTCTAATAAATTATAAATCTATTTTTTATTAGCAGTAACCATGTTCAACAAACCAAATCCAAGACAAGACTTTCATGAATTAGAAAAAGACATATTAAACTGGTGGAAAGAAAATAATGTTCTTGAAAAATCAATCGAACAAAGACCTGACGATAATATTAAAACATTTTATGACGGACCTATTACTGCTAATGGTGAACCTCATACTGGACACATGCTTACATTTTCGTTAAAAGATATAATACCTAGATACTGGAGTATGCAAGGATACAAGGTTTCACGAAGTTTAGGTTGGGATTGTCATGGTATCCCTGTTGAATATGAGATAGAAAAGAAGCTTGGATTCAAAGAAAAAAAAGATATAGAAAAATACGGAATAAAAGAATTCAATCAACTCTGTAAAGAGTCTGTAATCAAATATCAAAAAAATATTATAGAACTAGAAGAAGCAGTAGGTAGACTTACTAATGGCAAAGAGGAATATGCAACTATGGATAGTAAATTCATTGAGTCAGTCTGGTGGTCATTAAAAGAACTATTCGAAAAAGGTCATTTATATGAAGGATTTAAAGTAGTTCCTTATTCAACAAGAGCTGGAACTACCCTATCAAATGCTGAAGTTGCGCTTGGAGGTTATAAACCTTTTGTAGATCCTGCGATTACAGTTAAGTTTCAACTAAAAGATGAAGAAAGTACTTTTGTACTAGCTTGGACTACTACACCTTGGACAATCCCAACTAATCTTGGATTAGCTATTAATCCAAAAATTAAATATGTAAAAGTAAAAGGCGATAACGAAGATGAAACATATATCTGCGCAAAAGATTGCTTAGAATTTGTATTTAAAGATGCTGAATATAAGATATTAGAGGAAGTTGATTCTTCTACACTTTTAGGTAAAGAATATAATCCACCTTTTGATTTTTTCAAAGGTAGAAAAAATTCACATAAAATATTTGCTGCTGATTATGTTTCAACTGAAAGTGGAACTGGAATTGTTCACTTAGCACCTTATGGTGCGGAAGACAATGATGTCTTTATGAAAGAAGACATAGAAAGTTTTGATGTACTTGATGATCAAGGGGACTTTACTGAAGAAATAACACCATACGCTGGAATGTTTTACAGAAAAGCTAATAAATATATTATAAAAGATCTAGAAGAGATGGGTAGACTTTGGAGACATGAAGATTATGAGCACGATATGCCAATGTGTTGGAGAACAAAAACTCCATTAATCTATAAACCTATTACATCTTGGTATGTAGGAATGAGTAAAGTAAGAACAGAGCTTGTAGAAAATAATAATAAGATAAACTGGATACCAGCTCACGCAAGAGAAGGTAGATTTGGTAATTGGCTGTCTGAAATTAAAGATTGGGCAATTTCTAGAAAGAGATATTGGGGAACTCCTCTTCCTGTTTGGAAATCTGAATCAGGTAAGACAAAAGTTATTGGATCATTTGAAGAATTAGAAGAACTATCAGGAGTAAAATTAGAAGACCCTCATAGACCTTTTGTAGATGAAGTAACATTTGAACTTGATGGAGAGACATATACTAGAATTACTGACGTAATCGACGTTTGGTATGATTCTGGAGCAATGCCTTTTGCTAGGTTTCACTACCCTTTTGAAAATAAAGAAAAATTTGAGAAAAAATTTCCTGCAGAATATATAGCCGAAGGAATAGATCAAACTAGAGGTTGGTTTTATACGCTTCATGCTGAAGGAACTGTATTATTCAACTCACCAGCTTTTAAAAATGTAATCATTAATGGAACTATTACTGATGATAAAGGAAGAAAGCTATCAAAGAGTCTAGGTAACTATACTCCACCAATGCCACTAATTGAACAGCATGGTGCAGATAGTATTAGACTGAATTTCTATGACTCTCCATTAATGTATGGAGAAGATTCAGCAGTAACAGACAAAACAATTAAAGCTAATAAGCAAGAGACAATCTTGCCTCTTTGGAATATTTTTAGTTACCTAACAACATATGCAAACATTCATAATTGGATGCCAAGCAAAGAGTTAGCTTATAACGAAAGAAATGTAACTGATGACTCTCATCCATGGGATCACATTCCATTCGATGACATGAATAACGAGTTAGATGCTTGGATTATTTACAGACTTCAGGAAACAATCAAAAAAGTTACTGAAGAATTAGATAACTATACAATTCCAAAAGCAGCTAGAGCTATAAAAGATTTTATAAATGATACATCTAAATGGTATATCAGAAGTAATAGAAATAGATTTGCTGATGGTGATACAAGAGCTCTTGAAGTACTTTACTACGTACTAATAGAAACATTAAAGTTAATGGCACCATTAACTCCATTTATAACTGAGTACATTTATAAGGAACTAGTAGCTAATCACTTTGAAGATGTAGCTGAGTCAATTCATTTAACAGACTATCCGGTTTTCGATAAAAACTTTATGGATGAGTACCAAGTTATACCTGAGGAAATGAATGTTTTAAGAAAAGTTGTTGAATTAGGCCATGTATTAAGGACTGAGAATTCAATGAAGGTCAGGCAGCCTTTAGCTAACTTGTATATAATGTCTAACAATTCAATAGTACCTGAACCTAGAGATTGGATGAAGGAGCTGCTTATGAATGAGTTAAATATTATAAATGTTCAATCAAAAGCTAGTATTGAAGAGTCTGAGAATCTAAAGGTTGTTGGTGATGATTCATCAGATATAAAAGTGGGGCTAGATATTGAACTTAGTGATGATCTAGTTGAAAAAGGACTAGTAAGAGAAATTGTAAGACAGATACAAGCTAATAGAAAGAATATGAATATGAAAATGGGTGACCCTGTAATGGTATATTACGAGGGAGACGATAAGGTTATAGCTCTTTTCGAGAAATACTCTAGCGAGATTTCAGAAGGTGTTAGCGCTTCTAAGCTAGAAAGAGGTGTTGTAGAAGAAGGTCAGATTTTAATAGATAGTAATGGGTATAAGATAGAGTTGGGATTGGAGAAATAAAGAAAAAGGGCGGGGATGACCCCGCCCTTTGTAACTAAGTAATTAAGTCATTACTAGTGAAGCTACTGTAATTAAACTATCCAATTAAAATCTTCATTGGATATTATTTCTCTAGATGAGAGTTTTTCACAAACGGGTTAAAATTGAGTCTGGGATTTTGTTGGGCGAGATAGCAAACAACAGTTAGTCGCCGTTACAAGTTCCCAGGACTTTTGGTTCTTTTGGTCACAAAAGAACGTAAAAGTATAAATGTACATTTAATAAAATTCTTACAAGAAGTGAATATGTATCATTGTCGCCTTCTCTATTATTTAATATTCATCCTCAACAACCTCAACCCCAAACTGCCCTATCAAACCTTCAAGTTGTCTATCTGATAACTTCATTCCCTTAACCTTATTCGAAACTAAATCAATAAATACATTCTTAGACCTTGAAAAATCTGCCTTATTCAATTCACAATTTTTAAAACTCACTAACAGTAAATCTGAAGAAAATTTTGTCTTATTAAGTTTACAACTATCAAATTCTGATTCGTTTATCTTACATTCATTAAATTCAGACATAAAAAAATCTTTATCAACAAACGCGCTAAATCTTAAGTCACACTGCTCAAAAATATATTTCGAATGTAAGGAATCCCTTAGTCTGCTCCAATTCATTCCAGATAACCTACAGGATTTAAAGATAGGTTCTTCTAATTTTGAATCAGTAAAATCTGTACTTAGAAAATTACAGTTAATAAACTTACATCTAATAAAATCATTAGCCTTTAATTGCTTTTCACTAAAGTCGCAATTCTTAAAAGTTACACTGTTAAAATCAGTCTTAGAAATATCTAAGCTAATTTCTTCAAAAACTTCATTTTCATAATAATTCCTGTCAAATAATTTCATATAGTTTTTATACTACAACTTTTATTTAGTATAATTAGATCGATTAGATCAATTAAAATAATTCCTACTCTTTATACCTGTCATCATTTTTCTCATACTGTGACTTTAAGCTTTTTACTTTTGCTTTATTACTTATAGTATACTACTAATGATAATGCTTTTATAAATGATACTATCAATTTCAAATCAAAAAGGAGGAGTTGGAAAAACAACAACAACACTTAATCTTGCTGTATTTTTAGCTAATAAAGGAAAAAAGGTTCTAATAGTAGATATAGATCCTCAGGCTAACTTAACCTCAGGAATAGGCTTTACTAGAGATAGAGATAAAGATACTAAATATAAAACTACTTATGATTTACTTATTAACAAAGTAGATCCTAACAGCATTATTAAACCAACTAGAGTTGAACATTTAGATATACTTCCATCAGGAATTGAACTAGCTGGAGCTGAAGTAGAAATGGTTAACTCAATGTCTAGAGAAACAATTCTTAAAAGAGCGTTAGATATTATAAAAGATGATTACGACTATATCCTCATCGATTGCCCTCCATCATTAGGCCTTATTACAATCAATGGACATGTCGCTTCAGATAAAGTATTAATTCCTGTTCAAGCAGAATACTTTGCTCTAGAAGGCTTAGGACAACTTATTAATACAATAAAATTAGTTAAAGAGAATTTAAATAGCCAATTAGATATAGGTGGAGTTGTTCTAACAATGTTTGATACAAGAACAAATTTAAGCAAAGATATAGCCGCAGAATTACAAAACTTTTTCGGTGAAAAATTATTTGATACAATTGTTCCACGAAATATTAGACTTTCGGAAGCTCCTTCGCATGGATTATCTATATTCGAATATGATCCTGAATCAACAGGCGCAAAAGCTTATGAGAGACTAACTGAAGAAATAATAAAAAGATTCGAAAGCGCTTAAGACTTAAAGTTTAGCGTTGAAGTGATCTGGATTATATGTAAATATATTTTAAAGAAATAAATTAATCATATGGCAAGAAAATCAGCTTTAGGACAAGGACTATCAGCACTAATTGATAAGAGCTCTGTAAATGAGATCTCTAACGGTTTTATTGCTAAACTACCAATTAACCTTGTAGTGGCGAACCCTTACCAACCAAGGGCACAAATGAACCCTGAAAAATTAGTTGAACTAGCTGACTCTATGAGGGAGTATGGTGTTATAGAGCCGCTTCTAGTTACAAAGAAATCCGAGAATAACTATGAATTAATTGCTGGAGAAAGAAGGTTGAGAGCTGCCAAACTTGCAGGATTAAAATTCGTTCCTGTTGTAGTAAAAGAAGCTACACCAAAAGAGATGTTAGAACTTGCAGTGATTGAGAATATACAAAGAGAAGATTTAAATGCACTTGAAGAAGGTTTAGCTTTCCAACAATTAAGCGAAAGTTTTAAGATGACACATGAACAAATCTCTAAGAAAGTAGGAATTAGTCGACCAGCAATTGCTAATAAAATTAGACTGTTAACTTTACCTGAAGATATTAAAAAAGGATTATTAGAAGAGAAAATTAGCGAAGGACATGCAAGAGCACTCCTTGGATTGAAATCAGAAGAGACAATGATTGCTACTTATAAGATAATATTAAGAGATAAGCTCTCTGTAAGAGCTGTAGAAGAACTTGTAAGGAGATTAAATAAAGGTCAGATGAAAACTAAGAAAAGTACAAATAGAATAATTGATAAAAAAACACTTAGTATTGAAACAGGTCTTAGAGAAAGATTTGGTAAATCAGTCTCACTAGCAAGAACTAAAAAAGGTGGCAAAATTGTCATTCCTTTTAAAGATGATTCTGAGCTAGACGATATAGTAGAAAAGATTTTTTAAAATCAAATAGTTCTGCTAAAATCCTCAAAGTTAGGTAATTCGAATGAGTGATTATGGAGAAGATGATTTAAATAAAATTGAATTTGCAAATAAACAGCCTCAAGATATCAGTGAATTTATAGAAAACTTCAACCAATCAGATGTAGATATTCAAACAGAAATAAAGAATATCCTAGTAGATTTTAGAATTTCTGATGAGATTAAAATCACTCAACTTGAAGAGCTTCAAATCGATGAAGCTTTAACTCAAAAACTTAAAGTAAATACTACTACAAAATTTAGGATAATTAGGCAAGCTCTACTTAGCGAGGAAGAAGCAAACACATGTTCTATGTTACTAATGGGGTATAACTCATTACAAAAAAGACTAGAAACAAATGATTTTGAGTTTGTTAATACACCTAAGAATTATCTTAGAAGAGCAATTAAATTACTTAGATTAATTTCAAAAAAATCAGAAGAAGAGCTAGATATAACTTTACTAAACCAGGAACTTAGCTTGCTAGAGATATCGAAAAGAATAATTTCAATGTCTATACATTATAATATTCCTCTAAGTCATGTAGTAAATGGTCAAGAGATTAGTGTTAATAGATTTAATAGAAAAACACTTTCTATGCTAAAAGATATTATAAATCTAAGACAAAGAGTTATGTTAGGCGAATTCGAGCATTAAACTTGATTAGGGTGATAATATTGACCTTTCTGTACTACTCCTCTATTAATTAATTCATTTTGCATTTGCTGTATTGAAAGGTTTTTATGTGCTAATACCTTATTTAAGTTATCTAACATTCCTTGAAGATCTGTAGCTTTACCTTTATACATAGCTAAGTCTGTATCCATTTGTGCAGATTTTTCCCTTAGCTCAATAGCATCTTTTGCATCTTTAACCATCTTTTTAAAATCTTCAGTATCTACTATCTTTTTTATTAATTCTTCTTCAGATATTCCCATATTAAGATAATAGTTTAGGTCATTTTGCTTTGGTTCATCACCAAGAATCTTTTTATATGTATCTATAATCATTTGTTTCCTCTGATCTCTATCCATTAATAGATTACTACTTCCACTGCTTTTAGCTGTTGGAACTGAAGCATTAAAAGAAGGTATTGGTTTTGTTGAAAATGGTGAGCCCCCAGATATCCCTGGCTTAGTTGATGGCTTAGTAAACTTACCAAATTTGGGAGGAATTACTTTTGCTTTTTTCTTAAGTGGAATCTTTTTAATATCTTCAAAGAATTTTGCAATTGACTCGACAAGTACTTTCATTAAGTTATCTACTTTTGAATCATCTTTAAGAATAGCGATGTCTTCTTCGTTATCGATAAATAGTAATTCAGTTGCAATACTGATTGTTTTTGTCTGATTTAGAATTAGTAAAGATGTAAGAGGGCAATCGTGTTCACTTTTTGCTCCATGGTTTGTAAAGCCTAATGAAGAACACATGTCATCAATCATAAACTCAGCAAATCTCTGTGAAGGATTATCCTCTCCTGGATCATCTGAATACCAGTTCTCTATTCCTCTTTTGCCTCCATCGTTAACATGTAATTCAATAAAAACATCATCAGTTTCCTGAGAGTATCCAGTATTATTTATCCAATCAATTCTTTTTAGTAGTGATAAGTCTAAAGGAACTGTTTTGAATTCAATTCCTTTTTTCTCCAGATGAGAAATAGCAAATTTCAGGAATTTCCTAGTTAAGTCCGCTTCTCTTAAATCTTTATATATTTCTCCAGGCTGCATTAATGTGTGTGCAGCGCCTAATAATACTCTACCCATTTATATTGATATATTTATTCTTATTTTACATTATAGAAGCCTTTATTAAAAATTCTTTTTATTATTTCAAGTTCTTAGATAAAAATTAATTATGATATAATAATTTATTGAAAGGAATATTTTGAATTGGCTTACTAGACTTAAATGAAACTTATTTTATCTAACCACAACTAGAAAATTTACAACACAGTTTATAACTTCGTTTTAAATAAGTTAGCTAATCTAGCCACATAATATCCTTTCTTAAATATTAGGTTATTAATTTTAAAGAAAGATGAATATATTTATCATTGTATTAGTTTTAGCATTGGCAGGCGCTGCAGCTTTCGCAGTATATCTGTACTCTCAGCTAAACAAACTAAAGAGAACAAAAAAAGAAAAGACTCTTACTGAGTTAGAAGCAATCGAAAAAGCAAGTAAACTTGCGAAAGAAAAATTAGTTAAAGCAGAAAAGGAAGCAAATGAAATAGAAAAAAGAGCGAACACAGAAATCGCTAGTGCAAGAGCAAAGTTCAAGCAGCAAGAAAGATTATTAGATGAAAAGGAAGAAAAGCTATTAAAAAGATCTAAACAGCTAGATAGTAGGTTAGACGAACTAGAAGAAAAAGATAAAGAAATAGAAAATCAAAGATCAGAAATTAAGAGTAAAGTAGATGATCTAAAATTACAACTTGAGAAAGTTGCTGGGTTAACTAAAGAAGAGGCAGAAGAAATTCTTAAAAAAGAAGTCGAAGAAGATATCGGAGACTGGATAACTAAGAAAATTAAAGAGTCTGAAACAGAAATAAAAGAGAAATCAGAAGAAATAAGCAAAAAGATTCTTGTAGATACAATGCTAAATAGTGTAGTTGATTATGTTGCAGAAACTACAACTACAACAATAGATATCGAAGACGAATCATTAAAAAGTAGAGTTATAGGTAAAAGTGGAAGAAATGTAAGAGCTTTTGAAAGATTAACAGGAGTTGACGTAATTATAGATGAATCTCCAAATGAGGTTACAATATCTTGCTTTGATCCTATAAGAAGAGAAGTAGCTGCAATTGCACTAAAAAAGCTTCTTAAGACTGGAAAAATCAATCCAGCAACTATTGAGGAAACAATCAAAAAAGTCAAAACAGAAGTGCTTAAGGAAATTAAAAAGACAGGAGAAGAACTTGCATTTGAAGCAGGATTTAGTGATATTCCAAATGAAGTTATCTTACTATTAGGAAGATTTAAATATAGATTCAGCCATGGACAAAACTTAGTTAAACATACATTGGAAACTGTAAAAATTGCAGAAGCTTTAGCAAATGAAGTTGGCGCAAATGTAAGAGATGTAAAATTAGCTTGCCTTTTACATGATGTTGGAAAGGTTATGCCTCAAGATGGAAAGAATCACGGACAAATTTCTGCAGATATTGCGAGAAAATACTGGCCAAAAAGTAAAGCTCTAGCTAATGCAGTTGAAGCTCATCATGGTGATGCTGAATCAAACTATATTGAAGCTGAGCTTGTTCAGATAGCAAATAAAATCTCAGGTTCTAGACCAGGAGCTAGAAGAGAAAGTTATGAGGACTATGTCAAAAGACTTAGAACACTAGAAGATATTGCTAATAAACGTGAGGGTGTTAAATCTTCATATGCAATACAAGCAGGAAGAGAGGTTAGAGTTATTGTTAATCCTGAAAAAATTAGTGACGATAAAACTAAGAAAATGGCATTTGAAATCGCAAAGGATATTGAAAGTTCAGGAAACTATCCGGGTGCTGTAAAAGTAAGTGTGATTCGAGAATACAGAACTAAAAGCGAAGCAAAATAGGTTAATGTACATAAATTTAAAAGAGTGGAAAGATTATAAACAATCTCTCCACTCTTTTTTTTATGATCCACTTTATTTTACTAAAATCAATTTTACTTACGAAAAATATTCTTTCGTGTAATAATCCAATTACTTAAAATACTTTAATGAATACAAATAACCTACATTACATTCAAATGTTAATAGTAAAAGATTTGCTCTTTAGAGAAGGTGCTTCTTTTACTGATATAAATACTAAAGAAATAGATTCGGAACATTTTGCTTATCATATTAAGAAGCTCATAGAATTAAATTTAGTAAAAAAGACTGAAGATAAAAGATATTACCTAACTCCAGAAGGAAAGAAATTTGGAAGAACTATTGACGTCTTTAAAAATGAAGTTGAGAAACAACCACTAGTTGCAGTCGTAGGCTTTTGTATAAAAGACAATAAAGTACTTATGCTAAAACGACTTAAATCACCATTTTTTGGATATTACGGTGTTATTACAGGGACAGTAAAATATGGAGAAAGTTTTGAAGAGTCACTAATTAGAGAAACAAAAGAAGAAGCTGATATAATCCCTACTAAGTTTAGACAGAAGTGTATTGTTCACGATAGGGTCTACACAAAACAAAAAGAGATTTTAGAAGACAAACTATTTATTTTATTCGAAATAAATGAATTTAATGGAACACCAAAAAAAACTATAGAGGGAGAACCTATATGGATTGAAAAACAGCAATTAGGACAGCTTGAAAATAAATTTTATGATATTGAAGATTTATTGAAGTGGACAATTAGTCCTCCAGAAGGAAACTATATAGAAAAAGATTATTTTGTTGATAGGAGTACTTTCTAGTTATTTTTCTTGAAGAGTCTTAAGTCCAAGAATATTTACTTGGAACCAATTCCAAGGCTGGGCTTCATACCAATGTAACAATAACTCTATAGGAAGTTTAAGAACAAACAAAAATATGTTCCAGTATATAAGTTTTCTAAATGTTAAATCATGCTCACTTCTAAATCTCTTGTAGATCTCAATGAATAAAAAGAAGTTTTCAAACATATTAGGAAAGAATACTAATAATTTTCTAATTCCAGTTATTTCAAATAAAACTACACCAATCATTCGCCAGACAAACCAGAAAATACTCATATTCTTTGCTACTTGGTTTTTCCATATTCTAAGTGAAACTATAAGTTCAATAAGCAAATAGTCAGAATCTAATGCCTTATCTACTTGAGAGTATGAGCCAAAATCTCCAAGATTTAATAGCCTTAGTATCACAACATCAAGTGCATCTAGCACCATCGCTATAATACCTCCAACGAGAGGATTCTTAAAATATAAAGCGGGATTATTAATCTAAGAAGTATTACAATTAATGGACCTAAAAGAATTTCCATATATATTATTTCTTCTCAAACAATACTTTTCCCTCCTCTACCGCACTCTCTAAGTAGCCCTCGCCTTCTTCAACTAAAAGGTTATTAAACTCACTAGGAGTATAAATTATTGGTTCAACAATCGGCTCTAAGCCTCTCGTTTTTTCTCTAACATAATGTATTCTATCGAAGAAAGATAGCGTAGTATCAGCAACTATTAATATATCCATTGTTGTTGATCTAGGTCGTATAAGCTCCCTAGAGAAACTTCCAAAAAGTATGATCTTTTTTATATCTAATTTTTCACATATCTCAGGTAAACTTTCAATCTGCGTTAATCTTGTATCAATTTCGTCTTGTGTAAAATAGTAATCTTGCATTTCGATAGATTCACCATTTGGAGTTCTAATTTTTTGCCCTTTTAGGAAAACTTGTATTTCTTCAAAGATATCAGTTGCTAATCTTATGCATAATTTTGAATCATCAGCAGAGATCATTTCATGAGGCGTGTTATTTTGTCCAGGGATAATAAATGGATACCTTGAGATGAAAGTAAATGACTCTACTTTTCTGAAGTTTAATTTAACATTTTCAAAAGCTTTATTTGCTCTATTGGCTATACTTAATAGAACTCCTAACTTATGAATTCTAGGAGGTCTATATCCAGAATGAACAATAACAGATTTCACTAATTTTTCTACTGATTGAATAGATTGATAACAAGCCCATTCATAATAACCAGAGTCATGCGATATTCTCGCAATTTCCAAGTCATACTTTGCTTGTTCAAGCCAAACTTTAAATCTGTTTAAAGATTTACCTTTTGTTTTCTCTAAATAATTCCCCCCCATCGGTATTATTTATAAAAGATTAAGTTAAATAGTCTTTTAGTGCCTGTGCTACTTCATCGCTCTTCATTCTTCTTAGAGCTTTAGCTTCAATCTGTCTAATTCTCTCTCTTGTTACATTGAACTCATGTCCTACTTCCTCTAACGTCCTTGTAACACCATCTCTCAATCCAAATCTAAGTTCTAACACCTTTCTTTCTCTATCAGTTAAACCTTCAAGAATTTCATAAATTTGTTTCTTCAAGAATGAGAATGTTGCAAGCTCAGATGGCGATGCCGTATATTCATCGGCTATAATATCTATTAGAGTATTATCTCCATCTTCACCAATTGGTGTTTCTAACGATTGAGGCTTTTGTGCAATTTTTATAATCTCTTGGACTTTTTTAGGAGTAATTTCCATCGCTCTCGCAATTTCTTTGATAGTTGGTTTTCTACCTAATTTTGATGCAAGCTGTGAAGAAATTTTACTTAGTTTATTAATTGTTTCAATCATATGCACTGGAACTCTAATAGTTCTAGCTTGGTCTGCAATAGCTCTTGTAATTGCCTGTCTAATCCACCATGTCGCATATGTAGAAAACTTAAATCCTTTTCTATATTCAAATTTCTCTACTGCTCTCATTAATCCAAGATTACCCTCTTGTATTAAATCAAGAAGTGCTAGACCTCTTTTAAGATAGTTCTTAGCAATTGAAACTACTAATCTTAGATTTGCAGTAGTTAGTAAATGCTTTGCCTCGATACCTGTTCTAATAGTTTTACTTGTATATTTTCTGTCTTTCTCGCTTAATCTTTTCTTTGCAGCATCAACTTCTTTATTTTTAATATCACCTTCTTTTAACTTAGCCCAAGCCTTTATATAAACTTCATCATTTTCTTCTTCTGCTAATTTTTTTATTACCTCTTGCATTTCAGCCTCACCCTTCTCGATTCTTTTAGCAAGAATAACTTCTTCTTCTGCGCTTAAAAGAGGAATTCGACCAATTTCTTGTAAATATGCTCTAATTGGATCAGTACTTACGTGAGATTTAATTTGTTTTAGTATTTTGATTTTCTCATCAAAACTTAACTTTGTCCTCTGAGTCTCATCATATCCTGCATTTGTAACAGGTTCTATTATTTGAACATCTTCATTCTCAAGATTACTTATTATATATTCAAGTAGTTGAAGATTATCTTCTATATTTGCGAATACAGATAAAATATCATCTTGAGTTAAGTAGCCTTGTTTTTTACCAAGGATTACTAGGTTTTTCACCTTTTGCTTTTCTTCTGAAGATATTGCCATTTTTATTTTATAATTAGAATTATGATAAACTGAAATTTGAGGGTTATTATAAACTCTCACTATTTTAACATACTTAGAATCCATCAAAAAATATGTCTCTTTATTCTTATAAAAAGGACAATCAAACTAAAGTCATCAGACTAAAGCCTGAAGATAA
Organism: Candidatus Dojkabacteria bacterium; assembly: GCA_030950485.1. GTDB lineage: Bacteria > Patescibacteriota > Dojkabacteria > J137 > J137 > JAUZRK01. The sequence goes on along the minus strand of JAUZRK010000021.1, from coordinate 5,634 downwards.
GTATTTAGAGATAGCGCCTGAAGATAAAAAATTCAAAAAAGAACCTCAAGTTAATATATGGGACTCAACTACTAAGAGCTATGGCGTATTACAAAGAATAGTAGATGCATCAAGCATTACTAATACTATTATTCCTTTGATTTTAGTTCTAGTAGGTACTGGCTTTATTCTTAAGCAAATAATTCCAGATGTTAGATATAAATATGAAGAGGTAAATGAATATTTTGCCCAAGGTACTACCTCGCCTGTAAATGAGGATTACATTGATTTATTAAAATATATTGCCACACCTGATGGCCTAGATATAATAGCTAAAGAAGCACTAGATAGTGGAATATTACAAGAAGATAACTTAAGTAAGAATTATTCTGGAACATTTTATCTATCAATCCCATCATTAGGAATGGATAGATTAGCAGTTACTGCTAATGTAAATAGTACTAAGGAAGACTCATACTTACCTATACTTGAAACATCTTTAGCGCATTTTGAAGGTACTAGTTTACCGTTTTCAGATGTTCAAAATAACACTGTAATATATGGACATAGTATGGCTTTAAGTCAAAATCCTAGTACGGATAATCCGATGGTAGCATTTTCATATTTGCACAGGTTAAAAGTTGGTGATGATATTTACCTAGAAATTGATGGTGTTGAATACCACTATAGAATGCGACGAAGTAAAATCGTAGATCCTAATGATTTATCAATAATAACTGGAAGTAAAGGAAGTAAAACACTAACCCTATTTACATGTCATAAACCAGGAGATAACAAAGAAAGATATGTTGCAATAGCAAGGCTAATGTAATCTAGATTTAGAGAAAAAAAGAAGAGATTGTATTTCTACAATCTCTTCTTAAATTTCTATTTTCAATATTTAAGAACTTTTTAATCTTTTTTCTTCCTTAGAAAGCTTGGTAGATTTTCTAAATCCTCATCATCATATCTATCAGATGAATCAGATCCATTAGATCTAGCCTGGTTTGTTTGCATATTACTGTTTGTACTTTCTTGAGAATTAGATGAATCATTATTATCTAACTCATCTGTTGAAACACTTGGCGTACTGGTTTCTCCTAGTGCACTAGCTAAGACTCTATTACTAGTTTTACTATCAAATCCAGTTGCCAAAACAGTTACTTCTAATCTATCTTCATAAGAAGGATCAATTCGCGCTCCAAAGATAAATGTTGCTTCAGGCGAAATTTTTTGTTTAATTACTTCAGCAGCCTCATTAATTTCCATCATACCTACACTGTTACCACCAATTACATTAAACAAGACTCCTTTCGCCCCATCAATAGAAATCTCTAGTAAAGGGCTTTCAATTGCAGTTAATGCAGCTTCTTTAGCTCTGTCTTCTCCTGTAGAACTTCCCATTCCCATCAAAGCTGTTCCTCCGTCATCCATAACTGATCTAACATCAGCAAAGTCAACATTAATGATTCCAGTTTGTGTAATAAGATTAGCAATACTTTTAACAGCTAAAGATAAAACTTCATCAGCTTTTTTCATCGCATCCATAAATGATGCATTCTTGTCTAAGATTTCTAATAATCTTTGGTTAGGTACAACAATTAATGTATCTACTTTATCTCTAAGTTCTTCTATTCCTTTAATAGCTAAATCCATTCTCTTCTGCATTTCAAAGTAAAATGGTTTAGTAACAACTCCAATAGTTAAGGCTCCAAGATTTTTCGCAATACCTGCTACTATTGGTGCAGCTCCTGTTCCGGTACCTCCACCCATTCCTGCTGTAACAAAAACCATGTCAGCTCCAGCTAAATGTTCATGTAAAGCATCTACACTTTCTTCAGCAGATTTCTTTCCAATAATTGGATTTCCTCCACTACCTAGTCCTCTTGTAATTTGTTCTCCTATTCTAATTTTTATATCCGCCTTTGATGTCATCAAGGCTTGAGCATCAGTGTTAACTGCTAAAAATTCAACATCCTCAATATTGTGGTCCGAGATCATTGTATTTAAAGCGTTATTACCACCTCCACCAACTCCAACTACTTTAATTTTCGCAGATAATACTGCCTGTGGTTTTACTAACATACTAATTTCTATAACTTTAATCTATAGACATATTAATGCAGTAAATTAAAAAAGGCAAGAATATCGTGTAAATTTTTTACTTGTTTATGTAAACTATTGTTCATATTTTTTGAACACTGTCTCATTTTTATAGCACAATTCTATAGTGTATAATAACAATCAGTAAAGATATTTAAATGCATAAAAACATAAACATTCAATTTTAATTAAGAGGTGTAATTGGAAAAACCATTTTATATCTAGCTACTTTAGATAAAATTTAAGAAAATTTACGAATCAGATAAATAATGTCAGATAATCAAAAGAATACTCTAAGTGGAGTTGAAGAAACCACAAAACTAGAAAACCATAGCCAATATGTCGAAGCAGCACTTGACCAGTTGGAGAAAGAAAAAATTCCTGGTCTAATTGAATACCTAACAGACTATAATGATAGAATCTTGGTTGATCACATTGGATGTAGAATTCCTTGGGGACCAAATGGAATAGGTGATTTTAGTAATTATAACCAGGCAATTGATATATTAATCGCAGATGAATTCAAAATAATTGCAGAAACTATAATTCCATCTATAGATGGAATTGGACGACCCATTATTATTTTAGAAAAAGAATCTCAGACACTAATGTTCGAACTTCCAGCACCAAGGGTTAGTGGTAATAACCCACATAAATCTGATTTAGAATTCAAGCTTGATCATATAGAAGTGGTCTTGCCACGTAACTCTAGCCTTATAGACTTTATAAAAATATATGGAGAAGACCTTGTTTCGAGGGAATTGTGTAATTTAGAAGATATCAATACTACCCTACTTAAAGTAAAAAATAACGAAGTAAATGTAGATTTAATGATAGTTTTTAAAAATGGAAATAGAATAAAATTTCATGAGAGATCTATTGGGGAGGTGATAAGTGATGAACAAAGCTCTGACGAATTCATTAGAGAGCAGTCGTTGTTAAGACAACAGTATCAAGACCGCTATAATTCATTCAGATTTAAAACTGAGCTCAAGATTGATTCTGAGGCTTAAGGTAAAAAGCCTTTTATAAAGTCTGTTAGTTTTCCAAACATTCCACCTCCAGCTTCCCCTCCCTTTCTAGGAGCGTAACTTGAATCTGTAGAATAAGACTCATTGTTTATAGCATTTGCAATTAGACCTTGGACAGATGCATGAGTTGGAGCAGAAACTCCATCTAAAAGACCTTCTAATCCCATAGGTGTTGCTACCCTTGCTGGAACTCCAAAGACTTTCTTAGCAAGTGCTGCAATCTCAGGTAGACTTGCAGAACCTCCAGTAATTACTATACCTGCTGGAAGTCTATATTCGTGACCAGATTGCTCTACATTGTCTAATACAAGTTCAAAAATTTCTTTTATTCTTTCGTCTATGATTAAGTTAAACAACTTTTTTGAAATTGTTTTTACATTTTGAATATTTAGATCTGTAATATCTAATACATCTCCAGTATTTTCTTTCTTAGGTTCTTCTTCCTCCTTCTTATCTTCACTCTTTCGACTAGCTCTTTTTGATGAACTACTCTTTTTCATTATATCTTCAATATTTGTTTTAACCTTTTCAGCTTCATCTAGTGACATTCGTAAACCAGCTGCTAAATCTCTAGTTACATTTGCTCCCCCAAAAGGAATTGAAGCACTATAAGTTATAGCATCTTCTTCAAATGTACTTACTGTAGTTGTTCCAGCTCCAATGTCTAACAATAAAACTCCTAATTCTTTTTCAGTAGAAGTTAATACTGTTTGTGAAGCAGCCCAACCACTAAATACTATTGAATCAATTTTTAAACCAATTGTCTGTATACATCTTTCTAAATTATGAATTGCTGTTACAGGTGCGGATATAATATGTGCATCTACCTCTAGTCTACTTCCTGTCATTCCTACTGGATTCTTTATTCCAGACTGTTGATCTACAACAAATTCTCTAGGGATAGTATGAATAATCTGTCTTGAACTAGGAATAGCAAGTGTTCTAGCTTGTTCAATTGCTCTATAAACGTCTTCCTCTAAGATTTCAGAATCAGAAATTGCAACAACACCTTTATTATTATTTGAAATAATGTGTTTACCGTTAATAGTTACAAATGCAGAAGATACTGTTAAACCAGCCATTTTCTCAGCAGCGGTTAAAGATGAAGCAATTGAATTTATAGCTTCTTCGATACCTGTAATTTCACCTTTTTTGATTCCGTAAGAAGGATCATCTGCATGTCCAATAACTTTACCCTTTCCTTCCTCATCTACAATTGCAATTACAGTTTTTATAGTATCAGAGCCTATATCGATCCCTGTAATTATGTTAGCCATATTTTCTAATTTAATTCATTTTAAATTGTCAGTCAAGTTTACAAATACTTTAGACTTCTTTCAAGAGGAAAATTTCAATAAATTAATATTTTACTCGTTCTTAAGTCGTAAGTTTTGCCTTCTTCAAGTATATTATTCCATATTATTGCCTCTAAGTCATTTATTTGATCTTTATATTCTCTGGTAGAACTTTGAAGGAATAAGATTTTAATATCATTTTCAAGGGTAATCTCAATAGAAAATTCACTCACCCATTCTAGATTACTTATTGGAAGATCTAACTTTTCAAAATCTATAAGAATTTCTTTAGAAAATTCTGTAATAATTTCTCCTTCCTTAGTAAGCTCCCCTTTCTCAGAAACTAATGCCTTTTCTCCAAAGACAAATACCAGAGGTATATCAGAGTACTTATTTTTAATTTTAGACTCTAGGGAATCTCTATATGAAATAATCGAAGATCTAGCGTCTTCTTTAATTGTATTAAGAATACTTTGTTTTTCTTCTAAAGGAACTTCCTCCCATTTCACTTCACCTCTAACCTCGGGATCAGCTATTGAAAGTAAATAAATATCTCGCACATAATCTGCATTGATTTCCCCTAAACCATTTAAAACATCCAACTCATAGTCTATAATATTCAGACTAAATGATAAATCTTCATCTATTATGCTCCTATCCTCAGCTAAGATTATATATCCGTCAAAATTTGCAAGAACAGTATCTGGATCCCTAAAATAAGCCTCAACTGATATTTCATTTGGAAGTATTTTTCTTACATAGACCTTATCTATTAAAATAGAATTACTCAATAGTTGATCCTCTACTTCTTTCAAATTAAATGTATAAATAGACTTACCAAAAAAATTTGTCTCTATATTAGTCTTAATATATTCAACTTGCTCCTTAGACAAGCTTTCTTCATTAATTATCTGTAACTTTGAGACTTTTATAAATTCGAATCTATTCGTAGTGGATAATAAAACAATGAATAGTATTATTAAAATACTAAATAAAACAGCCAAAATATTTTTCTTAACTAAATTAAAGCTGTTACCTAATAAAATTAGGTAGTTTTTACTCTTCTTTGTTCTTTTTAATTTCTTTCGATCTTTTGCTTTAATTGTTTTATTTACAAAATAAACATCTGAATACATAGACACTCTCCCGCCGTTATTTTCATTCTTTTTTTTAATTCTAAAAATCTTTTTTATATTTATCATTTAAATTGACTGCTTCATTTAGTT